>DATJGD010000038.1:0-19797 GCA_035495255.1 Bacteroidota bacterium | reverse complement strand
ATCGCGTCTTCGGTGATGATCGTCTGGTCGATATCGCGTGCGTCCTGTGTCATCCTATGCTGTGCTGTATGTCGTTCGTCAATGTAATAAATTCTTCCATCGTAAGTTCTTCAGGGCGGCGGTCGAGAGAAATTTTCGAGTTGCCAATGATACGCTGAAGGACCTCATCATCGTACGGAAGATCTTTTAAACTGTTGCGAAGCACCTTGCGGCGTTTGCCGAATGTTGTCCGCACCACTTTGCTGAACAGCGGAATATCGAGTTCGGGCAGCAACGGGTGCATGGAGATCTGGATCACTGTTGACGTCACATTCGGTTTTGGGTAAAAGCAGTTCGGAGAAACGTCAAACAGCTTCCGCGGCACCCCGTAAAATCGCGAGAACACTGAGAGGATTCCATATTCCTTCGTTCCCGGGCCCGCGACGATTCTTCGGGCCACCTCTTTCTGCACCATGATCGTGAGATCCGTAACGGCCTGGTGTTCCTCAAATACTTTAAAGAGTATCGGGCTCGTCAGATGATACGGAATGTTTCCGACAACACGAAGCCTCTTCCTGTACTCTGATGAGACCTTTGAGAGCTCCGCTGCGAGAAAATCCTGGCGCAGAATCGTCACCTTGTCCGAACCAAGCTCCTGCTGGAGCGCCTCGATGACACGCTGGTCGATCTCCATCGCAATGAGACGCGAAACGTGCGGGGCAAGCTGCCTGGTGAGCGCCCCCTGGCCGGGGCCGATCTCTACAACAATGTCCTGGCCGTCAAGATGAAGATCCCTGACGATGTTCCGGGCAATGTTATCGTCGACAAGAAAATTCTGACCGAGGGATTGTTTGGGGGCGACAGCGATGCGGGCGGATTTGCCCATGCTATGGGCGCTTGAATAATTTCTTCAGTGCGTCTTCCGCCTTCTTTTTGAGCCCGTCTTCGGCTTTCTTTTTTGCGTCGTTCGCCTTTTGTTCGAGGGCCGCTTTTGCCACATCCTGATTAAGTTTGATGGTCGGATTCGTATTGGTGCCCGTGACGTCGAACGTGAGATTCAGCCTTCCGTCCTTATCTTTGAGATTATCGATCAGCTGTCCTGCGATGCCTCCGAGGTTGATCCTGTCCGACACCGACCCGGGAAGCTTAACCGTAAGGGCGTAATCCATTGTGCCGTCGAGCCCCTGCGATCCTCCCACAAGAAAATCTGTGGTACCGGAATGAACCTTGAGGTCTTTGACAACGATCCTGCCGTTGGAAATGGTAAAGGCGTTCGTCCAGTCTTTGAAATTTACTTCCTTGAGTTCGGTAAGGTTGGTGACCTCGGCAAGTTTTTGCGTCAGCGGGAATCCGAGAAGCTTGCCGTCGTTGATGTCAATGACGCCGGTGCCGAAGAGCGTCTTCGTGTCCAGCCCCATCGTGTCGTTCAAATCTCCCTTGATCTTTGTGGTCGTCGAGAGCTTCCCGAAGAGATACTTTCCCATCGACGTAAAGTTCGAGAGCATCGAGTTGGATTCCACCCCTTTGACGTCGAGATCGAGATCGAACGGGCTGCGCTTCGGATCGTGAAGGTCGACGTACCCGTTCGACTTCACCGTGCCGTTAAAAACGTTCAGGGACATATCTTTTACATCAATGATCCCCTTAGAGACTTTCGCCGTGCCGCGGGCATTTTCAAACGTAAACTTTTCCGTCACGAACTTATCCACGCTCACCTGCGCGTCCATGTCGATATCCGGGAGAACCGTGCCTTGTTTGGCGGAAGCCTTTCCCTGTGCTTTTTCATTCGCCGTCGGCTCCTGGCTCACGAAGTCCGCCATCCGCAACTGCTTCGATTTCAATGTAACGGTGGCCGTCGGTTTGCCGGCCGTTTTCTTATCCATGACCAACCCGAGATAGTTCTTCACCGAAAAGGATGTGTTGAGATCCGATTCGCCGACCTTCATGAGCAGCTGCTTCGACGTGATGAGCTGGTTATTAAACGCGATGACGCCGTTGAGATCGCGCAGAGGCTTGTCGGAGCCGGCAGTCTTCACCGTCACATTGAGAAACTCCATGCTGCCGTTCGCCTTCATTGACTCGGGCGTTTTTGCGTTTCCCTCGAGCGATACGTTGGTCTTCATCGTGCCCGAGAATTCGCTTCCCGGTTCCAGCGGATAGTAATCTTTGACCTCGTTGAGATCGACCGTTCCGTTGAGGTGGGCCTTCGTATGCGGATTATCGAAATTTGAAACGCCAAGCGAACCGCTCACATCGCTCCGGCCGATGGTCGCCGAGAACTTATCGACATTCAGCGTCCCGATATCTTTTTTGTCCACCGGCGCTTCGGGAATATCGAAGACACCTGAGACGTTGATGTTCGAGATCGATTTGGGGAGCGAGGCGTACTGAACTTTTCCTCCGGCAATCGAAAACTTTCCGGAGACGCCGGGGCTTACTGTTTCACTTGAATTTCCTTTGTAGAGGGCCGAGAGCTGAATTTCTCCGGAGCTCGACATCCCCTTCGCTTTTTTCAAAAGTTCCTGCGGCACGAGAGACAGGAGCTGGTCCATTTGCGCCGAGGGGGACGTGATCGTGAGATCGTAAAAATTGGTTTCCTGCTGCAGCTTCGAAATCGATCCGGCGACCTTGATCGGAAGATCGTGAAGCTTCGCAGAAACGTCGTCGAAGGTCAACACATCCTCATTAATCCCATACGTCATATGCAGGTCGGCGTTCGTTGGCTGGATGCTGAGATACCACGCCTTCGTGCTGCCGTACCGGAGCGTATCGATATCGGAGCCTCCTTCGATCTGAAGTTTCTGGTTTCCGTCCGTCGAATGCACCTTGAGCGTCTGATGCAATCCCTCAATATCGAAACGGCTGTCGCGCTTGTTGTTGACAAACTCGATAACCCCGTCATTGATTTCAAGATTGGAAAGCAGCAGCTCTCCGGACGAGCCGCCTTTTGATGGTTCACTTGTCTCCTTCTCGCCAGGCTCCTTCATCGAGTAATTTTTCGATCCATGCTCATCAACTTCGAGGTAAATGCGCGGCCGTTCGAGGATGATATAGTCGATCTCGACCTTGTTGCCGAAAAGCGCGAAGAGATTTACTTTCAGCTTCAGCTCATCGAGCGATACAAATTCATCCCGCCCGAATTTGGAGCCCGGAGGATTGGAAATTTTCAGATTCTCCACCGAGAGCGTCAGGGGCGGAAAGAGGGAAACCGACATATCTCCGACCGTCACCGTGCGATGGGTCGACGACTCCAGTTTGGGGACAACGAGCGCCCTGAGTTTTTCGTTGGTGAAGTAGATTTTGGCGGCAACCATGGCTACTATAATAAGGGCCAGCGGAATCGCCAGTATCGTGATCCAGATTTTCGCTGTTCTAGTAAGAGCCATAAGTCATTATCGGGAAATATTTTGAGTGCACGGAAAATATACCGAAATCGGTCTAAAATTTCAACGATTTTGTTGCGGGCAATCGTTCCTCGTCTGATTTGATGCGTTTTAGAGCCGCCGGGATGCATTGATAAGCATAGAGAGAAAGTCACGAGGCATCTAAAGGTTGGCTGCCCAAAAAATTTATGCAGGCGACCGCTGCGGAGCACAATTTGTCGGCAATTTTCAGAAAAATCCGCATTTTTCGGTGATGTTGTTGACTCTGTGCTCCCGATTCAGTATATTCGACTCACGTAAATTTCACTATTTCTTAGAAGGAGTTCACAATGGCAGATATCTCACTTGATGCGCTCGGCATGGTCGAAACAAAAGGGCTTGTTGGTTCTGTCGAAGCAGCAGATGCAATGGTTAAAGCGGCAAAGGTTACCCTCATCGGTAAAGAAGTTATCGGTGGCGGGTACGTCACGGTAATGGTGCGTGGCGACGTCGGTGCCGTCAAAGCCGCAACTGATGCAGGTGCCGCAGCAGCCCAGCGCGTCGGAGAGTTGGTGTCAGTCCATGTCATTCCGCGCCCGCATATGGACGTGGAAATGATTCTTCCGAAACGTCCGCAGGGAAAATAACCCTCAGTTCGTTCAGTATCTTCCGAACCTGTTCATCATAAGGTTCCCGGAAACCGAATAACGCATGCTAGAGTACGCATTAGGATTGATAGAAACGCGCGGACTCATCGGCGCCATTGAGGCAGCCGATGCCGCGACAAAAGCCGCCGACGTCACGCTGGTCGGACGCGAACGCGCCGACGCCGGCCTGATGACGATCAAGATCATCGGCGACGTTGCCGCTGTCCGTGCCGCGGTCGATGCAGGCGCCGCCGCGGCACAGCGCATCGGCGAACTCGTCTCGGTCCACGTTATTCCGAGGCCGGATGACGAGTCGGAAATTCTCATCTATCCTCCCGCGTCACAGTCAAAAGAAAAACCCGAATATCTTTCGGTCTCGAAACCGCAGGCAGTAAAACCGCGGCGGACTGCACCGAAAGTTGTCGAGGCTCCGGAACCGGAACCCGAATCGGCGATGGCCGCCGAGCCTGAACCTCAGGCTGCCGAAGAGGAATCTCCGCAGATTGTCCTGAGCGATGATGAATCGACGTTCCGCAAACAGCTCGACGGGATGACCGTCCACGAGCTCCGCAGGTACGCCCGGGGCATGGATGGGCTGACGATTGCCGGCAGGCAGATCTCGCGCGCGAACAAAGACGAGCTCATCGCTGAACTCATGCGGGTGCGATTCCCCCAGTAAGACATTCACCGCGAAGAAACTCCACCTGACGTCGTTTGGGTGGAGTTTTTTATTTTAGTATGTTACCGACGCTCGATGGAGAACAAGCGCTACCATATCATGATCGCTTCCGTGATCTTCGCCATCCTCGCCTGGCTCGCGGTCAACATGCGCCAGGATTATGTCGTCGTCCGCCATCTCCCCGTCGTCGTGGAAAATCTCAGGGCAGGCAAAGCGTTGAAAAACCCGCTCCCGAAGACCGTAGCGGTCCGGTTCAGCGGAAGCGGATGGCTCCTCGCCGGGCTGTATATGACGCCCGGATTAAAATATTTTATCGACGCTTCCACGCTCACGTCCCAGCCGTTTATTATTACCAGCAGGGATCTCCTCGAACACATCAAGCTCCCCTTTTCCGTTCAAGCCGTCGAGAGTAAGCCCGACACCCTTGTTCTTGCGCTGGATGATTATGTAGAAAAACATCTGCCGGTCGTTCCCCGTATGGTGCTGGAATTTCATCCTGGTTACGGACAGGTCGGAGGCATTCAAATCCTCCCCGAGAGCATTACGGTGGGCGGAGCGAAAGAGACGATCGACAACTTGACGATGTGGCATACCGTCTACGAAAAGTTCACGGATTTAAGATCGGCAACGGACGTGACGATGCCGCTGGAAGATCCGCTCGATTACTCGCTTGTCGTGTTCCAGAAATCAGTCCGCGTCCAGTTCAATGTCCAGCCCTTCGCCGAGCGGATATTTTCCGGCATCCCGGTTGCCGCGACATCGACGCCGTCGAACCGGGAGGTTATCTTCATTCCGCCCAAAATGGATGTCACCGTGCGGGGGGGAATTGATCAGCTCGCAAAGATCTCAGACAAGGATTTTAATGCCTCTGTTTGGTATGAGAACCTCGTCCGCGATACATCCGATGACGTGGTTCCGGATCTCTCTGCCCCCTCCGATATTAGTGTTATAAGCCGCAAACCTGAACGCTTCCAGTTCATCATCAGGAAGAGGCTGCAGTAAATGCGCCTCTGCGTCAACATCGACCACATCGCCACGCTGCGAAACGCGCGCGGCGGCACGCTCCCCGATCCCGTAGCCGCTGCTGCCGTCTGCGAGCGCGCCGGGGCCGACGGAATTGTCTGCCATTTGCGCGAAGACCGGCGGCACATCCGCGACGGGGATGTCACGCGGTTGCGCAGACATCTTACGACGAAACTCGACCTTGAAATGGCTGCGACTCCCGAGATTGTCGGCATTGCCCTCAAGGTGAAGCCCGATCTTGTGACTCTTGTTCCGGAGAAGCGAAAGGAGCTTACAACGGAGGGCGGTCTCGATGTGATACGACTGAGAACATCGCTTACAAATGTCATAGCCCGCTTTCATGATCGCGGAATACCCGTGAGTCTTTTCATCGACCCCGCAAAGAATCAAATCGAATGTTCACGGGAAATCGGCGCCGACATGATCGAGATCCACACCGGGGAGTACGCGGATGCGACGACTTCTGCGCGTCGATCGAAATGTTTACGGTCGGTCGGATCCGCCGCAAAGATCGCATTGAACCTGGGATTAGGCGTTAACGCAGGGCACGGCCTGGGCTACGACAACATCAAACCTGTAACCCGCATCAGGGAAATTGAAGAGGTGAGCATCGGGCACGCGTTAATCGTGCACGCTGTGTCTGTCGGGCTTGAACGTGCGGTGAAGGAGATGGTGCGGCTGGTAAGCGCCGCGAGGTGAGGCGAAGAAGTTACTGCTGTTTGGGTTCTAGTTTTCTGATTTCGTCGCGAAGCGATGCAGCCTTTTCGTAGTCTTCCTTCTCAATTGCGTCCATGAGCTGTGAACGCAACGCTTCGAGCTTCGGCAATTTCACATTCGTCCCCTTCAATCCCGTAGCATCGCCGGATTCGCCTTCTTCGTTCTCGGGAAGGAACGCCGCTTCCTCCATGACTTTCTCGGCAACATAGATCGGCGCTCCGTACCGTACCGCGAGAGCGATCGCATCGCTCGGCCGCGCGTCGATTTCCTGGCTGTCCAGAGAGAGCTTCGCGAAAAACGTACCGTCCTTCAGCTCGCAGATCGTGATCTCCGCAAGTTCTGTACCCATCGACTCGAGAATACTTTTGATGAGATCGTGCGTGAGGGGCCGGGGAGGTTTGATCCCTTCCATTTCAAGTGCGATTGACTGGGCTTCGAACGCGCCGATAATAATAGGAAGTCTCCGATTGCCGTTCACTTCTTTGAGGATCAGCGCGTAGGCGCCGCCGCTTGAAGGGCTCGTCGATAATCCCAAGATATCAACCTGAATTTTTTCCACGATAGTTGTTCCGCTTACTTATGAAGTTTCTTCTTGAGTTCCTCGGTGAGCGCGGGGAGAATTTCGAAGACATCGCCCACAACCCCGTAGTCCGCCACCTGAAATATCGGGGCATCCTTATCTTTGTTCACTGCTACAATATACTTAGAAGAAGACATTCCTGCAAGATGCTGAACCGCTCCGGAGATGCCGCAGGCGATATACAGCGTCGGCGAAACTGTTTTTCCCGTCTGGCCGACCTGCTCGTCGTGCGGACGCCAGCCCGCGTCGACGACCGCGCGCGAAGCGCCGACTGCCGCGCCGAGAACATCGGCAAGTTCTTCGACGAGATGAAAATGCTCCGGGCCTTTCATACCACGTCCGCCGGAGACAATTATACTCGCTTCCGTGACATCGGGGCGTCCTTCTGCGATCTTCACTCCCGTTACTTTCGCGGAAAAGTCCGCATCCGTTAACTCAACGGCGGCCTGCTCAACATTTGCGGTGGCGCCATTTGAGGCACTCGCGGTAAAGACATTCGGCCGGAGTGTGAATATTTTTACCGGAGAAGTCACCTTGACGGTAATATTGGCTTTGCCCGCATACACGGGACGCACTCCTGTAATTTCTCCCTGTTCGACGTTCAGCGCGACACAGTCAGCGGCGACTCCCGCGTCGAGTTTCGCGGCGACGCGGGGTGCCAAATCCTTTCCCATCTGGCTTGCAGGAAGAAAGAGAGCTGTCACTGACTCCTTTTTTGCAATTTCGGCGACGATCTTCGCGTATGCTGTCGTCGAATAGTACTGAAGCCGGGGATCCTGCACGACAATAACTCTTTTTGCGCCGTACGCACCAAGTTCCGGGGCGATGGCGCTTACCGTATTGCCGACGACGACTGTTACCGCTTCGCCACCCAGCTGTTCTGCCAGCTTGCCTGCGGCCTGAGTTACCTCATACGCCGACTTTTTGAATTTTCCTTCGCGCTGCTCTGCGAATGCGAGGAGTTTCATTTTTATTAACGGGGGAAAATTAAGAAATTGTTCCTGATTAGAAAACTTTTGCTTCTTCCTGGAGGAGGCGGACAAGCTCCGGGACCGCGGCGACATCAGAACCGACGATCTTCCCCGCTGATTTGGCGGGGGGCTTGCTCATGGTGACGGCCTCAACTTTAGACGCCATCGGTGAGGGCGTGCGCTCCTCAATCGGCTTGGTTTTTGCCGACATGATTCCCTTTAACGAAGGATACCGTGGTTCGTATAAGCCCTTCTGCGCTGAGAGGACGACGGGAAATTTTGTTTCCACAATTTCATGTCCCCCTTCGATTTCGCGCTCGCAGACAATCTTTCCGTCCTGCACGTCAACCTTTACGACAACCGAAACCGAAGGCATTCCCATCATCTCCGCCACGAGCCCGGGAACCTGCTCGTCGTAGTAATCGATCGACTGCTTTCCGAACAAGACGCAATCCGGCGAGAGTGTCTTCAGGCATTCCGCCAGCGCGCTTGCGACCGAATACGAATCGCGGACGGAATCGTCTTTCAGCAGAATCGCTTTATCGACGCCCATTGCCAGCGCCTTGCGGAGGGCCTCCTTGTGGGTATCGCCTCCGAGCGACACGGCGATCGTTTCTCCGGTCATCTTTTCCTTGAACCGGAGCGCCGCTTCGATGGCATATTCATCATACGGATTGAGCATGTGATTAACGCCAGCCTTATCGATAGTTTTGCCGTCCGGCCCTACTTTGACTTTCGTCTCGGTATCCGGAACGTGATTAATGCATACGATGAATTTCATGATTGAAGCTTCGTGGAGAGTTGTATTCCTGCGGACTATAATTAGGCAAAATATAGTCACATTTCACCAGAAACGCAAAAATGCCCTTGCAACTCAGAGTGATTTTTGGTAGTTTATCCAATCAATCCTTCGCACATGCACCATCAAACAAAACGTTGATGCCATCCCCCACTAAATTCATGACGCTGGAACGCTTCATCAATGAACAGGAAGCGAAACATCCCGGAGCGACCGGCGAATTTTCCGGGCTCCTGCACGACCTTTCGCTCGCGGCGAAACTCGTCTGGCGCGAAGTGAGTAAAGCAGGGCTCGTCGACGTCCTCGGCTCGACCGATCATACGAATTCGAGCGGCGACATCGTAAAAAAACTCGATGTCTTCGCCGATGAAACGATTTTCAAAGCGATGGACCACGGAGGGCACGTCTGCGTTATGGCGTCCGAAGAAAACGAAGACATCCTTCACATTCCCGACGAGTACGCGGCGGGAAAGTATGTTCTCCTGTATGATCCGCTCGACGGTTCGTCAAATATCGACGCCAACATTACGATCGGTTCGATTTTCAGCATCTTCAAACGGGTCTCGACGACGGGAAAAGGCACCCTGCAGGATTGTCTCCAGCCTGGTTACAAACAAGTCGCTGCCGGCTATATCATCTACGGTTCAAGCACCATCTTCGTCTACTCGACAGGGCACGGCGTACACGGCTTCACGCTCGATCCCAGCGTCGGAGAGTTTTTGCTCTCTCATGAAAACATCCGGATTCCCTCCAAAGGAAAAATCTACAGCCTGAACGAAGGCAACTACTGCAACTGGAGCGACGGGATGCAGAAGTATATTCAATATCTCAAAGAGTCGGACAAGGCAACGAACCGGCCGTACTCGCTCCGGTATATCGGAACGATGGTCGGAGACGCGCACCGTACTCTATTATATGGGGGAATTTTTGCCTACCCCGGCGACCGGAAAAATCCTCAGGGCAAACTCCGCCTCATGTATGAATGCAACCCAATGGCGTTCATCATCGAGCAGGCAGGGGGCAAATCGAGCGACGGGACGAAAAGCATACTCCAGGTGCAGCCCACCTCACTTCACCAGCATACACCTGTTTTTCTCGGAAGCACTGAAGACGTGGCGCTGTGTGAAAAGTTTTTGAAAGAGTCCGCATAGCAGGACAGTTCTCCTGCCTTCTATTATGTACAAATCAGAGGGATCTTGACAAAGCGTATTTCTGTTCTGTCCCACATTGCCTGCCTGAGCATCGGGATGCTTCTTTCGGATGATCTACTGGCACAACCCCATTTTAAGATTATCGATCTCGGTATACCTTACTCCGTTGGCTACGGCATCAATGATTCGGCAGAAGTTGCCGGCGAGTATTTCACGCTCACGGGAGATGCGCTCGGGTTCCGCTGGAAGGATGGAACCATGACGAGCCTCGGCACATTGAGCGGATACCCCAAATCTCATGCTCAGGCGATAAATAATTCCGGCAGGGTGGTCGGTTGGGGTTATGACGCCTCCAATGCGAGCGATCATGCGTTCGTATGGCAGAATAATAGTATGAGCGACATCGATTCAGCTACAGTATATGCCCATGCGAATGCGATCAATGATTCAGGCCATGTCGTCGGAATCAGGAGCGTTATGGTGGGAAATGAATCCCAGGCACACGCGTATCTCTGGAACAACGGTACCGGAACAGACCTCATGACACTCACCGGGTATTCATCGAGTGCCACCGCCATCAATAATTCAACACAGATCGTCGGGTCCTATAGCGCGTTCCTTGGTGACGGAAGTTTCACACACGCATTCCTCTGGCACGATGGCACCATGACGGACCTCGGCCCTCCGAATCCATCATTCTCTATCGCGTTCGGAATTAACAATTCGGGTCAGGTAGTTGGTTGGATGACCAAAATGCCCTCCGTCCCGTATCATGCTTTTGTCTGGCAAGCCGGCGACTCGATCAGAGACCTCGGAACGCTGGGCGGCCAGACTTCGATTGCCCATGCGATAAATGATGCCGGCCAGATTGTAGGTCAGTCTCAATTGCCTGGCAATAATCAATCCCATGCCGTTCTTTGGCGGGACGGGGGGATGTATGACCTCAACAATCTGGCAGATACGTCCGGGGGATGGCTCCTTATTGATGCGTATGATATTAACAACAGCGGCCAAATCACCGGTATCGGGAGGCATAACTTACAGACACGCGCGTTCCTGTTGAAGCATGCTTCCCTTTGGGTTGTGAATCCCGCTCCCGGATCGCGTGTCGTCGTTGATCAAGCCGACACAATACGCTGGTTGCGGGATGTACCGCGCAATGTTGAAATCCGATTCACTGTCGATGGCGGGGCCAACTATACTCTTCTTACAACTGTTCCATCAACGGAGAGTACGTATGTCTGGCATCCTCCAACGACATTCTCCACTTCCACCAACTGTTTTGTCAAGCTCACTGATGCCCTGGATGCCAATGTAAGCGTGACGAGCGGAAGATTTACAATGCGCGGGTACGATCTCGTGCGTCCGATTGCTGGCGGCGGGCTTGAAGCATTCAGCCCTGACCATCATGGATGGTTTTTCGCGAACGCTGGAGATGTCATGTGGACTCAAGCATGGTACAACCAATTCGATTACCCACACATCCCCGACAAATTCACAGGGTCTCCGTACTCCGCGGACTTTCTGTTCACTCCTCAGAAGCCGGTAGCCTCAGATTTTCCCGATTGGCCGCTCTTCGTGGAAACATTCGGCACCGACAAGTGCTACACCACAACGCTGCTCGGTGATCTGAATCCGCCGAGAGAATCTGCGGTCGAGGCGTGGAAATCGATAAAGGGGGAGTGGCATGGCGCCTGCTTTGGCTTTCCGACGTCGGCATTGTTGCACTTCACATATCACAGCGAGTTTATTGCCCAGAACCAAAATATCCCTTCGGGCAGTGAGCTCTACAGCGTACTCACCACCGGGAGCAGCATCCAGACTGTCAACAAGTATTTCTTGTATCAGAGCGACCGGGATCAGATTGCCCATGCAGATGCGAGTCGATTTTCAGTGACGCCCAGGGACCTCCTCGAAGATCTGAAGGCGATGCTGCTGGAAGATAACGGCGATCCAAAAACTTTGTCGATGCTCAACACGAGCAATCCTCGCGCCCACACCCTTATCCCGTTCCGGCTTGTGCGTGACGAGTTCGACGCCCGCAATTGGCGCATCATGGTCTACGACTGCAATAGCCCCGGTCAGATCGATCAGTACATTTTGCTCGACTCACTCGCCAATACGTGGGAAGAGTTTCTTGGCCTGGGTTATGATATCGGAAACGATGGATTGTTCCTGAACCTCCCCATAAGTCATTTTCTTCAGCGCCCTGTGTTATCGCTGCTGGAGACTTCGTCATCGAACGTTCCGAACGCTACAGCACCGCAAGCGACGGGAGAAACCTGGATCTACGTTTCCGACACAAGCTCGGTCAGTATCGTCTCCCCCGCGGGGGACACGCTGGGGTTTGCGAATGGTAAGGTCATGCAGGACATCCGGGGCGCAACCGCGATGATTTCTTCGGTTGCAGTGCAATCGCCTCCGTACGGTTACTACCTTCCGGATAGTGCGTACGCAATCAATGTGTCTTCGTTCGCAGACTCCGAGTACTCGCTCCTCATGAAAGATGAGGGTGCTGTGTACAAATATCTGAGAACGGGAATACAGTCCCCCGGATCGGACCTGCTTTCTATTGATCATGGTATGACGGCGACCAATTCTGAGGTCGAAATGAAAACAATTCATCTTACGGCAATTATTCCCGGCGATGAAACAGAAGCGATGGTCGGCATCAACGACATTTCAATGCCTCAGGGCGGTTCCATTCACATTGAGCGGTCGGCTCCGAATAGTATCACTCTTTTGAACGCCGGGAGTTCCGTTACTTACAACCTTCGCGCGCAATGGCTGGGCCCGGAGGGACTGATCGTTTACAGTAAGAAGAATGTCGCGCTCTCTTCGACCAGTTCGCAGCTCATTCACGTAGGCCATGATTCGGGTGGGGTTGTAACGATATTTGTCGACGAAGGAAACAACGGTTCCGTTGAAGATTCGATTATCATCTATCCCCAGGTAACAAGCCTTCAGCTGCAGCCATCCTGGAACATGCTTTCAATCCCCCAACATCTGCCGGACTATCGTAAGAGTCTCTTATTTCCTTCCGCCTCATCGAACGCCTTTGCATACACACAAAGCGGCTACGCGGCGAGAGATACGCTGCGCACCGGTGAGGGCTACTGGGTTAAGTTTGACTCGGCACAGCAGATTTTGTTGTTGGGTGCGACAGCGGCATCAGATACTCTAGCTCTTGCGATCGGCTGGAATATGATCGGCTCTATCAGCACACCGGTCCCGGTCTCCAACGTCTCCTCGATCCCCGGCGGCATCGTTACTTCAAGCTTTTTCGGCTATGGTATCTCCTATACTGCCGCCGATACTATCACGCCAGGTCGCGCATACTGGGTAAAGGTGAATCAGGCCGGCAAGCTCATCCTGTCCGCCACTGCGGCGACGCCGCTCACGAGAATCCGCATTGTTCCGACTGCGGAGCTTCCGCCTGTCCGGATAAATTCAGAAAGACGGTGAGCCGGGTACCTTCATGAAGGCTCGTCACCGCATAACTCTGCTGCGGAAAATCTTTTTGCTCTCCCTGATATTTGTTACCATCGGACGATCGCAGCCCTCCGACCTTCAGTTCGACCACATCACCATGAGCGATGGCCTTTCCCAGGACATCGTCACGACACTCTTTCGCGACCGGCTCGGCTTCCTGTGGATCGGAACGGAAGACGGGCTCAACCGGTACGACGGGTATTCCATCGAAAGCTACAAGAACAGGCCACGCGACAGCACGTCGCTTCCCGGGAATAATATTACCGGCATCTGTGATTTCGGAGACGAGGACCTGCTCGTGACACACTCCCGGGGATTGTGTATCTATGACAGAGCAAAGAATCTCTTCAGGCCCCCCGGAGGAAGGCTTCGATTCTACGCTGCAAGGGGGGCCAGCAAACCGCTGACGGACCGCAAGGGGCGCTGCTGGATGATCAGCGAATCGAAAAAAATCCTCCGCTACGATCCGGACAACGACGCCGTCGAAATATTCGATCTGTTCCCAAATTCATCTCCCGGTGAAATTCTCAAGGAGCTGAAGATCGGCAGCGACGACTCACTCTGGGTGACCGCCGAGCATGCTGTTGCTCTTTTTAATGAAGGCGCGAACCGCTTTGAGCTGTACAAAACACCGCACGAACATTCCGATGTCGTTAACTGGTCTTCCGCGAGGGATACGCGGGGCGATTTCTGGATCGCCACGAACGACGGGCTGTACCGGTTCGATAGAATGAATCTGACCTCACGTTTCGTCCCGCTCAATTTCACCATGGGCGGGAGCTCGCATAAAGGAGACCAGCTCGTCGGCGGACTGTGCTGGGACCGCAAGGACCGATTGTGGATGGGCGGGTTCAACGGGCTGTATTGTTTCGATCCAAAAACCCAAACGACGAACCGGTACGCTCACGCAACCGATGATCCCATGTCCCTTGAAAGCAATCGCGTGTACCAGGTTATGCTCGACCCCTCGAACGTACTCTGGGTGGGAACGTGGAGAGGGGGACTGAGCAAAGCCGATCTCAAGAAGGACCGTTTCGGGCATTATCATCATACCGAAACCACTCCGTTTGCTCAAGGGGCGAACGATGTCATCGGAATCTTTGAGCAGCCAAGAGGAATCTTCTGGATCGCCACCGCCAATGGCGGGCTTACAGAAGTACATTTCAGTTCCGCGGCATATCGCCAGTTCTCAAATGCACTGGGGAATAAGCTCAACTTCATGACAGGAGATATTACTTCTCTGACCGGCGACACTGCCGGCAATTTGTGGGTCTCGGTCGGCAACAAAGTTTCGCAGCTCAACACCCGCCAGGGGAAATTTACTACGATTGCTCCCCCTCCGATTCAGTTCGATTATCTCCAGATTCAACATTTGTATCATGACCGCCGCGGCTATCTCTGGATGGGAGTTCAGGACTTTGGCATTGTTCGTTACCAGCCTTCGACAACATCGTTTACCTACTTCACCCGGGAACGCAACGATCCGGGCGCACCTGCGATCACCGGAGCGTGGATGTTCTTCGAGGACCGCCGGGGAAATCTCTGGGCGGGTGGATGGGGAGGAAACAGCTCGTTGTTTGAGTTTGACCGTGCGAAGGACGAGTTCAATGGCATATCGAAGAACGAGTTGCTCAGCGCGCGATCGGCGGCTGAAGATGACGCGGGAAATCTCTGGATCGGCACCTGGGGCCTGGGAATGAGCCGCTACAATCCGCAGACGGGAGAGGTGAAGCAATTCCTCGACCAGGACGGGTTGCCGAGCAACTACGTCAAAGGCATTCTCAATGACGAACACGGAAATCTCTGGATCAGCACGGAGAACGGCCTGTCGAAATTTTCCATCGCCGGACAGAAGTTCCGCAACTATTCGGTGAGCGACGGCCTCCAGGCAAATTTCTTTTACACGGGCTCGTGCCTCAGGGGTAGTGACGGAAAGTTCTATTTCGGGGGGCCCAACGGATTCAACGCGTTTACTCCCGACAGCATCAGGGAAGAATCGTACAGTGTGCCAGTGGTTGTTACAGAGTTTCGCGTGTTCGACAGGCCGCAAACATTCGATCGCGATGTGTCGCTGATCGATGAGATCAGGCTTCCGCACAGCGAGGATATGTTTTCGTTCGAGTACGCGTCGCTCGATTATAGCGCGCCGAAACGCAATCAATACGCGTACAGACTGGAAGGCTATGACAAAGACTGGATCCAGGCGGGAAACAGGCGCTACGCTTCGTACACCCATCTCGATCCGGACGAATACTTGTTTACGGTGAAGGGCACGAACAGCGACGGAGTGTGGAGTTCGCAGACTGCCTCCATCCGGCTTATCATCGCGCCGGCGTTTTGGCAGACGTGGTGGTTTCGGGGGGGTATCGTCCTGCTTCTTGGCACATCACTCTACGCGGTGTACCGGTACAGGTTACGCAGGCTCCTGGAAATTGAGCGAACGCGCTCGTTTATCGCGACAGATCTTCACGACGATATCGGCGCGTCTCTCACGTCAATTGCCCTGTCGAGCGATCTCGCCAGAAGAGAGGTGAGCGACGCTTCTCCCGCGGCGGCAAAACGCCTCGAGAAGATTGCGGAAACATCCCGCTCCTTGCTTGATTCCATGAACGATATCGTATGGTCGATCAAGCCGGAGAACGACGCCCTCGAACAGACGATCCTGCGCATGGAGGATTACGCCGTGGAAATGCTCGAGGAAAACGGCATCGATCTGCATGTTGAGATTCCCGAAGAGCTGAAGAAGATGAAGCTGCCGATGGACGTGCGCCGGAATCTCTTTTTGATTTTTAAGGAAGCCATCGGCAACGTGCTCAAGCATGCCGGCGCAAATCATGTTGACGTCCGCATCGCATGGAACACGGCCGGGAGGAGAGCTTCCGATTTGCTGCTGTCGATTACTGACAACGGAACGGGCTTCGATCCAGCATCCCATAAGCAGGGAAATGGATTGGGTAACATGAGCCGCCGCGCCGGCCACCTGCGCGGAAATGTCACTATCGTTTCTGCGCCGGGCCAGGGAACGAACATCGAGATCCGCTTTCCAATAAAATCACCAATATAAGTGATGGATTCTCTCGGATGGACTTCGTATCTACCGATATGAGTATTTCTGTTGGAATCGTTGAAGATGATGCATCGATCCGCGAAAATGTGGCGTCGTTGATCGATACGGCGGACGGTTTTACGTGCAATCAGGTCTTTGATTCGGTCGAATCGGCGATCGAGCATATCTCCGATCCGCCTCCCGATGTCCTCCTCATGGACATCAACCTGGGAGGAATGTCGGGCATCGAGGGCGTGAGGAGGCTCAAATCAATCTTCCCTCATCTGAACATTCTCATGCTTACAGTATTTGAAGAAAACGACAGAATTTTCCAGTCCTTATGCGCCGGCGCTTCCGGATATTTATTAAAAAGAACGCCGCCGCAGAAAATTCTCGAAGCCGTTACAGAAGTACATAATGGCGGCGCTCCGATGACAGCCAGCGTCGCTAAAAAAGTCCTCAATCTGTTTACCACCGTCGCTCCTCCGACGCTTCCCGAAGTACATCTTACCCCCAGGGAATCTGAAATCCTCCAGCAGCTGGTCTCCGGGTCAAGCTATAAGAAGATCAGCAAGGACCTCTTCATCAGCTTTGATACGGTGAACAGCCACATCAAGAATATCTACGAAAAGCTTCAGGTCCACTCGAAATCAGAGGCGGTCGCCAAGGCCCTCAAGCACAGGATAGTCTAGCAATTTCCCCATTTTTCTTCATTTTTTCGACAAAATCACTAAGATTAGTGATTGAAAGTCGGGCTTCCTTTTCGCAAATAACGTAATCATTTATAGGGAAGTTCATGCTTTCATCCTCCAATATTTCAGGTATCCCAAAGCCCTCCATTTCCAGGTCCCGCTCCCATCGCGTATTGTGCATTGTCGCGATGATGTTCGCATTGGTACTACCTCTTCGGGCGCAAAAGTATGACGTGATCCTCCTCGGTTCGCTTGGAGGACAGGACCCCACGCCGTATGGACTCAATGAGAAAACGGAAGTCGTCGGATACTCTTATACCCCGGGCAACCTGCTTTGGCACGCGTTCCGCTGGAAGAATGGCGCGATGAGTGATTTGAGCGGAGCGGTGTACTCCATGGCATTCAGAATCAATGAGAAAGGAAGCTATGTCGGATATACGTACGACCTGGGTTTCACGGTGCGTCACGCCCATGTGTGGGGCACAGGTATTAATCTCGACATCGATCAGAGCGGCGGGAAAAATTCTATCGCGGCGGCGATCAACGATTCCGGGGTGGTCGTCGGTTCGTTCCAGGACACGACATCGAAGGAGATCCATACCTTCCGTTGGGAAAATGGCGTCTTTACAGATATGGGAAAACTCGGAGGCGAAGGCTTTTCGGGAGCGCTCGGAATAAACAACGCGGGGCAGATGATCGGAAACTACGATCGCTTGGACATCGTGGATAGCGTCCAGAGCAAATATGTCCACGGGTTCTTTTACGAAAACGGCGGATCGACTGATATGGGCCCGCTCGTTTATCCGGAAGAAATCAATGATAAGGGTGAAGCGACCGGTTACTACTATCCCGACATACAACAGACCTATACATGGCATGCCTTCCTCTGGAAAAATGGCGTACTCACGGACATCGGATCTCTCGGCACCGGTCACACGCAGGCACACGGAATCAGCGACTCAGGCGAGGTCGTAGGCTGGACGTTCAATCAAGCGGGCAGGGATGTCGCCTTTAGCTGGAAAAATGGCGTGATGACTGACCTCAATACTCAGATTGACTCCAACTCTGGTTGGTACCTCCGGACGGCATATGCCGTCAACAACCATGGCCAGATTGTAGGTGTCGGTCAATACGCAGGAATAGAGCATTTCGCATTTCTCCTGACCCCGAAGCCGCTTACGATTACAAATCCAGCGGCGGGAGCAAAATGGTTCGCGGGAGATGCCGATACCATTCGTTGGAAGGACGCTCCGTCCGGCGGAGTAACAATATCCTTTAGCAGAGATGGGGGAGCAAGTTACACGACGATAGCCGATAATGTCGTTTCGGATAGTAATTACTACGCCTGGAAGGTACCCCACAAGAGAACGACTTCGGCGCGCATCGCGGTTACAGCCCTCGCCGATCCCTGGTACACCGATACAAGCGATGCGTTCAGTATAGAAGATTTTGCAATTACCCGGCCCATTCAGAACCAACGGTGGATCAGCGGGCAACGGGATACGGTGCGCTGGAGTCACGGAGCCAAGGGTGACCTCTTGAATATATCCCTAAGCAAGGATAGCGGTGGGACATATACGGTCATCGGCAGCAACATACCCGCCGATAGCGGATACTATTCCTGGAGTATTCCGGAGAGCACTCTTTCGGTCGATTGTTTCATCAAGCTCACCCTCGCATCGGACCCGTCCGTAGATACCACGAGCCGCCGGTTCAGGATCAAGGGGTATCAGTTAACACGGTTTACAACGAGCGGAAAGTACGAAGCCTTTAGTCCGTCGATCCACGGATGGCAATACCAGAACGGGACATTATGGCCCCGATTCTGGTGGTCGCAATTTCAGTACAAGACGGCCAACGATCCAAATACCAACTCGGCATATCCACCGTTCATCCAGGGAGTTTCGGATTCTGTCTTCGTCGACTGGCCGCTGTGGACCAGGGTCTTTTCGACCGATAGTTGTTACTGGTCAACATTCTTTGGGATCTACCGCCAGCGGGCTTTAGATAAATGGAAGATTCATGCGTTTCCCCACAATGGGTCCTGTTTCGGATTCGCGGCTTCGAGTTTCCTGGGCTTCAATTTTAAACCCCTCTTGCTGTACCGTCATCCGGGAATTCACGATTTCACAAATCTTGCGACCGTCCCGCTTTCCGACTCGATCCGCCAGGCCATCAACAGCTACTATACGTACCAGTTCGGGACGCAATCGTATCTGAACGATGCTACCGGACAACATAAAGATGTTCGCACGACCCTGCAGGAAATCCGGACGATGTTCATCACCGACGCCACGAACATTCAAACGATTACGATTTACAACAGCACTCCCCCCGGCGGCGCTCATACGATGGCGCCATATAAGCTCTCGAAAGATAATTCTGGCCCGTCACGGTACCGGCTTCTGCTCTATGATAGTAATAACCCCCTGGTTAATACTCCCTATATCTTGATCGATTCGCTGAACAATACCTGGGCCGATAAAACCGGCCTTGGCGCCTCCTGGGCCGGGACGGATCATTTTTACCTGGAAATTCCGATCATCAACTATTTCTACCTTCCGGCGATGGGGAAGGCCAGTCCTGACATCACAGACGAAATCAAAGCAACCGCGAACATCGAGTTTTATAACACCTCCAAAGCGAACGCGGTGTACAG
>DATJGD010000037.1:0-23527 GCA_035495255.1 Bacteroidota bacterium | reverse complement strand
TCACGCATAGTAAGTCCCATTGAAATATCCTTCCGGATGTATTGGTGATACCGGAAGGTGTGAAAAATTTATCGATTTTGGAGTGGAAGGATACGTGAGGCAAACACCCCGCTTCGTGTGGTTTTTTAATGAGGCAAATCGAGGGTTTGAATCTCTCGGCGCTTTTACCTACTTTCATCTACATGAGTGCATCTGCGGGGAAAAAACATATCGTCATCTACAGCGACGGCGCGTGCTCGGGCAATCAGTTTAAGTCCAACTCCGGAGGATGGGGCGCAGTGCTTCAGTATAACGGCACGACGAAAGAAATTTACGGCGGCGAGCACAACACGACCAACCAGCGCATGGAGATCACCTCCTGCATCAAAGCGCTCGAGCAAATGAAAACAGCCTCAATCCCGATTGTCATCTATTCCGATAGCGCGTACCTCGTCAATTGTATGAACCAGCAATGGTACAAGAAGTGGCAAATGAACGGATGGAAGAATGTGAAGAAGAAACCGGTCGAGAACCGCGACCTCTGGGAACGGCTCATTGAATTGATCGCAACATACGACATTTCGTTTGAGAAAGTAGCCGGGCACCAGGGGGTGGAACTGAACGAACGCGCGGACGAGCTGGCCCGTAAGGGGATCGAGGAATTGAAGTAGTGTTGCGCACTCCGGACGATCATTCCCATTGAAAAAGAAAAACGCAGACCACATTAGCCTTCGCGATCTTTCGATCGTTCCGTTAACGCGCGCGGAGACTCTCCCCTCCTCGTGGTACAGCAACCCGGGCTTCCATCTTACCGACACCGAGTATGTATTTTCGAAGACATGGCAGTACGTCGGCCACGTTTCGCAAGTTGCGAAACCTGGTGACTACATCCTGGGAACCGTCGCGTCAAATCCCGTCCTCCTTATCCGTGGAAAGGATGGCGTGCTTCGCGGATTCTTCAATGTCTGCCGCCACCGGGGCGGGCCGCTAGCCATCGAAGAGCAGGGAAGCTGCAGTATCCTTCAGTGCAAGTATCACGGATGGACCTATCTTCTGGACGGAAGCCTGCGGGGAACTCCAAAGTTCGACAGGACCGAACTCTTCGATAAGAAGGATTTCGGGCTGCTGCCGATCCGGATCGAACTTTGGGAAGGATTGATCTTTGCCAATCTATCGAGGAAACCGGATGCGCTCACCTCCGTCATGCAGGGAATTCCGGAACGGATCAAACCGCATTCGCTGGCCGGGAAGAATTTCTTCCGGCGCGTCGCGTATGACGTGAACTGCAACTGGAAAGCCTACGTCGACAACTACCTCGAAGGTTACCATCTTCCGTTCGTCCATCCCGAGCTTTGCAACCTGCTCGACTATCAAAAGTATGTCACGGAGACATACGAGTCGTATTCGCTTCAGTACAGCCCGTTCACCGGCAAGGACAATGTGTATACCGCGGGTGACGGAGAAGCGTACTATTATTTTGTGTTTCCGAATTTCATGATGAACATCCTGCCTGGGCGGCTGCAGACGAATCTCGTGCTTCCGCTCGCGCAGAATAAATGCCGGGTCATTTTTGATTACTATTATGACGACGCGACTTCCGCTTCCGCGCTGAAAAGGATCCAGGACGATCTTGACTACAGCGACAAGGTGCAGCAGGAAGACATCGAGATCTGCGAGCTTGTTCAGCGCGGCCTCGAATCAATCGCCTATGACAAGGGGCGATTTTCGCCGGAGATGGAAGAGGGAGTGTACCATTTTCAAAGCCTCCTGAAGAAAGCGTACAAGAGAAATCTCAATTCAAGACGGACAAGAAAGGCTTAGTGCCTTGGCGGCCATCCCCCGCCGCACCTCTTAATAATGGAGACCACTACACCACACGAACTCCCCCGCAAGCTCTCCCTTCTTGACGCGACGATGATCAACGTGGGAAGCATGATCGGTTCCGGCATTTTTCTCGTGCCTGCAACGATCGCTCTTTACCTTCAGTCATCATTCCCCGTCTTTCTTGTTTGGATCGTTGGCGGGATTGTGAGTTTATTCGGCGCACTCTCGGTTGCCGAACTTGGCGTCCAAATGCCCCGTGCCGGAGGAATGTACGTCTACCTCAAAGAGGCGTACAGCCCGTTGTGGGGATTTCTCTACGGATGGGCAGCCTTCGCCGTCATCAATACTGCTTCGATCGCCGCAGTCGCTGCGACGTTTGCGACTTATATGGGGTATTTTTTTCCGATGGGCCCTATGGGCATCAAGGTCGTGGCAATATCGTCTATCGTCTTTCTCACCGTAATCAACTGCTTCGGCGTGAAGATCGGAGCGCGCGTCCAAAACGCGTTCACATTCACAAAGATGGGGGCGCTTCTCTTGCTGGTAGGCATGAGCTTTGTCCTGAGCGGCGGATCGGTTTCAAATTTTTCTCCCGTTCTCCCCTCGATCCCGCTTGCCGGGCCGATTGTGCTGGCGATGATCGCGGTCCTCTGGTCATACGACGGGTGGATCGAGATTACGTACGTCGCCGGGGAAGTTATTAATCCCCAGAGAAACCTGCCGCGCGCATTGGCAATCGGGACGGCTATCGTCATCCTCGTGTATCTTCTTGTCAGCAGCGCCGTCATGTACGTTCTCCCGATGCAGGAGGCTGCGCATTCTCAACTGGTCCTTTCCGACGCTGCCGTGAAGATCCTTGGAACCGGAGGGGCGGTGTTTGTCTCTCTTGCTGTCGTCATATCGACGTTCGGGACCAATAACGGGTTCATCTTCGCGTCACCCCGGATCTACTACGCAATGGCTAAAGAGGGCCTCTTCTTTTCCTGGCTTGCAAACGTACATCCAAAGTATGAAACACCGATTCCTTCACTCATTGTCCAGGCGGTGCTCGCGTGCGTATTTATTCTCAGCGGGACATACGACCAGTTGTTTACCTACGTTGTCTTCGGGTCATTCCTATTTTATGCGATGTCTGCGGGAGCGGTGTTTATCATGCGCCGGCGACCTTCTGCGGCGACAGGGTCTTATAAGACTTGGGGTTATCCATTGACCCCCGCATTGTTTATAGCATTCTCGCTTTACCTTGTTGTCAGTTCTATAATAGAGAATCCTATAGATAGTCTCATCGGCGCCGGAATAATACTGATCGGAGTACCCCTTTATCTTTATTGGAAAAAGCCATGAAGATCCGGCCCGTCACCCTTGAAGGAAATCACGTCAGGCTCGAGCCTCTTGGGCTCGAACACCATGCGGCCCTCTGTGAAGTTGGACTCGACCAGGAGCTCTGGAAGATTACCATGACGCTGATCCGTACTTCCGACGAGATGAAGCAATATATTCTCACAGCGCTGAGTGAGCAGCGCGAAGCCCGCTCGCTTCCATTCGCTATTATTGAAAAACAGTCGGGGAAGGCAATCGGGTCGACGCGCTACGGCAATATCGATGTTATAAATAAACGAGTCGAGATCGGATGGACGTGGATCGCGCGCAAATGGCAGCGCACCGCCGTCAACACGGAAACAAAATACCTTCTTCTCACGTACGCCTTTGAAACACTGGGCTGCATTCGTGTAGAATTCAAAACAGATTCTATCAATAGTCAATCGAGAAATGCCCTTTTACGCATCGGAGCGAAAGAAGAGGGAATTTTGAGAAATCACATGATTGCGCCGGGAGGACGCCTGCGGCATTCGGTCTATTTCAGCATCATCGACTCCGAGTGGCCCCAGGCGAAAAAGAATCTTGAACGAAAACTTCAGAGACAATAGTTCATGCCATCCGTCGATATGCTGTACCAGGTAGTCCGGGGCACAGTAATCCTCTGCTGGCTCGGATTTGCCGCTGCCTTTGTTTTTCGAAAGCGGCCGCCGAAGACTATTGAGCAAAAGCGCGATTCCATGGCAATGGCGGGTATTGCGCTGGAGGCAGTCGGATATTTTTTCGTCTGGACATTCAGGCGAACCAGCGCAACGTTGCTTCCGGAAGCAGGAGAGATTGTTAATCTGATTCTGGCTGCGTTCGCGATTGCGATTGCCGCCGCCTCCGCCTGGATGACGGTATCAGCCGTGAACACGCTCGGTAAGCAGTGGGCTGTCGCGGCACGGATCGTCGAGGGACATCAGCTCATCACATCCGGACCCTACGCGCGCGTACGCAATCCAATTTACAGCGGAATGTTCGGAATGCTCATCGCCACCGGACTCGCATGGAGCCATTGGTACACGCTTCTGCTGGGGACTGTAGTATTCTGGATCGGCACGATGATTCGCGTCCGGATAGAGGAGAAGCTTCTGCAGGCAACATTCGGAATTGAATTCGAAAAGTATAAATCAAGCGTTCCCGCAATTATTCCGTCGTTTACCACCGTAAATCTCAACAATTGACCATTCACATGAAAAGAACAAATATATCCTCAGGCACAAAATGGGAGCCGATCGTCGGTTATTCACGCGCCGTGCGCGTCGACAATCAGGTGTTCGTGACCGGCACGACCGCGACGGATGCCGAAGGGAACATCGTCGGCAAAAACGATCCGTATGCTCAAACTGTGCAAGCGATTAAGAATATCCGGAGCGCATTGGAGAAAGCGGGAGCCGGCCTGAACGATGTCGTCCGAACCAGGATTTTTGTCACGAATATCGCGCGTTGGGAAGAAGTGGGCCGCGGTCACGCCGAGTATTTTGGCAAAATACTCCCCGCCACGACGATGGTCGAGGTATCACGCCTGATCCACCCCGATATGCTCGTCGAAATCGAGGCCGATGCCATTATTGAAGCTTAGACTTTCACACCACCGAAATATATCAGGAAGTTCTAGGAAGCGTGGCAGTTTTATCATTTGTGAGCAATTTGAGTGAGGAGGATTTGAGTCATGAACACAATGCTTTTGGATAAAGGAATGCTGGGATGCTTGATTGCTCAAGCTCTCGTCTTCTATTCTTGTCAAGAGCCCACGCCAATCACTGAATATCCTTCCTTCAATACTTCTTACAAAGACAGCATTCTGTTCTCGTCCGATAGGGAATCAAATCAGGGAACGAACAAACTCTTCATGATGTACAAGGATGGTTCCGGAATGCGCGGACTGACCGAAGCGGGCTATGTTCTTGGATTTTGCTGGTCGCCGGGAAAATGGAAAATTGCCTATGTTCATGAAGAAAATGGCGTTCGTTGGCCCCGGCAGGATTTAAACGTGATGGATTGCAATGGCCTCAACTCAGTGCAAATCAGCGTTGCTGGAGAATTGGTTGATGGAGGGCTTTCCTGGTCACCCGACGGGCAAAGTATTGCTTACATAGAAAGGGACACAGTTGGGTTACCGACGACGTCATACGGACTCACCAGAGTTAAAACTATTCGCCCTGATGGCACAGGGCCACGTGCAGTGACTCCGTGGCTCTATCGTGCGTATGAAACCGCCTGGACGCACGATTCAAAGCATGTGATCTTTGCGCAAGAGGGAAAGTTTTTCAAAGTCAGTAAAGATAGTTCGGAGGCTACGTTATTCCTGGACAACTGTTATACGCCTCGCATTTCTCCCGATGGGGAGTATCTGGGATTTAACACCGGCTCATTTAGCGGGGCAGGCACAATACATTTATTGTCATTAAGAGACGGGGGCATCCATCCAATCGATGACGGCTATACCATCTGGGATGGTCCGATCACTTGGTCGCCAAATTCACGAGAAATTATTTATGCGGGCGTGCGAAGAGGCAAAAATATGGGCGAAATTTTCGCTATAGAGATAAATGGCGCAAATTTTCGCAGGATAACCTATGATACACTGCACGTCTATAGGAGTCCACGATGGTATAACTAGGTACTTTCGGCTTCATCGTAACCCTTTCCCCCCTTCCCCGGTCTAACAGATAGACCGATTCCATCCATCTGTAACCTTTATTTCTGCGTGCCGTACCATGAACAGTCGGTACGCATTTCTCCATTCTTACTTCTGAAAGTATGACCATGAAAACCAAAATTTTGCTCTCATCGTCTGCAGCCGTCGTGATCATCGTCGGCGGAGTCTTGCTCTTCGGAGGCTCGAAAAACACCAATGAAGGCGCGTTGCCGAAAGTGAAGGTTCAGAAAGGAAACATTGTCGACAAGGCGCTCGCCGTCGGCACCATCGAACCTGAGAATGAAATTTCCATAAAATCGAAGGTTACTGGTGTGGTCAAAAAGATTTATGCCGACGCCGGAACGTACGTCAAAGCCGGACAACCGCTGCTTGAGGTAAAACCGGATCCCACGCCGCTCGAGCTCGCCGACGCCAAGCGACAAGTTCAGCTCGCCCAGAACGACCTTGACAATCAATCGAAAGACAAAATCCGGCAGGAATCGCTTGTCAAAAAAGGTCTTATCTCAACGAAAGATTTCGAGGATTTTCAAAAGCGCTATCAGGACGCAGAGCTGAAGGTAAAGATCGCGAAGGAGCATCTGGCGCTCCTTGAAAGCGGCAAGGTAAAGATCGACGACACAGAAATCGAATCGATCGTGAAGGCGCCTATCGACGGGTACGTGCTGAGTAAGACAGTGGAAGTGGGAGACCCTGTCACCCCTCTGACCTCTTTTCAGGAAGGGACAGTGTTGATGAAGATGGCGAACATGGAGCGGCTCATCTTCAAGGGCACCGTCGATGAAATCGATGTCGGCAAGCTGAAAGAAGGAATGGAGACGATCCTGAAAGTCGGCGCATTGCCGAACGATACTGTCAGAGGTGTGCTGACAAAGATTTCTCTGAAAGCGGAAAAGAAAGAGAACGCGACGGTCTTCCCGATCGAGATTCTCATTCCCAAGGGAAATAATTCCACCCTGCGTGCCGGGTATTCTGCGAACGCCAATATCATCATCCAGAAGAAGGACAACGTGCTCACCATCCCAGAGCGCGTCGTGACCTTCCGCAACGATTCCGCATTCGTGAAGATATCGCTGGCAGCGAATAAGGAAGAGGACCGCTACATCAAAACGGGTTTGAGCGATGCAATCAACGTCGAGGTGAAATCGAATCTCACAGAAGGAGATTCGTTGGTAGAAAAACCGGTGAAGAAGATCGAATAATTGGATCTCGCGTGACCCATCTCGGAACAACTCTCTCTGAATTCACCCGCGACCTCAAAGCGCAGAAGCTCCGGGCATTCCTCACGACATTCGGCATCATCTGGGGAACCGTGGCGATCATCGTCCTCATCGCCTTCGGGATGGGATTCAAGAAACAGGTTGCGGCGAACATGCACGGTATCGGAGAGAGTATTGCCATCATGTTCCCGGGAAAGACCACAAAGCCGTTTCAGGGATTCGGCACCGGCCGGCCGATTAATTTCATCGAAGACGATATCCGGCTCCTCTCCTCGCAAATACCCGGTCTCAAAACAGTGACCCCGGAGTACAGTAAACGGGAAGTCGTGGTGCGCGTCGGCATCAACGCGACGAACCCCCTTATTACGGGATGCTATCCGATCTACGGAGAACTTCGCAACGTCATTCCCAATCCCAACGGCCGCTTTCTCAATGATCCCGACATGGACAACCGGCGTCGCGTCGCTGTCATTGGCGACAAGGTGAAAGAGATTCTCTTCGCCGAGTCCGATGCAGTAGGCAAACTTATCAACGTCGGAGGAATTCCGTTCACGGTCATCGGCGTCATGGAGAAGAAAACGCAAAATTCCTCGTACAACACACGCGACGCCAACAGGATCTTCATCCCCGCGACGACGTTTGCATCAATCTATGGCGACGTTCACCTCAACAATATCCTCTATACGCCCAAGGATCCTCGCGAGTCCGAATCCATCTCCGAACAGGTGCGGGAAGTGCTCGGCGCGAAGTATAAATTCGATCCTAAAGACAAGGACGCCGTCTGGATCTGGGATACGACGGAATTCGACAAATTTCTCTTCTACTTTTTCCTCGCGTTTAACATTTTTCTCGGGCTCATCGGCAGCTTCACGCTCGGTGTCGCGGGCATCGGGGTAGCGAACATCATGTTCATCGTCGTCCAGGAGCGTGTGCGCGAGATCGGCATTAAGCGCGCCGTGGGGGCAAAGCGGTCGGCGATTATGGTCCAGTTCTTCACGGAGACCGCGTTCATCATAGGATTTGGATCCCTGATCGGCTTCATGATAGCCTATGCCATCATTCAGCTCTTGCAATTCATCCCCATTAAAGAATTTGTCGGAACGCCGAAGATGTCCTGGGAGGTCGTCGTCGCGACCGTCGCAGTTCTTTCAGCCATCGGACTTGCTGCCGGGCTCATGCCCGCCCGGAAGGCGGCCAGCCTGAACGTCGTGGACTGCCTGAGGTAAGCAATGTGGCTTGAACTCATCAAAGAATTTTTCCACGACCTGAAGATGCATCGCGTGCGGGCGATCCTCACGCTCATCGCCATTACGTGGGGCACGCTTTCAGTTATTCTTCTCCTTGCGTTCGGTGAAGGCCTGGGGAATCGCATTCTTCTCGGGGAGATGAATGCCGGCAACCGTATTATGATCGTCTACGGCGGCGAAACGACAAAACTCTTTGAGGGGCTTCAAAAAGGAAGACGCGTCCGGATGACGGAAGAAGATGTCGATCTCGTGAAGCGCACAGTCAACGGCATCGACATGATTAGCCCGCAGTACCGGAATCAGATTACTCTTACCTATAAGAAGAATTCTGCCACGACGGAGTGCGAAGGGGTAAATCCCGGCTTCGAAGAAATGCGCCGGATGTATCCCGCGGGAGGCGGACGGTTCCTGGATGATGCAGACATTATCGAGCAACGGCGCGTCATTTTCCTGGGTGTGGAGATCGCCAAGGATCTCTTCGGCGACGAGGATCCCATCGGAAAGACCGTCATGGTCGACGGGCTGCCGTTCACCCTCGTAGGCATTATGCAGAAGAAAATGCAGACCTCGATGAATAACGGACCCGACACGCGTCGGGCGATTATCCCCTATACCTCATTCCGCACCATGTATGGCGACAGGTATGTCAACTCGATCGTCATTCACCCGACCGATCCGTCAAAGCAGGCGAGTATAAAATCTGATCTGTACCGCGTCCTCGGACGAAAATACCGCTTTGACCCGGACGATGAGCGCACGCTCGGCATATGGGACTTCATCGAAGACGAAAAGATCAACCGCAAGATCACGCTCGGCATTTCAATCTTTCTCGGTTCGGTGGGACTGCTTACGCTTATTATTGCGGGTGTCGGGGTCGCGAACGTCATGTACGTCGTCGTCAAGGAACGGACACGGGAGATCGGAATCAGAATGGCGATCGGCGCGCGGCGCAGTTATATTCTTGCGCAGTTCATATTTGAAGCCCTCTTCCTCGCGTTCATCGGGGGCGCCGTGGGAATGTCGATATCGTACGGTATCATCTCGCTTGTTCGCATGTTCCCCGCAGATGACGGGCCGATGCAGTTTCTCGGACGGCCCGTCCTCTCTCCCGCCATTATGCTCCTGACCACCGCAATCCTAGGTGCAATCGGTTTTCTCGCAGGCTTCTTCCCCGCACGTCGGGCTGCAAGCGTGGACCCCGTGGAATCGTTGCGCTACGAGTAAGACTCTCCTTTTTTGTAATTTCCCCCGTTCTTTCTACATTTCCGCATAACCCCGGCTGCACCTCTTACAGTTTGAAGGAATATGCCATTTTTCAACAGTGTTGACCTATGATACTCATTCCGTATCGGCTGGAGACCTCATATTCCAGAGTCCCGATATCAAACGCGGCTCTCATCGGCCTTACTACCGTCAGCTACATCTTCACCGAATTCGGCGTCTACTCAAAAGAGCTTGTGAAGGGGATGGTCTTGCGCGATTGGAACCTCTGGCAGATGATTGGCAACATGTTCCTCCATGCCGATATTTTTCACATTGTCGGAAACATGATATTTCTCTGGGTGTTCGGTAACGCCATATGTTCTTCTGTCGGGAATATCTGGTATTGTCTTATCTATCTCTTCCTCGGAATTTTTGCTTCCGCCAGCCATCTCCTGTTCAGCGGGGCGCCAGCCATCGGTGCAAGCGGCGCGATCAACGGCATTGTCGGGATGACGCTCGTGTTATACCCGGTAAACGAGTTAAACTGTTTCTACGCGTTCTATTTCTTCTTCATGGGCAAAGCGGGAACATTCAAAACAAAAAGCTTCTGGATGATCGCTCTCTGGTTCGTCTTCGACATTTTTGGACTTCTCATCGGAGGCGGAAGAACCGCGTACTGGGCTCACCTGGGAGGGTTTGTGGCGGGCATTCTGACCGGCATCGCGCTGCTCGCCTTCAAAGTTGTGGAAACGTTCGAACCCACGCTCTTAGAGATCATCAGCGGCAAAGAATTTGATCCCGAGCCTCAGGAGTACGATTGGCAGGAATTGCACGAGATGTCGGCAAAAAAGCTCGACCGCAAAACCAAGGAAGAACTGATCATGCTGACCTCAACGCCGGAGACGAGCTGGGACACAAAAGAGGTAAAGAAGAATGCCTGGGAGTCATCGATAGATTCCATGCACCGCGCATGGAGCGGAGGGGGCGAATCGCAGCATCCCGAACCAGCGGCCCCTTCACCTGCTCTGCCTGCCCTCCCGGTTCTGCAGGCTGAGCCTGTTCCCGTTTTCCGCGTGCTGAGAGTGCTCCGGTCCGATGATGCGCTTACCTGTTACTTCGTGAATGATGGAGACACTATCAGCAATGTTCACATTGAATCTGATTTAGTACAGGCAGAAATTCAACCCGAAAAACTTATTCCGAAGAAATCCTCAGGGTGGATACGGCTGACTGCACCCGGCGATCAGCCGCTGTCCGGCGTCAAGTTGAAACTATCTTTTGACGGGGGCCCGGCCGGCAGAGCCCAAACGGAAATGTCGTTCTCGGAACAGGAAAAGAAGTTCTCGTTCATGTAACGCCGGCCGCCACCAAGATATGGATGTCCATTTTTCGGTGGAACTTCGACGAGCAAAGACGTATATATAGTATATCTGAATCCTCCTTACAACATTCATGATTACGCATACGGCACCTTCACTCCAGGAGATGGAAAAAGCCTGGAAGATTAACGACCCTTCGTACGACGGGGTATTTTACCTTGGCGTCCGCACCACCGGGATCTTCTGCAAGCCGTCGTGCCCTTCCCGGAAGGCGTTGCGCAAGAATATCGAATTTTACATTACGACGCGGGAAGCGATCTTTGCGGGTTACCGGCCATGCAAGCGCTGCAAACCGATGGAAAGCAACGGCAAGCCTCCGGATTGGGTCGCGCATCTCCTGTCGGCGATCGATGACAAACCTACGGAAAGATACCCGGACGCGTACCTCCGCTCGGTCGGCGTTGAGCCGGCCCGGGCCCGCAGATTTTTTCTCAAAAATTACGGGATGACATTCCAGGCATACTGCCGCGGACGGCGACTGGGAAAATCTTTCGAACAAATTCGGCTTGGCGCCGACCTCGATGACGTTGCACTGGGAAATGGTTATAACTCACATAGTGGGTTTAGAGAAGCTTTTTCCAAAACGTTCGGGAAGGCGCCGGGCCGAAGTAGATCTTCCGATTGCATCGTTACGACCTGGATTGAGAGCCCGATCGGACCGCTCATTGCCGCCGCAACCTCGGAGGGAGTTTGCCTGCTTGAGTTCAGCGAGCGGCGCATGCTCGAACGGCAGTTCACGGCCCTCCGGCAGCTTTTTAAGAAAGCGGTCATCCCCGGCAAGAACAAACACCTCACGCTTCTCGAGTCCGAGCTCAAGAGTTATTTTGAGGGAGAGCTGAAGGAGTTTACCGTAAGCCTGGTCTATCCTTCTACGCCGTTTCAGAAAAAAGTGTGGGATCAGTTGCTGAAGATTCCCTACGGCAGCACAACATCGTACGAGGCCATTGCAAAGCGCATAGGTTCGCCTGATGCGTGCAGGGCGGTGGGGACCGCGAACGGACAGAACCGCATCGCGATCGTCATTCCGTGTCACCGCGTCGTCAACAAGAGCGGAGACCTCGGAGGATACGGAGGAGGCCTGTGGCGGAAGCGAAAACTGCTGGATCTGGAACTTGGGATTCTCGAGCTCGCCTAGCATTTCTGTAACGTTCTAACCGTTCTGCGTCGGTTTCCGCACGAGCACGGCTAAACATCGCAAGCGTTCCTTTCGGTGTCGGTAAAATTCTGCAAGCTTCTCCTCTCTCATTTGCCAGTTTCTCCCTTTCTTGGTACATTTTCCCATCCCTGGATGCCACGAACGTTCACATATCTTTTTATTTTCATTGCCGCCATTCTCTTCAACAATTGCAGCCACAGGCCGCCCGGGATGAATACAACCCTGAATGCCCAAGGGTACCCGGAGCACTGGTGGGCCCCGGTATCAAAAGAAGGTGCCCCGTCATGGGAAATCCTCCCGCAGGAGGCAGGCCCGGGCGAGGTCATACTTTCCAAACGGCACGAACTCGGATTGCTTTCCAATTTTGCCGCGACGCCGTTTACGTACCATGGAAAACGCTACGCAAGCCTCGAGGGATTCTGGCAGATGATGCTGTATCCTGAAGGTGAGGACGACCCGCGTGCTCTCTACCCCGGACTGAAATGGCAGTACACCCGTGACCAGGTTTCGCAGATGGTAGCTTTCGATGCAAAAAAAGCCGGGTCTCTCGCCGAGGAGAACATGAAGACCATGGGGATTACCTGGGTGACGTTCGAGGGAAAGCGCATCGAGTACCGGCCTGCCGAGGCCGGAGAGCACTACCGGCTAATCGTTGAGGCAACATGGGAGAAGGTGCGGCAGAATCCCGAGGTCAGGAAGGTCCTGCTATCGACAGGCAATCTTATTCTGAGACCAGACCATCACGAGGAGCCGAATGCGCCTGCCGCATGGCATTATTTTGACATACTTACAGACATCAGAACACAACTGCAGCACGAACATAAGAACTGAGCCTATGCGCGTTGGAAGGAACTATTGATGTCGAAAGGACGGATGGAAGCCTTCAGCGACGGCGTCATCGCGATCATCATTACGATCATGGTGTTGGAATTAAAAGTCCCCCATGAAGTCACTCTGGCCTCGCTCGTTCCCGTGATGCCTGTCCTGCTGAGTTATGCGTTCAGCTTTCTTTTTGTCGGCATCTATTGGAACAATCATCACCATCTGCTTCACGCGGTAAAGCACGTCAACGGAAAGATCCTCTGGGCGAATCTTCATCTTCTCTTCTGGTTGTCGCTGATTCCGTTCGTCACGGCATGGATCGGAGAAAATCAGTTTGCCTCGGTACCGGTTGCGGTGTATGGAACGGTTCTTCTTTTTGCCGGGATCGCCTATTACATCCTGACGCACGCGCTCATTTCCTCGCATGGCAAGGATTCCGCGCTTGCGGCGGCTGTCGGACGCGACGCGAAAGGAATACTTTCAGTCGTCATCTATGCCGTCGCGATTCTGGTAGCGTTTTGGAATCCGTGGGTCGCGTTCGGGCTGTACCAGTGCGTCTCCATTATGTGGCTCATTCCCGACCGCCGCATCGAAAAGACTCTTGCCGGATGAATTACATAATCCGCAAGGCCACGATGGATGACTGCGGACCGATCGAAAAGCTCATTGGCTTGTCGGCACGCGGCCTCAGCCCGGAATACACGTCCGGCCAGGTTGAAGCAGCGCTTCTGGGCGCCTTCGGGGTTGACACCGTGCTCATATCGGACCAGACGTACTTCGTCGCTGAAGCCGGCTCCCGGCTCGTCGGCTGCGGCGGATGGAGCAAACGTAAAACGCTCTTCGGCGGCGACAGCCACACCACCCGAGATTCGGCGCTGCTGGATCCCACGCACGAAGCGGCAAAAATCAGGGCGTTCTTTATTCATCCTGCGTGGGCCCGGCAAGGCATAGCACGGACTATTTTAAGCGCGTGTGAGGCTGAAGCCGCGGCGCACGGTTTTACATCCCTGGAACTAATGTCGACGCTCCCGGGCGAGAAGCTTTACACTGCATGTGGATTTGAGAAGATGGAGCCGGTGAAGTATACGTTAAGCGGAGGAGTCGAAATCGAGTTCGTGCCGATGAAGAAACGTATTCAATTTTGATACTCTCTCCATTTCTCCCTACATTTCCCTCGCCATGGAGCCAACGACAATCTACTATACTCCGACCCTTCGGTTTCACAGGTCCCAGCTCTTGAGCGATTTTCTCGCCGGCTTCCTCCTGCTCCTCGCGGGCATCGATGGCCTTTCGACTCCGGACCAGCACGTGCACTTCCCGTGGCTGAGTATTATTGTAGGGGGCGCAGCGGTTCTTTTGATCATCTTTGAATGGCGCAAAACCACAGTTGAAGAAGACCAGGTCATTCGGTGGATCGACATCATTGTCGGTGTCGTCCTGTTCGTCGAGGCGTTGAATAAGTATAAATCCTGGAAAGGTTTCCAACCTGCCTACGGTTATTTTTTGATCTCGCTCTGGACCTTCGCAAAGGGCCTTCTGCATTCGAAAATGCCGAAGCGCCGCAAGATCGTATTTGACGATGCCGGATTTAGTTCTCGCACTGGCCCGTTCAGAAGGCTGAAGCTTCGATGGGATGAGATCGCCTCCATTCACGCAATGGATGCCGCGATAGATTTCACGCTGACAAGCGGCGACACAGCGCGCCTCAAGATGGGCAGAGTCCAGAATCGAAAAGAAGTTATACATATGATGTCGAACTATGCCGCGCAAAGGAGTATCAATGTCGACGCTGTACCAAGCCCTGCGTAATCCGTATGTTCTTCTTATTGTATTGTTCATCGGAATGCCCGGTTCAAACGAATTGAAAGCACAACATAAGAACGTCACTCCCTTCGCCTGCGACATGTCGGTCATGACGCCCGAAGAGCGGGAACATCATGCTGAGGTTGGAAGAAAAATGTTCGGAATGGTGAAGGAGGTCAAGGAGCTTCGCGACGGATTTGCCCTGCGATTTGACGTTGATTCAGCCATGATCTCGACTGTGGCGCAATTCGTTGAAAAAGAGAGATTATGCTGCCCCTTTATGAAATTCACAGTAGAAGTCGGTCAGGAACACGGCCCCCTCTGGGTCAGCATCACCGGCCGCAAGGGAGCAAAAGAGTTCATCCGGTCGGAATTTGACCTTGACTCACTGAATAGGTAATTTAGAAGAGGAGCATACCTTATGACAGACCCACGATATCCCATCGGCAAGTTTCAACGGCAACAAACCATCACAGATCAGGAACGAAGCCAGTGCATCGCGAACATCTCCGAAGCGCCGGCCAGGCTGCGCGAGGCAATACGCGGACTTTCAGAACAGCAATTGAACACGCCGTACCGGGACGGCGGTTGGACCGTCCGGCAGGTCGTTCACCATTTACCGGACAGCCATCTCAACGCCTACATCCGGTTCAAGCTGACGATGACCGAAGACTCGCCGCCCATCAAGACGTATCATGAAAACCTCTGGGCGGAATTACCGGACGCGCGCCACGCCGACGTCGAAACATCCCTCGCGCTCCTGGATTCTTTGCACGCACGGTGGTCGATGTTTTTGCGGTCTCTTTCCGCCGCAGACTTTGCCAGAACATTTCGGCATCCCGATCAGGGGGTCATGAACCTCGATTTTCTTGTACAGCTCTATTCGTGGCACGGCCGGCATCACGTGGCACAGATTACGGGATTGAAAGAGCGGATGGGCTGGAAATAAGTCCCGGAAGTTTTCTCACCCTACAGGTACCATGATGAACTACACTCGAATGTTAATTGTCGGCGCGATGCTCCTCGTGATCACCGTGCTTCACGCGCAAACTGCGGATAGCACCGCATTGAAGAAAACCGCACGCGAGCTTCTTGAAATGTCCGGCGGAGGAAAGCTTGGCGCACGGGTGCTTGAGCAATTGACAAGCACACTCAAGGAGCGATTGCCGAACGTTCCAAATGAGTTCTGGACCGAGCTGAACAAAGAAATCAAACCGGACGACCTTGTGGCGGCTGCGATCCCTGTCTACACGAAGCATTTCACCGTGAAGGAAATGAAGGATATCATGGCGTTTTATAAGACGCCATCCGGAGCGAAGCTGGTACAGGCAATGCCCGACATTACCCAGGATATGATGCGCGTAGGCCAGGAGTGGGGCAAGGATGTGGGGCAACGAGTTATGCAGCGGCTGCAGGACAAGGGATACATCAAACCTGCGGAGAAGAAATGAGCTTTATTGCCAAATTATTTGTATGATACTGGCAGCAGAACATCAATCGAGGTAACAGCACACACCATGTCAGGCTATATCGCAACCACGGAGGAGATCACCATCAAGGTGAAGCCTGTCTATCTCGAAGACCAATCCGATTTTATGGAGCGAAAGTTTGTCTTCGCATACTACATCCGCGTTGAGAACCATGGCAAGGACGCTGTGCAGCTCCTGCGGCGGCATTGGTTGATCAATCACGGAGGCGGTAGAGTCGAAGAGGTCGAAGGCGAAGGCGTCGTCGGCAAACAACCCCTCATTAATCCCGGCGAAGTTCACGAGTACAACAGCTTTTGTGTCCTTGATACGTTCGAAGGAACGATGGAAGGAACCTACCTCATCCAGCGGGTCAACGGAGAGTACTTCCGGGCGACCATTCCTAAATTTGTCCTGCGGGCCGCCGCGAACTAGAGTTGCAACCACTTCTTAAGATCGTTGTCAGTGTAGCGCTGTATCCTGCGTGAAGCAAGCTCTTCTTACAATCCTCCTGCTTGTGCTGTTCCGCCAGGCTCAGGCTCAGGGGCAGCGTATTTCTCCCGACGAAGCCCGTCGATTTATCACTGCCGTCGCCGCCGATGATTCGACAGCGCGCCGATTCATGCTTGAGAGCGAGATCCGCGCCTCCGAACGGCTCGGGATCACCTACGAGGGCGTTCAAAATAAATTCCTCATCGGGATCAATCTCGATGCAGCTACGAGATCGGGAATTGCCTCTCGCACAGCCTCCGGAATAACTATCGATACGCTCGGAGGGGACTATTCCCGCATCCGTCTTTCGTCCTCTCAGAATTCGTACTCATTCTATTTCAAAGGAACAAAGGCGATCTCGCCGTATTCGTATTTCACGCGAGCGTGGCATTCGTGGAAGAGCAAACATTTCACCTTCCGGGTGTCTGACACGGCATCGTTCAATAACTATTCGGCGGAACGGCTTGAGCGCTTCTTCGATTCGATGGCGGTACTTCTGAAGTTCACAGCTGAAGATCTCAGGAGAATTGAAGAACATAAGATTGATTATATCCTTTGCAGGGACGAGCACGAGATTGAAGAAGTCACAGGCGTCAAAACTCTCGGCATATATATTCTTGCCTATGATTACGTCGTCACGACGTTCAATTGCCATTATCATGAGCTTTTACACCTTCTGGTTAATTACAAGCTCAAAAGCCTTCCGCTGTACACCCATCCACTCTTCCAGGAGGGATTCGCCGTTGGGTTTGGCGGCCGGGGCGGCAAGGAGCCGAAGGCCATTCTCGATGCCGGGCACTATCTCATATCGTCCGGTCTGCTTGATCTCGGCGAGCTTTATTCGCGTGCTGCTTTTCTCCGTACAGATCCAACCATAAGTTATCCGGTCAGCGGATTATTCAACCGTTTCCTCCTCGAAGAGCTTGGCATCGACAGGTACCTCCAACTGTATCGAAGCTACAGCCGGCCATCCTACTCGATTGATACATTGACTGTTGATTCTTCTGATCTCCCCCCCGCGAAGAAGTGGCAGGCATTTCTGTCACAGTTTCGAACTTACAGCGACATCCTCGTCCGTTCCGACAGCGCTTCCAGGGGTGTCCCGCTTTTTAGAGGAACAACCATCTACGAAGCAGATTCATCGTATGTTTTTTGGATCAATAACGCGGTCGCATTAAATTCAACGAACGACATGGCTCGTCACCGGAGCAAAAAGTTCTCTGAACTCGTGCCGGATAGGCCATACCACGGGGAAAAATACCTGGTTGTTGCAAGTGAGAACGAGGTGAGCGTCTACAATCTCTACACCGACAATTTGATAGCTAATGTTGTAGGGAATTTTTGTTTGCCGCCGTTGAAGGTACCTTCCAAAGACGGCGGATATCTCTTTGAAGTGATGAAACGGGTGTTCGAGGAGAGCCTGAAGGAGTAACCGCCTTTATTCGTACCTGTCCAGCTTAAACTTCTCTCCCAGATACAGCTTCCTCGCCTCCGGATCATTCGCAAGATATTCGGTCGTGCCTGACTTCAGGATTTTTCCTTCGAAGAGAAGGTACGAACGGTCGGTAATGGAGAGCGTTTCGTGGACGTTATGATCGGTCACGAGAACGCCAATGTTCCGGTTCTTGAGATCATGAACAATCTTCATGATATCCTCCACGGCGATGGGATCGATGCCGGCGAACGGTTCGTCGAGCAGTATAAACTTCGGTTCGGTCGCTAACGCGCGTGCTATTTCTGTGCGGCGCCTTTCTCCCCCGGAAAGCACATACCCTTTGCTTTTCGCGACATGCGCGATCCCGAAATCCTCCATCAATCGGTCACATCGCTCCTTGCGTTCGTTGCGCGGAAGGTCCATGAGCTCAAGGACCGCCAGGATGTTCCCTTCGACCGTCATTTTCCGGAACACCGACGCTTCCTGCGAGAGATAGCCGATCCCCATGCGCGCCCGTTTGTACATCGCCTCGCGGGAGATCTCCTTATCGTCTAGATAGACTTTGCCGGCATTCGGCTTTACCATCCCGACGATCATATAGAACGTCGTCGTTTTCCCGGCCCCGTTCGGGCCAAGCAGCCCGACGACTTCTCCCTGCCGTACCTCGACGCTGACGTTGTTGACAACGGTGCGTTTCTTGTACTGCTTGACCAGGCCTTCTGAACGCAAGACTTTGCCGCTTTCTAACGACATGCGAAGACCGTGCGGAATATTATTGTATCCTTCATGATTCTTTTAATTTACTGAATTTCAACCTCCGGCGAAACTCTATTTTCCCCTCTTCTCTTTCCAACGAAACCCGCTCAGATTATAATCCCCTTCATGGTTCTTCACCAGCCTCTCAGGAAAATATTGCCCTTCAGTACCACCGATCACTTTGATGGCGTCGATTCTACCGTCGGTAAAGAGTATGGCGACGTGATCGCCTGTGCTCTTGTTGAGGCCGTTTCCCTTTCCTTCGTCGAACAGATAATACAGCGACGTCGCAGTTATATCAACATCAATTCGCTGCAACTTGTTTTCGGCAAACTCCATGATGATCTCCTCACCGGTCATCTGATTGAACCGTTCGCGGTGTATGGAATCCGCTCGTGAGATCGCGAAGGCATTCCCGCGGACATACGCGGTCTTCATTTTCTTTTTCAGAAGCTTGATAAATATAGAGTCTCCCGACACCTGATGATCGTCGCCCGGCCCTGCTGAATACCAGATTACGGGGGATCGCCGGAGAACCATGCTGTCAAGAGCTGTGTAGAACACGCTGAGCCCGGCTTCCGCTGCCAGCTCTCCCCGCAAAATGTCCACGCTGTCGATCGCAATCAGCCGCTCGGTCGAATCCTGGTACGCCTCCATGATCTTGCTGCGGACAAACAGGGTATCATGCCTGCCGCCGCTGGTGTCGATCTGGAGAACAAGCGGACGCTCCGTCATCCTGCTGAATTGCTGCTGCTTGTAGTTTTCAAAATGATTGCCGAAAATCGTCAATCCGTTCCGCACGTTGACGATTTTCACGGTACCGGTCGCAATGGAATGCTCGTCGTTCCTGAAATACGTCAGCGTGTCACATGTGAGCCTCGACTCCTTATCTTCGACGGTCACATTGTTGATAAAGAACGCTTTCTTTTCCTCGGCAAAGTACTTGCCGTACCTGGCATTTACCGTCGTCGTACTCTCCTCAAGCATCACGCGGTCAAATCCCTCGGCCATTTTCAGATCGCCGTAATAGACCCCGCGCTGTGCGACCATCCGCATCTTCCCGTCCCACATTTCGGCTTCGCCTTCGAATGTGTACCTGTTGCTCGAGAGAAAGCGGACGGCTTTCCGACAGTTAACGACGATATTATCCTGCCGGAATTTTACATGTCCGATGAGCTGCTGCGCCTGTTCCCCGTCGATGACCTGCCCGACAAGGCTGTCGGCATGTTCGAGGACGACAATTTTTTCTTTCTGGCCGTACGCGTTTCCGCATATCGCGAACCAGCTGACAATCACGCAGAACGCCGACCGGCGGAACAGGCTATTCATTGGTCTTTGCCTTTCCGGTCACTTTGAAAATCGTGTAATGCTTCAGGTCCTGGTCGGATTCAAAGCCGTGTCCCTGAAGCTGTTCTTTCGGAGAGGTAATCTCGACGTACGCAGGCGTGTGGACCTTCCGTGTGGCATTTGTCCAGTAGAGTTCGTCCGTCTTCAGCGTGGTGCCGCTGTCTGAAACCACGACAACGTGGTCATGAGCTTCGAAATCATTGGTGACATCGATTACTTTGCCGCGCTTAGCCGTAAGAGTTGAGGTATGCTGCTGGTGATCGTCGTAAAAATCGACAATGATGTTAGAATCGAGGAGCGTATATTTTTTCTCGGTGTACGATGCGATGTGACCCGCCCGTAAGATCCCGGTCACCTTCCCTGAATCGGTGAACGTAATCTTCGCGTTCCAGCTTTCCTGAGAAGGAAGATCGCGGCCGAGTCCGGTCGCGACCGAAGGCTTGATCCGCTCTTCACAAGCGGTCAGTATAACCACGAGGACCAGTAGAAAGGGAAAAAGACGCTGCATCAATTACTGGCGATCTTCGCCAAGTCCTGCTTTGACGAGTTCGTGAAGGTGGATCACCCCGACCGGCTTTCTTTCCCCGTCGATGACCACGAGTTGCGTAATATTGTGGGCTTCCATTTCTTGTAACGCGATGGCCGCGAGCACGTCAGGGGTGATCGTTTTCGGATGAGGATTCATCATCTTTTCGGCTGTTACGTTCGTAACATCCGTCGTTTTCTGCAGAAGCCTGCGAAGATCGCCGTCGGTCACGATGCCGGCAAGCCTGCCGTCGTTTTCTATCACGCATGTCGCGCCAAGCCGCTTCGAGGTCATTTCGAGGATAACGTCGCGGACAGGCAGGTTCTTTGCGACTTTCGGAACCGCGGTTCCGCTGACCATGAGCTCTTCGACTTTCAAAAGAAGCCGCTTTCCCAGATTTCCGCCGGGGTGATACATCGCGAAATCTTCCGCCGTGAAGTTCCGCTGTTCGAGAAGCGCTATTGCAAGCGCGTCGCCGAAGGCAAGAGTGGCTGTCGTCGACGACGTTGGCGCAAGATCATGAGGGCATGCTTCTTCCTTTACGCTGACATCGAGGACAACATCGGCCCCTTCGGCCAGCTTGGAGGAAGCGTTTCCGACCAGCGCGATGATCTGCATCCCGATGCGCTTGAAGACCGGTATGAGATCATGAAGCTCCGCAGTATTGCCGCTTTTTGAGATGCAGATAACGACGTCTTCTTTCCGCACCATGCCGAGATCACCGTGGACGGCATCCGTCGGATGAAGGAAGAGCGAAGGAGTGCCGGTAGAGTTCAGCGTCGCGACAATCTTTCTCGCGATGATGCCCGACTTCCCCATACCTGTCACGGCCACGCGTCCTTTGCACCGGAGCATCATCTCCACGGCACGGGCGAAGTTTTCGCCGATGCGCGATTCCAGCGCCGCGACGGCTTCCGTTTCGATTCTAATGACCTGCTTTCCCTTTTCGATAACCGCTTTTGGGTTCATGAGAATAATCCTCGGAATTTTTGCAGCAAACTCCTGCGCTCGGGACGGTCGAGAGTGACCGATTCCGGGAGGCGGACCTTCGTCTTGAGTTTGTTGTAGGTCAGGAACGCGTAGGTAAGATCGGCGTCGGAATAATTTTGCAGTTCCGTAAAGAACCGCTTCGAATCGAGGGCGATCTTCGGATCGCGGATATTCTTATGCAGCATGAGCTCGTTGTAAAAATTCGTAACCGGGATCAGGCGGTTCACTTTCCCCTGTTCAGCGAAAACCCAGATGCGATGATCGTTCGGGCAGATGGCGAGGACAAATTGTTCTTTAGCTTCTGATGTTGCGCGCATCGGCACCTGACGAGCAGGGGAAGAACATTGCGGGCAGGGATCCCCGGGGCTCCAGTTGGAATAGGTCCATCTGCGGACTTCGTTCAAGGTTTCAGGAATAACGTCGGATGTGTTGCTGACGATTTCCACGGAGATCTGGTCGTCGAAGATTTCCCGCAGCGTGACCGATATCGTTCCGGCGTCGGTTTCTAACGCCCCATAAGCAAAAACGGGCGCGAGCGGAGCAGTCAGATCGATCTCCCGGCCGGCATGCCCGAGAATCGATTCTCCGGCTCCTCTTCTTCCCTCGCCAAGGATTACCATCGAACTGATCATCTCACGATATTCATGATACGCTGGCCGGTCATCCGGGAGAATCCATTCGATCCATTCGCGTTCCCGCTGTGATAAGTGCCGTTCCATAGGCGGGTCATCAGAGAAGCCGTTTCGCGGACAGAATCAGATCGATCAGTTCCCGAACGGCGCCGCTTCCACCGCTGTTCTTTGTCACGTAATCGACTTCTTTGCGAACGCGGGGAACCGCGTCGCCTGGCGCTGCGCTGAGGCCGACAAGATTGAGCAGCGGCAAATCGAACTCATCATCTCCCATGTAGCATACCTCGTCGTCCTTGAGCCGGTATTTCGTCTTCAGCTTCCTGTAGACGGCCACTTTATCCATGCGATCCTGATAAAGTTCTTTGATGCCCAGGCGCTTAATTCGATATTCTGTCGCTTTCGATGACTTCCCGGAGATGACGGCAAATCTCATCCCCAGAGAGCTCGCCCGTGTGATTCCAAATCCGTCGTGCGCATCAAAATTTCTGTACTGCTTGCCGTCGGAATCAAAAATAATTTTGCCGTCGGTTAACACGCCGTCGACATCGAGGATGATCATGCTGATCCCCGTGAGTTTCTTCTTTAATGACAAAGATTTAGACGGCAAGTTTATTCTTGACAAGTTCATCGATGGAAACGGCCTGCCGGACGAGATCGTCGAGATAATCGAGCTTCAGCTGGCTGGCAGCGTCGCTCAGCGCGCGCGAAGGATCGGGATGTGTTTCCACAAAAAGTCCGTCGATGCCGACCGCTACGCCCGCGCGCGCGATGGGAAAGATAAATTCGGGCTGGCCCGAAGACTGATGTTTTCCTCCGCCGGGAAGCTGTACCGAGTGCGTGGCATCCAGAATGACCGGATAGCCCAGTCCCCGCATGATGACGAGCGCCCGCATGTCGACGACAAGGTTATGATAGCCGAACGTCGTGCCGCGTTCTGTCAGGAGAATATTGGAATTGCCCGTAGATTTGATTTTTTCCGCGGCATACTTCATATCTTCGGGAGCCAGAAACTGCCCCTTCTTGACATTGACGGTTTTCCCGGTGCGGCCGACCGCGTGAAGGAGTTCTGTTTGACGGGAGAGAAACGCCGGGACCTGGAGAACATCGACCACTTCCGCCACGGGGGCGGCTTCCAGCTCGCTGTGAACATCGGTGAGGACCGGCATGCCGAGATCCTTGCGTATCTCGGAGAGGATTTTCAGGGATTCATCGATCCCCAGGCTCGCGAACGA
>DATJGD010000036.1:0-4772 GCA_035495255.1 Bacteroidota bacterium | reverse complement strand
AATTTCAGATCCTGGCCGACAGACGGTTTCCAAAACCCGAAAAGTGTGGGAAGCGCCTTCCATGCGGCTCCCAGCCCAATGCCCTTAAATATTTTCGCAGCCGATGTGCCGCCGGTTTCGCCTGCTTTGATAATCTCGGCGCACGCCGTCCCTTCCGGAAACCGCAGGTTGGCATGTTCCTTTACGATCAAATACCGCCGAAGGGGAATCATCATGAGCACACCCAGGACGCCGCCGGTTAAAGCGATGAGCAGTGTGATCGAAGTCTTGAGGGGAAAACCCAGGAAGATAAGCGCGGGGATCGTGAAGACTACCGCGGCGGCAATCGATTCGCCTGCCGAGCCGACAGTCTGGACGATGTTGTTCTCGAGAGCCGTGTTGCCCCGGAGTTTCTTCAAAATCGTGATCGCCATGACCGCGATCGGGATCGACGCGGAAGTTGTCAGTCCGACGCGCAGTCCGAGGTATACCGATGCCGCACCGAAGAGGATGCCGAGGATTGATCCAAGAACAAGAGCGCGTATTGTTGATTCTGCGGGGGATTGATCAGGAGAGATATAAGGCTTAAAGTCTTCGGTTGTGGTTGTTACCGTCTCGATCGAATGTGCCATATCTCTATAATGAGGATGGTGAAGTTATGAGAATGCGCGCGCTCTATATAAAGCGAAGTTCTATAATAGAGAAATTTTGAGGAAGAAGCAACGGAATTGTGGAGAATACAGGCGGTTTCAGGGGTAGGGACCGTAACCCCTAGGTAAAGAACTCGATCAGAGATTGCGAGAGCGGTTGAAGCGGGACTTTTTCAAGGGGATGCGGAGTGTTTGGAAACATCACCATCTCGCCGCGCGGAAGAGCGCGATAAACTTCCACGCTTTCTTCCACCGAGACCATTGAATCTCTGTCGCCAAGTCCGATGCGTACCGGCTGTTGAACTATTCGATAACGTTCCGGGGTGAGCACCGGCCTTTGGCCGAGTTCAAGCATCATATCGGCCGTTAGTCGCAGAACATTCTCCCATCCCGAAGCGCTATGCCGGCGTTTCAGCGTCTCCGCGTACCGCGGGATCTTCTCAGAGATAGTTTTCGGATCGAGATGCGACGATTCTTTTTGGGCGACGCCGGGATCCCAACGAAATTTGGTGCCGAATGTCGCGATACGATTGATGCGTCCGGGATTTGTCAGTGCAAGGCAGAGGGCCGCATAGCCTCCCATGCTGTAACCAAAAATATCTGCCGCTTCGATCCCTCCACGATCAAGATATTCGACAATATTCTCCGCAAAGTGTTCGATGCGAAACGGCCGGTCGCGCGGAGGAGCTGACCCGTGCCCTTCAAAGTCGAAGGAATGGACCGAAAACTGCGGCTGCAGCAATTTCTCAAGCTCACGAAACTGTTCGCGTGACCCCAGAGCGCCGTGAAGGAGAAGCAATCCTGGCTTATCCATGCAATTGCGGGGGCAGACTGTGCATTCGTTACAATCCCGGTGAAGAAGACACCGGAAGAGGAGTGTTGACCACGCGGTTTCCCCATTGGTTGATCTCATCCCACTCAACGAGCACGCCTCCCGTCCAGCGAACAATGAAATTGAAGACAGTAGCGCCAAGCAAGCCCGAGAGCCAGCCGATGATTAAACCCATAACCGGATAGAGACACAGCATGAACACCATGACAAGCGAAGAGGCGCCTCCGTCAGCGCCGGCTTTCGGCGAAAGACGCATAATCAAAAGAAAGAATGGTAAGAAAATCACCGCAAAGACGGTCATCATGCATCCATAGATAAGTGCCATAACGTTTGCAAGGCGCATCGGAGTGACATGCCGTATCTCGATTTTCATTTTTGTCTCCTTCATGAAAGTGGTCGAAGATGTTTACTGGTTTGCCGCGTTTATTTGGCTTCCATCCCGCTTATTTTTTCCGAAACGGTGTTCCATTCAAAATACGCGTCGGTAAGTTTCGTTTGGACTTCCACGTATTCATGAGAGATCTTCTTTGCCTCATCCCCATTTCTATAGAAATCCGGGTCAGCCATGAGATGTTCAATCTCCAATTTCCTCTTTTCCAACCGGTCGATCTGGCGTTCGACGTTTTCAAGCTTGTCTTTGAAGGGTTTGATCTTTTTATACAATGCCTGACGGTCTTCGGCTTCCTGGCGTTTTCGGTCCTTACCGGAAGCAGCGGATTCGGACTGAGGTTGGGGGGATCGCTTGATCTCCGGCTGATTGGATCCGCCCGGCTGAACGGCGTTCGTCGTTGGGGCGGGCGCCGGTGATTTGGAGTCCGGCTTGCGGGCCGCGTTCGACGGTGTCGCGCCCATGGATTTCTTCTTTTCGAGATATTCGGACACGTTGCCAAGATATGTCCTGATCCCTGTCCGGCTGACCTCGAGCACTTTGTTCACAAGCGGGTCAAGGAACGAGCGGTCGTGGGAGACGATGACATAGGTTCCTTCATAGTTCTGTAATGCCTCCTGAAGCACATTCTTCGAGCGCATGTCCAGATGGTTCGTCGGTTCGTCCATGATGAGGAAATTTGCCGGCAGGAGGAGCATCTTTGCCAGCGCGAGGCGGCTTTTTTCTCCGCCGGAGAGGACGCCCACTTTCTTGAACACGTCATCCCCGTGAAAGAGGAACGCTCCGAGGATCGTCCTGAGCTTTGTTCGAACCTCCCCCGTCGCGACGTCATCCAGGATTTCCAGCGCCTCTTTTTTGAGATCAAGCTCTTCGGCCTGATGTTGCCCAAAATACGAGAGGATCACATTGTACCCGATGATCCGCTCGCCGCCGCTGATCGGTTCGGCGCCCGCAAGAATTCTTGAGAACGTCGATTTTCCAGCGCCGTTCACGCCCACGACGGCAATTCTGTCTCCGCGCTCTATTATATAGCTGAGATCTTTGAAAACGGTATTGCTGCCATAACTCTTGGAAATGCCCTTCAGCTCCATCACCTTTACCCCGCTGGGCTGCGGCTGTGGGAAGTGAAAGTGAATCTCCTCCTCTTCGTCTTCAATCTCGATGCGGTCGATCTTCTCCAGCGCCTTGATCCGGCTCTGCACCTGCCGCGCTTTGGTCGCCTTGTAGCGGAACCGTTCGATGAACTCCTGGGTATGTTTGAGCTGTTTTTGCTGGTTTTTAAATGCATTAACCTGCTGTTCCTTGCGGATCGCTTTTTCCTTTACGAAGAAAGAATAGTTGCCGGAGTAGGTCTCAAGGTTCGACATGCTCAAGGCGAGCGTCTTCCTCGTCAGGCTGTCGAGAAACGCGCGATCGTGAGAGACAAGAATGATGGCGCCGTTATAGCCGCGAAGGTATTCCTCGAGCCACTGGAGCGATTCGATGTCGAGGTGGTTGGTCGGTTCGTCAAGAAGAAGCGCGGATGGTTCCTGCAGAAGCAGCTTCGCGAGCGCGATGCGCATCTGCCAGCCGCCGCTGAACTCTTCCGTCTGTCGTTCAAAATCGGGAACGGAAAATCCAAGTCCCATGAGGACCCGCTCGATCTTCGCCTTCATCCGATATGCATCAAGGTCTTCGAGCTTGTGCTGCAGCTCCCCGAAAATTTCGAGCACCTCGGTGTATTGATCGGTCATAGGATCGAGAGTCTCAAGCTGCTGCTGCGCCTCGTCCAGCTCTTCCCGGATCTGGACGACATTCTCGAAGGCGGTTTCGACTTCGTTGTACAGCGTTTTCCCCGACGCGATCACTCCGTCCTGTGGCAGATAGCCGACAGTAACATAATGCGCCTTATTGATGGAGCCTTCTTCCGCGCCGATGGTCCCTGCGATGATCTTGAGCAGTGTGGACTTCCCGGTGCCGTTCGAGCCAACGAGGCCGATGCGGTCATGCGGTCCGATGACGACCGAGATGTCGTCGAACAGCGTCCTGCCGCCGTAGCGCATTGAGATGTGATCGAGGGAGAGCAATTAACTAGAAGAGTTTATGAGTACCTGAGATGGAAAAAAATAAACGTACAAATATAAAATCAGTTTTACTGCGTAATGATCGGATCTCACCTAGAATTGGAAGATGACATCCGTCCAGCAGGAAGCTGGTTTATCTCCGATCATGGCGGGCTTAAATCTCCATTTCATAACGGCCCGTAAGGCAGCCTCATCTACTATATCAGCGTCGGTTTTCACCACTACTGCCTTTTTTACCAACCCGTCAGTTTGAACCCATGCCTTGATTGAAACAGATCCTTTGATCTTTGCGCGCCTGACCAAGTCGGGATATTCGGGATCAACCTTGACAATGGGCTGCGGCAGAGCTGTGAAAGGCTCCTCAGTCTTCGGCTTCGGATTCCTTTTTAGAGCCTCGAAATCATAGTCAGCATCTTCAGCCATCAATCCCCCTCCTTTTGGTTCGACGATTCGAATTTTCGGATTGGCAGGCTCAGAGGGTGTCTTCAACGTATCGATCGTTTCCTGCTTGCCGGGGTGACCACCGACATTCACTGAATCCTGCGCACGTGTGCAGACACTCAGAATAATAAGCAGGAGGGACGTAGTAAAGCTTTTAGCATTCATCATCATAACCCAAACCACCTTTCATTTGGCTTCAGCCCCGCCATATCCGGCCGCGTCGTCATCTCCATAACTTCGTAATTGACCAAGCACGACTGCCAGAGCTGATACAGTCGTACGCCCTGCTCACTGCCGTATGCTCTGATCAGCACTTGCTCCGGCGTCGGAGCCTTGAGATACTCTGCGAAGTTTCGGGCATGCCAGAGGTAATAGTTCGCGCCGTTGCCGTACTGGCTGAAGAATACAATGCACGCGAG
>DATJGD010000035.1:0-40044 GCA_035495255.1 Bacteroidota bacterium | reverse complement strand
TACGCCCTGCTCACTGCCGTATGCTCTGATCAGCACTTGCTCCGGCGTCGGAGCCTTGAGATACTCTGCGAAGTTTCGGGCATGCCAGAGGTAATAGTTCGCGCCGTTGCCGTACTGGCTGAAGAATACAATGCACGCGAGAGGAAACTTGATCTTGTCGAGGGCTTTCCTGTAGAGCGTCACAACCGAATCATAGGCCGCATTCATCGGCGGAATCACCGATTCCTTCCGGAGATGAACGAATTTTGTCACGGTTGGGTCTGCGTTAAACGACGACGGAAGATATGACCCGGATTGATCAAGGAGCCAGAGCTCGTTGTGATGATAGCGAAGGAGCGTATGCACCGTGTCGCTGTACGGATTTACTTTTTCAGACATGAGTTTCTTGACATCGTCCGGATATGTTGGCGGATTATCCAGATCGCCATATGCCTTTCTCGGGCGCAATGAAAAGTACACCCCATCCGAGCTGTTCATCTGGTATGAGGGGCTTAACGGAAGCTGGCGCTCTTCGAGTATCGCGTTCCGCGCGTTGACCTGTGCGCTGTTGAGCTGCTCAAACCGCGTCATGGACGACGGCTGTACCTCGTCGATATGGACTGTGTAAATTCTGGGAAGACCGGAGAGGCGCGTCGAATCCTGGGAGAAGGCGACCGACCCGACCAGCGCCAGGAATAGAAAACTATATCTCATCGCGGAGCCTTTGTCGGCTCTGAGGTTTTGGGTTCGCCCGGATGGCGGAACATTACCAGACCGAACCACACGGAGAAGAGCGCGTACACCCCGAATGTGCAAATAAAGGGTGTCGAGAGGGGCACCATGCGGAGCCCTTTGAGGAGAGCGGCCGCACCGATCGTGTAATTCATCATGTTCGCCATAGCGATCGGCCGGTTGTAGATTCCGCCGATAATCGCTTCCCGCGTCATCCAGTTCATCATCGCGATTCCTGCGTACAACGCGCCGACAACCTGCAGAAAAAGCGGTGCGAGTCCTTCCGGTGAAATTCCGAGATATGTAAGAATCTCCTGCGGAAGGAACGAGAGCGATACCCCGGCGACGCCCATGACGAGGGCGCTTAACGACATCAAGATTTTTGTATTCATATGGTTATCACGACTGATATTGTTCGGGGCCCACCTTCACTTCAAACAAAAAGACCCCGTTCTTGTCGGCATACCGGTAGACAAGTGTAACTTTGTTATTTCTCATAGACCGGGTTTCGCTGCTTGTCTTCACGTGTTCGATGAGGCGCGGAGCGATATACTTTCTCAACTCCCCGGCGTTGAACTCTATTTTCGAATGGTTGACAAACGTATAGTAATACGTGACGATCCTTCCCGGACTGCCGATGACGCTGTCCCCCCTCGTATCCTTATCGACCATATACGGACACCGTTTGTTGGCTTCCGCAGCATCGGCAATAAGCTGATTCTCGACTGACGCGAGGGCGGGCCTCAGTCCGAAATAGTTGTACACGGGAGTCATTGCCGAAATAAAATTCAGAAACAGGACGAAGGCCATCGCCGTCGTCGCTCCGGTCAAGATGTATCGCGGTGCCCAATGTTGTATGCGCCGGATCAGGAGGGAATTTGAAAACGCGGCAATTGCTCCCATCACCCCGCCGATTCCGCCTCCGATAAACAGAAGTAACAGCGGAAGACCTATCCAGACATATTCCCATGCATTCAGCGGGCGGGCAATGGGAAATTTCTGTCCGTCAATTTCCAGGATCGGGATCATATCGACCGGTATCCGGCGCAACCGGATCGTCACCTGCTTGCCGAAGTTGCTCATTGCCGAATATTCACGATTCCGCCGAAAGAGCCCGGATTTCTGCGGGATGAGTTCCGCTCCATCAAGGAATATTTTTGGCCACTTCCAGTAACTCATTCGCACCCGCATAGTACGGTTCTCAAACCCCGGCGGTTCAACAGGGAAATTCAGTTCATCAATGGCCACCCGACCGGCAGACTCTGCCGCCTGACCTTTGTCAAACGGAGTCGGCTTCCCCTTGCTTTTCCACTCGTAACGGCAAATGTTATTGCAAAACAGATAATCGTTTTCCGTTACCGAAGCCCCTTCGCGAAGGGGCTTCCCGCAGTTCGTACAGGTCACGCCCTCACCAGCTTTTTATATTTTATGCGGTGCGGCCGTTCCGCTTCGATGCCGAGAAGCTTGCGGCGATGTTCTTCATACTCCGAATAGTTGCCGTCGAACCAGCTCGCTTTGCTGTCCCCTTCAAATGCCAGAATGTGCGTCGCCACGCGGTCGAGGAACCAGCGGTCGTGGGAGATGATGACGGCGCAGCCTGCGAAGTTCTGAAGGGCTTCTTCCAGGGCGCGCAAGGTGTTGACGTCGAGGTCGTTCGTGGGTTCGTCGAGAAGAAGAACGTTCGCTCCCTCTTTGAGCACCTTCGCGAGATGGACCCTGTTCCGCTCTCCGCCGGAGAGCACGCCGACCGGTTTCTGCTGGTCCGGACCGCTAAAGTTGAACCGCGCGACGTAACCGCGCGAGTTGACTTCGCGGTTGCCTAATTTAATAAGCTCTTCGCCCCCGGAGATTTCCTGCCAGATCGTTTTGTTCGGATCGAGCGGACGGTTCTGGTCGACATACGCGTACTTCACCGTATCGCCGATTCGGATCGTCCCTGAATCAGGTTTGTCCTGCTGTGTGATCATTTTGAACAATGTCGTCTTACCGGCTCCGTTCGGGCCGATGATGCCGATGATACCGCCGGCGGGCAGCGAGAAGGTCAGATCTTCATACAATACGATTTCCCCGTAGGACTTCGCGACATTCTTCGCGTCAATAACCACATCCCCGAGCCGCGGGCCCGGAGGAATGTAGATTTCCAATTCTTCGTTTCGTTTTTCGCTCTCATCGGCAAGCATTTTTTCGTAGGCCGCGATACGGGCTTTGCTCTTTGCGTGCCTCCCTTTCGGATTCATTCGAACCCATTCCAGCTCGCGCTCCAAAACTTTCTGGCGCTTCGATTCCTGTTTCTCTTCTGTTTTCAGGCGGGCCTGCTTCTGCTCGAGCCACGAGCTGTAATTTCCCTGGAAGGGAATTCCCTCTCCGCGATCCAGTTCCAGAATCCATCCCGCGACGTTGTCAAGGAAGTACCGGTCGTGAGTCACGGCGATCACCGTTCCTTTGTACTGGCTGAGATGATGCTCAAGCCATTCCACAGATTCCGCGTCGAGATGGTTCGTGGGTTCGTCGAGGAGCAGGACGTCAGGCTCCTGCAGCAGCAGCCTGCACATGGCCACCCGGCGGCGCTCGCCTCCGGAGATAACGGAGATCAGCGAATCGCCCGGGGGACAGCGCAGGGCATCCATTGCCTGTTCGAGCTTGCTGTCGAGATCCCACGCATTCAGGTGATCGATCTTTTCCTGGAGCTTCGCCTGCTTCTCCAACAGCGCATCAAAATCTGCATCGGGCTCGGAAAATTTCGCGCTCACTGCCTCGTATTCTTTCAAAAGGGCGACGGTTTCCGCCGCTCCTTCCTCCACAATATCTTTGACAGTCTTCGTTGGATCGAGATCCGGCTCCTGCGGAAGATAGCCGAAGGTGATCCCCTTCTGCGCGGTGATTTGCCCGATATAATCCTTATCGACACCGGCGATAATGCGGAGAAGCGACGACTTACCGGCGCCGTTCAGGCCGAGAACGCCGATCTTCGCGCCGTAGAAAAATGAAAGGTAAATATCTTTGAGAACCTGTTTGTTCGGTTTGTGGACTTTGCCCACGCCGACCATTGAAAAAATGATCTTATTATCCATTAAACGAGTGCTTGGTTATGTGAAAAGATGAGCCTTTGAGCAACAGAATATACGAAATTCTGCCGAAATTTCGACGAAGAATCTCTGTCATAGTCCGCTGCTGCTGTACCAGAGACGAAGGGTTTCCGCGGCGGGTTTCGATTCGGGCGTGTAGTTTGTAGAGACATTTGTCGACGCGACACTCTCCCAATGCCACCAGAACATTCCGGCGCACCAATACTGTTTGCCGAACGCATCGATAAACACCTGATAATAGAATTTTTGAACGGAACTGTCGGCGACTGCCGTCGGTCCCGCGCCGAGGCTGTAATCCCACGGCGCCGCAAGCGCCCCACGGACAGATTGGATCCCGATCTCCGTGATAAGAACCGGCTTTCCTTTTTGCGACGCTACTGCGTCGATCGCCCCGGATGAGCTCAGCGCACGGTACATTGCTGCCGCGAAGGTGGGAATCGTATCGTTCGGAAAATCCGTCAGCGGATAATACGCATCGACGCCGATGTAATCCAGATCGCTCCAAAAATCAACTTGCTGAAATTCCGGCAGTACGATCCCTATCTGGCTATTCCCGCTCCAGTTGGCGGCGTACGTGAGCTTCCCCGGATACAGCGCTCGTATTTTTGAAATCATTGCCCGCCATTGGGCTGTGTATTTCGGCTGCGTCGCGCCGATGTACTCCGTGCCGATGCAGATCATTTCAATATTCAGCTCGCGGGCGAGCGTCGCGTACTTTTCTATCATTGCCGTGTACGATGCGAACCACAAACCCCGTTCGTCCGGGATGACTGATGCCCGCCAATCTCCCGAGTAGAGATCTACTTGCGGTTTTAGCATGATCTTCATTCCATTTGCTCGCGCCTCCCGTACTCCTTCCCGGAGATCGTCGAGAGTCGATGTGGTTGCCCAGGGTGCTCCATTCAGGGGATTTGTTCCTGAAGTATTTGGAGCAATATCCGGGGAAACAGTCGACGACTGGTATTCGAACACGGCGAGCGCTACCCAATTGTTATTGACCTGCGCCCGCATCGTCCCGAGCGAGTTGCGGTCTCCTCCCTGCTGAAAACCATCTGCCGCAAATGAGGTGTAGGTGAAGCCTCTCATCTCGACAACATACGGGGGATTCGGCGATTCGAAGATTTGTCCGCAGCCGGACAAGATCATCAATCCCGCCGCGACCAATGCCGTCAGGCTATTGCGCGAAAGGAATCTCAAGCTCATAAATTTTCTTGCAGCGGTTCTGCCCGGGCAGCAAGGCCATAATTTCAATGTTCAATCGATCAGGCCTGGGGACGACGTGCATGTAATGAAAGAAACTTCTCCTGTCAGCGTGCACAACCTCATCATGCCATCGCTCGCGGCTTCCCCGTCGGAGCGGATGAAGCAATCCGCCGCCTCCGCCGATGACGAGAAAGTCTTTCCCGTCATATTTGAAATGCTCAAAGGCGTGTGAATGGCCGGTGACGAACAGTATTGCTTTCTTCGATCTCATGAATGGAGGGACAAACCGATCCTGAACGTAACGTGAAGGATCGACGATCGTGCTGTTCGTGTAGGGCGAATGATGACAGCCGACGACGACGGCGGAAACAGCCGGATCGGCGTCCAGGCTGTCCAGCATCGTCGCATACCACATACCCTGGGCCGAATCCCCGCGGGGTGAGAGACGTCCAATATTTGAATTCAGCAGAACGATCGCGGTAGAACCGATCCGCGTGCAGTACCAATCGCGCTTTAGAAACGAAAACCTCCGGCGCACGTTCCACACCCCTTCTTTCCCCGTGAACAGATATTCGTGGTTTCCGAGGGCGGGATAGATGGGAATGCCGGCTTCGCGCAGCCGAGCCGACTCGCGGTCGAACGTCTCCCACTGGCCGTCGTCCGAGGACGCGCCGGTAATATCTCCGAGATGGAACAGCGCCGCGCAGCTCGTATCCCGCGCAATCTCCGCCAGCATGATTTGCGTCGCCAGCTCGTTATCATCTGCCCGCAGGGCCAGTTTCTCAAACCAGAGCGGGGATTGCGTATCGCTGATAATGTCAAACGATCCTACACCTCTGACAGCCCGAAGCGAGTCAGGATAGACGACCTGGGCGAGCGGACTCGACGTCACGCAGCTGAGTGACAGCGATGCGAGGATACCTATGGCGACAAGTAATCTATTCATCGATGTGAAATTCTTTTTCAGGGGGCCGCAATCTATTATAGAGCCTTTTCAGAGATTCGTACCCGGAGAGGCTCCCGCGTTCAGCGCTTTTCCGGTAAAGCTTCGCCGCGTCGCCGGTATGTTGTTCCACTCCAAACCCGTGTTCGTAACAGTAGCCGAGGCCCACTTCGGCGAGGACAGAACCGTCGCGCATGGCATCCAGGAGGAAGTTGACTAATCGGGCCGCCTTCGACGAATCCTGGGACGACATGAGGTCCGTGACAGCGAGCCTGATTTCAGCTTCGCGTGAACCGCGCGCTTTCGCTTGTTCCCACAGCTCCAGTCCGTGAGACTGGTCCCTGGACACCATGTTCCCCTGGATATACCAAAGCCCGAGCTCGATGAGCGCCGCCACGTTTTCTTTCCTCACAGCTGATTCAATTAACCCGATCGCCTGCTGAGCGGTCATCTGGTTATCGAATTGAAGCGCGATGAGAGCGGGCCACACGGTCTCCGCGGCGGCGTCATGCCGGTCGACCCGTTCTTTGAGAAGATCAAAGTACCGCGGTTCATGCGTGAGATTCCACAATAACAACGGCGCGCGGGGAGAATCGAACCGCGTCGCGCGAAGATAATACATCGAAGCCGCTATGACATCTTTGTGGACATAGGTTCCCTTCTCATACCATCGGCCCAACAATGTAAGCGCTTCGGGGCTTCCCGCTTCGGCTGCCTGCCGGATGAGCGGAACAAGAGGAAGCGTATCGACGACGGTATCCGTAGAATCGCTCAGTGCCCGAACCTTGCCCGAACCGTCGCGGACAAGCTCACCCACAAGCGTCGAATCCGGAACATGCGTGGAAGTGTCGCGGTCGAAATCCAGAAACATCACGCGCCCGCCCGGAGTCTGCGGCGGTCTTCCTTCGCTGGTTCCCTTCGCCTTTCGTTTACCGATCCCGTGCTCCTGAAATTTCATCAACGTTTCCCGGGCGGGAAGATATTCGGAATCCGCGGCCGCGGTCACGAGACAAACCGCCTCCATCTCGTCCCGGGGCACTACCAGGTTATCGAGATAGAATATGCCAAGCGCGTATTCCGCCTCCGGCATCCCGCGCGATGCCGCGAACTCGAAATTCCGGAATGCTTCGAAAGGATTCCAGGGCACCGCCCAACCGTTATGTTGCAGGATCCCCAGGTTATACCGTGCGGAGGGGAGCCCCTGCGCGGCGGCCCTGGCAATCCAGTATGCCGCCTTTTGCGTATCGGCGACAAAGGTTTTCCCCGAGATATACCGGATGCCGAGCTCGTGCTGGGCAACAGGGTCTCCCTCGTTTGCCTTCTTTACCAGAAGAAATTCCTGCCAAAGCTCATACGTAAGATCGTTGGGGGTGACGAGCGAATGCTTGTCAGACGGGACATAGCTTTTCAGAACCGGGCTGTTCGGATGCTGCTGTTGGGAATATACCATTTGCACCGCGGCGAGAATCAGGACAAGCCGGAGAAGAATCATTCGAACAACGTTCATCAGAAAACCGCGGTACATCGGGAGGCGTGTGTGAGGCTATTCGTTTTCGACGTCGTGGATCTTCCGCAGATCGATGCTCATTATTCCGTCGTCGGTCGGAAGGAACATGTCCGTAAACTTTACGCCCCATCGGACTTCTTCATGCTTATACGATGAGCGGGCATGTACCGACTGAGAAAATGTTTCATCGGTACCGGTCAGCAGGATAAAGATCTCCGCGTCCGCCTCGGTGAATCTCTCCTTCGTGAACCCATGGAGCGGGCTGGTTTCATCGATCGGGTGGACGATAACCCAGTGCAACGGAAAGAAGACCACCTTCTCCCGTTCCAATGAAAGCTGGTGAAATTTTCTGGAGGTTACGCCGTTCACGGTCTCCAAAAGGCCGAGCGTCACGATCGCCTGGACGTCCAGCAGCTGGTTGCTCCGCTGGTTGGCGATGCGGAACATCAGCGCCTTCGCATCGCGGTACGGGGCGATGATGGCGTTATTACTAAAGATAATTTTTGCGTTCGGCCGTGAAAACCGGGCGAACAGAAGGCCTGTGGCGAGCGCGAACCCCAGCAGTCCCACGAGCGCCTCGAACGTGACAATCACATTCGCCGCCATGTTGTTCGGGCTCAGCCTGCCGTATCCGATGGTCGCAAGGGTTTGAACGCTAAAGAAGAACTCCTCGAGGAACGCGCGGTCGACGGAATATCCCTCCAATCCGTGAAGCGCGTCGGTCCCGCAGAGCATGTATCCGAACGCAAAAACAATGTTAATTACGAAATATGCCGCCGCGATAAGGAGAAAAAACTTTACCCAGGAGATCGTGAGGAACCAGTGGTAGATGTTGTGGGAGCGAAGGAAGCCGAGCCCTTTCCGTTCGACGTTGAAGGTGCCGTCGCGATTGAGAAACCGCTGGCGGCTCTGCTGGCTTACGCGGGAGCCAAAGCCTAAATCTTTATTGAGGTCTTCGTTTTGCGGCGGTGCTGCCATGGACATTATTCATGTCCGTGGAACATCTTCTCCCCTGCTTCGACGCGCAGAGGCAGATGATTTTGTCTCGGGGGGATGGGGCATGTTGCGTACTCGGTGAAGACGCAGGGCCAGTTGTATCCTTTGTTGAAATCGATGACGAGGTGGTTGTTGCTGTCCGGGAGGCTTGAATACAGCTGGCGCCCCATTCCATAGGTCTCCTTGCCGCTCGTCTCATCGCTGTACATGATAAAGAACTGATCGGTCGTTCCCTGCTCCATCACAGGCTCAAGCCTCATCTCTTTACCATCCACCGTGAAAACAATCGCACCCGGGCAGGTATCCTTATCGGTCGTTCCAATCATTGTCGCAATCGGAAGAATTTTCGGAGGATTGTAGGGTTCGAACTTCGCGTCGAAGCGCCACTTCGGATCGATCGGAAAATATTCCATTCCGGTAAAATTCAGGCGCAGAGGATTTTTGCGGTCCTTGACGCGCACGCCGATCTGCCCGTTCCGGTAGATGATCTGAAACGTAAGAGTTCGGAGCGAAAGAATCGTAGGATCAACTCCAGAATCCTTGTCGGACTCCATCTTCATTGATGTAACGGTTGAATCTTTCAACGTGATTTCGGAATTTTTCGGGGCTTCGAGCCGGACATTTCCATTCTCGAGCCACAACGAGCCCGCGTACGCGGGAGCCTTGTCTTTTGGAAATACCACCACACCCGTCGTGTCCGTTCCCATCTTGTTCTCCCCCTCTTTGAGCCAGAAGAGACCGCACAGCGTCAGCCAGCCCTGATCGCCCCGCAGCCGGGTATCACGGGTTTTCTGCCATTCCTCGATTTCTTTCTTGTGAGCTGCGGCGTCAAACGGAATTTGCTTTGTGCAACCCATGAGGACCAAAACGAAAAGAAGAATTGAGAGGAACGCCGATTTCATGTTAATCGCGGTCGGCCATCGAGCCGGAGACATATCCTATCGCGGTCGAAAGAATGAGAACGGTGAGAAAGACAACGGTGCCCCAGAAGAAATTATCCCATTCATATCCGCCGAGAAACCGGATGATCTCGAAAAATGCGCCAATCGGAATGCCAACCACAACCCCAATTACTGCTCCCCGGATCGTGCGCTTGCGGGCTACGTTATCGACGAGATTGAGCTGCATGTCGATATTGGATTTCGGCAGATCCTTGTCGGTAATCTCGGTCTCTTTCGAGCTGACCTGCTTCCCGTCTTCATCATACTTGATGTACTTCATGGGGGTAAATTACGTATTCAGGGGACAAGGTGCAAGTTGGAGGGCTCAAACTGGTGGGATGACAATATACTACGCCGGGCCCGGGGAGTTGAGCCCGGAAGCCGCATTATACTAACTTCTCCTTCAACGCCTTCGCGACAGCCTCTCCCCTGCTGTGGACCTGCAGCTTTGTATAGATATTGCGGAAATGGGTGTCGACCGTGTGAAAACTCACATTGAGCTCATGGGCAATTTGTTTCTTGGGGTTCCCGTCGACGAGGAGTTGCAGGATCTGCCGCTCAGCGTTGGTAAGCTGGTAGTCGGATTTTGGGATAGCTGCCATATCGGCGAACATGTTGAGGACCTTGCGGGCAATCTGCGCGTTCATGGGAGCTCCGCCGTTAAGAATATCCGACAACGATCTGATGATGTCGTCCGGAGAAGCGCTTTTCAATAAATACCCGGAGGCGCCGGCGCAGATTGCCTGGAGAATTTTGTCGCTGTCATCGAAGACCGTCAGCATGATAATCTGTATCGATGGGGCAATGGATTTCACGCGCCGGATCCCTTCGATGCCGTCGAGCCCGGGCAGGCCGATATCCATCAGCATAATGTCGGGGGCCGCGTCAGTCATGAGACGTTCTAGCGCCTCCTCGCATGAAGAGTGCGCGACGATGCATCGCAGTCCCCGCGTTTCGTTGACAAGCTCTTCAATATTTTCCCTGAACCGCTGGTTGTCCTCCACCAACCACACTTCCAGCACCCGTCCGGGAGTCGTCACAGTTTCATGTTTCATAATTTTATAGTAACCAGTAGAGACATCATGCGCCATCACGTATTTGCGGGAAACATCCTTTCAAAGCCTCCCGGAGAACTTTATGGTTGTCCCCTGCCCCGCGGCAGATGTGATTGCACATGTGCCCCCAATGTGGGACGCGCGCGATCTCATGCTCCGCAGGCCGTTTCCGTTCCTCACCGAATCTTCGGCAAAACCCCTTCCGAAGTCGCGAACCACCATTTCAAGCAGGCCGTTCCGTTCTTCAACGTAGATTTCCACCCTGGGCGCCGAGGCATGTTTTACAATATTATGAAGAATCTCCTTGAATGCGAGGAAGAAATTTCTTTTGAACTCGATGGTGACATGCACCGACACCCCGTTTTTCGGCCACCGGAAGTCATATTCGATGTCGCCGAGCAGCGACGAGGCCACGTCCTTCATCCGAAGCATGAGACTGTCGAGCGTATCGTTTTCCGGTTTAATAAACCAGACGATGTCCTTCATCCCCTCGGAGGTGACGAGCGCGGTATCGTAAATCTCCAGGAGCTTTCTTTGCGTCGCCTGGGACAATTCCGGAGCCCGCTGGATCGACCTGCTGGCCATGGCGATCGTGCTGAGATTGCTTCCCACATCGTCATGCAAATCGTCCGCAATCCGCAGCCTGATCCTTTCCACCTCAAGAATTTTTCGCACCCTGTACCGGTAGGCGGCATATCCGATAGCGATGATCGCCGCCCCGAACATCAACTCAAACCACCAGGCCCTCCAAAAAGGAGGCGCGATGGAAATTGCGACCGACGTGCCGGCCTCGTTCCAGACATTCAGGCTGTTGCACCCTTTCACCTGAAAGATATATTCGCCGGGGTCGAGGTTCGTATAACTGGCATAGTTGCGCGTCCCTGCGTCGGTCCAGCGGTCATCTACCCCGATCATTCTAAAGGCAAATCTGTTTTGGAGAGAATGCGCGTAGTCAAGCGCCGTGAACGTAAAGGAGAAAAAGTTCTGGTCATGGGAGAGCAGAATTGGACTGGCCTTATACAACGCGGCGGTAAAATCCTTATCGAAGACGGAGAACCCGGTGACCGCTATCTCCGGCGGTGGTGACGTGCTCAGTGCGCTCTCCGGAGAAAACTCCACAAACCCATCCATGCCGCCGACAAACAATCTCCCCTCACTGTTCCGGAAGAAATCGGAAAAGAGTTCCTTGAACCTCATCCCGTGTTTTTCATCCAGAAGGACAAATGAGCCCGTTGCGGGACTGTACCGCACCAGCCCGATCTTCGTGGCGAGCCACAGAAATCCGCGATGATCCGGAAATATTCCGATGATGTACGCGTCGTTGAGCTGAGGGATGACAAAGCGCCGAAATGTACCCGATCGACGGTCGAATGAGACAAGACCGGCGCCCGTACTGAGCCAGAATATCCCCGTACTATCCTCCACCGCCACGCCGGCCGAGTTTTCAAGCCGTCCGGAGGTGTCGTTTTTTTCGGTGAACCGTGTAAAGTTGCCGTCTGCCTCAAGCCTGTTCAGCCCTCTTCCGGAGGTCGTCACCCACATCCGCGCATCGCGGTCCTCGAAAATGCCGTTGACCGAATTGTAGCCGGGAGGAAGGCTGCCGGACGCCTGGCGAAGATAGTTTTGAAAATGCGGCAAGTTTCCCGGAACATACCGCGATAGCCCTCCGCTGGAGCAAATCCATACATTGCCTGACCGGTCTTCGTAGAATTGCCCCACCTCGTCTCCCGCCAGGCTGGATGAGTCTCTCGTATCATGCCTGTATCGTACCGAGCGCCTGCGATTCCGGTCGATCAGGGCGACGCCGCGTGTCGTCCCAACCCAGAGATTGCCGGCATGGTCTTCAAAAAGACTGTTCACGTCGTCGCTCGAGATCGAGGGCTCGCGGTTCATCTCAAAGCTTGCGACGCGCGCATACCCTCCCTTTTCCCGGCGTAAACCGTTCAGTCCGCCTCCCCACAACCCAACCCAGAGGATTCCTTCCCTATCCTGAAGAAGGGAAAGAGTCGCTCCACGATTTAACTGCAAACCGTTCTGATCGCGAACATACGTCGTGAACGGGTTCCTCGAGTATAATATCTTGTCCACCCCCTCGCGCGTACCGAGCCAGAAGAGAGTTTTTGATTCGTCCGAACCGGCGAGGTCGCGATAAATCAGCTTCACCGATCTCAGGGTGCGGTCCGCGTCGTCCGAGACCTTCACCTCCGTGAACAGCCCATCCCGGTACGCGAGCAGCCCAAATTCAGACGCGGCCACCCACATGGTTCCGGGATGCTTTTCCGAAGGTAACGATTCATTGGCGAGCACCCAGATCGAATGTTTCCCCGGCGACGGAAGATCGAGCCGGCGCACCGCGTTGGCGCGCGTGTCAAGAACCGATAATCCGTCGGATGTTCCAATCCACAGGTTGCCATCGTTGTCTTCGCAGAGCGTCGTAATATGACTCGACCAAAGTGATTCCTTCCCGTTGTACACGGCGACCTTCCCGGTCGAAGGGTCGAGCAGCGTTAACCCGTGGTTCAATGTCCCGATCCATAATCTGCCCGGGCCATCCACAAGAAGCGAAGTAATGTGGATGTCGTTGAGCCCCTCCTGCGAACCGAATCTTCGGATCGAGCGGGTACGCCGGTCGTAACAGAACAAACCATTGGAACTGGTTCCGATCCAGATCATGGAGTTCCTCCCCTCGACCATGGACGTAATGAGCGCCTCAGGGACACCATTCTCATTCCACGGAGTAAGCGGGACGAACTGCTCCGTTCTTGTGCTGAATATCCAAACCCCCTGCATCGTACCGAGCAGCAGCGAATCGCTGCCGAGCCCAAGCAACGCCGTAACTACCTGCTTGTTGGTATTAATGTCGGGCCCGTTGGGAACGACGCGGACCTGATATCCATCGTAGTTGCATAATCCTCTGGTGGTCCCGAACCAGAGAAATCCGTGTCCGTCCCTGATGATTGCATTCACCATGCCGGAGTTGGGCGAAGGGATGTGCTCGAACGTTGTGAGGTACCGGTCGCCGGCTTTTTGCGCTTCTTCCGGGTAAGACAATGCCGGAAAAAACGACAATAACAGCACACTGCAACAGGCCCTGGCGAAGGAAAACATGATTTGGAGGAAGTTCGTAACCGATGTTAATGTAATAAGAACGCCCAAAACTGTCAATGTTCTCCCGCAAATACGTGATTGTGAGAAGGCAATACCGCGAATATCTTACAGTACAATAACTCATTTCCCAATTACCGCAGACAGGTGAGAATCGACCATGAGATTCGTATACTCCAATACCCTCGCGCTCATTGCACTTTTCCTATGTTCTTCTCTTCACGCCCAGCCGCCGCAATCAATATCATATCAGGGATACTTGTCGTCTGCGGGAGGCCTGCCGGTGCACGATTCGAGTTACGCGCTCACCTTCCGGCTGTACAGCGTCGCATCGGGAGGGTCGCCGCTGTGGACTGAAGCGCACAGCAACGTGCCAACCGCCAAAGGAACATTCAACGTCATCCTCGGATCCGTTACGACGCTGAACAGTGTGGATTTCAATCAACAGCTCTATATCGGAATAACCAAAGGAGGCGATCCCGAATTCTCTCCCCGCTCGCAACTGACGAGCTCCCCCTCCTCGCTTGCGCCCTGGGCGGTCAACGACACCAACATCAATTACCGGAAAGGGAACGTCGGCATCGGCACGGCAACCCCGACGTCCCGGCTTCACGTCAGCAATGGAACGTACGATACCAGGCTGGACGGGAACAACCTTCTTTTCAGCCGAAGCGATGGGCCTGCCTACTTCGATGCCGTAAATGCAGGAGGCTGGATGGATTTTGTAACGAACGGCAGGCTCCCCAGCGACGCTAATTCAAACCTCGTCCTTAAGCCTGACAAGAATTCTTATTTTAACGGTGCACTTGGCATCGGAAACAATAATCCAACTTACCAGGTGCATATCGTTGACCCGGGGAACAGCGGCATACGGGTTCAAACCAATTCGTCGGGAGGAACGGTAGCGTCGTTCGGGGCAAACGGAGATTTTGATATCGATTATGTGAATATCGTCGGAGGAAGGTTTGCCGTGAGAGAAAATGGTAACGTTGGCATTGGAACCGGAAGCCCAGGTTCCAAGCTGGAAATTGATGCAGATGCGACCACTTATGCCGCGTATGTAACTAATAGTTCCACGGCAAGTTACGTAACAGGAATTATTGGCTATACACCCGCAGCAACCGGCATTGAACACACGGGGACGCGGGGAACTGCGTCGGGTGCAAGCTCTAATTATGGCGTCTATGGAAGCGCCTTCGGCGGGGGAACGAATTATGCGGGCTATTTTAGCGGCGATCTTGCCTACACCGGTTCGCTCATTCACGCATCTGATGCGAGGCTCAAAGAAAACATCCAGGATATCAATGGCGCCCTGCCTCAAATCCTCCGATTGAAGCCGCGCACGTTTAATTACAGGTCAGGACGTGGATTTAATCAGATGAACCTTTCGCCCGGAAACCACTATGGTCTTGTGGCCCAGGAACTGGAGGAAGTATTTCCCGATCTGGTCGTTCCAGCGGTACATCCCACGGAACATGACGCGCAGGGAAACCCGATTGGAGAAACCATCAAATATAAAGCAATAAAGTCACTGGAGCTCATTCCAATTCTCATCGAAGCGATGCAGGAACAACAGAAGTTGATCCAAGAGCTCCAGAAGAAGGTTGAACTGTTGGAGAAGAAGTAACGAAACCTCACCGTCACCTGCGTTGATGGCAGGTGAGAGCCTTTATGATCTATTGTTCTAATTTTACAGGAGTTCATCATGAAACGATTTCTTTTTGTTCTTTCGCTCAACCTCACATTGTGCGCGGCGAATTATGGTCAGGCGCCAAGTTCCTCAGCTTCGCCTGAGCCGGCACCAGCGCTCGCGCCGGCAAATCAATTCAAAGAAAAGAGCAGCCCATTCGCGCCCGCAACTCCGGCCGCTGTGCTTTCCAGGACTATGTCGTATCAGGGTCTGCTCACGAATGCGGTGGGAACGGCTCTTGCCGACGGCAGTTATGGGCTGCAATTTGATTTGTTTGACTCCTCCTCAGGCGGGCCTTCGCGTTGGACGGAGACCCAAAATGGAGTTGCTCTCCACAAGGGAACGTTCAGCGTAAGCCTTGGCTCGACAACTCCGTTCAACGTCGATTTCAACAAGAAAATGTATGTCGAGGTGACGGTGCTGAGCGGACCCGCAGGCCCCTCATATCCTATGACATTCTCTCCACGATCAGAACTGACAAGCGCGCCATCCTCCCTCGCCCCTTGGGCACCGAATGGAACCGATATTTATTTTAACAGCGGGCATGTCGGAGTGGGCACTCCAACGCCTGGATTAAACAGTCTGCCCGCGCTCAGGATGGAAATCGCCGACTCGGACGGTAATAACAGTGACATCGCAATAAGAGTCGCCGGCTCTGTCGGCGGCTACCCGGCACTAAACCTGGTAAAAACACGAGGTTCACTTTTCTCGCCTGCTTCAGTCTCGAATCAGGATTACATCGGTTATCTCAGGTTCGCGGGCTTTGACGGAAGCAGTTACCTCTCGGGTGCCGGCATCTTCGGGATCGTTGACAGCACTCCTTCGCCAGGCGTCGTGCCGGGAAGGTTGAGCTTTTTTACCAGGGGCTCGGCGTCGGGATATACTGAGAAGATGAGCCTCGACCGAAATGGAAACCTGGGACTTGGCACAAGCTCCCCTGTCGGCAAACTTCATCTCCATGACTGGACGAACAGCTCGAACGGCAGTCGTTTGTCGCTGACCCAAGCGTCCAGCGGAACCGGGGCGTATGACGGCCTGGCAGTGATCTGCACCTGGCCGAACAGCTTCCTGTGGAACTACGAAAACGGATATATGGCCCTCGGCACAAATAATGTCGAACGTATACATATCGACGGCGCCGGACATGTCGGCATCGCGGCGGCAACTCCCCAGCATACGCTGCAAATCGGGGACAGCTTCGACGGCCATCTCGGGATCGATGTTTCGGATGGATCTCCGGACGCGGGTTTTATCCGGTTCGGCGACAATACCGGTTGGAAACTCTTCCTCGGCCGCGCGCGCGAAAGCAGCGGCGGAATACTTAATACCGGGGCGACCGGGGCGGTCATGACGATCATCGACCAGGGTAACGTCGGGATCGGCACGACAACGCCCAGCCAGCGGCTTCAGGTCATCGGCAATATCTGCGCAACCGGCACCATCGGATCGTGTTCAGACATGAGATACAAGAAAGACATTTCACCCTTATCGTCTTCGTTGACGAAAGTCCTTTCGCTCCGGGGAGTGAGCTATAACTGGAGAAGCGACGAATTCAGCGAGAAGAACTTCACAAAAGACCGGCAGATCGGGCTCATCGCGCAGGAAGTTGAGAAGCTATATCCCGAAGTTGTGCAGACAGACGCGAACGGTTACAAGTCGGTCGATTACGGGCGGCTAACCCCCGTGCTCATCGAGGCGATCAAAGAACAGCAAAAAGAAATCGATGATCTCAAGGCGATGATAAAGTTACTTGCCGCTGATAAACAGCATGGTGGGAATAAATCGATAGGTGAAGTACATGAAAAATAAATTGTTCACCATAACACTGCTCTCGATTGCCGCAGTCGTAGAGCTTTTTGGCCAAAGCATTAATCACCCCTGGCACGTCATCGACCGCGGCGGCGGGAGATCAACTTCATCCGGCATAACGCTTCAATCATCCATCGGGCAGGCGGCGATTCAAGCGGCGAGTTCGGGAGGATTCAATCTGGAAGGGGGATATATCCCCGGCGCCCGTGAATTGCCGGAGTCGACGGGTTCCGCCACGGTACTTGACCTCGCGGCTGAAAATTCATGGAACCTGGTCTCCGTGCCGCTCACCATGGATGATTACCGGAAGACTTCTCTTTTTCCGACCGGGATTTCCCAGGCGTTTGCTTACAATGGCTCCTACCAGGTGCGCGACACGTTGAAGAATGGTATTGGATACTGGATCAAGTTCCCGGCTCAGAAAACTGTGGAATTCGTAGGAACCGTCATTGCACAGGAGACGCTCAATGTCGGCAGCGGCTGGAATATGATCGGCTGCACTTCGAACCCCGTCCCTGTCGCAACTATCACTCCGATCCCTCCGGCGGCGATTTCCTCGAGTTATTTCGGGTACTCGGGAAATTCGGGTTACTATTCGGAAGACACTTTGAAGCCGGCGCTTGGGTACTGGGTGAAAATAACCAATGGAGGGAACATCGTAGTCGGTTCTGGCTCCCTGATCTCGCAATCTGCGACCCCCACCGCGGCAGCAAGCGCATCTGTGATTGAAAAAGCAAAGGCCTCGAACAACCTGGATAAATTCAGCTCTCTGACGATTCGGGATGCCAAGGGGATCAGTCGAACACTGTATTTCACCACCAGTTCAACCGACATCGGGCTCGGCAAGTTCGAGCTTCCGCCGGCACCCCCAGGATTTGACGTCCGTTACGTGTCGAATAATATCCTTGAAACTTCAGAGACCGGTAAAAGCAGGGAGATTCCGCTTCGTATATCTCTGGCAGAATATCCTGTTACGGCTTCGTGGAAGTCGCGCGACCGCGCCTCGCTCATCGTCGACGGTAAAATCACTCAGATGACGGATGAGGGTTCGTTACTGATAGCTGATCCTGATGCTGCAGTAAGCATCCGTTTAGCTGCCCCAAAAGCGGTGGAACTTCCAACGGAGTTCGCCTTGCAGCAAAACTATCCCAACCCGTTCAATCCGACAACAGTTATTCGATACCAGCTGCCGTTAAAGGCTTACGTCAGCCTGAAGATTTATGATCTCCTTGGCAGGCAAGTCGCGACTCTTGTCGACGGGCTGGAGGACGCGGGGTTCAGGTCGGTCAGTTGGAATGCAAATGCGGTATCGAGCGGAATGTACGTCTACCGGTTGAATGCGGGCACATTCTCGCAAACGCGTAAGCTCCTGCTTGTAAAATAACTTGGTTCGATTCCGAGGTTTGAATGGCCCCGTCGTTTTGTGACGGGGCTTTCTTTTTGCAAACTTCAAAGGCAAAACCTACAGCAATTTCTCTTTCAGCGCTTTCGCGACTGCCTGGCTCCTGGAATGCACCTGGAGTTTCGTGTAGATGTTTCTGAAGTGCTTGTCGACTGTATGGAAGCTGATGCCGTGCTCATGAGCGATCTGCTTCTTGAGAATACCCTGGACAAGCTTCCTGAGAATTTCTTTTTCCGTTTCGGTAAGCTGGTAGTCCCCTTTCGGCGCCGCTATATCGGCGAACATATCAAGCACCTTGCGCGCGATGCTGGCATTCATCGGCGCCCCTCCTTTGATAATATCCGTTAACGATTTAATGAGCTCGTCGGGTGATGTGCTTTTCAGGAGATATCCCGACGCCCCTGCGCAAATCGCCTGAAAGATCTTCTCGTTGTCGTCGAAGACGGTCAAAATAATAACATGAATGGACGGCGCGAGAGATTTCACCCTCCGGATGCCTTCGATCCCTCCCATTCCCGGCAAGCCGATATCCATGAGAATGATATCCGGGGCCGCGTCGGTATCGAGATGGCGCAATGCTTCTTCACACGAGTCCACCGCCAGGCTGCATCGTAACTCAGGCGTCTCACCCATAAGCTTGACGATATTGTTCCTGAACCTCGCGTTATCTTCGACCAGCCAGATGTCAATGATGCCGGTGTCGAGGGGTGCTTCTTTTTCAGACATATGGTAACTTCATAATTTCAGAAATGGCAATCAATAACGCATTTGCGTACGGGATATCAAAGCTGCGCCCGGAATACAACGGATGTGCCTGTTCCCGGCGCTGAGGCTATCTCGCATGTCCCGCCGAGATGAGCCGCCCTGTTCTGAAGACTGCCGAGACCGTTTCCGCTTCGTACCGCCTGGCCGTTGAACCCCTTGCCATTGTCGGTTACAGCCATTGCAAATGTCGAATCTGTCTGGCTGATCCGAATTTCGACCTTCGAAGCCCCGGCGTGCTTCACGATATTCGTGAGTATTTCTTTGAACGCAAGGAAGCAATTTCGCTTGAATTCGATGCTGACCTTGGCCGTCTCGTCAGGTGTTTGAGCATCGAACGTAAGATCCATATCGGAAAGGACGGATTGTGCGGTTTCCCGCATTCTTATGAGAAGCTCGGCAAGCGTATCCCCTCTCGGTTTGATAAACCAAACGATATCTTTCATTCCTTCGGATGTCGCGACCGCGGTGTCATATATTTCGGCGAGGGTATCCTTCGTTGCCGCGGAAAGTTCGGGGGAGCGATGCATTGCCCTGCTCGCCATGGCGATCGCGCTCAGGTTGCTGCCGACGTCGTCGTGCAGATCATCGGCAATGCGCAGGCGCAGGCGCTCCATCTCCAGGAGTTTTCTCAACCGGTATCTGTAGGCTGTATAGGCCAGGCTTCCAAAAAGTGCGAGAAGCAAGGTTCTAAACCACCAGGTTTTCCAGTACGGAGGTGTAATGGTGATCGCGAACGATGCGCCCGTTTCGTTCCAGACGTTTTCGCTGTTGCATCCTTTCACCTGAAACGCGTACGTCCCCGGGTCCAGGTTCGTATAAGTTGCATAGTTTCGGGTTCCGGCATCCACCCAATCCTTATCCACATCCGAGAGTTTGTAGGCAAACCGGTTTTGCCGTGGACTGATGTAATCAAGGACGGCAAGAGAAAACGACAAAAAATTCTCATCATGCGAAAGCGTCAAGGCTTCCGATGAGGACGCGATACGGAAATACTCTTTCCCAAGAACATTAAGGCTTGTAATCGCGATCTCCGGAGCCTGCTTGCTCGTCGTGAGATCGGCGAGAGAGAACTCAGCAAACCCGTCGATGCCTCCGACCAGGAGGGTCGAACGGCGGCTGAGTTCGAATCCGGAAAAGAATTCGCTAAACTGCAGTCCGTCTTCACTGCCGAATCTTGTACAGGAACCCGTTGACGGATTGAACCTTGCAAGCCCGATGGATGTCGAAAGCCAGAGGTTCCCGATTGAGTCGGGCAGAATGTCAAAGATGTGCGCGTCATCCAGCTCGCGGATTGGATGCCTGGTAAACGTGTTGTGTTGCGGGTCAAAGACTACGAGTCCAGTCCACGTGCTAAGCCAAAAGAGGCCATCCGGGCTTTCAGCGATCATATAGATGAAATTCTGCTTATTTCCTGCGGAGTCATCCGGACAGAGTATTCTCGTAAAAGTATTGTCGGGCTCGAGCCTGTTCAACCCCCTGCCGTATGTCGTCATCCATAATCGCCCCAAGCGATCCTCGAATACGCTGGAAACGACATTGCCTCCAAAGGGATGCCTGTCGCTTCGGTCGTAGAGATAATTTGTGAACCGGTGAACAGTTCCGTTCCGGCCGCCCGGCGAATCGTTCAATCGCGAAAGCCCGGAATCGGTGCAGATCCAGATCCGCTGCTCGCGATCTTCAAAAATCCTTGCGACGCTGTTCTCGACAAGCGAGGAGGAATCTCCATCATGATGCGTATCGACGATCATATGCGTTCGGGAGCTGTCGAGCATGGCCAGGCCTTTTCTCGTTCCGAGCCAGAGGTTGCCGGAGTGATCTTCTTCGATCGAATTCACGTCGTTGTCCGGAATTGAAAAACGGCTGCCGGCGCCAGGCACAAGATTCATGACACGGCGATAGCCTCTTTGCGTGCGTTCAAAACCGTTGACTCCGCCTCCCCAAAGGCCCGACCAGAGGATGCCGCGATGGTCTTCGCAAAGCGATAGGACGGCACCCCGGTTGAGTTTGAGAGAATCGCGGTCCCGCACGAAATTGCTGAATGGATTTTTTGAAACGATGACCTTGTCGGCACCCTTGCGCGTGCCCACCCAGATGAGCGATCTCCGAAGGTTGGATGCAACCGGATCGACATACAGCACCCTCGCAGATATCATCGAGCGATCGACATCGCCGGGAGCCGAGAACTGGTCGAACGACCGCCCGTCATACGCGAAGAGTCCAAGCTCCGACGCCGCAATCCACATTTTCCCGGACGGATCCAGCGCAAGGGCTAATATCGTGTGGCCGTCAAAATATGAATTTGCGTTTCCAAGGCCGCCGGTGGTACGATCGAGCACGTCGATCCCGTCTTCGGTGCCTATCCAGAGCTCGCGCGCTCCGTTCTCACAAAGGGATATCACGTGTTCTGCACGCCGCGGATCACGGCCCTGCCGGGACAAATGGTAGACCCGGAAGGTGCTCCTGGAATTGTCGAGTTCGTTGAGCCCGCCGCCAATAGTTCCCACAAAAAGGGTTCCCGTGTGATCAAGGAGAAGGCATGTGGTTCTGTTATCGCTCAGGCCTTCATGCGTGGCATACCGTCTGACAATGCCGCTCCTCGCGTCCCAGGAAACGAGACCCTGTGACTCCGTTGAAAGCCAAACCACTCCTGATGAATCCTGCACTATTGAGTGAATGCGGCGTGAACTAAAATCCTCATCAGGAAGAATTTGCGTAAATAATTCTGTGATTGGATCAAATCTCCGGAGCCCAAGGTCGGTTGCAAGGAGAAACGCCCCATCCTTCAATTTGATCATTGAGAACACGACCTGCCGGTCGTGCCCCAGTACTCTTCCGTTCAAAGGCTGTTCATCTCCAATCGTAAGGACGCGAACCTGATATCCATCGTACTTACAGATACCTTTTGTTGTCCCGAACCAAAGAAATCCGCGGTCGTCGCGGAGAAAACAATCGACGATTCCGAAATTGGGAATGGGAATATGCTCAAACGTGGCGAGATGGTTCGAAGCAAATGGCTCTCTGCTTTGGCGGGCGTCTCCGTGGCCAATGCACAAAGCGATCCCAAAGAGCAGAGCACAGGAAAAATGCAGAAACACTCTTGAAGCCGGCATGTTCAAATATCGCATATCGCGCCGTTAAAATGCAAACCGCTTCCCGGGTCACCGGAGGTAAAACATTTAAAAGACGGGGTAATTGAAGGGTTTCGGGCGCAAACGCGCCATTGTCCTGCCTTCGGTGCAAATGTATATTGGTGTAATCATTCAGATCATCAATCTGTTCTTGTAACGATTTCAAGGCGAGGAAGTATGAAGACAATTTTTATATGCGTATCGCTTCTTTTTCTACTCCGTTCGACTGCTGCAGCACAGCAACCACACCCTCTTGAAAAATATCTCAATCGTGATGGAACGCTCAACACTCCGCCGGGGTTTTCGGGAAGCCTAACTGCCGGTGGGTGGAAGATGCAAACGACGCCCGACGGCGCCCCCAGATTTATCCGGTCAGCCGCGTCGGATCCTGCAGATGATGCCTGGTTTACGGATTTCACCTCCGGCGATATGCAGATTAATGGCGATGTGCGTGCAGTCGCAGTTATCGGGAATGACGTGTACATAGGTGGAGCGTTTACCGGCATGGTGTTCGGAGTTTCGGTTGGGCATATCGTTAAGTGGGATGGATTTCATTTTTCTACATTGACCGGGCCGGGACTTGACGGAACTGTTTATGCGCTCGCTGTTATCGGCACAGATCTTTACGCCGGGGGCGACTTCGTGAAAGCAAACGCCAGCATCACAGTAAATCAGGTCGCGAAATGGAATGGCAGTAGTTGGTCGTCTCTTGGCACGGGTACGGATGGCACAGTATATTCCCTCGCCACCGATGGAGTAAATCTTTATGCGGGAGGGGTTTTCGGATCCGCCGGCGGCGTCGGCGCGAGCCACGTCGCGAAATGGAACGGCAGCAGCTGGTCGGCACTCGGGAGCGGTGCGAATGCTACAGTCGCCGCACTGGCAACAAACGGATCCACCGTCTACGCCGGTGGATATTTTTGGATGGCGGGAGGCGTTGCCGTCAACTATATCGCTCGCTGGAATGGTGTCAAGTGGGATAGTCTTGGGGCCGGAACCGACGGGCCCGTATCGAGTATAGCCCTAAGCGGTCCCGATGTCTACGCCGGCGGGGGATTCACGATGGCCGGTTCAATTGCGGCAAACAGTATCGCGAAATGGAACGGAGTGAAATGGGATAGCCTGGGAGCCGGCATAGGCGGATCTGTGTACAGTATGGTGATCGACGGTTCGGATATGTACGTGGGGGGAGATTTCGGTTCGGCGGGAGCTACAAGCGCCAAGGAGGTTGCGAAATGGAACGGTTCAACTTGGTCGACTCTCGGGGCCGGAATGAACTATGCGGTGCGAGGCCTCGCCATGAGAGGCGGGGACCTCATCGCGGGTGGGCTGTTTAGAACAGCAGGCACCGACAGCGCGACGCGTGTTGCCAGGTGGAATGGAAATAAGTGGTCACCGCTTGGATTGGGAATTGGCGGCTATGGTGATGTGTACGCCCTTGGGGTGCTCGGCAGCGACCTTTACCTGGGCGGTAATTTTGCCGCCGCCGGAGATATTACTTCCGGCGCTGTCGCTAAGTGGAACGGTACTCGCTGGACGGGAACGGGATTCGTTGCCGGCGGAGGAGGTAACCCCGGAGTCAGAGCAATAACGTTCATCGGTGATATGCCGGTTGTCGGAGGGAAATATAATACTGAAGGGATCAATATTTCCTATTGGACCGGCAGCTCCTGGCTGCAATATAATACCGGACTAGCCGACACTGTTAAAGCGATCATTCTTAATGGTTCGAATTCTTATGCCGGCGGCGCTTCTGACGGATTGGTCCGGAAATTGGCCGGCGTGGACTGGGTATCTACATCATTGGGATTAGGAGGATATCCAGGCAGAGATGTGACGACCATGGCATATCATGACACGAGTCTGTATGCAGGAGGAGGATTCGACGGCGTAAACACACCCGGATATCGCCATATCGCCCGATATGATGGCCACGTTTGGAACACACTGGGATCGGGGCTCGACAGCGCTGTATCCTCGATCGCGTTTCTTCCTGATGGGGTCGGCGGAACAAGGGTCATGGCAGCGACGTACGGCCACCCAACACAAAACACAAGTTCAGGCCAAATCTTTAGCTGGAATGGATCCTCCTGGTCCCCCATGACCGGAATGCTGAACGGTTCAGTAACAGCCCTTGTCTCGGACGGACCCGATTTGTATGCAGCAGGCGATTTCACTTCCATCGACGGAACGAATGCAAACCATATCGCAAAATGGGATGGAACGTCCTGGTCCCCGCTCGGTTCGGGGATCGATCGTGCTGTAAAGACCTTGGTCATTCAGCCCGACAGCACCGGAACGAAATATTTGTACGCTGCTGGGGGTACTTTCACGACCGTCGGAGGGAAACCAGCATTCGACATTGCGCGCTGGAAAATACCCCCGTCCAAAACATTGGCGGTAAGCCTCAGTACCGGCTGGAATCTTATTTCGGTCCCCGTTTTGCCATCAAATGACTCGGTGAGAGTGCTTTTTCCCGGTGCAACGAGCAATGCCTTCGGATATTCAAACGGCTATCAGATCTCTCCCGTGTTGAGTCCGGGGTATGGTTACTGGATTAAGTACGGTTCAGGTTCGGATGATTCTCTGAGAGGGGCGATACTGACGTCCGACACCATCCCGGTTGCGACTGGATGGAACCTCGTCGGCTCGATAAGCTCCGCCATTCCTGTCTCCTCAGTTACCAGCAATCCGCCCGGAATGGTGACAGGAACATTCTTCGGGTATTCGGGTTCATACATCGTCGCGGACAGCATCGAGCCCGGCAAAGGCTATTGGGTGAAAGTCAATGGTGATGGACAATTAGTGTTCTCCGGACCCGGATCAGCGGCGCCGAAAAACCGGATCAAGATCGTGCCGACAGGCGAGCTTCCCCCCTCGCCTCCGGATCAACATCCCGAACATCGGACATCGGATCTCCCTTTGATATTTTCGCTGGATCAGAATTATCCCAATCCATTTAATCCGTCAACGATTATTCGATATTCGCTGCCGGCAAATAGTCTGGTCTCACTAAAAGTATACGATCTTCTTGGACAGGAGGTGGCAACGCTTGTTGACGGCGTGCGGGATGCGGGATACCGGACAGCGACATGGAACGCAGCGAATTTCCCAAGCGGCGTGTACTTCTATCGATTGCGAGCCGGCGACTTCGTGCAGACCCGCAAGCTGGCAATTATCAAATAACGCCTCGGATGCAGTGGATTACGAATGCCGAGGAGCTCAACGGGATAGTGATAGTTTCTCCATCCCGCTTATTATCTCATACCCAAGGAATACTCCTATGAAGCACGTTGTCCCCGCATTACTTCTGCTCTGGTCTCTCTTCGTGAGCACTCCCGCGGTCGCTCAGCTTCCGCAAACGTTATCCTATCAGGGATACATTTCGACAACCGGCGGCCTGCCGGTCCACGATTCGAGCTACGTTCTCACCTTCAAGCTCTACACCGTCAGCTCGGGCGGGTCACCTCTCTGGACGGAGGCACACAACAATGTTGCGACTGCGAAGGGAACATTCACCGTCATCCTTGGCACCATCACTTCGCTCACCGGGGTCGACTTCAACCAGCAACTGTATATCGGTATCACAAAGGGGGCCGATCCTGAATTCTCTCCGCGCTCAGCATTAACGAGCGCGCCGTCGTCACTCGCGCCATGGGCTGTCAGCGATACGAACATCACGTATACCAAAGGCAGAGTCGGTATCGGGACGACAACCCCCTTATCGCAGCTTCATGTGAAGGGAGAGAGCCCCGTAAGATTTATGGGCGATCTTTCGACTCTTGCCGGCGCGGAGTATGTCGATTTCATGGCAAGGAACTCCCCCTATTCCACAGATATCGGCGGGATAAGAATTCAGCGGGACACGGTCAGCGGCGACGTCAACACTTCCGTGTTTGCCGCCGCAGCCGGATCCGGCTCCTATGAAAAAATGCGGGTCACCGGCCACGGGAATGTCGGCATCGGCACGACCAATCCCCTGGCGCGGCTGGATGTGCGCGGAGACGGTTTCTTCGGAATGTCGAGCATTCCGGACATCGGCACCGACGGCACCAATGTCTTTGTGGGCAATACCGGCGGAGACATCCATAACAGTTTTCGATTCGATGCTTGGCACGATAATCTTGCAATCATCGGACGATCAGGCGCCGGCTCTGCGACGGGCACAAGCATCTCATTTCGCACTCAGAGTGCCGCCAATGGCGAGGCAGACAGGATGTCCATAGATCAATATGGAGATGTCAGCATCGGCACGTATTCCACAACCCAAGAGTTCTCCGTTTCAACTGCGTCCGGTATCGCCGGTTATATGAATTCTCTCAACGGCACCGGAGTATATGGCCAGTCCACTGGCAGCGGAGGATCTACGCATTATGGGTTGTATGCTTGGGCTAATAACGCAAGCAGCAATTACGGGGTTTTCGGCTGGTCGCCCGGCGGAGCAAATAGTTACGGAGGGTATTTCCAGGGCAATCTTGGATACACGGGCAATCTCGTCGGCCCTTCCGATGAAAAACTGAAAGAAAATATTGAGACCTATTCCGGTGCATTAGCGCACGTAATGAGTTTGATACCCCGTACGTATAATTTCAAAAAAGGGGGTGAATTTGACCGTTTTAGTTTTTCTCCCGAGAAGCATTTCGGATTTATTGCGCAGGAAGTGGAAAACGTCTTTCCCGAGCTTGTGGTGACGACTTCTCTCCCGCAGAACCCAGCCGATGGACCTGACTCACCGGAAAAGAAGATCACGTACAAAGGGATGAAAACAATGGAGCTGATTCCCATCCTCGTCGCGGCCATGCAGGAGCAGCAAAAACTCATCGAAGAACTGAAGGCGAAGGTTGAGCAATTGGAAAAGAAATGAGGAAGGTAAGCATAACACCATGAGACAAACAATCTTCATCATTGCCTTGTTCATTATTTCGACGAACGCTCTGCTCATCGCTCAAAGCACCATTCATCCCTGGTATGTTGTCGATCGCGGAGGAGGAACATCGGCATCGGCCGGATTATCGCTTCAATCTTCCGTCGGCCAGACCGCGATTCAGGCAGGGACTTCCGGCGGGTTCAGCCTGGAGGGGGGATACATTCCCGGCGCTCGCGAATTGCCGGAGTCGACGGCATCCGGGACGACTGTACTCGATATCGCCGCCGAGGATTCCTGGAATCTGGTCTCCGTGCCTCTCATCGTGAGCGACTACCGGAAAACCTCTCTTTACCCGACCGGCATTTCCCAGGCTTTTGCTTACACCGGCGCCTACCAGGTACGCGATACTCTCAAGAATGGAATCGGGTATTGGATCAAGTTCCCCGCGCAGAAAACTGTGGAGTTCATAGGATCGGTTATCGCGCAGGAGACGGTCGATGTCGGAAACGGCTGGAACATGATCGGCTGTCCGTCGAATCCGGCCCTTGTCCCGGCTATTACTCCCATTCCTCCTACGACGATCACCTCAAGCTACTTCGGCTATTCCAGCCTCGCGGGATATTATTCGGAAGACACGCTGAAACCGGGACACGGGTATTGGGTGAAGGTGAACACTACGGGCAAGATAGTGTTGAATGCAGGCCCTTCACTACCTCCTTCTTCCTCCCCTTCGAGCCTGGTACATGTCATCACGAAGCCGCACATTGGCGGAACAACGGGGACAAATGCGCTTGAGAAGCTTAACACGTTAACGATAAAAGATGCGAGCGGACAAGAGCGCGCTCTGTACTTCGCGGCATCATCCGGGGATATCGATGTGAGGAGGTACGAGCTTCCGCCGCCGCCCCCCGCCTTCGATGTCCGCTACGCGTCGAATCGCTCGCTGGAAACAGGGGAATTGGGAACCATTAAGAATATCGGCGTTCGGATCTCCTCCGCGGAATACCCTGTGACTATTTCCTGGAACAACCGGGAAGAGGCATGGCTGCTCATCAACGGAAAGCCTGTTTCGATCAGGGGGAACGGTCAAACTCAGATCCCGGAAGAAGGATCCCGGATCAGCCTGAAGCTTGCTTCATCGGGCCCGGAGCTCCCGAAGCAGTTTGTTCTGCGGCAGAATTATCCGAACCCGTTCAATCCCTCGACCGTCATCCGGTACGAGCTTCCTGTCAAAAGTAATGTGACGCTGAAGGTTTACAACCTGCTCGGAGAAGAGGTGGCAACACTTGTGGAAGAGCCGGAAGAGGCGGGATACAAGTCGGTGACATGGGACGCGGGCATGTCTCCGAGCGGGGTGTATTTCTATCGACTGAGCGCCGGTACTTTTACGCAAACGAACAAGCTCTTGGTGGTCAAATAGTCATCCCTGACGAAGGTTTCCTTCGGCTAAGAATTAGCGAAGCTGAAGGAAACCTTCTTCTCAGTGCGAATCTATCTTTCCCCGGCACTCACCCAATCCGATACGCGCAAAACCTTTCGTTCCGCAGTAGCCTCTCATAATAACTTCGTCACCGTTCTCGAGGAATTTTCTCGACTCTCCGGTGGGAAGTTGAACCGGCTCGGTGCCGCGCCAGGTCAGTTCGAGGAGACATCCGCGCGACTCCTTTGTTTTGCCCGAAACTGTCCCGCTCGCGATAAGGTCGCCGGGGCGAAGGTTGCATCCATTGCTTGCGTGGTGAGCCAGCATCTGCGCGAACGTCCAGTACATGCCGGTGAACTTGCCGCTGCTTAATTTTACCGCCGCGATGTTTTGCTTCCGCATCGTCTCCGTCGCCAGGAACACTTCCAGCGACAAATCGATCCCGCCACAGTTCTTATCCTCATCGGAACTCAGGTACGGCAGCGGCCGCGGATCGCCCTGATCGCGCTCGTAGGCGGGGGTGCGGAACGGAGCTAATGCCTCCATCGTAACTACCCAGGGAGAGACGGTCGTCGAAAAGTTTTTCGCGAGAAAAGGCCCAAGCGGCTGATACTCCCACTTCTGAATGTCGCGCGCCGACCAGTCGTTCACCAGGCATATACCGAAGAGGTGTTCTTCCGCGCGTTCGATACCGATGGTACGGCCGATCTGATTTCCGGGGCCGATGTAGCAGCCCACCTCCAGCTCGTAGTCGAGCTGTTTCGTCTCGCCGAACGCCGGGTCCTTCTCATCGTCGGCCTTCGCCTGGCCGGAAGGACGGATTACCGGGGTGCCGCTCACGACAATTGAGGAAGCACGGCCGTGATAGCCGATCGGGATATGCTTGTAGTTCGGCAGCAGCGGATTGTCGGGGCGAAACATGCTCCCCACATTTGTCGCATGATGGATCGAAGCATAGAAGTCTGTGTAATCTCCGATGTGAGCGGGTACGAACATCTCCGCTTCGTTCATCGGGACAAGCGACTGGCGCAGTGCATCATTGTGCGCAGTGAACTGCATCGAATCTTCCCGCAGAATTTCACTGAGGGCTTGCCGCAGAGCGGACCAGTGGGTCCTGCCGAGCGACATCAAAAGATTCAACGAGGGGGAACAACAGGCCTCCGAAGCTGCTTTCGCCGTTCCTGTAAACAGGCCATTTCGGACACAGGCGCTGACATCCAGGATCCGGTCGCCGATCGCCACACCGACCCGTTTCGATTCTCCGCTCTTTGTCCGTTTAAATATGCCGAACGGGAGATTCTGGATTGGAAAGTCTGAGGACGGTTCGTTCGCCGACGCGACCCATGACTTCAGGTGACTGTCGTGAGTCTGGTTTGTCGTAGCAATCATAGATAATGAAGTGTATGAAGACCTTCGATGGGCTCATGAAACGAACAGGAGCCGAACGCGATTGCAGAATGGCTCCTTATCTGTGCCAGGTCGTTCGCTGTCACCTTCTGTTTGCGCCATTCCACATGTTCATCATGAAATTGAAACGCGCCGGAGGAACGCTCTTCCAAAAGCTCTCTCGCCGTTTCGACCGCCATCCCTTTCTTCAGAAACGCGGCGGCAAGGAAAACATTGAGAAACCCATACATCATCCCCGTATCGCTCTTCTCGTCATAGGTGAGCTTGTAGGAAGCCCGAATCGGGTGGTGAAGCCCGGCGGTCGCTTTGAACGCGACGTCCGCCTTCATGCACGCGGAGAGAAACCGCACAAGATTCTGCGATGTGGGAAAACTATCCCTGGTGACTCCCCCTGTGCGGACCTTCGCTCTCGCGCCATATTCCTCGATCGAGGAAATCAACGGCGAAGGATCGGACGTAATCGGTATTTCGAAATAGGCATTCATCGCCTGGGGGAGCAGCGCCATGACGTTGTCGATCTCGCCGGGTTGAGTCGCCTTAATCTCAAACGTGTCAATTCTTACGCGCGGGTGGTTGTCTTTGTTGAACTTTCGCACCTTGTCAAAATCCGCGTCAGGGTCTTCGCCGCCGAGAGCGGTCAATTGCCATGGGCGCTGGATGATCTTAGTCCCAAAAAATTCCTTCGCGGAAGTTTCGAATTCATCGAGCCGTGAAACAGGGAGGACAAATTTCCCCAGCATCCAGGATGAACGTTCGTTCAGGTACTCCTCGTAATTCGCGACCGCTTGCCGCATGGTGAGCCCGGCGGGAGGGAATAGCCCGGCGTAGTCGATGAGGTTCGTCATCAACGTTCGCAGGGTCCCGGCAATCGAGGTGTCGGTCGTCATTTCTGGCCCGCCGGCCTCTGAAGGAGCGGCGTACCCTGGTTGTTGACCATCTGCCACTTTCCTTTTCGTTTGACAAAGACCTTCGTGAACAGCGACTGAAGGCTCAGTTTCTGTCCGTTGTCGGTCCCCTTCCAGGTGAGGTGGCCATTGAGAACGGCAGTCTCGCCGTAAACGCGGACGGTAAGATTATCCGGTATAAGGCTATCTCCGTTTGCCGCGCCGCTCTTCCTCAGCGCCTGAATGAGCGGCTCTTTCTGAACGACTCCTCCCGCAGAATTGATGAGCATAAAATCATCGGCGAGGTAGGAAGAATATTTGTCGGCATTTCCCGACATGATAAGGTTTTCGAGCTCGTATTCGATCTTCTTGATTTCCTCTTTGACCTTCGCGTCCTTATCGGGTTTCAGGGGAGCTTGCGCAACGAGAAAGCCTGGGAACAACAAGACCGAACAGATGAACACTACGGATGAGATAATTTTCATTTTCATGCTGTGCATTATTATTGTTGAAGTGTGAGGGCCTTTGCCTGAACTGCAGAATCCATCAAACCGACAATGTCCTGCAGCGTCACGGTTCCATAATACCAGGACCCGGCCGCTAATTGTTCGGCGCGGACCGCTTTGTAGATGTCGTAGTAGCTTCTCTTCCCGTCGACAAAGTTAAACGCCTCGTCCCGCATCAGGCTGTGAAGATTGCCGCGGAAGGACGCATTGTTCCGGTTATCAAAATACGTCTTCAGTGACGAGACGTTTGACGGAATCTTCTTGCTCGCCGCGGCTGCCTCCGCGCTTACTATCATTTGCGGTTGAGAGCTGTGAAATTGCTGGTAATACGAGGCGATGTCACTGCTCAGCTCAGCCCCTCTCCGTTTCATGCGGTCCAGCAGGGTCTCGAGGGTCGGCGTCGAACTTCCCCGGTGGTCTGAAAATACCGTGCTCGAGTTCAGCGCGCGAAGCTCTCTCTGAACGCCTTGTTCTATGAGCAGGCTCGCATCCTCCCACCCGCCGCCTGCGGCTTTTTGGGAATCAGCCAGTACGCGCATTGCTACCTGAAGATCGTTCGCCAGGCGCTTCTCCCCCTGGGAGTACGTCTCGCTCGCAAAGAGAGAAATGCTCTGTTCGTTCGCAAATGACAGTACATAGGCCATCGAACCCATGAGAAACATATTCCTGTGCAGTTGAGTCTGGTCGATCTGATAAAGGTCATCTTCTGATGAATGGATGTAGGGATCATCCCAGTTGATCGTCGCTACCGCTGGGACCCCGATGATGCCTTCAACGAAGCACATGTGATCGGACGAATTGAAATACGGAACGAACCGCGCGTTATATCCCTGCCGCGAGCCGCGCGTGGAATAAATCGGGCGCGTAAACGGACGCGGATACCCGCCCGCTCTGCTTGCCGCGAGGAACGGATTATTCGTCAGAATGAGGAAATTGCCGACGCTCTCGAAAATCGCGTCGAGATAGGAGCTGCGTGAGTGCGGCGCGAAAATAAGATGCTGGACCCGGCTTCCCATCGCCTGGTTCGCGCCGACCATATCCTGATGAAGATCGGCCAGAAACTTTTTCGGCTCTTCGGGATTCGCGGAAAAGTACTTGTACTCGGATGAAATCTCATCCGTCCACCAGAAGCGGATATCCCGGAGCGGCCGCTTCATCTTTCCTTCTTTGATGAGTTTGTTGAACGCCCGGGCGATCTCCAGAATGCTTGCGCATCCGCTGCCGTCGTCGTTCGCGGAGCTTTTTTCTTCCTGCAGGTGAGCGGTCAGGATAATCTGCTGGTCATGAATCTGCGATCCGCGGATCCATCCTTCGATGAACCCCGTGCGTCCGGGCTCCTTTCCGATTTCGGTCACGACTTTCGCGTGAAGCCTGACTTTTCCCCCCTTGGTGCGCTTTCCCGTCGCAAAGATGTCCTGCATCGCATCCGTCTGAAGTATTTTCTTGAGCATATCACCTTTACGCGGAGGAAGTATGAACGCGAAGGTCCCTTCCTTCCCTGCCGGCGGCTTGACGCCGATACGGCTCCATGCGATCTGATCCGGAACATCCATGGGATTTCTGGATTCGGAGGTCTGGTACGAAACGACGCCCACAGCTCCCTTGTTATAGACTGCCCGTTGTGCAGCCGTACCCGGAGACTTGTCGGTGAGGACGATTTTCCCTTTGACATCGATCCCGCTCAGGCTGTCGTTATTCGCGTCACCGATCCATACCAGATCGGCGGTAACATCGGCGCTGTGGCTTCCGTCGGCCAGGTACACCGGCGCTTCGGCGATATCCGCGAGCTTCACTTCGACCGGCTCAACCATCCACAGCTCGGCTGACTTCGCGGTGTAGTTTGGCCCGCCAAGTTCCTGCTCGATGAAATGAACGTTCTCGAGCCCCGCCTCCTTCGCGGCTCCCATCATGTAATCGGCGGCTTTGAAAAAACCTTCCATGCCCGAATCGCGGTGGTACGGACTCAACATCCGGATAGTCTCGAACCCGCGGTCGCCGGAAAGCTCGTTCGCGAGCATCCGGATTTCATCGTCGGACAAAAACGGCAGCGGCTGAGCGGATGTCCGGCAGATCACAAGAAGGAGAACGAATGCAACAGAGAGAGATATTTTCATGTCTGTGCTGAAGAGTGGGGGATCATATGAAGGTGGCAATCATTGGCGATAATATAGAAATTGCCTGAATAAAAAGAAAAGGCGAACCTCATTGAGTTCGCCTAATCTTCTGAAAAAAATCCCGGCTATGGGCCCGTGTATTGGCCCTATTGGCCTTATTTGATAGCGACCAACTCCACGTCGAAGATCAACGTCGCGTTCGGCGGGACCACCTCGCCGGCGCCTTGCGGGCCATATCCGATTTCCGGCGGAATATAGAATGTAAACTTCGACCCGGTGGGCATCAATTGGAGCCCTTCCACCAATCCCTGCATAAATGTCTTCATCGGGAACGTTGCCGGGCCTCCGCGCTTGTAGGAGTCGTCGACTGCGGCGCCGTCGATGAGCGTTCCCTTGTAGTTGACGACCACGGTCTGTTCGGCTGTCGGCTTCGGCCCCGTCCCCATCTTCTCGACTTTATACTGAAGGCCGCTGGCGGTTGTTTTCACGCCTTCCTTCGTTTTGTTCGTGGCCAGAAACGCATCGCCCTCCTTCTTATTCTTCTCGCCAAGCTCCTTCATCTTCGCCGTCGCTTTTTCGGCGAGGTTTCTCTGGAAGCTGGTCATGCACGCCTGGATCTGCTCGTCGGTCAGCATCGCCTTCGCTCCCGTGACGACATCACTGATGCCTCGCGCAAGCGCTTTGGGGTCAACGTCAATCTGCTGCGCTTTCAGGTTCTTTCCGATGTCCGTGCCGATGCTGTAACTCACCGAGTCTTTCTGCGTTTTCAGTTCGACCTTATCCTGCGTATTGCCCTGGCATGAAAGTAACGCCATGCAGGCAAAACTCAACATTAATGCCTTCATTAAAGAACTCCTCTATTCAATAGAAATATGGGGAAATTAACAGTTGCGGTGCACAATGATACCGATTTTGGCGTCGGATTCCAAACCTGGTTTGCCGCGACTCGGTTCACGCGTGCTTCGACGAGTCGTGCACGCTCACCGGCTGCTTCTTCTGCATCCTGATGTTCAGCATCTCGACGAACACCGAGAACGCCATCGCGAAATAGATGTACCCTTTCGAGATATGCTGATCGAGCCCTTCGGCGATAAGCGTCACGCCGATAAGAAGCAGGAAGCTCAGGGCCAGCATTTTAATGGTGGGATGCCGGTGAACAAAATTGCTGATCATTCCGGACGAGATCATCATGATGATGACCGCAATGACGACCGCGGTGATCATAATGCCCAGGTGGTTGGTCATGCCGACGGCGGTAATAACGGAGTCGAGCGAGAAGACGATGTCGAGAATGAGTATCTGCACGATAATGCCGGAAAAAGAAACTCTTCCTTTGACATTTTGCTGGTGCTCGTCCGAACCCTCGAGCTTTTCATGGATCTCGAATGTGCTTTTTCCCAGAAGAAACAACCCCCCCAAAATGAGAATGATGTCGCGGCCGGAGATGTCGTTTCCGAGAACGGCAAAGAACGGTTCGGTAAGCTGCATGATCCAGGTGAGCGAGAACAACAGCCCCACGCGGGTGAACATCGCGAGGGCGAGGCCGACTGTCCGCGCGCTGGCCTGCCGTTCCGCGGGAAGTTTGCCTGTCAGTATCGAAATAAAAATGATGTTATCGATGCCGAGGACGATCTCGAGCGACGTGAGCGTGACGAGGGCAATCCAAAGCTGGGGATCAGTGAACATATCCATGAGTGATTCCGTATGAGTGTGTCAGTGTAAATTCAAAACTACGTTGCAGAAATGGCCTGAGGTCAAACTTCAGGTGCCGAAGGCGCCGCATGGAGCGGATTAGATTGAGCCGGGCTTTTCGACTGTACGGTCGTTCCGGATATTTCCGGTGTTGAGAGTCGATTTCGGCTCAAACAGCATGACGTGCACTTCCTCTTCGGCGACGGGCCTGTGCTCGACGCCATGCGGCACGATAAAAAACTCCCCTTCATTGATCACGACTGTTTTGTCGCGCATTTCCATGCGCAGGCTCCCTTTGATAACAAAGAACAATTCATCTTCAGCATCATGATGGTGCCAGATAAACTCGCCCTTCAGCTTCGCCAGCTTGACATGCTGTCCGTTAAGCTCGCCGGCGATCCTCGGGCTCCAGTATTCACTAAAACCGGAAAACTTCTCTGCCAGATTAACTACCTGCATTGTGGACTCCCTCTTGTGATAAACTCCTGCGTTTCTTCCCCGTCCGCGAACAATGCCGTACATAACCATGAGAAGCGCTGCCTGCGACGGATCGACGACGTGCTCCATGCGGCCGTCCGGCATCGTACCATACTGATCGAAGCCGTGAAGAAACCCCTTGACGACATAGGTGAATGCAAATTTCAGCGGATACACATAGAAGAGGACTACGAAGTATGGAGTTGATGAGCGTGACATACCCGTCTTGCAGCCCATACCGGCGGAAGAAAACGTAATGATAGTGCCAGACCTGGACAAGCATTGCGAAGCAGATCGCAAATGCCACGAATCCCTGCATCGTCTCCAGAAGTTCTGAAAATGTCTTCGGTACTTCGAGGGACACGACGCGAAGGGTCACCGCAAACGCAAAGACCGCGTCCGTGAATCCTTCGATTCGGGTTACTTCCGATCCGCGGACGCGGAAATCCTTTTCAGCGCCGTGTTTCATCAACTGCCGGCGGAGCATGTCAACCATGGTGGTTACAACCCGCGCAAGGTTACGGCGGGCTTATGCTCTTTGAATCTTTCTTTTCCCACATGTCGCGCGTGAGAACATTGATCGGGCTCAGCCCCTTCCGCTGCAGCCCGGAATTGATCTGCGGCAGGTTCGCATTCGTCCAGTCGTCGAAATCTTTCACAACATCATTAAGCTCGCGCGAAAGCGCGTCGGTGCGCTGGAGCTGCATTTGTGAGGGCTTGCCTTCGTATCCGACGACATCGCCGTAGAGATTCGCGAGATACTCGCGCAGGCGCTCTTCGCCGGTAATCATGCCACCTTCCTTCGTCGCGACGATCTTCTTGCGAAGCTCATCCACTTGCGACGATGCTGTCTTGAGCTGCTGATTCAGCCCCGGGTCGTCCGACGTCTTCCCCGTCCTGTCATCCAGGGCCAGCCGGACGCCGTTGATCTTATCGACATCGTAGGTCATATCTCCGAGCAGGCCATAGAGCTTCATCGACAAATCGAACTGTGCTTTCCGGTCTGCCATCGTAAACTTTGAACGCGGATCGGCCAACACCTCAAGCGTCGTGGTATACGTTTCTTTATCCTTCGTCATCTTCACGGTGTACGTCCCGGGAAGGAGGCGCGGCCCGATCCCTGCGCCTGTCGCGGAAGCGGCCGTCGGCACCTTCGGAGGTTTCAAGCGCATTCCCCACGTCGCGCGGCTCAATCCTCTCCGTTTGCTGCTCGGGATCGTCCCCATCGATTTTCCGTTGGGGTCAAATACTTCGATTTTCAGATCTCCGAAAATATGGCGCTTCTTCTGGTAGTATGTAATTGTTGCGTCATCCGTCGGATTCGGGGCGGAGAATGACGCGTCTCCGTTCGCCCACCCGCCGAACGCCTGGATATTCTGTACTACCGGCTTTGTCTTGATAAAAGCCGCTGTTTTTGAGAGCATATCGGACGACAACGAGCGGAGCGGCGTGATGTCGTCGATGATCCAGATGCCTCTGCCGTGTGTGGCGATCACGAGATCGTGGTCGCGCGGATGAATCGCAAGATCGCGCACGGCAACGTGCGGGAAATCGCTTCCCTTGTATTGCGCCCACTGTTTTCCGCCATCGATCGTTATCCAGAGGCCGAACTCCGTCCCGACAAAGATGATGTCCTTGTTGACGAGATCCTCTTTCACGACGTGAGCGTAGCCGCGCACGGGGCTTCCTTCAGGAATAATCGATGTCCACGTCTGGCCATAATCGGCCGTCTTGTAGACATAGGGCTTCATGTCGCCGAACGTATGCAGGTCGAATGTCGCGTACGCGGTCCCTTCGCTGAAATGTCCCGCGTCGATCGAAGAGACCCACGGATTTTGGGGAACTCCCGGGATATTTCCGACAACGTTCGTCCATTTCTTTCCGCCGTCGCGCGTCACCTGGACGTTGCCGTCGTCGGTTCCCACCCAGATGAGGCTCGCGTTCTTCGGCGACTCGCAGATCGAGAAGATCGTCGTGTGCATTTCCGCCGCGGAGTTATCGATCGTCACGCCGCCCGACATCTCCTGTCTCTGCTTCATGGGATCGTTCGTCGTGAGATCGGGAGAAACGCGCTGCCAGCTCTGGCCGTGATCGGACGACCGGAACAGAAATTGGGCGCCGATATACACGACCCCCTTCTTTGTCGGGCTCATGTGAATGGGGGTGTTCCAGTTAAAGCGAAGCTTGCCTTCTTTATAGTTCGGCAGCGGCTGAATGCCCCGTACCTCATGGGTTTTCCGGTTCACGCGTCCGATGTATCCTCCCTGAGATTCCGCGTAGAGGTAATCGGGATCGGAAGTATCGACGAACATCCAGAACCCGTCTCCTCCGTACATGTTCTCCCACTGATTATTCGTGATCCCGCCCGGATACTGTGACGCGCCGACCCACGAGCTATTGTCCTGCAGGCCGCCGTACACGTGATACGGCTTGTCCATGTCGACGCTGACATGATAGAACTGGGACACGGGAAGGTTTTCGCCCTTCCACCAGTTGTTCGCGCCGTCATACGAGTACCAGATGCCGCCGTCGTCCCCGGTAATGAGCCGGTCGGTGTTCGTGGGGTCGATCCAGACGTCGTGGAAATCGCCGTGCGCGCCGCCGGAGATCCCGCTGAAGCTCTTTCCGCCGTCGGTGCTCATGATGAGGCCTCCGTCCGGTTTGTACACCTTGTTCTCATCCTTGGGATCGACGATAAGGTTCGCGAAATAAAACGGCCGCCAGATCATCTGCTGGCTTCGGTCAAGAGCCTGCCACGTCTGTCCTCCGTCATTCGAACGGTAGAGCCCGTTCTTCGGCGGTTCAGCTTCGATAAAGGCGTAGACGACATTTGAATTCGAGGGTGCTACCGTGACCGCCACGCGTCCCCAGGGCTTTGACGGAAGTCCCTTCGCGGAACTTTCATTCAGATCGCTCCATGTCGCGCCTCCGTCGGTGGTTTTGAACAGGCCGCTTCCGCTGGCCGCGGCGGAACTGTCGCCGCCCGAGCGGAACGTCCACCCCTTGCGGCGGAAGTCCCACATTCCGGCAAAGAGGACCTTCGGGTTCTTCGCGTCCATCGTGATCATCGAACATCCCGTGGAAAGGTTCGGGCCTTTCAAAATCTTTGTCCAGCTCTTTCCGCCGTCGGTTGTTTTATAAAGGCCCCGGTCGTCGCTGTCGCTCCAGAGTTTTCCCGGTACCGCGGCGTAGACAACGTCGGTGTTGCTCGAATCGATGAGGATCTTCACGATCCGCTCCGACTCCTTGAGCCCCATATTCGTCCAGTTGTCTCCTCCATCGATTGTTTTATAAATGCCGTCGCCGATCGAGACGCTGTTGCGGGTCCAGGACTCGCCTGATCCGACCCAAACGACTTTGGGATTTTTTGGATCGATCGTTACGGCGCCGATGGACTGAACAGCCTCTTTGTCGAATATCGGCTTATACGTCGTGCCGCCGTTCACTGATTTCCAGACGCCGCCGCTTGCGGTGGCGACGTAAACCGTCAGGCGTTTTCCTTCCCATACGGCGTCGACAGCTGCGACTCTTCCGCTCATCGCCGCTGAGCCGATGTTGCGCGCCGATAAACCGGAGATCGTTTCCGCGTCGATCTTCACTGGGGTCGTTTGCTGGGCGTACCCGATCGTCACCACGAGAACCGCCACCGCGCATAAGAACCAAACTCTTGATATCGTCTTCATAAGAAATCCTTTTTACATTATTTGGATGACGGCTTGGGAGTGATTTTTGGCATCGCATAGAGGGTGTCGCTGAGAGCGACGTTTGCTTCGATGTTTTCGTAGCTCACTTTTCCTCTGTCTGCCGCGGAACTTCCTTTGCCTCCGCTCTCCATCGAAAATGGAAGATATACGCCATTGACTTCCTTATAGTCTCCGGGATACTGCTCGTACTCCTGTTCGGCTCCCCGAACCGTGCGTTTCACCTCGATCTTGATCGGCACGTAGTAATCGGTGTCCATATAATAGTAGCGCGTTTCTCCGTTCGCGAGCGTCACCTTGAGCTTGTAGGTGTCCGTCCCTTCGGCCTGGTCCGTTCCGACGTACTCGATTTTGTTCCCTTTTTCCTGGTAGTTCACAAGAGGCCCGTCGAAATCGGCGTCGTCGATGATTCCCTTCATCTCATCCTCGCTCAGTGTCTCGGCGTCTTTCTTCCCTCCCCACGGCCGGATTTTCCATCCTGTTTTTCCGTCGTATGCCGTAATGCCGGTAAGTCCCTGGATCGTAATTTCCTGACGTACCATCGAGGGGCGCTGGTTGATTTCGGTGGTCGGGGCCTCGAAGCCGCCGCCGCCGATGAATTTACCCGAGCGCCGGAGGGATTTTATTGCCTGAAT
>DATJGD010000034.1:0-23878 GCA_035495255.1 Bacteroidota bacterium | reverse complement strand
GTTTAACGGACGAGGCTTTGACTGCCCGTTCATCATGTTACGATCTGCGATCCTTGGGATTCCGGCGACGCGGAACCTGGTGCCGTACCGGTACGATTCGCAACAGCACTTCGACCTTCTCGAACAGTTGACGTTTTACGGCGCTGTGCGTAAATTCAATCTCGATTTCTACTGCAGAGCGTTCGGCATCCGAAGTTCGAAGATCGACGGCATCACAGGCGCCGATCTCGGGCCGGTGTTCCGTGAGAAGCGATTCAAGGAAATCGCCGAGTACTGCATGCGCGACATTATTGCCACCTCCGAGCTTTACATGAAGTGGAAGACGTTCCTTTCAGAAATGGACCGAACTACCTGAACCCTTGATTATGGATACCTCTCAGGAACTGCATCTCGACGATGCAGAGTATCTCGTCATCGATTTCGAGACCACAGGACTTTCCCCCGATTCGGGCGACCGCGCCTGCGAAATCGGAGCCGTCAAGCTTCGCGGAGGGGCTGTCATGGAGACCTTTGGGACACTCATCGATCCTCAGCGCCCGGTTTCTCCCGGCGCCTACGCCGTGAACGGCATCAGTCCGCAGATGCTTCTCGGCGCACCGACCTTTACCGAAATCGCGGAAAAGCTGTGGAAGTTGATGGAGGGTACAGTCCTCGTGGCCTATAATGCACCCTTCGACATGAGCTTTCTCACGCATGAGCTGCGGCTCAGCGGTTATCCCTGTTTCACCAACAGCGTTGCCGATGCGCTGACGATGGCGCGTCAATTGTTTCCAGGGCTGGGAAGATATCCCCAGGCTAACGTTGCCCGAGTCGCCGGTATCCCGTTTCCGGTGAAGCACCGGGCTCTCGAGGATGCGATGGTGACCTCAAAGCTGTTCACGGTTTTTTGCTCGATACTCAAGGCGCACGACTGCGTCCATGTCAGCGACCTTGCCCGCCGGGACCTCACCGCACTGCTCAACGCGAAACGCATGAGCCTCGTTGAAGGGGCACTGGAACGAAAGCAAAATATCTGGATCAAATACCTCTCACCGGCGGATTTTCAAATTACCGACCGCGTCATCTCTCCTACCGAATGCGTAGGCGCGGGACGCGAACGCGGAGCTTCCGGCTACCTTATCGGGTATTGCCACCTGGCAAAGGGAGAGCGCAACTTCCGCATCGACCGCATTCTGGATATCAGGGTGATTTCCGACCGGCTGTCCCCTTAAACAGCACGAACTTCGTCCATGGCCGGAATAACTGCCCTCCTTTCCAAACGACAGAATGCCTGCGAGCTGGTTCGTAAAGCCCTTGATTCAACGTTTGATCTTCAGTCGCTGCAAACCGTTATCGTCCCCCTTGAAAATACCTGCGTCGCACTTGGTGCTGCCCTCCCGAGGCACTTGACACGTCATGCGATGTATTCGACCGCCAGTGCCCGGGCATTGCTCTTTTATGGGGAAATCTATAACGACATGGCTGGCAGCGAGGAGGCATCCTACACACTTTCAAACTACCTGCGGCAGGGGACCGATAGCTTCTCCGGGCTCAATGGGCCATGCAGTTTCCTCATCTGGGACGAGGAGACGAAAGAACTTCTCGCAGTCACCGACCGGTTGGGAAGATATCCTTTTTTCTACTTTTCGGCCGGGGAGGTTTTTGGGATAACGACCGATCTTGATGCTGTATTTTCGTCCGGAATTTTGCGTCCCGCACTACTGCAGGAGAGTCTGGTCGATTTCTCCACCATCGGCTTCCCTCTTGGAACGAAGTCGCTGTTTGAGGGAGTGCAAAGGCTCGCCGGCGGCTCGGTGCTTCAAGCCGGTCCCGACGGCGTCGAGGTCCGCCGGTATTGGCAACCTTCCTTCAACACGGGATACGGACAAGCCGATCAGCTGGTAGACACATTCGAGATGTGCACAAGGAGAGCTGTTGAACAGTATCCCGGATGCACCGCGACACTCAGCGGCGGATGGGACTCGCGGGCAACCTGGGCGATTCTTGGCAGATCCGGCAGTGACGTTGTGCCTTCAACCTATGGTGTACCAAAAAGCACAGACATAACCCTCGCAGAGGACGTTTCCCGCGAATTACACCTTGCGCACGCCGTGATCTATCCGGATGCGGACTTTTTTCGATCGTTTCATGATCTCGCCGCTGAGATCATTATCAGAGGCAACGGCCATTTGCCAATCGACCTTGCATTTCAGTTGTATGCGTACAGGAAATTATCCGAGCGTTTTACGATGATGCTCGATAGCGCAGGGTGTGAAATGCGGCGAGGGATACGCGCGCAACGGGCAGCGCAACACGGCAAACGGGACATCGACCTTGCCAATTTTCTCATTTCGATGTATCGCGCCGGCCTCGAATCCGTACTCACGGGAGAATTTCTTGGAGACACGTGCGGCGATACGGCACGTCGCATAACGGCATCCTTTGATCGGCTCCCCGGTGTTTCACAAACAGAAAAGATCGACTCGTTTTCGTACCATGAACTCTGGAGCCATAGCTATGCGCACGGCTATCCAATGCAATCCGGGCTCATCACGGTCCGGATGCCGTATACCGACAATGAGTTCTACGATCAATATCTTGCTGCCGAACCCTCCGTCAGGTGGTCGCACAAGTTTCAACACACCGTTATTGAGCGGTTTGCACCGGAGCTGAAAAACATACCGGTCGCCCACGGGGGAATAGCGATTCCGTACGGAGAAACCTTTGCACAATACGCTCCCGCAGCATACCATCTCGCCTTGACAACGCTAGTTCGTTCCATCCATGCCCCCAGCTTGCTTGCGTTCGACAATAACAGGCCGTTCAGGCCGTATCATCGATGGTATGGCAATGAGCTCCGAACGTATGTACGGGAAATGTTGCTTGGCGGTCTGCTCCGTGAGATGAACATCTTCAAGATGAATGAAATTGAAACCTTGATACAACGGCAGGAAACGTCAGCGTTGGATTTTTCCCGGTCGCTGCATTCATTGCTGACGCTTGCGCATCTGCAGGAATATGTACGTAACCATAGATTAAAGGTATTGTGAAATGAATGCATGCTGTCGTCGTACGGCAATTGAAGGTACAGACAAATTCTTCACGAAGACTTCCCGGAGGTATATGAAGAATTTCCGCAAGAAAGGGCTTGGGAAGGAAACGCGGCTCCTGGTGGAGGGAATTACGGCATCGGGGATTCAAGAGAGGTCTATTCTGGAGATCGGCTGCGGAGTCGGCGGATTGCATCTCACGCTTTTGCAAGAAGGAGCGAGCAACGCGACAGGCGTTGACATCGCGCAGGGGATGCTCGAAGGCGCAAGAGCCCTGTCCAGGGAAATGGGGATGGAGGCACGGACTGAATATTTCCTCGGGGACTTCGTCCGGATGAACGGGAACGTCGGGGACGCGGACATCACAATCCTCGACCGGGTCGTGTGCTGCTATGAGGATGTCAATTCGCTGGTCGACAAATCACTCGCAAAAACCCGGCACACGTATGCCTTCTCATTTCCGAAGCCCAACATCTTCGTTCAGCTTTTGGTGTCGATACCGATAACCCTGGCGAAATTGCTTCGCTGGAAATTCCACCCCTACTGGCATGATTGGGAAGGCCTCGTACGCCGGGTTGAGTCTGCCGGGTTCCGCCAGAGGTATCACAAATCCACGATATTGTGGGATGTGAGAGTCCTGACACGAATTTAGCTGCTCTCCCTCGCCGCGTTAGTCACATCTCTGTGTAATCCATTCCGATCACTGCAAACCGTTATCCTCCCGGGACACTTGCAGTTCTGAAACCTTTTTAATATATTTGCGTAAGCAAATGTATGAAAGACTTGCTTCCCATATTCAGCGCGCTCGCTGATGAATCACGGCTTCGCATCCTCCATCTTCTCTTTGAGTCGGGTGAACTCTGCGTTTGCGATATCGAATCAACCCTCGGCTTTACGCAAACTAAGGTCTCGCGGCATCTCGCATACCTCCGGCGCGCCGGCCTCATCAGCAGCCGGCGGTCAGGCCGGTGGATCCTTTGTGCCATCGCACGCCCCAGGACCGAACATCAGCGGACGATCCTCGAAGGTCTGGGCCAAATGCTGCAATCTTACCCACGGACCCAGCGGGATTCAGCGAAGCTCAAACAAAATGCACAAAACGGCTGCTGTGCCACATTTGTTCATGTCAAGCCCGGAGCAATACCGGCAAAGGCAGGAATTGATGCCCCGAGTTGTTAATGGTATGGCCGCTGTGCGTACTATCCAATAATCATTCGCAAAGGAGATATCTATGAACATTCTGAAGAAGACTATCCAGGAACACTACCAAAGAATCGCACTGGGAGAGACGGGTGAAACCGGTTGCTGTAATTCGGGCGGTTCACCGTGCTGTAACGGAACATCCACAGATTGCATGGCAGACGCCTATGATCCTGCAATTGCCGCGGAATTTGAAGCTGCAGACTTGCACCTGGGATGCGGCCTCCCGACTGAGCGGGCAGGGATTCAGAACGGCATGACTGTTCTCGATCTCGGTTCGGGCGCCGGGATTGACGCATTTATTTCTTCAAAATATGTCGGCCCGACAGGAACGGTCATCGGGCTCGATATGACGGAGGCAATGATCGACCGGGCCCGATTGAACGCGTCGGCATTGGGAATAACAAATGTGGAATTCCGGCTGGGGGATATTGAGCAAATGCCCGTTGCTACATCCAGCATTGATCGCATTCTCAGCAATTGCGTGCTCAACCTTGTCCCTGATAAGCCGAAGGCATTCTCTGAGATCTTTCGTGTACTGAAACCCGGCGGCCAGTTTATCATCTCCGACGTCGTATCGCGCGGATCGATCCCGCAGGAAATTCAAAATGATTCGGCGCTTTGGGCGGGCTGCGTAGCAGGAGCAATCGACGTGCAGAAGTATCTCGACATTATCACAACAGCAGGCTTTCACGACGTTCAGATTATGAACGAAAAGCTCTACCCTTCACTTTCCGGGGCGACCTATGCACTCCTGAGCATCACGGTGAAGGGTACGAAGTAATGCAGGCAGTGCAAATTCGGAAAGCAGTGGCCGAAGACAGTGCAGAGATCCGCGCATTGCTCGGATCTCTGCATCTCGCAAGCGACGATATCGGCCTGCACATCCGCAACTTCCTCATCGCGGAAGTTGACGGCAGGATCGCAGGCACGATTGGCATGGAATACTACGGGGCTACCGGCCTCTTGCGTTCCGCAGCCGTAGCGTCCGATTTTCAACACCAGGGGATTGGCGAACAACTGGTAACTGCCATCGAAGCTGTTGCGATGGAACACGGGGTCAGGGAGGTAGTCCTGCTCACGACTACAGCGGAAGAATACTTTATGCGGAAAGGGTTCGTCAGGATATCACGGGACGAGATCTCGGGTGAGGTGCTCAGTTCTTCACAATTTACCGGCGCATGCCCGTCGAACGCGGCATCAATGAGGAAAAGGGTGTAAACGGCGGGTGTGCCTAAATGCCTTTTCTGAATTGCTCGCGCAGATCAAGGACGTGGACTGCGATCATGTTCCTGACTTCGGTGAGCGGAACGAGGAGTTCCGCGTATGAGTCTTCGGTAATGATGCGCTTCTCATTCATTTCGCGCAATGCCGCGAGTGCATAGTTTGCGGCGTGAAGGCCGCGCTTGCAGTAGGCGATATTTCCGCCGAGTTCTTCAATATCGTACCCGATGCCTGAACCGCCGGCGATCTTGGCCGCGGCAACCATCGCGTTCGAGAGAAAATCAACCACCGAAGAATCGCCCCGTTTGTCCTCGGGCAGGGAGTCTGCAAACTTCATCGCCGTGTGTGCGAATGCTTTCGCTCTCAGATAGACAGGAGTGTCGCGAAACCCATCAAATTTATCATCCTCCTGTAATCCGCTTCGCGCCTTCCATTCCTCTCCTTCAGCATCTTCGTCGGGAAATTCATTCACTTCTTCATCCCGTGCGTCCTTCTCTCCGTTCTCAAGAAGCCATGTCCATCCCATCTCACGCGCGATGATTTCGTCGCGGTTCGGATCATCCTGGTAGCGGTAAAAAAGCTCCATGTAGCGGTCGAGCTTTTTATCCTGCTCCTTCATAAATTCTTCCCACTTGAATTCATCCCATATTTCGCTGTCGTCGCGCATCCACCTTTGAACGTTGGGGTCTTATGAACGTATGCGGGAGAACGATTGGTAGCATGCCACAGCGCCGGCAAGTTTCGCAATATCCCACCACGAGAAGATCAAAAATCCATGAGTGAATGACGCCGCCCAGTCATGATAGACGACATAATTCAACTGAAGCGTCCCGAGGCTGAAGATGACAAGGAGGCCGACTGCCATGCCAACGATCGTCCGTAAGAGTCCCTTCTTCTGATCGATAAGAAGCCCGACTGCGTAGGCCGCAACGGGGAAACTCAGAAGGTACCCGCCCGTCGGACCGAGAATCTTCAGGAGCCCGAAGCCAAATCCTGAGAATACCGGCAGGCCGGATACGCCGGCAGCAAGATAAAGAATCTGGCTTAGTGCGCCGTTCCGCTTACCGAGCAGGGCGCCGGATAACAGGACAACAAACGTCTGCAGTGTGTACGGCACAGGCTGGTGGGGGATTTCAATTTGCGCCCCGATCGCGGTCAGTGCCGAGAATCCAATAATCCACAGCGCCTGCGAAACCAATGAGCTTTTTTCTTTCTCGAGCGAAGCAGTAACAGTCTGAGATTGATTCATTCTTATTCCTTTATCCTAGTATAGTTGTCCTTGAAGCCAGTGAGTTGTTAAATCCAAAATATGATCGATCGTTCGATAGCCATCCTCGTCGGATGAGGCCGCGTTATAGAGATGTCCGACGTGATCCAGCATGAGAAGCTCCGAGCGGGTCTTGTCCGCCGCCCCATACAACGCTTCAGCTTCCCGGGCATGGACCGTAACATCCTCCCTGCCGTGCACGATGAGCCAGGGCCGGTCAAGTCTTGCAGCCGCCGCAAGTATATCGAGTGTATCGCGATGCTGCTCGAAATCCTGGAGAAGCCCGATCCCAAGCCTGAGCGGACTGATCGTCGCGTCTTTCGCAAGAGGGAGAAACCCCAACGATCTCCACTTCTCTTTTTGATGGTTGCTCCACCGGTCGAACGTCGATATCGCCGACCAGGTGACAACGGCGCGCACGCGCGTCTCAAGGGCCGTGAATACGATTGCGATGCCTCCGCCGCGCGAATGGCCGAGAACCGAAAGGCGGCCACTGTCGGTATTGCCGATGCCGAATGCGTTATTGCAGAGGGCGTCGGTGACGACTTTCAAATCGTGCAATTCGCGCGAAAACGTATTCCGCGCAAAGTTATCAAAATCGGTTATCTTCTTGTCGCTCCCGACACCGTTGAGCGAAAAATTAAACGTCGCTGCAACGAATCCGGCCTCGGCAAGCTTTGTCGCGACATACGGGAAGAAGCCCCAGTCCTTGAATGCCATAAAGCTATGACACACGATGACAACGGGCTTGCCGGGGAAACCTTCCACGAACCTCAGGTCGCCGACGATCGGGTCGCCGTAATCATTCGTCAGCGTAAACGGCAAGTGAACGACTTCATTTCCCCTCATTTTCAAGTAAAATACGAAAACCCCTACAGGTTGTCAAGGCGGTTACGTCTGAGACGAGGCCCGGCCGGGCAGCGGACATCGAAGGGTGAAGAACCTCGAAATCGATTCAAAATTAATATAATCTAATAAAGAAAAATCTTGAAGTTCAAATTGACATTCTCTATATTGTAGAAGAGTTTCAAACTAAAGGAATCGTTGTTTTTGATGGCAGTATTGTTAGGAATTCCCTTTAACTTCATTTTCCCGCTGCAGTACCGGTCTTGCTCGACCTCCCCTTTCGAGCCAAGGATGCTGTCTTTATACCACCAAATAACGCCGATGCAAGCTTGATATTACTTGTGTTTTCTTAAGTAACGTTATTTCATCCTTATTCCTGATGGTGCATCCATGAAAAGAATCTCCTTCTTCTTCCTGTTCTGTTCCATTTCGTTCGTATCCTTGCTTTCCGCGCAGCAGACATCATGGCAATGGGTTAATCCGCTGCCTCAGGGAAATCTCATAAATGGAATGTGGGCTCTCAATCAGGATACCGCGATTGCCGTCGCTGATCTCGGCTCGATCATACGAACCACCAATGGCGGCACTACATGGCAGGTGCAGCCGACCGCGGCAGGAAATGAAGGGCAGCTTTTCTCGGTGCAGTATACCTCGAGCACCATCGTCTATGCGATCGGCGAATCGGGCGATATTCTGAAGTCCACGGATGCCGGCGCGACGTGGGTAGTCCTCTCCCCTCCTACGATTCGGGATCTTTACGGGATCTCCTTCATCTCGCCGACCACAGGCTGGGTCGCGGGTTCCAGCGGCACAATTCTCGCGACAACCGACGGAGGATCCACATGGGCTCCTGAGACGAGCGGGACAAATGTCACGCTCTACGCGATACATTTCAAGACATCGTTGATCGGTTGGGCTGCGGGGACAAACGGAACAATTTTGAAAACGACGAACGGCGGTTCAACATGGACCTCCCAGGTCAGCGGTACAACGCAGGCATTATATTCGATAAATTTTGCATCAGCCTCCGTGGGCTGGGTCGTCGGAGCGTTCGGAACAATTTTGCGAACGGTGAACGGCGGGGCTTCCTGGAGCCTGCAGCCGAGCGGCACAGTCTTAAGTTTGTTCGGCGTTCAGTTCGCTTCATTCCTCAACGGGTGGGCTGTGGGCAGTTACGGAGAGATCTTGCGTTCGACGAACGGCGGTATCAGCTGGTTTGAACAGGCGAGCGGAACGTATAACGACCTTTACACGCTCAACTTTACTTCCGCAACGAACGGGTGGGCCATGGGAGATCTCGGCACCATCATGCATACGACGGACGGCGGCACAACCTGGCAGATGCAATCCAATGGCGTCAAGGTTGCTCTCAACGGAATTTACTTTCCCTCACCCGCGCTGGGATACTCCGTCGGCGACGAAGGGGTGATTATCAAAACGACAAACGGAGGAATGACCTGGACGCAGCAGGCGAGCGGCTTTTTCTATTCGTTATACGGAACCTATTTTATTAACGATCTTAACGGGTGGTGCGTTGGGGACAGCGCCGTCATCTTCCACACGACAAACGGCGGCGCGACATGGGTCAGCCAGCACAGCCGGACCGATCCTACCCTGTATTCCATACATTTCCCTCCCAACTCCGTAAGCGGGTGGGCGGTCGGCGACTTCGGAACAATTCTCTACTCTTCAAATTCCGGCTCCCAATGGGTTCCCCAAACAAGCGGTACGACGACCACGCTGCTCGGCGTGAAGTTCGTCGATTCCAAGAAAGGGTGGGCTGTCGGGTACGGGGGCACCATCATTAACACAACCAACGGCGGTGCAACCTGGAAACAACAGGCAAGCGGCACCTTCCAGACGCTCTATGCCCTCGATGTCATCGATTCAAATAATATTTTCATATCCGGCGACTTCGGGACGATCCTTCATACGACTGACGGCGGCATGTCATGGACGAGTCTCGTCACCGGATCCGACGTAAGCCTCTACTCTCTCGACTTCTATTCCCCGTCGTACGGTTGGGCAGTTGGCGACGACGGAGCGATTATCGGTACCACGGATGGCGGGACCACCTGGAAAACTCAAAACAGCATGACAACCCATACACTCTGGGCCGTACAGGTTGTGAAGGGAACGACCGGAGGCATCATCTTTGCGACAGGGATCGGCGGGACAATTGTATGTTCCGGCATCTCACCCCTGCCGGTAAAAACATGGACGGGAGGGTTCGATTCTCTTTGGACGTCAGGCGGTAATTGGAACCCCCTTGGCGTCCCGCTCAAACTCGACAGCGTCTATATTCCGTCGACCGCGACCTCGCCCGTCATCAAGCAGCTCGCCCAGCAGCTGAATATCGGAGCCTTAACGATTGGATCGAATGCCAAACTCACGATCTATGGCGGGCTGACGGAGTTCATCGTCAAAGACAATATTGCCGTGAACGGGCAACTTGTCGTCGACCCGTCGTCGAATGTCGAAATCGTGACCGGCGGCGACTTCTTTGTCGGTCTCTCAGGTTCATTCTCCCCCGGAAATTCGACAGTCTACATGACGAGCGCCGGACAGCTGAGAGGATCGTTCAACAACGTCATACTCGCCGAATCTTCGACGGTACATTCTGTCGGGAGCATTTCGATCAGGAAAAATTTTATTGCGCTCGCAAATCTGGATTTACGGCCCGTCGACACGCTCACGATCCAAAACCCGGATGCCGCGGCATTTCAGGGTCCGGGCCTCATCGGAGCCGGTACGATTAAGCGCGCGCTCAAGCCGGGATCACGGGAGACCTACAGGTTCGAGAGCTCTGCGACCTATCTCCAGTTTTATCCGGACGGTACGATGCCCGACACCGTGGCGATGACGGTGTTTCCAAATACTCTCCCCCCGGGATTTCAGGACAGTTTGTTTGCCAGGCGCTATTATAGCATTACTGCGTCAGGCGGTTCAAACTACCGTACGTTTTTGTCGCTGCGGTACGATACCTCCGAAACCTCGATCCCGATCTATAATCTTTCGCTGTTCAGAGATTCGAGCGGCGTGCTCTTTAACATGAATTCTCCCGATTTCCTCGACAGCGACATCGTTGCGGTGTATGCCGATTCGATCAGAGGATTCTCGTCGTGGTATTTCGGGCGATCGGACTACAATCCGCAGCAGCCATACCAGTTCACCGACAGCCTCTTCCTCATAGACAACGGGGCAATTGCCGATACGCTCTTCTTCGGCGCCGCACCAGGGGCAACCGACAACATCGACGCGGCGTTTGGCGAGACGGGCCTGGGGGCTCCTCCCTCTCCGGGGACTTTTGATGTCCGGTGGCTTATTCCTCCGTCACAAGGAACGATTACCGACATCCGGAACATGATCAACACGGATTGGGCGCAGAATACCTATACGGCCAGGCTTCAGCCCGGCCCGGGCGGCTATCCGTTCTTCGCCCGGTGGAATAAGGACGCACTCTGTCTCGGCTCGTTCCTCCTTCGCGATCAATCGTCTCACGGAGGCCAGTTCAGCCTCAGCATGAAATTGCAGAATTCGTACACGATCACGAACTCTTCGATTACGCAGATCGAGATCGTTCATCTGCCGCCTGTCTACTATACCGCCAACCCCGGCTGGAATATTTTGTCGATTCCGCTGACAAGCACGAATGATTCGAGAAAGATTCACGTGTTTCCGACGGCAGTATCAAACGCGTTCGGGTACAACGTCGGAACCGGCTATTTCGTCGCCGACACGTTGAAGAACGGCAGAGGATATTGGGTAAAATACGCTGGAGCCCAGGCGGTCCCGATCGAGGGATTGCCCCGAACATTGGACACCATTAGCGTTTCGAACGGATGGAACCTCATTGGCTCGATTTCAAATCCCGTTGCCAGGACTTCGATCCTTCAGTTTCCGAGCAATATCGTAATATCTTCCTATTTTGGTTATTCCGGTTCCTACTTCGCGGCTGATACGATCAGCCCCTCAAAAGGATACTGGGTTAAAGTGAATAGTGCGGGCAAGCTTTTGCTCAACTCCTCTTCTGCAGAACCGAAACTCGCCGCCGGCGAACTCTCAACAAAAGAAATGCTGCAGGATTTCAACACGATAACGTTCACCGATCGCAACGGGAACAGCCAGACCCTGTACTTCGGCACAAATTCCCGCGCCTCGTTCCGGACATCGCTCTTCGAGATGCCTCCGACACCGCCGGAAGAACTCTTCGATGTGCGGTTTGGCACAGGCAACATGGTAGAGCTCATATCGCAGGATCGCCAGATGACCGGGATCGATCTGCAGTCTGCAGCGTATCCTGTCACCGTACGCTGGAATTTTGCACAGGAGTCGATGAGATCATTCTCGCTGCGTGACGCGGCGACAGGCAAAGTGATCGGCCGTTCGTCCGCTACGACCAACAGTATTCGAATCGACGGAAACGGGATCACAAAGCTGAGCTTGCAGACTGAAGCTGAAATTACGATCCCGAAGGAGTTCGCGTTGAAGCAGAACTACCCGAATCCCTTCAACCCGACAACGACAATCGCCTTTGACCTGCCGACGCCCTCCGTGGTGACGCTCAAGATCTTCAATATTCTCGGGCAGGAAATGACCACGCTGGCGGAGAACAGGGAATATGTTGCCGGTTCGCATGAAGTCTCATTGAACGCAACGGCCTTTGCGTCGGGAGTGTATTTTTATCAGCTCTACGCGCGCGATGCAGGGAACAAAGAGTTTCGGCAAGTCCGCAAAATGTTATTGATGAAGTAAATTGAGAATCAATTTACTTCATAACTTTTCTCTCAGGAAGTAAATTGAGAATCAATTTACTTTATAACTTTTTCGGTTGAAGTAGCTGGTTTTCCCCGACTCCCCTGAACGTTTCCACCCCGCTTGCGGGGACACGTTCAGGGGAGTTTGCCATTTTTGCCTCCCCTCTTGCAAGATTTTGGAAATTTTGTTATATTAATGACCCAAATTTACGCCGAAAGCTGCAAGAAACAAGGCTTTCCAGCACAATAATCAAGATTTTTCTGCCCGTAACGACTTTCTTGAATGCCTGAGCTGAAATTATTTGCCGGGCGGTCAAATCCACGACTCGCCGAACAGATAGCCCATTGTGTCGGTAACCCATTGGGATCCTGTGAGATACAGAATTTCAGTGACGGCGAGATTTGGGTGAAGTACAGCGAGAACATCCGCGGGAGCGACGTGTTTGTGATTCAATCGACTCCCCCTCCATCCGATAACCTGATGGAGCTGCTGATCATGATCGACGCGGCGAAACGGGCGTCGGCCCGCAAGGTAACGGCAGTGATGCCGTACTTCGGTTACGCACGACAGGACCGTAAAGATCAGCCCCGCGTGTCGATCACGGCGAAACTCGTTGCAAATCTACTGACGAAAGCGGGTGCGGATCGCATCATTACGATGGATCTTCACGCACCCCAGATTCAGGGATTCTTTGATATACCGGTGGATCACTTGTACTCGTCGGCGGTCTATGTTTCGTTCTTCGCCGAAAAGAGTATTCCGAATCTTACGGTGGTATCGCCCGACGTCGGCGGGATCAAGATGGCGAGGGCATTCGCAAAACGGCTGGGCGCCGACCTTATCCTCATCGATAAGCGAAGGCCGAAGCCAAACCAGGCCGAGGTGATGAATATCATTGGTGAAGTAAAGAACCGGAATATTCTCATTGTCGACGATATGATTGATACCGCGGGAACGTTCTGCAACGCGGTGGACGCGCTCAAGAACGCAGGAGCGCAGGAAATTTACGGTGCATGTACGCATGCATTATTCTCCGGCAAAGCGTCGGAACGCATGACCGCCTCAAAAGTTTCGAAAGTCTATGTAACGGATTCGGTCGCATTGAATCCGAAGTTAGAAAAAATGCCGAATGTGGAAGTTCTTTCGGTCGCCGGCATGTTCGGCGAAGCCATTAAACGGGGCTTCAATAATCAGTCAATAAGTTCATTGTTCGATGTCGATAAAGGGTAAGGAAAAACGGTATGCATGAAATAACACTCCAGGCGCAAGTACGAACACAGATGGGAAAAGGGACACGCAGTCTCCGCAGAGCCGGCCAGGTTCCCGGCGTCTTTTACATTCACGGCGAAACGAACATTGCGATTGCCGTGGAGGAGAAGAGCCTTCGTCCGCTCATCTACACGTCAGACACGCACGTGATCAATCTGAAATTCCCGAACGGCGGGGACGACAAGAATTGCATCCTGCGCGACATTCAGTTCGATCCGGTAACGGATCGCCCGGTTCATTTTGATCTCCAGGGTTTGCGCGCCGATGAAGAGATCAACATCGAAGTCCCGATCATTATTACCGGCGGTACGCCCGTCGGCGTGCGCGACGGCGGCGTGATCCAGCATATTATCCACCGCCTGAAAATCTCCTGCTTGCCGAAATACATTCCGGAGCACGTCGAAGTCAATGCGGGCGAGCTGAAGATCAACCAGTTTGTTCACGTCCGCGATCTGAAGATGGAAAACGTGACAGTATTGGAGAACCCCGACAACACGATCGTCGGCGTCGTACCTCCGACCATCGAGAAGGAGCCCACACCGGCTGATGCGGTTGCGGAAGCACCGGCAGAACCCGAGGTGATCGCGAAGGGCAAGAAGCTTGAAGAAGGCGCCGAAGGCGCTGAGGGCGAGAAGAAGGCGGAAGCCCCCGCCAAGGCAGCCGCTGCCGCGAAGGAAGAGAAGAAATAGTCTTTTTCTCAACGGCCCGCCACTCCTGTGCGTGCGATTATCGGGCTCGGCAATCCGGGCTCGGAGTATGACGGTACTCGACATAATATCGGATTTGCCGTCCTCGATGAACTCGCCGCACATTATAAGATTGGATTCCGGGCAGGGCGCGGGGAATATTCGTACGCGACCAACGGAGATTGCCTCCTTGTCAAGCCGATGACCTACATGAACAACTCGGGGATCGCCGTAAAGGAAGTCCTCGATTGGTTCAAGCTCGCGGCGAGAGATCTCCTGGTGGTGTTTGACGACTTCCATCTTCCGCTCGGCAGTCTCCGGCTACGGGAAAAAGGAAGTCCGGCGGGGCACAATGGATTGGCTTCGATCATCTGGCATCTGAACTCCGACGAGTTTCCACGGCTCCGGTGCGGGATCGGACATGAAACCAATCCGGCAGATAAAGCAGATTTTGTCCTGTCAAGATTCGACCGGCAGGAGCTCGAAACAGTACAGAAGATGGTCGCAGCAGCTTGTGACATTGCGGTAATCGCGGCGGAACAAGATTTCCGTTCGGCGCTCGATCATCTGAGCAGGAAAAAAGTTTAATTCACCCTATTCCCGGGTTTGTCTTCCGGTTGGAAGGCAATTATTCGGGAATCATTATCAACAGTCCAAAGGGAACATACCATGAGCACCTCCAAGCGTCTCTACGAGACGACATTCATCATCAACGCTTCTATTGAAGATCCTCAGATCGAAGCGCTGATCACCCACGTTCAGGAAATAATCACCGGCAACGGCGGCGAAATCAAAGCCGTCAATCGCTGGGGCAGAAAACGGCTTGCCTACCCGATCCAGAAAAAGAACAACGGGTTTTACGCAAACATCGAGTTCGCGGACATCGGCACCGCCATCGCGCGCCTCGAGCACATGTATTTGCTCGACGAAAATATTTTGCGCTTCCTCACCGTCCAGCTGGACGAGAAGGCGATGAAGGCTCGTCAACAGCAGCAACAGGCCTACGCTGCACAGCCTGCTGGTGAGACAGCACCGGCAGCATCCGCTCCCGCTCCGGCTCCGGCTCCGGCACCGGCACCGGCTCCGGCACCTGCCGCAGCTCCGGCCGCACGCGAGCCGTTGTTTACCGACGAAGCCGACGAAGCAGCACCGGCAAAACAGGAGTAACCGTGACGCGTCTTACGAGGGGAGCCTGACCATGGCCGACCTGAAAATGCCCGAGCTCAACAGCGTAGTCATCGCCGGGAACCTGACGAAAGATCCGATATTCCGCCATACGACGAACGGTACGCACGTGGTGAATTTTTCCATTGCGTCAAACAGGAAATACCGCGACGCGAACAATCAGTGGCAGGAAGAAGTGTGTTACGTCGGGATCGTCGCCTGGAACAGGCTGGCCGACAGCTGCAACAACCGCTTGAAAAAAGGAAGCGCCGTGCTCATCGACGGCGAGCTCCAAAGCCATTTGCTCAAGAACGATGACGGCCACAGCCGCAACATCGTCGAGATCAAGGCGCGGAGGATCCAGTTCCTCAACAAGCGGACGACCGCAGGCCCGTGCGCTGCAGCCGAAACAAACCATCATCATGAAGAGGAGCCGTCGACGGTTGAGGACGATTCATTCGATAAATTCCTCACGAGCGAAGAGGCCCAGCTTCTCAAAGAACAGTCATCTTCATCATCACCATCATAAAAGATTATAAGGAACACCATGCCTAAGCCAGAACAGAAAATTCAAAAACGAAGAACTTGCCGCTTCTGCGACAACAAGGAAATATACATCGATTACAAGGATGAAAAGCGGCTCGGCAGGTTTATTTCAGAGCAGGGAAAGATCATCCCCAAGCGGATCACCGGGACGTGCGCACGGCACCAGCGCCAGCTCGTCCAGGCGATCAAGCGCGCGCGCCATCTTGCGCTCATCCCGTTCGTTTCAGAAACAATACGTTAATCTCGAGAGGATAAGTATGAAAATTATATTACGTCAGGACCACGATAAACTCGGAAAACTCGGCGACGTCGTCGACGTGAAAGACGGCTATGCCCGAAACTACCTCATCCCCCGCAAGATCGGATTTGCGGCGACCGCAGGAAACCTCAGGACGCTCGAGGAGGAGAAGAAGCAGTCTACCTCGCGCCAGGAGAAAGACCTTCGGAACGCGCAGAAGATGGTCGAAGAGCTGGAAAAGCTCTCGATCACGCTGAAAGTGAAAGTCGGAGAAGACGAAAAGCTCTTCGGTTCGGTCACCTCTCAGATGATCGCGGACGCTCTGCAGGCGCAGGGCATCACGCTCGATAAGCGCATTATCGAGCTCGACGAGCCAATCAAGGCGCTCGGGATCTATACCGTCAACGTGAAGCTCCACACGAACGTCACCGGTAAGCTGAAAGTCTGGATCGTCAGCGAATAAGCTGGCACTGCGGTACTTTTAAGCGGCATTCGGCGATTCATCGCCGGGTGCCGCTTTTTCTTGCGATCGGTACCATTGATTCCGCACCCCGGACTCCCTTCTCCCAGCTCCGGCTTAAAAACCCGGCTTCTTGATTTATCAATCCTGAGAATGCTGTTCCATAATTGCTGGTGAATTGGGAAGTTTCCTAATGGTACACAAATTGCTTTATGTGTATAATCGTTGCAATTGTCAACGGTTTGTAATTTCTCCTAATAATTCGTATTTTATACAAGATTTGATGACTTTTTGAGGAAATTCGTTTGGAAAGTGTAAATATTCTTACGGCTTTTGCGTTCGGTCTGCTGTCGTTCATATCCCCCTGCGTTCTCCCCATAGTTCCCGGCTACATCTCATTTATTTCGGGCGTTTCGTTCGATGAAATGCAGAACGAGGCGAACCGCTCGAAGATCCGTAAACGGATCGCGATGAACTGCCTGTTGTTTATTCTTGGATTCACCGTCGTCTTTATCGCGCTTGGTGCGTCTGCGACCGCGGTCGGACAGTTCCTCCACGAACGCCTGGACATCATCAGCAAAGTTGCCGGGGTGATCATCATAATTTTCGGGATCCACATGATCGGCATCTTTAAGATCCCGTTTCTCAACTATGAAAAGCGGTTTACTACCCAGGCCAAGCCCATGGGGCTCGTCGGGGCATTTCTCGTCGGGATGGCCTTCGCCTTCGGCTGGACTCCGTGTATCGGCCCGATCCTCGCCGCAATCCTCGCAATCGCAAGCCAGCAGGATACGGTTCTGAAAGGAATCTCTCTTCTCGCCGTCTACTCCCTTGGCCTCGGCGTCCCTTTTCTCATTGCAGGTCTCAGCATCACATTTTTTTACAACGTTTTCAACAAACTCAAACGCCATCTTCATAAAGTGGAAATCGCCGGAGGCGCTCTCCTTGTCATCGTCGGCGTCCTTATTATGACGAACTACCTCACGGTGATTTCCGGATACCTTTCGAAGTGGCTCCCATTTCTCAATGAACTTGGATAAGAAGGATTTTTCATTATGGCAAAGGATTTAAAGAACCTGGATGATGTAACTATCCGCTTCGCCGGCGACTCGGGCGACGGCATGCAGCTGACCGGGATGCAGTTCACCAGCACAACGGCGCTTCTCGGCAACGACCTGAGCACGCTCCCCGATTACCCGGCAGAGATACGCGCCCCTGCGGGCACGCTCTTCGGCGTCAGCGGATTCCAGATCCATTTTGGATCGACGGAAATCAACACCCCCGGCGATACCTGCGACGTGCTCGTGGCAATGAACCCGGCAGCGCTCAAGGTAAACTTGCGAAGCTTGCGCGACGGCGGGATTATCATCGCGAACAGGGACGGGTTCAACGACAAGAACCTGAAGCTCGCCAATTACGAGAAGAATCCGCTTGAGGACGATTCCCTGGAGAAATACCAGCTTCATATCGTCGACATCACGAAGCTCACGCACAACACCCTCGAATCGCTCGGTCTCTCCAATAAGCTTGTTGACCGTTGTAAAAACTTTTTCGCGCTTGGGATGATGTACTGGATGTACACGCGCCCGATTGAGCCCACCGTGAAATGGATCCAGGACAAGTTCAAGAAAACTCCCGAGATCATCGAAGCGAATACCCGCGTCCTGAAGGCCGGCTATGCGTTCGGCGAAACGACGGAAATCTTTGCGTCACGGTATGAGGTAAAGCCCGCTTCGCTGAAGCCCGGCAGGTACAGAAGCATTACCGGCAACGAAGCAGTCGCCTGGGGTTTGATCGCGGCATCCGTGAAATCGGGCCTCGATCTGTTCCTCGGCAGCTATCCGATCACCCCGGCGAGCGATATCCTTCATGAACTTTCGAAATACAAGAATTTCCGCGTCAAGACGTTTCAGGCTGAAGACGAGATCGCAGGGATTACATCCGCGATCGGCGCCTCCTACGGAGGTTCGATTGGCGTGACGACAACCAGCGGCCCCGGCATGGCGCTGAAAGGCGAGGCTATGGGCCTTGGCGTCATGCTCGAACTCCCGCTTGTCATCGTCGATGTCCAGCGCGGCGGCCCAAGCACCGGGCTACCGACGAAGACCGAACAGGCCGACCTCCTGCAGGCGGTCTATGGACGCAACAGCGAAGCGCCGATTCCGGTCGTCGCAGCCATTACTCCGGCAGATTGTTTCTTCGCCGCGTTCGAGGCGGTCCGTATCGCAATCAAGTACATGACTCCGGTCATTCTGCTTTCCGACGGCTATCTTGCGAACGGCGCGGAACCCTGGCTCATACCGGATGTCAATTCGCTGCCCGATATCTCGCCGACGTTCCGGACGGACCCGAACGGGTTCTATCCGTACTCTCGCGACGAGAAAACACTATCGCGCCCGTGGGCTATTCCCGGTACGCCGGGACTCGAGCACCGCATCGGCGGACTTGAAAAGGAGCATATCACCGGTAACGTCAGCTATGACCCTGAAAACCATGAGTTCATGGTCAAGATGCGACAGGCAAAAGTCGATCGCATCGCTGAAGACATCCCTCTCGCCACAGTCGATGGAGACACAGTAGGAGATCTTCTGGTCGTGGGCTGGGGCGGAACGTACGGATCGATCCGGACGGCGGTCGAGGCAAAACGGCGCGAAGGCAAATCGGTAAGCCATCTGCACCTCAAATACCTCAATCCCTTCCAGAAGAATCTCGGGGAGATACTCTACAACTTCAAGCAGGTGCTCGTCCCGGAGATCAACCTTGGACAGCTTTCAAAGATCCTGCGGTCAAAGTATCTCATCCCGGCCGTATCATTGACAAAGGTGCAGGGATTGCCGTTCAAGTCCAGTGAAATTGAAAACAAGATTGACGAACTTCTTTCGAAAGCATAACATGAATACCATTGAAGAACTCTTAAAAGACGCACCGAAGACTCCGGCACAAAAGTACAGCGCAAAGGATTTCCAATCCGACCAGGATGTACGCTGGTGCCCGGGCTGCGGCGATTATTCGATCCTTGCACAAGTGCAGCGCGTTATGCCGGAACTGAACATCATGCGGCACAACATGGTGTTCGTTTCAGGGATTGGTTGCTCAAGCCGCTTCCCCTATTACATGGAAACGTACGGCTTCCACAGCATTCACGGCAGAGCGCCTGCGATCGCGAGCGGACTGAAAATTGCACGCCCCGATCTCCAGGTGTGGGTAGCGACCGGCGACGGCGACGGATTAAGCATCGGCGGAAACCATCTCATCCACATGTGCCGCCGTAATCTCGACATCAAGATTTTGTTGTTCAACAACCAGATCTACGGGCTTACCAAGGGACAGTATTCACCCACTTCCGAGTTCGGAAAAGTGACAAAATCGACCCCATACGGTTCTGTCGATCATCCGTTCAACCCCCTGCTCGTCGCGCTGGGAGCGGAAGCATCGTTCGTCGCCCGAACCCTCGACAGGGATCCGAAGCATATGCAGGCCGTCATCAAGCGGGCTGCCGAGCACAAAGGCACCTCATTCGTAGAGATCTATCAAAACTGCAACGTCTTCAACGACGGCGCCTTCTTCACATGGACGGAAAAGGATACGAAGGACGACAACGTCATTTTCCTCGAGAACGGCAAGCCGATGGTGTTCGGAAAGGAAAAGAACAAAGGCATCGTCCTGGATGGCTTTACGCCCAAGGTTGTCTCGCTGGCAGACGGTAAACATTCGATGAGTGACCTCATGGTGCATAACGAACGGGATACAATGCTTTCGTTCATTCTTGCACGGATGTCGAGCTTCCCCGATCTTCCCCGTCCGGTCGGCGTCGTGTACTCGACAGAGCGCCCTCTCTACGAAGTTGAAATGTCACGTCAGATTCAGGATTCGATCAAGAAACAGGGAGAAGGAAACCTGGAGAAGCTTTTGAATCACGGGGAAACCTGGACGATTCAATAACCAATCAAGTGAACTTCAAACGATGGCGATCCCGGGTTTCCCGGAATCGCCATTCTCTTATATGCCGTTAAATCTTACCAACATACAAACGCTGATTCAGGGGCACCGCCGGTGCGTTTTGACAACGCACGTGAACCCCGACGGCGACGGATTAGGATCCGAGCTCGCCCTTGCCCGGGCGCTGCAGAAGCTTGGCAAGGAGACCTCGATCATCAACCACAGCCCGACGCCTGAGAATTACCAATGGATGGATCCGGACGGTACGATCATCCAGTTTGTCCCTGAACGCGATCGCGATCTTATTCTCAACGCCGATATCATCTTCGTCGTGGACACCAATCAGCCCGATCGCCTCCGCTCGCTTTCCCCATTCGTCCTGGACAGCAAGGCGGTCAAGGTGATCATCGACCACCATCTCGAGCCTCATCCCATGGGTAATCATTATTTTATCGATGATGAGGCGACTTCAACGGGTGAAATCATCTACCGCATTGTGACTACGTTGGGTGAAGGACTCATGGACAACGATATCGCGCGATGGATTTATACCGCCATCATGACCGATACGGGCTCGTTCAGATTTCCGCGAACCGACTCAGAAATTCATCGTATTGCGGCGCACCTCCTTGAGTTTAATATCTCGCCTATCGAAGTGTATGCAAACGTCTACGAAGGGTGGTCGCAGGGGCGGATGCGGCTTCTCGGCGAAGTACTGGACTCGATGAAAACCGCCCATGACGGCAGGCTCGCATACGTTGTCTGCACGCAGGCGATGTTCAAGGCAACCGGTACAAGCGAAATAGAAACGGATAACTTTACAACCTACCCGATGAGCGTACGGGGTGTTCAGGTCGGAATCCTCATCAACGAGCTTCAGAATGGAGTCAAGATTTCCTTCCGTTCAAAAGGAACCATCCCGATTAATCAGCTCGCAAAGGAATTCGGGGGCAACGGCCACTTGAACGCAGCCGGAGCCCGTGTTCACGAGACGAATCTTGAAGCCGTCGTCGCCTCCATCGTCGAGAGATCAAAGAAGTATCTGCAGTAGACGAGGATTCATCCCGGGCCTTCCGCCCGGAGAGTTGACTACCGGGTAACCACCCAACAGTTCCCACCAATCTTCCTCGCAGGAATTTTGTTTTCCAAAGAAAAACAGTACATTTATTTTTATTCAACTAAAGGTATTCCATGGTAAAACTTTCATATGCGGTATCCTCTCCCCGCCGGGCAAAAGCCGACGCCGTTGCGTTCTTCGTTGCTCAGGACAAAGGAGAGTTTAACTCACAGATGCAACGTCTCCGGAAGATCTTTGGGAGGCGTCTCGACACCATTATCGGGCTCGACGAATTCAAGGGAAAAGCAGGCGAAGTCTGCAGCTTTCTTACGGAAAAGAAGCTCGCTGCGCCGCGCTGCTTCCTCGTAGGCCTCGGTGAAACCAAGAAGCACACACTCGAAACGTACCGTCGGGCTGCGGCAGCGGCTGCAAAAAAGGCTCAGGCGCTGAATGGAAAAACGCTCGTGATCGCCTTGCCGGAGAGCGGGTCGGAAGGGTTCACAGATGCGAATGTAGCTAAGGCTGCCGCAGAAGGAGCCGCACTCTCCCTTTATCGTTATGACAAATACTTCACGGAAGATCCCAGGAAGAATAAAAAATTACGGGAAGTCATCCTCACGCAGGAGCGCGGGGAACATGCGGGCGCGATCAAAAGCGCGCTGAATGAAGCGCGGATACTCTGCGAAGCGACCTGCCTCGCCCGCGACCTGGAAAACGCACCCGGAAACGAGCTCTATCCCGAAACCCTGGCCGACGCGGCGCGCGCATCCGCCGGCAAATACGGCTACCGTGCGGCAATCTGGGATAAGAAGAAAATTGAACAGATGAAATTCGGCGGATTGCTTGCCGTCAACTCGGGAAGCGACAGGCCCCCGCGGTTCATTATTCTTGAACATAATGCCGGGCGCAAGGATATGGAGACGATCGTATTCGTCGGCAAGGGCATCACATTTGACGCCGGCGGTATTTCGATCAAGCCGGCCTCAGGGATGTCGGAGATGAAAATGGATATGAGCGGATCGGCAGCAGTTATCGGCGCGCTTGAAGCCGCTTCGCGCCTGAAACTCCCCTTTCACGTTGTCGGTCTTATCGCGAGCACTGAGAACCTTCTCGGCGGCTCCGCAATGCGGCCCGGCGATATCATCACCCATTATGGCGGCAAAACATCGGAAGTCGATAACACCGACGCTGAAGGAAGGCTTGTGCTTGCCGATGCTCTCGGTTACGCCTCGACGTTCAACCCGAAGGTCGTCATCGATCTGGCGACGCTCACCGGCGCGTGCGTCGTCGCGTTGGGCTCTCACGCCACGGGCATGATGGGAAATGACGAAGAAGTTATGGCAGTGCTCAAAGCAGCCGGCGAAACCACGTTTGAACGGGTCTGGCCGCTTCCGCTCTATGAAGAATATGAAAACCAGATCAAGAGTGATGTCGCTGATGTGAAGAACGTCGGCGGCCGGTGGGCGGGAGCAATTACCGCGGGGCTCTTCCTGAAGAAGTTTATCGGAGAGTACCGCTGGGTGCACCTGGACATCGCGGGCACGGCAATTCTGGAAGAATCACTCCCCTACGCTCACAAGGGCGGATCCGGGGTGGGTGTCAGACTGCTCATCGAGTTTCTGAAGAACTGGAAGAGCTAAAAAGAGAACGCCACGCACCTTCCGGGTGCGTGGCGCTTTCAGTTGTGCCTCTCGTTACGAACAATTCAAATCACTTCGCCAGCAGCAGCTTTTTCACGTCTGAGAAATCTCCCGCAATAATCCGGAAGTAGTACACGCCGCTCGGAAAATTCCCCGCGTCAAAATTCACGCTATACCTTCCGGCACCGCGCTCCTCATTGACCAGGGTTTCAACTTCCTGCCCAAGAACATCATAGATTTTCAAGCTTATGTTGGATGCCTTCGGCACGTCGAAGCGAATCGTTGTTGACGGGTTGAAGGGATTGGGATAGTTCTGGTAGAGTGCGTATGCCTTCGGCATCTCGGCATGCTGCGCAGACGTTATCCCGATTTTCACAACCGCATCTTCGTCGGTAAGGACTACTCTGCCCGCGCCGGAAATCGGAAATTCCTTCTTTTCTTTCCCCGACCCTACGAGGAGCGTATAGGTTCCGCCGTCATTGGCTCCGTCCCAAGTTATGGTCAGGGGATAAACGGCGCCGGAGATCTGAAGGGGAAATTCCGACTTGCCTTGCG
>DATJGD010000033.1:0-18746 GCA_035495255.1 Bacteroidota bacterium | reverse complement strand
TCAATACTGATCGCTTCAGCTCTGCATGGGCAATCGAGGGTAGAGCTTCCCGACTCAGCTCTCAAGATCTTGACTTCCAAGTACAGTGGTTGGCATTGGGTTGATAACATCAATGTGATTACGCTGCCGGTGCTTCGAGAACTCCATCTCGACACTACGAAGTGCCGTCCAAATTTCGCGTGGGGTGATTTTGACGGAAATGGCAAGCGAGACTATGTTGCGTTCATCGAGCGCCATTCCGGCGAACAGAGAGAACAATTTCTCGTTGCGTTGATTTCTAAGGGACTGGGTTTCCAAGATATTCTCCTTGATCAAGAAACCGGGGGTGCCCACATTGCCGACTATATTTGGCTCGTAAAGAAGGGATCTAACTCTTACGATTTTGAACGCAACAAGAAATTTGTCCTGAAGCGAGACGCCGTCGAACTCATTTACATTGAAAAGGGTTCAGAACTAATTTACTTTGACGGGGGACAATTCAATCGCCTCACAACGTCGGATTGAACTGATGACCGCAACGACTCCTTAATACCATGCAAGGAAATTATGGAGCCGAAGTTGGCGCCATTATTTTGCGACTGGTACAATGACAAAAACAGCAATCAAGGCTATAAAACTAGAATGATGAGATTCACATTCTTTATATCTTCTTTCGTCGTCTGGTTGATCGGATGTAACAGCAATCCAACGGCCCCCCCGTCAGTTCCACCGGGCTTTATCGTCGACTCATTCTTCGGAACAAATTCCTATGATAGTACCATGCGCGCAAGCCAAATTGAAATTACGATCCGTTACCACTACGCATCTGATAGCGGCAGCATCAAACACATCCAAATTACTACCAGCCTTGGTGGAGGAATAAGCGAGGGGGTGCGTCAGTACGCCCCAGACCCTCCGTCCGTGGTGAAGGGACTGCACTATAAGTTCTGGACTCCAGCCGACTCGGGGGGAAAAGCTGACGCAACAGTACGCGCGACTATCGAGGGTTGGCTGTTTCCGATTATCTCCAGAGATACATCCTTGGAGAGTTTATTTACCTGGACTGACAGTATTCGAGTACCAGCTCGATGATGGGGGGAATGTTTTAATTTGGTTTCAACCCCCTTTTTTCCTACTTTATGAAGCATATTGTCGCCCCGATCATTTGGGGCTTCTTCTTTTATGACGACCACCAAAAATATCTGCATCCTCGGCTCGACCGGATCCATCGGCCAGAATAGCCTCGAGGTTATCTCCCGTTTCCCCGGACAGTTCGTTCCGAAATATCTCTCAACCAACAAGAACATCGATCTCCTCAAGCAGCAGGTCGATCAATTTCGTCCGAAAGCGATCGCAGTCCTGGATGAAGAAGCGGCTTCGGCAATGAAAAGCCGCGTCAATGGATCGGTGAAACTCTTCGTGGGAGAAAACGGATTGCTGGAGCTTGTTCAGAACGACGATGCACACGTTGTGATCAATGCGCTCGTCGGGTTTGCCGGACTCAAGCCGACGATCGAAGCAGTGAAGTGCGGCAAACATGTAGCGCTGGCAAATAAAGAAACACTGGTTGTCGCCGGCGAGATTATCACGTCCCTCGCAAAGCAGCGGGGCGTGAACATTATTCCCATCGACAGCGAGCACAGCGCTATCCTTCAGTGCCTTACAGGCGAACGGCGTGAACATATTTCCCGGCTGATCCTGACGGCTTCCGGCGGGCCATTCCTGAACAGGGACAAAAAAGATTTTTCCCACGTTACTATTAAAGATGCACTTCGGCATCCAAACTGGAAAATGGGAAACAAAATTACGATCGATTCTGCGACAATGATGAATAAAGGGCTCGAGATCATCGAAGCGCACTGGCTTTTCGGGCTGCCGCCGGAAAAGATCGACGTGCTTATTCATCCGCAATCGATCGTTCATTCGATGGTGGAGTTTGTCGACGGCTCGGTAAAAGCACAGCTCGGCCTTCCCGACATGAAGATCCCGATTCAATACGCGCTGACCTATCCGGAACGCGCCCACACTGCGAATGGAAGAATAGATTTTGCGCAGGTGGGCTCGATGACGTTTATGAAACCTGACATGGAAAAGTTCGAATGCCTCGGGATGGCCTACGATGCGCTCCGAAAAGGAGGATCCGCCCCGGTGGTGCTGAACGCCGCGAACGAAGTTGCGGTGAACCTGTTTCTCAACGGTGAAATCTCGTTCGATGCAATACCGATCTTGGTGCGACACGCGATGTCGTCTGTCCCGCTACGGACCAAGCCCAATCTGGACGAGGTTATCTCGACAGATGCACATGCCAGGCAGGTCGTACTTGATTACAGCCCCCGCTTTCCGCATCCCCATCCGATAGAGGCCTAGAGAGACCGCATGCAAGCACTGAACATGATATTTTACACCGCGATCGCACTCGGCGTTCTTGTGTTTATCCACGAGCTGGGGCACTTCCTCGCCGCGAAGGCCACGGGCATGCGTGTCGACCGGTTCTCGCTCGGCTTTCCTCCCCGCGCGTTCGGCAAGAAAATAGGCGAGACAGATTATTGCATTTCCTGGCTGCCGCTCGGCGGGTACGTGAAGATCGCCGGCATGATCGACGAAAGTTTCGACACCGACTTCCTCCACCGCTCTCCCGAGCCGTGGGAGTTCAGGGCGAAGCCAATCTGGGCGCGCATGCTCGTCATCTCGGCAGGCGTTATCATGAACGTCATCCTCGCCGTCTGCATCTTCTGGGGAATCAATTATACGCATGGCCGGCTCATCGAGAAAACCACCGAGGTCGGGTATGTCGTCACCGGAAGCCCCGCAGCCCAGGCTGGATTCCAGGCCGGAGACAAGATTCTGTCCGTGAACAACGAGACTGTGACACATTGGGATGAGATCCAGACCTTCATCTACATTGACAACTTCGGCAAAGATCTCACGATTGACGTCGACCGGCATGGGGAGCATAAGCAGGTATTCATTCCTCGTACGTTGTTGCCCGACAATTCACCGCAGCCTCTCGGCATCGTCGAAGCACACACCGTCGTCATGATCAGCGATGTGGAACCCGGCAAACCTGCGGACAAGATGGGATTGCGTCCCGGAGACATTCTGGTTTCGATGAACGGCGTAAACATCGCAAACGATAGCGACGTCATAAAAACCGTACGGGCAAACGCAGGCACTCCGATCAGTGTTTCATGGAAACGAGGGGACCAGATGTTATCGGGAACGGCCACTCCCTCAGACAGCGGCCGGGTGGGAATCCGTCTTGGCAACTATTACGTGGGCCCCCGGGATACGCTGCACTACTCGTTCTTCCAGGCGTTCTACGCCGGTTTCAGGAATGCCTACCAATCGACCGTGATGTTCTACAAATCCATCGGCCAGGTTATCGTCGGCAAAGCTTCGCTCAAAGATAATGTCGGCGGGCCGATCGCGATCGCGCAAATCGCGACAAAAAGTGCTGAAAGCGGATTGACCAGCTTTCTCAGCTTCATGGCGCTGCTCAGCATGAGCCTCGCCATCCTCAACATCCTTCCCTTTCCGGTGCTTGACGGAGGCCATCTTGTTATGCTGGTCTACGAGAAAGTCCTCGGAAGGGAAATCCCTCCCAAGGTGAAGCTTGGCATTCAAAAAGCCGGGTTCATCATCCTTCTTGCCTTCATGGCATTTGTCATTTATAACGACATTTCCCGGTTTTAGTCCCTGTCACACCAAGTGATACTTCGCACATAGACTCTGGCGAAATTACATTCCTTTTATTAAGTTTTAGTTGATAAAGTATATGGAATTCCTTATACTTTTCAGGCATTTATGAGGAAGTATTTGAGAGGAGCAACTATGTGGAATGTTAAAAATATGCGGATTGCCTTTCTGGCCGTTGTATGTCTTGCAGCCTCCATTGTCCACGCCCCGCTCCTTCGTGCACAACCCACTTGCGGGCTGTCGATGCAGATTACCAACACCCCTGTAGAACACCTCGGACTCGCCGATGTCGATGTCGACCACTTCGAAAGCCGGGCGCTTCTTTTCACAGTACAGATTTCCAACAACGCGGGAGTTGACCGGCAGGCGCAGCTTCATGTCGCCTTAATGATCACCCTCGCCGACGGGACAACATATCCGACGGCAGTTGAATTTACGACCGAGTCGTTTACGGTCCCCGCCCTGGTGGGCAGAACCGTCACGAACCTGGACATTGGCAAGACCAAGGAGATCAAGACAGAGAACTTCACGTACGATGAGAATGCGAAGAACCGCATACAGAATATCGCTCTTGGCACCGGCTCATTTCCCGCCGGCAGATACCTTTTCCGCTTCTCGCTGATCCAGGTGACGCCGCTCTGCGACGCCGGAAACCATGACATTGAAATAGTTTTACATAACCCGTCGCGCGTGGAACTCCGGTTGCCCGCCGATGGCGTCACTACGAACGAGTTTCCATTTTTTCAATTTTATCAGGATGCCGGGCGAGCCAGGCTTACCGTCGCCGAACTTCAGCCGGGGCAGTCGCGTGAAGACGCTATAACGCACAAGCCGCCGATGCTTGAGACAGAATTGACGGATCAAAATTCGCTCCTCTATTCCGGCGGAAGGCCGCTTGAGCAGGGAAAGACGTATGTCTGGCAGGTGGTGAGCGAAGTTCTTGCATCGGGCGGGGCGGACAACACGATCGCAAGCCCGATCTGGTCGTTCACGGTTTCAAGCGCTGCCGAGGGTACGGCAGAGGATGCGATCATTCTTCAGCTCAAAGAAATTTTTGGCTCACGCTATCCGGCTATTTTTGATCAAATACGCCGCGGCCAGTTCCGGCTCACGGGCAAGTTTACGGACAACCAGGCGCCGCTGTCACAGACCGATTTATTGAACCTTTTAAATGAGCTCCGCGAGCTGTCAGATTCCGCCGAGCTTATACTGGAATAAGGCGCACTTATGAAAACGAAAAGTATAGTATTGATAGTCTTAACGGTCCTTTGTTCGATTCCGCTCTTTGGAAGCGAAAACACAACGGTCGCGCTGATCACGAAAACAGTTCAAACCGTGACGAAGAAGACCCCTCCGGAAGATTGGGCAAAAGCTCTCCGGGGCGACGCGCTGCTCTCCGGCAATCAGCTTCAAACCGGCAAGCGGTCGCTCGCCATCGTGAAGTTCGCCGACAATAGTATTATCCGGGTTCGCGAGCTTTCGCTGCTTACGGTAAGTGGGCAATCGAACGGAACAGGCACGTTGTCGAAGTCGGTCCGGCTGGACGGCGGTGCGTTCGGGTTCGACGTTCGGAAACAAAAACAAAACGAACAGTTTCATCTTACGTCGCCCACTTCCGTGGCTTCGATACGGGGCACGCAGGGAAAGCTGAGCGGCGGGCAGGGGAGCGATACGCTCATCGTGACCGAAGGGCTTGTGAATTTCAAAAACAACGCGTCGGGCAACGAAGTCGATGTGCCTGCCGGCTTCATCGGCTTTTCCAACCAGGACGGGACCGTAACATCCCGCAAAGCCAGCGAACAGGAACTTGCTGATGCGAACAATGCCGCGACCGGCGGCTCGACTTCGCACGAACTGAATTTAGAACTGAAAGATTCACAGGGTAACAAAAAAGGGTTAAAGATCCGGTACAAATAAAAATACGCACATACAATTGTCTACCGTTGTTAGTAACGAAATACTAATTCATCACATCTACCATCTTCACGTATAGGGTGACGTGAACCTATTCCCGCGACGAGCGTTTCTCTGTATTCTGTTAGTTGTTCTGTTTTCTCTCTCCGCAGCGGCACAAATCAGCGACAAAGTCGTTAGAGTCGAGACCGCGCCGTACCAGGCCGGCGCACCGCTCGGGATCCGGGTGGAGCTCTTGAATGCTTCGCTCATCGACCGCATCGACGTGGCATACCGTTCCTTTGGCGAGACCGATTACAAGCACTTGGAAATGCAGATGCAGGGGAACAGCGCGCAGACTGTTATCCCGGCAAAAGATCTTACACCGCCGTTTCTCGAATACTACCTCGCCCTCTATTTGCACAATGGCGCGACAGAAACATATCCCGTAGAAAATCCAACCGAGCACCCGCTGAAGATCGATCTTCAGAGCAGTATCTCGGCGCAGGATGACGCGATAATTATTCTCAGCCCGGAGCCGAATGAAACGTTCAGATCGCGGGAAGATGCCCTTATCTCATTTTCTCTCATACATGCCGATTCAAGCATTGATAAGTCGACGGTTAAAATCTATATCGACGGCGCCGATGTTACATCGAAGGCTATCTTCACGGGGGACATCGTCACCATTCCCCCTCCCGAATATCTTGAAGGGGGGAAGCACAGCATTCGGATACAGGTCTCCGATCGCGACGGATCATCCGCGCACGTCACGGCGATGGACTTTGGGTTGAAAACGACCGAGGGGCCGGCGGGTTCGTCTTCGCTCGCTCCGAAATGGACCTACCGGTCGCATCTGCAGGCGGAAACGCGCAACGAGAACATTGCGAATTCAGTTACGCCCTACAACAGGCTGTCGCTTTCCGCAAGCGGGGAGTACGATTGGCTGCGTCTCGACGGATCGTTGTTTGTGACGAATGAAGAGAACGACCGCCGCCAGCCGCAAAATCGGTTCCTCGTGAGCGGAGAATCGCGCTGGCTCCGGCTTGGCTATGGCGATCATTATCCCGTTTTCCAGGATCTCATCATGACGGGGAAACGCGTCCGGGGATTTTTTGCAAATCTCACACTCGGATTTTTTAATCTTGATGTGTCGAAGGGCGACATCACCCGGCGGATCGAAAGCGATACCCTGAGGACATTTCTCTTTGACAGTCTCGCATCGGAACAGGCAAGCGACAGCACAGGCGCGTTCGGCCCTTACGATCAGACCCGATGGGCAAAATTCAACCGCGGGACCTTCTCGCGCGATCTTCTCGTTGTTCGCCCGAGTTTCGGCTCTCGCGAAGGAGCGCATTTCGGATTAACATACCTGAAGTCGAAAGACGACATTACCTCCATTATTTATGGAGGCAAGCCGAAAGAAAACCTTGTCCTTGGATCGGATTTTCTTATCCCTCTTTTTAATCACGGCATTGAAATAACCGGACAGTCGGCGTTCAGCGCAACGAACAACGATATCACGGGGGGCACGTTCACCGACACGCGCATCGACTCCATCTACAGCGATTACAGTGAATCGGCGAGAAATACGATCCGGAAAGTCCGGGATGTTTTCCAAAATTTTATTACGATCAACGAGAATCTCATACCCCTCAATCTTAAGAATGCTCCCACGCTTGCGTACGAGGCGGGACTCGCTGTGAACTATTTCAATAATTATTTCAAGTTTACGTATCTTCGTCACGGAAATAATTTCGAGTCGTTCGGACAGTCCTTTGTCCGCACGGATGTGGTCGGGTTTAATATTGCAGATCGCCTGCGCCTCCTGAACAACCAGGTTTTGCTTACCGGCGGATTTGAACGGTTGCAGGACAATACCGCGGAGACGAAGCCCGCAACCACGACCGGCACGACAACGAACGTCAGCATTTCATGGTATCCCAAAAAGGAGCTCCCGAGCGTAACCGTCGGGTATCTTTTTGCCTCGAATGCCAATGATCATCCGGACACATTATGGAGAATTGAAGACAGGCTCGACAGAATCCTCGTGCAGCTTGGAAAGGACTTCACGTTCGGCGGACATCATACCGCGGTGTTGAGCGTCAGCACGTCGACTCGTGACGATCAATCGTTCAGAAATCTTGACGGGAAAAATACGATGGTTTCGCTCAGCAACAGCACGTCGTTTGAGATTCCTCTTCAGACGCTTGTGAGCCTTACCGTCAGCTCGAATACGTTTGCGACAAGCGGCGCGTCATCGATATCGACCGATTACACCACGCTGTATGCAATGGCCAATTACAGGTTCCTCGGGAACAAACTCATTGTCGGCGCTTCGGTGAGCCCCACATTCGGGGACATTGAACGGACCCTCTTTGACGCCCGTTCGGAATACTACTTTGTGCCAAATCTCAGCCTCGCCGGACAGCTGAGCGTGTACCTGAACAAACAAACCACCAACGACGTCATCTGGAGTTTTATCCTGCGCGCCGATCTTTGATCGCCGATGGCTGCATCTTCCTCTAAACCCGCCCGCACGATCGCTGTCAACCTGGCGATTAGCCTTGCTGTCACGGCGTGCGTCCTCCTCCTGACACAGGATATTCTCTTTGAGTTTCCACCGCTCCGAAGGGCGGAGCTGGCGTTTATCGACCTTCGGTTTCGGGAGCGCGGAAACCTTTTAACTAGTCGCGACACCTCACAAATCGTTATCGTCGAAATCTCCCAGGAATCGTTCAAGTCTCTCCCCGATTCCTGGCCATGGCCCAAGCGATATTACACGCGCCTCATCAGAAATCTCCACCGTGCGGGGGCAAAAGTCGTAGGGCTCGACGTTGTCTTTAGTTCACTCGATTCCCGGACGCCCTGGGATAACCAGGATTTCCGGAGCGCCTTGAAGGAAGTGCCAAACGTGGTCCTCGCCGGCAAGCTTGAAACCGAGCGGCATCAATATGTCAAACGCGATCAGCTTGAAAACTACGGCAATGCGTTCATCGACTCGACGACAAAATTCGGGATCGTGAATACGCGATCCGATTATGACGGCGTCGTGCGGAGATACATGCCGTTTGTCTACGACGATGCGACAGACAAACGCATCCCCACATTCTCCATGTCGCTTCTCAATGTCGTACTCCATCAGGCCCCCGAATATACAGCGGAAGTCGGCGAACAAACGTTTCATTATGTGGCAAAAGAAATTCCCCGGTACGACGCCACCTCTTTTCTGATAAACTACTACGGGCCGTCGGGAACATTCCGGAGAGTGAAGTTCGCGGACGTATTGGATGACAAAGACTTCAGGACCCGTGAAGAGACATCGCTCGGAGTCGATATCAACACGTTCGACGATACGTCGACCGTGCCGACGTTCGACGGCAAAGGAGTCCAGCCGGCGGGATATCTTTACAACGGAACGTTTGCCAACAAGATCGTGCTCGTCGGTTCCACAAACCCCGAAGACAAGGATTTATTCCCCGTTACAGTCGGCGAAAATACCCAGGAGGGGGATAACCAGATGTACGGCGTGGAGATTCACGCGAACGTCATTCAAAACATCCTTCACAACGACTTCATCCTTCGCCAGCCGTACTGGATGACCGCGCTGGTTGTCTTTGGGTTGAGTTTATTCACCTTCGTGTTTACCGCGGGATTGAAGGCGATCCGCACGCGGTTTGGAGCGCTCATCGAGATTTTGGGCGTGGCGATCATTTGTTCCGAATTGTTCATCATCTACTGGGCTTCGCTTAAATTATTCAACGAAAACAACTATCTCGCCGACATGACGAGCCCGTTTACCGCCGTCATTATATGCTACATCGGAAGTACCGTGTACAACTATGTCACTGAACGGAAACAAAAAATACTTATTAAAAGCATGTTTAGTCGGTATGTGAGCCCGACGGTCGTGGATGAGCTTGTCGCGCACCCGGAAAAGCTCAGGCTTGGCGGAGAAAGGAAAGAGCTCACGGTGATGTTCAGCGACATCGAAAAGTTTACGAACATGGCGGAACGCATGATGCCGGAGGAGCTCGTGATGATCCTGAACGAATACCTTTCATCGATGACCGATATCATCATCGAAAACCACGGCACGCTCGATAAGTACCAGGGGGACGCGATTGTCGCGTTCTGGGGAGCTCCCGCTCCGCAACAGGATCACGCGATCCGCGCCTGCCGGGCTGCTCTTACGATGCAGGAATCGCTCATTGAGATGCGCAAACGCTGGCAGTCGGAGGGCAAACCGCCGCTGAACGTCCGCATCGGCATAAGCACCGGGGAAATGGTGGTCGGCAACATGGGAGGAGAGGACCGCTTCGATTACACGGTCATCGGGGACAGCGTCAACCTGGGTGCTCGCCTGGAGGGGGCAAACAAGCAGTACAAAACGCAGACGATGATCAGCGAAGAGACCTACCGCCAGGTGCGCGAAGACGTACTCGTTCGCGAGCTGGACCTTCTGGTCGTCTCAGGGAAGACCGAACCGATTCGTGTCTATGAGCTCATCGGGATGGTCGGCGACAGCATCCCTTCCCAGATGCTGGAGTTCGTTGCGCAGTATACCCGGGGACTGAACTTGTACCGCCAGCGCCGCTGGGACGAGGCCATCGCCTCGTTCGAGAAGGCGCGGAAATTCTCCCCCGACGATTACCCCTGCCACATCTACATCGAGCGGTCCCGGATGTACCAGTCCACGCCCCCTCCAGCCAACTGGAACGGCGTGTTTATCCTGCGGGTAAAGTGATCTTAAAAGGTTAGAGAACCAAGAAAAGTTTGCTGGGCGGTAAAGAGGTTGTTGTATGTTTCGCCGCTCAGCCCCCGTCTTCCTCCGCGCGCTTCACACTCGTAATATTTCCCACGAGCCCTAAAAAGGACGACCCTCGCCCGGATGTCAGCGCCCGAAAGTTCATAGCTGCAATATTGTATTCCACGAAGTTCAAATTCACGCGGTTCAGTTGTCGCCGCACCGCCGGTTTCCCTTCGGGAGGACATCCCAACATTCGCCAGCAGCGCCAGCCCATCACGCTCCACCCGCTGCGACGTCAGCCGGTCGGGGATAAGCTCTTTAATTGAAAGAACCGCGTCGGTATTGTCGTTAATGAGAATCAGGCTCGCTCCTGTCCCCAGGGAGTCTTCGGTAGCAGAGTACCAGCCTCCGGGAATTTTCCCCGTGAGAATCCCGTCGCGGGACCGCACGGTAGTTTCAGTCATCGGATAATTTGCCGGGTACGGAAGCGTGGCCGCACACGAAGCCAGAACAAGGCAGAGAACAACAACGAGGAGATTGCGCGTCACAATCTATTGTGAATTGCGGACGAACTGGTCGGCTTGAAGCGTGAACGTCAGCGAGATCCGGTGACTGTTGTCGAGCTGATCGATAGCATCGAACTTCGCGAAGGAATAATCAATGTCGAATTTGGGAAGATGGATGCCTGTGCCGAGATTCAGAGTTCCAAGTTCGCTCATGCCCGCGCGAACGGCAACGAGGTTTCTGAAGTTGAATTCGAGTCCGCTGTGAAAATCGAAACTCACGCTTCCGAGATGTGCATTCGAGGCAGACTGCCGGTTTTCAAAACGCACATCGACATCAAATGCCGGGGCAAACTGCCCGCCCAGAGCATCAATGAGGTATGCCGAGCCTATCTTAAGAGTGGGAGATATCAGCTCATTCGTGCCGGTGCTCCAGGCAATCAGCGTCGTCGTCGCATCCTGAAGATTTGCGCCAAGAAGAAATTTGTCCGAGAGCAGGTACTGTGCTGCAAGATCGAATCCGATTCCGGTCGCGGATCCTTCGCCCTGATCGCGGCGGATGAGCTTGAGGTTTGCGCCGTAGGAAAACCGGTCGTCTAATTTCCGCGCGTAGGAGATGTAAAATGCCCAGTCAGCGGAGTTGAAATACGTGATATTGTTGCGGTCGAGTTCGTTCTCCTGGATTCTCCCGTCGTGATTGAAGTCGGTCCACGCATTTTTCGTGTTCGCGATATCGTCGACGCCGAGCCTGATCGCGCTGAAGGCGAGACTCGTGTTCGGGCCTAGCGGCAGAGCCGCAGCTCCGTAATCATAATTGATAAGTCCCCCGAATCCTTCGTCGTGCATGAGGATAAGCTGCGGGTAATTGAGCCGCGAAAGGCCGGCGGGATTCCAGTAGCCGGATGTACCATCGTTCGCGAGCGCGGTGTACGCGCCTCCGAGCCCCAGCGCCCTTCCGCCGACACCGATGGCGATAAACTCGCCTGCATACTTTGCTCTCGATGCAGCAATAACATTACAGGAGAACATAACAGCCAGGAAAAAAAGCGAGAAGGATTTCATAGAAGAAGCAGCCTCTTATTCATCGCACTAATATTGAGAAATTGGCTGGAAAAAGCAACTGATCGTGCAGGCGATTCAGGTAAGTCAAATCATTACAATCGGATAGAGCATACTTGAATAACAGTATTTTCTCAAATACTGTTTTCATGCTATTGAGATTTTTCCGCGGTTGTCGTATCCTGTATACGTCGTTCATCGCCAGAACGCGACTCATATCTCTCTTCCCGGTATTCCAGGAATGGTGGCTTGGCTTCAGATCTTTTTCGAGGGTGATAGCGTCTCTTTTTTAAGATCGCTGATTGAAGTGTAAATCCGGGAGAGCAGAGAGAAAGAGAGAGGAGAGGCGAACCACAACGTCACGATATCCCCTATCATATCGTGGCGTTGTTTATTTTATAACTACCGCTCCGAATTCCTTCTTCAAATCCTGTACGACGGGATGCTGCTGCAGCGCATCATCGGCCGCGCTTTGTTCGGGTGTCGGGGCAGGTCCGGATTGAGCCGGCGCCTGTGCGGTATTTTTGTCGAGGAGTGTTTCGAGGACGATCCTCGCGCCGTAGACGCGCTGGGCGAGATCGGTGAGGAATTGCCTGTTACGTTTGAGCGCGTCCATGTGAAAATCGTCCGGGCAGGCGATCTGAACCTTTTCCGCCTGGATGCCGACGACCGTAGTTTCGCTCAGCATCGACCAGAGGTCGATGCGGTGCCTGCGTGTCTCGTTGACAAACGAAGACCACTTGCCGCGAACATCGTCCGCTGAAAGAGATACCATTTCGGTTGCCGCGGAAGTTGCAATCTCTGCTGTCGCCGGAGGTCGTGTTATCTCTGCCGTTGAGGAAGGCTGAAGAGATTCTGCAAGGGCAATCCTGGGCCGGGCCGGCGGTTGAAATTCCGAACCCGATCCGCTTGAAGCCGGTCGACCCGTCGTAAACTGTTTTCTTGGAGGCGGTGTGTCGTGAGCGGGAGCATCGGCCCATTCGGTTCGCTGCCGCGGCCCGGGCGGAACACTCGTTGCACGGAGATCGTCGTCTCCGCTATCGCTCACCTTTTTTTTTAGTTCTGAGAGATCCTGCAAAAGCTTGCCGATATTCACGCTGCTGTCGAGCGAGGTCATCTGCACTATCCCCAGTTCCAGGCTCAAACGGGGCTGCTGGCTCCACCGGAGCGACGCGGCAATGTCGGACGCGATCTTGATGAGCCGAAGGAGATCGTTCTCGGAAAGCGTGGCGGCGTGTTCCTGGTATCGCTTTTTGTACGACTCCGAAGTTTCGATCAGCGCGGTCGAGTTGGTCACCCGCGCGACAAGGATGTTCCGAAAATGTTCGATGAGGCCGTGGAGAAATTCCCGCAGATCGACTCCGGCAGCAGAAATCTCCTGGGCCAGGAGCACCCCGGCTTTCGTATCGTGACCGGTGATCGCGTCGGTAACCCGGAAGTACATCTCCTCGTCGATGATGTTCCACATTTCGGCGATCTGCTTTGACGATATCTTCGTTCCGCAATAGGACACTACCTGGTCGAACATGCTTTGCGCGTCGCGCATCGAACCGTCGGCCCGTTTTGCAATGAGCGTAAGCGCGTCGTTGTCGCCGTCGTTTTCGACAGTGATCTTTTCTTTCTTCGCGATAAAGGTAAGGCGGTCGGTAATGTCTTTGATGGAAATGCGCCGGAAATCGAACCGCTGACAGCGGGAGAGGATCGTCAACGGCACCTTGTGGATTTCGGTGGTCGCAAAAACAAAAATAATATACGAGGGGGGCTCTTCCAGCGTCTTCAGGAGCGCGTTGAACGCCTCCTTCGTAAGCATGTGCACCTCGTCGATAATGTAGACCTTGTACTTCCCCTTCGCCGGGCCGTACCGTACCGCTTCACGGAGGTTGCGGATTTCGTCGACGCCGCGATTTGACGCGCCGTCGATTTCAAACACATTTACGCTCCGGTTTTCCAGGATCTCGGTGCAAAGCTCGCAGTCGTTATCGGGGTTCTGGTTGTTGGGGTGCAGGCAATTGATCGCGCGAGCCAGGATGCGGGCGGTTGTCGTCTTGCCGCATCCGCGGGCGCCGCTGAAAATATACGAATGGGAAATTCTGCCGGTGGCGATTGCGTTGCGCAACGTCTTCGTGATGTGGTCCTGCCCGACCACATCTTCGAACACCATCGGACGCCATTTGCGGGCTGTTACAAGAAAACTCATTTTTTCAGATTCCGGTCAAAAAATTCCTTGATGCGGGAGTACTCATCGTACCAACTTTCCGGTTCGCTGAATGAATGCGACTCATCCGGGTAGATCATTGCCTCGAACTGCTTTCCTGATTTTTGAAGCTTGCTGATGAGCTGGGCCGCGTCCTGGAAAAACACGTTGTCATCGACCATGCCGTGGAGAATTAACAGCGGCTTCTTCAGGCTGTCGGCGTACGTAATGGGGTCGCTGATCTTGTACGCTTCGGCGTTCTCTTCGGGTTTCCCGAGGCGCGCTTCGGTGTACCAAGGGTTGTGATGATAATAATTTTCCCAGCTTGTCACCGCGCGCAGTGCTGCACCGCAGGCCACCTTGTCAGTGAGGAACAATCCCATAAGTGTCATGAAGCCGCCGTAGCTTCCGCCATACATTCCGACGCGTGCAGGATCAATATACCCCAATTGCTTCAGATATTCAATCCCCTCGACTTCATCCTGTAAGTCCTTCCCGCCCAAATGCATATAGACGTCGGTCCGGTAATCCCGCCCGAGCCCCGCGCTGCCGCGGTATTCGACCTCGAGCACGACGTACCCCTGCTCGGTCAAAACGTGGTGGAACATGTACTCTCTATAATAGTAGCTCCAGCCGCGGAAAACGTTCTGGAGATATCCCGCGCCGTGAACGAATACGACCACAGGATATTTCTTAGCCGCATCGAAGTTTTTGGGTTTATAGATCATCGCGGGGATCGACTTCCCGTCGCTGCTCTTAAACTGGGTGATCTCGGGGATGACCCAATGCACCTGCCGGAACTCATCAGGGATTGAATGGGTGAGCACCGGCTCCGCCGGGGAAATACCGTCGCCGTTGGTGGCGGAGAATACCGGAAGTGAGGCCGCCGATATTCTTACTAATTCCGTCGGCTTGCCGAAGTTCGAATATCCTCCGACGATGAATGAGCCGTCCTTGGCCATCGCGAGATTTTCGTACGTTCCTTCACGGAGAGATAATTTCGTGATCTTCCCGGAGGAAATATTGAGTGCGTACACCTGCCACTGCGCATGCTCTTCCTTGTTCGCGAGGAAAAAGATCTGATCGCCTTTCGGATGAATGTCGAACCAACGGATTTCCCACGCGCCGTCGGTTATTTTCTTGAGAGATGTTCCGTCCGGGTTCATGATATAGAGCTGGTTCCAGCCGTCTTTTTCGCTCGTCGTAATGATATGTTTGCCGTCGGGCATCCACCGGGTCGTATACAATCCGCCTTCGACCCAGGCCTTGTCCGTTTCTTCGAATATGAGTTTGGTTTTTCCGCTGTCGGTGTCGGCAAGGAACATTTCCCGTTTCTTCCGGTTGGAGCTGAATCGCTCGATGAAGATCTGTTTCCCGTCCGGTGAGATTGCGACATCCCCGAGGAAGAAATGATCCTCGCCGGGGAGCTTTATCCAGACAACTTTACCGGTATCGACCGGCGCGATACCGATTTTTGTCTTGTTCACTCCGCCTTTGAATGAACGCGTTGTAACATCCTTACCTGTGAAGCGCGGGACGACAAAATCCGGCAACCCTTCGTCGGTAGATTCTGTGAAAACGATCTTTTTATCGTCGGGTGTGAATTCGACCAATCCCAGGGATCCGTCCTTCTCCGTCGTACGTGCGAGCTCGATGATTCCCGGCTTCCCCGTCGTGAAGGCGTAAAGGGCCTTGTCGCCGCTGAACGCAAGATATTTTCCGTTATGAGACCAGCGGAGGCCACCTTCGCCGGCCTCGGTTTTTGTTATACGGTCGAACGCCGAGAATGTGTTGTCGGTTAGAAAAATATCTCCTTTTCTCGTGCACGCGACCGTCTGCGAGTTCGGAGACCACTCGACTTCGTCCAATAGCGTATCCGCGAGCATATGCTGGTCGGCGCCGTCACCGGACATCATCCAGTACTTGTAGTTGTTGTGCGCGGTGCTGTCCCACCGGAAGAGAATAGCCTTTCCGTCGGGGGAGATTCTCGCCCCATTTGGCCGGCTGCCGGCGATGTAAGGCTTGGAAAATATGCGCTTAAAATTAAGCTCGCTGCTCTGCGGACGAGCGGCTGTCCAGGTTGTAAGAACTATGATGAGGGTGAGCAGAGTGCGAAGAACGGGGGTGGTGGCAGAAGGTCTCATGCGTTCCTGTTATTTTGTTTTCGTTGAACGGATGTTCCTGGCTGTCGCGAATACCCAGGGTAATGCATCGCCAATCGTCTCGATCGGTACAATCTTCAAACCTTCTTTCACTTTTGCGGGAATCTCAACGAGGTCTTTTTCATTCTCCTTGGGGATAAGCACAGTCTTGATTCCGCTGCGCTGTGCGGCTAAGAGTTTCTCGTTGAGTCCGCCGATCGCCAGGAGATTGCCGCGAAGGGTAATTTCCCCCGTCATCGCGATATCGTTACGTGCAGGACGGTTTGATGCCGCGGAGATCATCGCCATTGCCATCGTGATGCCGGCAGACGGGCCGTCCTTGGGGATCGCGCCTTCCGGCAAGTGGATATGGATCTCTTTCCGTTTGTAGAAATCTTCGCTGACTCCGAGCGTCTTCGCATTCGAGCGGATATAGCTGAGCGCTGCCTGGGCGGATTCGTGCATGACATCGCCGATCTGGCCGGTAATGGTCAGTTTCTCCGAGCCGTTCATAATCGTTGCATCCACGTTGAGAATGCTTCCGCCGACGCTCGTCCATGCGAGGCCGACGACAGAGCCGATACGGTTCTTCCCTTCACGTTCCCGCGTTCGAAATTTGGGCACGCCAAGGAAGGTCTCAACGCTTTTCTCGTCGACGCGGACCTTCCTGCCGTTCGAGCGTTTGCCGTTGGTTTGTTTCCTGAGCACGATGTCCTTCGCCACCTTGCGGCAGATCGAAGCAATCTCCCGCTCCAGATTTCTCACGCCCGCTTCCCTGGTATACGAGTTAATCACGAAATTGATCGCCCCGTCGGTAAACGTGACGTCCTGCGGGCGTAAACCGTGTTCCTGAAGCTGCGTGGGAATAATATGCCGTTTGGCAATCTCACGTTTATCGAATTCCAGATATCCCGGAAGCTCGATGATCTCCATACGGTCCTGCAGCGGAAGAGGTATATTGTGCCGCACATTCGCCGTCGTAATGAACATGACCTGGGAGAGATCATAATCGACATCCAGGTAATGATCGTTGAAACTCTGATTTTGCTCGGGGTCGAGTATTTCCAGCAGGGCGGATGACGGGTCGCCGCGGAAATCCATGCTGATCTTGTCGATCTCGTCCATGAGGATCACGGGGTTCATCACGCCGGCGCGCTTCATCGACTGGATAATTTTGCCCGGCATCGAGCCGATGTACGTCCGGCGGTGGCCGTGGATTTCAGCCTCGTCCCGCACGCCGCCCAGGGAGATGCGCACGAACTTCCGGCCAAGCGCCCGCGCGATCGACTTTCCAAGCGAAGTCTTGCCGACGCCCGGAGGCCCGACGAAACAAAGGATCTGTCCCCGAATTTCTTTCACGAGGTTGAGGACGGCGATATGCTCGAGAATTCTCTGCTTCGGTTTTTCCAGCCCGAAGTGGTCGTCGTTGAGGATCTTTTCGACGTGCTTGACGTTCAAATTATCTTCGGTGCGCTTATACCACGGAACGGCGATCATCCAGTCGAGGAAATTCCGGCTGACGCCGAACTCCGGCGACTGGGGTGGAGTCTTTTTCAGCTTGGTAAACTCCTCCATCGCTTTCGCGTTCACTTCGTCCGGCATCTTCGCCTGCTCGATCTGCTCTTTGAGCTTTGCGAGTTCCGGGGAGAGGACTTCATCCGATCCCAGCTCGTCCTGAAGAATCCGGATCTGTTCCTGGATAATAAACTTCTTCTGGGATTTTTGAATGCTCTCATGAACTTTCGCGTCGATGTCCTTTTCGATGCGAAGAGCATCCAGCTCGGTCGTCAGCATCCGGGCAATTTCATAGTATTGATCATTCAGGTTCGAGGCCTGAAGTAAGCGCTGCTTGCCTTCGATCTCCTGCGACAGATTTGCGGCAATGAAGAATAGCTTCCGGTGGAGATCCTTGATATTTTCAAAGCTCGGAAGGACATCCTTCGGCAGACTGCGGTTAAGATGAGCGTATTCGATGAACAGCGACGAGACATGCCGGACGAGGGCATCAGATTCGCTGGATTTGTCGAACACGGGATCAACGAACCGCACTTCGGCGTCCATGAACTGTTCGTTTGCGGAGAAGGAAGTGATGGTCGCCTGGCTTACGCCGTCGACGATAATTTTCATCAGCCCGTTCGGCAGCTTCATGATCTGCACGATCTTCGCGACGGTGCCTTCATGAAAGATGTCGTCTCTGGTCGGCTCTTCCTGCTCTGCGTTCTTCTGGGCCGCCAGGAAGACATACTTGCCATGGTCGATGGCGTATGTCGCGGCCTTCAGCGAGGATTCCCTGCCAAGCAGGACCGGATAAATCATATAGGGGAATACGACGACATCGCGCAGCGGCAGGACCGGCAGATGTGTGGGAATTTCTGTTTGCGGCGGAATCTTTTCTTCGGAAAGTTTCATATCATCGGTAGTCATTATCTAAGACAAAAATATCCCGCCAAACGAAACTGGCGAGATCATATCCCTTCCAAACTATCTGGTGTTAAAAATATACGAAGATTGCCAAAGGGATGCAAGGTAAT
>DATJGD010000032.1:0-35251 GCA_035495255.1 Bacteroidota bacterium | reverse complement strand
ACTATCGTCACAGGCGCAGCTTCCGGTGTTACTACAGCTGCCGCATCGCTCGCCGGAACCGCTACTTCAAACAATGCCGCGACCACAACTTCCTTCGATTACGGAACGACCGTGGGCTATGGCAGCAACCAGCCCGCTACGCCTACGGGTGCAGATAGTGGTTACAGCAGCTATGCGATCAGCGCTTCAATCTCGGGTCTTACGGCAAACACGCTCTATCACTACCGGGCGGTTGGTACAAATAGTGCCGGTACAACCAATGGCTCTGATGCTACCTTCGCCACCCTTATCAATGCGCCGACAACAACCGCGGCGACCTCGGTAACGGCATCAAGTTTTGACGCGAACTGGACCGCGGGTGCAGGCGGGGCGCCGACGAGTTATGAGTTAGACGTAGCGACGGATGCAGGATTTACAAGTCTTGTTTCAGGATATAACCCGCTGACAGGCATCACAGGGACCTCGCAGAGTGTTACCGGGCTGAACGGCGGCACGACATATTATTACCGTGTTCGCGCGGTAGGCCTTGCCAACACGAGCTCCAATTCTAATACGACTTCATTGCTCACGATCCCGGGAGCGCCAACAGCAACTGCAGGGACAGGAGTAGGAGCGACATCATTTACAGCAAATTGGACTGCTCCAGGCGGTACGGTGTCGGATTATCGACTCGATGTCTCAACTGACATCGGCTTCGGCAGCTTCGTTACGGGCTACAATGATCTTACCGTTGCAGGTACGAGCCAATCGGTGACCGGCTTGACCGCCGCCACCAAGTACTATTACAGAGCCCGCGCAGTCAATGCCTCCGGCACAAGCGCGAACTCAAACATTGACAGTGCAACGACGATATCAGTATCAGCGCCGACAGTCGACAGCCCGACAGCCACAAGCATCGGCACGACGACGGCAACGCTGGGCGCGACGGTCGTTAATGAAAACAACGATCCCACGACCGAACGCGGAGTTGTCTGGTCGACCTCGGCAAACCCGACGACGGCGGATACCAAGATCGTCGAAGGCAACACTGGGACCGGCACGTATACCGTCAGCGCCACCGGCCTTCCGAACGGCACGCTGGTCCATTACCGCGGCTATGCGATCAACGGCCAGGGTACCGGTTATACGAGCGATGCCTCATTCTACACACTGAAGACCGAGCCCACATCACATGTCGGCTCGTTCGCGGCAAACGCGACCGGCACGGCGACCATCGATCTTTCCTGGACGGTCGCGACCGGAGCGGATGGATACATTGTCCTCCAGCGAACTTCCTCTGACCCGACCGGAACGCCTTCGGATGCTACCGGGTACTCCGTCAGTAACACGATCGGCGACGGAACCGTCGCGGCGATCCTTACTTCCGGCGCGGCCACAAGCACGACCATCAGCGGCCTTACCGGCGGTACAAACTATCACTATTCGATCATGCCGTATTCGTGGGATGGCGCGAACGCTGCAACTTATAACTACTATACTGCCGCAACGATTCCGACGGCGAACGCGACGACATTCAGCTCATCATCGGATGTCATTGCTACCCCGGGATTCATCTACAAGGCGAATATCAACTATGCACTTTACACGACAAACGTCAATATCGACACCAGCAACTCCGTTGCGGCATTTGGCGTGACTGTCCGGGATGGCGGTGGAAGCTCGGATGCCGATGCCTCGACTACCACACTGTCGGCCATTAGTTTCACCGCTACGAATACAGCCGATCTATCGAGGGCGGCGCTCTACGACGCAAACTATAACGAGCTTTCGGAGGTTGCAGTGAGCGGCTCTCCGATCACGTTCAGCGGTTTGAGTCTCGCGGCGGCAGACGGGGGATCAACGAATCTCGTGCTTCGTGTCTCCTACAAGACGACAGTCACCGATAACGACCAGAATGCCTACACCGTCTCATCTGTAACTGCAGCAGCGTCAGGCTCCGGCTTCGCAGCAGGAGACGGAGGCGCCGCGACCAGTTCTGTTTCTGGCGACGATAACCGCATCGAAGTTACGGCAACGAATGCTGTCTTCGGTGCACCTATTGCCAATACGGCTCCGGCGACAAACTTCACGGCGTCCGTAAAGGCTGTCGATGCAAACGGCAATACCGACAAGGATTTTGGATTTACCTTCAATATTACCAAGGACTCAGGTCCGGGCACCCTCTCAGGCTCGACTGCCCCCTCGCCCGTGAACGGCGCGGCTACGGTATCGGACCTCCAGGTAAGCAGCGGAGGTACGTATGTCCTTCGGGTTGCGGCAAACGCGGTAACCTTCGGACTGTCGAACTCATTTGTGGCCATCGCTCCGGCGGTCTTCAAGGTCGCAGGCCCGGCGATGTCTCCTGATGCTCCGATGAGTCCTCTTACGGTGGATACATTGTACTGGGATAATCCGGCGACATGGACAATCGTGTCAGGCGGATCAGCAACAGGAATTCCGCACAGGTTTGACCAGGTTATCCTCGATCACAGCTTCCACGCGAACGCGTACGTTGTCGTGACGGATACCGGCGGCGCGCCGGCCCTCTGGGATTCATGCGCACAGCTTACCGTTGGCGCGGTTGGCAACAGCGTTCCGGTTGGCCTGCTCATTCCCAAGAACGGTCCGACATCAGGGTCAGGCGGACCGAGCAATCTTTGGTTTGGTGACGGCGTGGCGGGTAACTATGACATGGTCATCGCGGGAGGCGGCACAGTGACCGACGCGAAAATCAACTTCGCGCGCAGCGTCGCATTCAACAGCATCAGCGACTCAATGTGGATCCGAACAGGCGGTAAATGGCTCCATGTCACCAAGGGCTTCAACACGATGCATAGAATCCTCAGCCGTAGGTTCGACGGTGACTATGGCACCGTTGAAATTGACGTCGATGGCACCGTTTCGGGTACGTTCGATATCAGCGGCGGAGGTAACTACTATTATCCGAACCTCACGCTGAGCAACACGAGCAGCGCTCCGACCTATTACTGGTTTGGAGTAGGACAGACGACTATCAAGGGTACCTTCACCGTCAATGCAGGCGCGAAGGATTCAATGGTGGGAACCGGAGCGGGTCCGTTGGGCCCGGGTTCTCCGTTTGTCCATTACGGGGACATCGTCAATAATGGCATCATGACATCGCCCTCAGGCGGCGCATTCTCCAGCGTTCTTCTTATGCGCGGCTCGAGTGCGCAAACGATTTCCGGATCGGGAAGCTTTGATCTGGGAGCCGGCATTGTTGTCATGAATCCCGCGGGAGTTAACCTCTCCTCGAACGTAAACGTCTCAGGCGGTCTGGTTCAGACTGACGGAAACTACACCTGGGATTCAACGGGAACCGCGGTCAATGTTACCAATCCCGCAGTTGGCGTCCTTAACACCGGGTCATCGACCATCTCGATTAACCCGAGCGGCGCGATGCAGGAAGGACCCAATCCTGTCCAGGGTAATGTCAGCGCGACGCGTACCGCCAATCAGAATGCCAACCAGACCTTCGGCAGCATCGGTTACGAAATCAATGCCGCAGGCGGAGCGCCGGGATCGACAACGATCCTCCGCAAGACCGGGGTTGCGTCGACAGGCAACGGGAATCAGTCCATTAAGCGCTACTACGACGTAACGCCGACAAACAACACCGCGTTGAATGCGACCACCGCGTTCTACTATGTCGACGGCGCAGAGCTCAATGGCATCACGGAGACCGATCTCCTTCTTCAGAAATCAACGGATGCCGGTGCTACGTGGTCCGGCAAGGCGGGTACAATCAATACCTCGCTGAACAAGATCACTGCGACCGGCGTGAATTCATTCTCACGGTGGACCGCAGCGTCACAGAACGCACCGTTGTTCATCACGCACACGATCACGGTTCGCAAGTTCCAGGATCTTGACGGCGACATCAACACGACCGGCGACCAGACCGCAAAGAAGTGGAGACTCTCGCTTTATCGTGACTCCGTCAGCGCGGGTACGCTTATCAACACCGGCAACCTCAACGGAGGCGTTCTTGCATCGCCGAACCTTGAGGCTGGTACGTATATCGCGGTCGAAGCGGATTCCGCAGGCTGGTTGCACAATGGTAAGAAGCGCAATGGTACTCCGTTCGTTGGAAACTACAATGCTGATACCGTCGCGGTATCGGGCGGCGTGAACGCAACGATCGACTTCTTTAACCAGAAGGTCAGCAGCGTGAGCATCCTGAAATTCAAGGATACCGACGGCGATGCAAATACCATCGAGTCCGCCAAGACATGGCACCTCGCATTGTACAAGACCTCGGTTTCCGGCGGCAACCTCGTCGCTGAGGCCGATACGAGCAACCTCTATGTTACCGGATTACTCGCAGGCCTGTATATCGCGGTAGAATCGGACAGCGGCCCGTCATGGGTGCGGCTCAACGGCAACACAACCCGGTTCGATACGCTGACAGTTCTCGCCGATCAGACGGTTATCGACACGTTCATCAACTTCCAGCCGAACTCCATTACGGTCCGCAAATATGAGGACAACGACGGAAACTTCAGCACCTCGGGCGACCGTGTGCTGAAATCCTGGTACGTGGAAGTCGTCGGCAAAGGCAACAGCTCGAGCGGTACAGTTGTCGTCAATAATCTTGGCGACGGCAGCTACACCGCACAGGAAGCGGACAGCGCGACCTGGACACATCTCGGCTACCTGGTCAATGGCGTGCCGACTGCTTCAGGCAGCAACAACGTTCTTGTGAACGTCGCCGGCGGCCAGAACATCATCGTCGACTTCGTCAACGCTCCGCCGATCTACAGCCAGCTGTTCCGCAGCTTCCGGCCCGACAGCATCGCCCTCGATAAGGATAACAAGGGCAAGACCGGTAAGTATGTGAAGCGCAAAGCCGTTCGCTCCGACTTCCAGTTTACGATAGTTGCTAGCGACTCCGTGAACGATCTCCATGTGGAGTTCGATCAGGCGATCGACCAGGCATTCCCCTTCACGATCTCGCCAAATGCTACGGCCTCGAACCCCGACGGCAAAGGCAAGAAGTGGGACTACACTTTCGCCTCACCGCTCCATTCGGGCGATTCAGTAACAATTGCCGGTTTCGGAAACAAAGGCAAGGCGATCAAGGTCGGCAAGTACTACTGGACATTGAACGGCACGATCGTCGGCTTAAAGCTGAAGAACCCGACCTTCACGCGCAACATCGCGAAGTTCCCGATGCCGAACCGCGTCAATGCCTTATTCGAGACATTCGAACAGGGCGGGTTCACGACGACGAGCGGCTTGCTCGTTGGTCAGAACCGTTCGGATCTTCCGAAGCAATACGGCTGGCTCCTTTCGCCGAAGTACACCGACGTTCTGAAGACGTTGAGCGATAAGACTGGTTTGCAGACAGGCGATCCGGGCGGCTTCGACGTGTTCACGAACAACGGCAAGCCGTTGATCAAGCTTCAGAAATCATTACCGCCGACCAAGCATAATAATAAGCTCATGGCGAACATGGTCGCGTTGAAAGTTAACATTGCCGCAAGCACGCTGCAGAAGACCCCTGCCGGCTTCGGTGAGTTGATCTACGACGACGGCAGCAACTCGCTCGACGGCATGATGGTGAAGGATATCGGCACGTTGTGCGATAGCCTGATGATGGGGTATTATGACAGCACGGCGACCCATAAGTTCGCGGACACCAGCGTCTATAATAATCTCAACTACGTCATCGACCGCATTAACAGCGCGTTTGAAGGCGCCGTCGATACGCTCGACTTCGAGGTGAAGCTGCACATGAAGGGCACGAAGTCGTTGCTCGACGTGCCGTATCTGCGCGCGAACCCGAACATCGCGCCGGTGATCATCGCCGGAAGCCGGAACCCCGTCGCGCAGGTGCCGGACAGCTACACGCTCTATCAGAACTACCCGAATCCGTTCAACCCGACAACGACGATCAGCTTCGATCTGCCTGAAGCCGCGTTCGTAACGTTGAAGGTCTACAACGTATTGGGCCAGGAAGTTGCGACATTGTTCGATCGCCAGCAGATGGATGACGGAACACAGGAAGTACAGTTCAACGCGGGCGGCCTCGCGTCGGGCGTTTACTTCTACCGCATCGTCGCGCAGGGAATGGATGATGACGGCAACATCTCAACCAGCAACTTCACGAGCGTCATGAAGATGTTGTTGGTGAAATAATCTACAGTCACAGGGGCGTCCTCGATTCGCCCCTGTGAGATTTACCGGTAGCGGCGATTGATGATCACCCTTACCCAGCATATCAAGAGAGGCATCCCTGCAATCCGTCGGGATGCCTCCTTTATTTTGCAACCCACTTTTATTGAGAAAATTCTTATGAAGATTGTCAGCCTTTTGTGTTTGCTCGTCGTGATCTCCGGCTTCAGCGCTTCGGCGCAGGTTAGCCTCACGACGATGGGAAGCGCCTACACACAGGACTTTAATACTCTTGCCAGCACGGGTACGTCGAGCACGCTGCCGACTGGGTGGGCATTGAACGAAGCGGGAGGGAATACGACATATACAGCCGGTACCGGGAGTTCAGCAACGGGGGATACTTACAGCTTTGGCACCAGCCCTGCCGACCGTGCGTTCGGGTGTCTGCAAAGCGGGTCCAACATTCCAACCATAGGTGCGAGCTTTACGAATAACACGGGTGCGGCGATAGAATCTCTCGTTGTGATATATACCGGGGAAGAGTGGCGTCTCGGAGCACGGAACAGGTTTGACTCACTCCAGTTCCAGATGAGCCTCGATGCGACGAGCCTCACGACAGGAACCTGGACACGGTATACGAGCCTCGACTTCGCGACGCCTGATACCGCGGCCCCGACGGGCGCTAAGGATGGCAATACAGGACCGGAACGATCCTCGAAGACCTATACGATCACCGGATTGAATATTTCTAACGGCTCGACGTTCTGGATCCGTTGGAGCGATTTCAACGTCAGTGGCTCGGATGACGGATTGGCAGTGGATGATTTTTCTTTGACGCCCTATGTTGGCTCGAGTTCGACAAATCCTTCAGGGGTCGGAGCGGCGAATCCCTCAACCGTGAACGCCGGTAGCATGACTGTTTTAACCGTCAAGGTGACGCCCGGTACCAATCCCACGAGCACCGGTATCGCAGTGAATGCAAACCTCTCCGCGATAGGCGGCTCTTCGTCTCAGACTCTCTATGATGACGGTTCCAATGGGGATACAACCGCAAGCGATAACACATTTACCTATCTCGCCACAGTCTCCGGTGGGACATCTGCGGGAGCAAAATCATTGCCGGATACCATCAGCGACGGCCAGGCGCGATCAACTGCCGGTTCGATTGCATTGACCGTAACAGTCCCGCCTCCGGTCGATTCGATCGTCATCAGCCAGATCTACGGCGCGGGAGGAAATGCCAGCGCGGCCTATCTGAACGATTACATCGAGTTGTTTAACCGCAGCAACACAACGTACAACCTTGCGGGCTGGTCGATCCAGTATGCCTCGGCAACCGGATCTTCGTGGTCTCAGACAGATTTGAGCGGTTCCATTGCTCCGGGAAAGTATTTGTTGATTCAGGAAGCGTCCGGAGGCGCGGTCGGCCTGGCATTGCCGGCGGCAGAAGACACCGGCACTATTGCGATGGCCGCGGCGGCCGGCAAGGTCGCGCTGGTCATGAGTACGACACTGCTTACAGGCTCGTGCCCGACCGGCGGAAATCTTGTCGACTTCGTCGGGTACGGAGCGACGGCAAACTGTTTTGAAGGAACCGGCCCCACTGCGGCTCCCGGCACGGCAAACGCAGTGTTCCGGAATTCCTCGGGTTGCACCGACAATAACGATAATGCAGGAGATTTTACAGCAAGCGCTGCTGCCCCGAGGAACAGCGCATCGGCCGCCAACATCTGTGGAGTGACAGGTGCGTCACTCAGCCTCGCACCGTCCGGCAATAATTTCGGCAACGTGAGAACAGGGTTGAACAGCGCTTCATTTCTTTTTACCCTGACGAACACAGGCGGGAACGCCAGCGGGACGATCAGCACCTCAATCACCGGGGCGGATTCGGGCCAGTTCACCATCACCGCCGATACCTGCAACGGCGCCTCGCTCCCGGGCGGGGGAGGGTGTGCGATTGCTGTGCGGTTTAATCCGACGTCGACGGGCGTCAAGAGTGCGACACTTACTGTCAGCGCCTCGCCGGGCGGATCATCTTCTGTACCACTTTCGGGCACCGGAATAGCACCGGCATTGACCATAACGCCGGCAAACCTGGCCTTCGGCAACCAGCGCGTATCCACTACCAGCGCGCCGACGACGGTGACCCTCAGAAATAGCGGGACGGACGTTCTGCAAATCTCCAGCATCATGATATCATCAGGCGGTGCCGATTATATTCTGACGGGTCCGGTTTCTCTGAGCCTTGCTGCCGGTGACAGCGCTTCGGTCGATGTTGCGTTCAAGCCTACATCACTCGGTTTAAAGAACGGTTCCCTGAAAATTACAGACGACGCCGAAGATAGCCCGCAGTTTGTTCCCATGACAGGAACAGGGGTGGTCCCCATAGCGCATTTTGATTCAAGCAGCCTGAATTTCGGCAACACAGCGTTGAGAGATACGAGCGTCTCGCATGTGGTGATGCTGAAGAATGTGGGAAACGACGTTCTGAATATCACGAGCGTGAGCATTAGCGCCGGGGATTCGGATTTCAGCATCCAATCGAATCTCTGCTCGCCGACGCTCGCCCCAAATCAAAGCTGCGCGATCAGCGTCCGGTTCGCGCCTGCCGCCGCGGGTCTTCGTTCCGGAACATTGCGTGTCATTGACGACGCGTCGGGGAGCCCGCACGATATTCCGCTGAGCGGAACCGGAATTGTGGCCCCCATTGCCCGGTTCGACACTCCGAGCTGGGATTTCGGCGGCGTGAGAACGACCTCCGAGTGGTCTTCGACGCAGATCATGCTCAAAAACACCGGAACAGCTCCCCTTCATATCAGCAGTATTGCGATAATTTCGGGAAATTCGGATTTTTCGCAGACGCATACCTGCCCGGCAACTCTGGACACAGGCCAGGATTGCGGGATCGAGGTGGTATTCGATCCCACCGCGCTCGGCGTGCGGACGGGAACATTAAGAATTATCGATGATGCAACCGACAGTCCGCAGGACATCCCGTTGTCCGGAACCGGCGTGGCATCGGGGGCATCGTTCGATTCCTCAAGCCTGAATTTCGGAACGCACTCCCGGGAGGGGATCGGGAAAACGAAGAGCCTGGTCATCACGAGCACCGGCAACGCTCGCCTCAATTTCATGAGCATAACAATTGCCGAAGGGGACTCCGATTTTTCCGTAGCCCAGGCTTGCACGTCACTGGCTACCGGTGAGCAATGTACGATAGATATTACCTTCTCGCCCGCGGCTCTCGGAATGAGGACAGGCAAACTGAGAATTATCGATGATTCTCCCGATTCCGTGCACGATATTCCTCTCACGGGCGAGGGCATTCCGGGTCCGCCATTCTCCATCTGCGGTTTTAAGTTTGAAGACTACAATGGAAACGGTATCTACGAGCCGGGATCAGGCGAGGGGCCCATGGCCGGCTGGAAGTTCTACGCGCTCGACATGGCAGGCGACACGCTTACGACGACGACGGACAGTACGGGTAAGTACTGCTTTACCGGACTGGTCGATTCGGTTTACGAAGTGTTTGAAGAACTCCCTGCCGGGTACATGCAGACCGCAGGATTGCCTTCGTATACCATTACCAAAGATACGGCCGGCGTCGACAGCATTTGGTTCGGAAATTTTAAAACGGGCGCGATATCGGGAACGAAATTCGTCGATGCCAATACCAACGGCGCGAATGACAACGAGCCCGGCCTCAGCGACTGGCAAATAACCCTGTCGACTTCGACGTTTCCGTCAAGCATAGATTTTCGGCATGTCACTCTCACAGCCCATGTAAACCTCGCGGGATCAGGATTGCAGACGATATCTGTGCCGGCGTATATCGCGTACTCAAGCCAGGATATGCCAGGTGCCGTTCCCCGGAGCCGTTTTTTACCGAGGCCCGAAGTTCACCAGATCTCCCGGCTTGTGATGATGAGGGTGTTTGCAGTCCTGAGTAACTCAGGAAGCTATGGGATCCGGGCCATGGATTCTGACCTGCGTGCTTCTTCCTCCCGCGCCCGCAGGATGGGTGTTGTGGGTGTGCAGGAGCCCTCCGACGGGGTGAACGTGCCTCTCACGATCATCGACAAGTCAGGGGCTTCCGACCGCGGTCTGCTACCGCACGGAGAAGTTCATTTTAGCGGCACGATTGATCAGGATCCCATTCCGGTGGGATCGGTATTTACCGCAAACAATATCGCGCTCTATGATTCAACGGGCCAGCAGGCCGGGACAATCGATTCAGCGACGATTACGATCGGAGATCCGATAACTCCGGGGAGTCCTGCAGTCACCCAGACCGATGCAGCCGGAGGCTACGTATTCCGCCCGCTATTTCCCGGAATTTACGATGTCCATGAAAGCCAGCAAACCGGTTGGACGCAAACAACGCAGGATCCTCCGCCCGTTATTATTTTAAGCGGAGCGATCGCGAATAATGTGGACTTCGGAAATGTCCGGCCCGCCGACACTGTGAGGTACAGGTCCTTCAGATACGATAGCCTCGCCTACGAAAAAGACAACCTGGGGAAGCCCGGAAAACCCGTAAAACGGAAAGCCGTCCGCTCCGACTTTTCGTTTACGATCATTCCGACGGCCAATGTGAACGATCTTCACGTCGAATTTGATCAGGCTATCGATCAGGCATTTCCATTCACCGTCTCACCGGCCGCCGCGGCGACGAATCCCGATGGCAAAGGCAAGAAGTGGACCTATGTGTTCAGCTCATTAGTCCACAGCGGCGATTCTGTAACTGTTTCCGGGTTCGGAAACAAGGGGAAGCCGATCAAAGTCAGCAAATATTACTGGACGCTGAACGGCACCGTCATCGGTGATAAACTCAAGAACCCCGTATTTACGCGCAACGTGGCCAAGTTCCCCATGCCGAACCGTATCAACGCCCTGGTCGAAACGTTCGAGCAGGGAGGGTTCCAGTCGACGAGCGGTTTACTCGTAGGTGTTAACAAATCGGTACCCATCGACAGCTCCAAGCAGTACGGATGGTTGCTGTCCCCGAAATACACTGATGTCCTGAAGACTCTGAGAGACAAAACAGGACTGCACACAGGGATTGTTACGAGCGCCGCGCGCGGTTTCTTTTTCTTTACTTCGAACGGAAAACCGCTTATCAAACGTCAAAAATCCCTGCCGCCTGGAAAGTTCAATTATAAGCTCTTGGCGGAGCTGGTTGCCCTCAAGATCAATATTGCGGCAAGCCAACTTTCGAAGACGCCGGTTGGTTTTGGCGAGCTCATCTACGATGACAGTACGTCCACGCCGCCCGCGCCATTTTCAGGGCTCCCCCATGTGAACTCGCTCAACGGAATGATGGTGAAGGACATTTCTGCCTATGGAGACAGCTTGATGATGGGTTATTACAGTGGCGGCGCTCATACGTTTTACCCCGAATCTGTCTACGAAGTACTGGATTATGCGGCATTCAGAATCAACAGTGCGTTTGAAGGACCGCTTGATACTCTTGACTTCGGCACAAAACTTCACTTCAAGGGAATGAGGCCACTCATCGATGTGCCCTACCTGAAGGCCAATACCGGCATCCCGCCGACGGTCATTGCGGAATCTCCGGTTCCGATCTCACAAGTGCCCGATGCCTATGAGTTGCACCAGAACTATCCGAACCCGTTCAACCCGGCAACAACGATCAGCTTCGAATTGCCGGAAGAGGCACTCGTGACACTGAAGGTGTACAATGTGCTGGGTCAGGAAGTTGCGACACTCATGGATCAGGAGCAAATGGAGGAAGGTTCCCAGGAAGTCGAGTTCAACGCGGGCAATCTTGCATCCGGAGTGTATTTCTACCGGATCGTCGCGCAAGGGTTCGACGACGACGGGAATGTTGCGAGCAGCAAGTTCACCAGCGTTATGAAAATGATGCTGTTGAAATAACAGCGGGTAACTCGCCTCCATGCAAAAGGCAATCCTTCACCGGATTGCCTTTTTTGTTCTTTTTCGATATGTTGAACCATGAAATGCTTCACCGAGTACCTGTGGTTCAACACGAAAAATCACAGGGAATACGTTAATATCACCCAAGAAGTCGAACAAATCGTCAAAAAGAGCAAGATCAAAGAGGGGATGGCTCTTGTCTCTGCTATGCACATCACCGCTGGCGTCTATGTCAACGATGCCGAAGACGGCCTCATTAAAGACATCGACACCTGGCTGGAAAAACTTGCCCCGTTCAATCAGAACTACCTGCATCACCGCACCGGAGAGTCGAACGGCGACTCCCATCTGAAGAGCCTCCTCATGAACCATGAGGTCATCGTCCCGATCACCGGCGGTAAGCTGGATTTCGGGCCGTGGCAGCAGATCTACTATGCCGAGTTCGACGGCCAGCGGAAGAAACGCGTTATCGTAAAAGTACTGGGACTGGAAGAATGAAAAGATTATCGCTTGCGGCATTGCTGCTGCTTCTCCTGCTGAATTCCGGAGAAGGACAGACGTCGTTTAAGGGTTTGGGAGAGTTTCGCGTCTCCTTCGACATTGCCAGGTTTTATGGCGATGAAAACAAAGTGTTTGTGGAAATGTATTACGGATTTCACGAGAATATCCTGACCTATGTCCCGTCCGCCGGGGAGTACACCGGAAGCGCGAACATGAAATACGTCATACGCAATGATTCGGGGATCGTGGACACGAAGCAGTGGACGGTCCCGCATACGATCGCCGACAGCACCCAGTTAACAAGAAGCAGAATCCTCACAGGCCTTGAATCTGCCGCGCTCCTGCCCGGCAGCTATCATCTGACATTGACCACGTATGACGCCAACAACGCGGCCCGGCGGGACAGCATGACCGTCCCGTTTACCGTCGACGCATTTCCCCCAAAGCCGTCCTTCAGCGACATTGAGCTTTGCACCTCGATCCAGGCCTCGGGCGACAAGCAATCGATATTCTATAAGAACACGCTGGAAGTCGTCCCGAACCCCGGAAGGCTCTTTGGGACGGGGCTTCCGATCATGTATTACTACGTCGAAGTCTATAATCTCTCAAAGGATTCCTCGGACCCGACGATGACGGTTCACGCCGCCGTTCTTGACGCGACCGGGAAGGAGCTCCTCACGCACGACAAGCTAAAACCCAGGCTCCACGACGCCAGCGTTGAGATCGGGACGATGAACCTTTCGGCGCTCCGCAGCGGGTCGTATACGTTTCGTGTGAGCCTTGTGGATTCATCGAACGTCGCCGGGGTATCGGCGTCGAAGAGATTTTTTGTCTATAAGCTCGGTTCCGCTCCCGATACGGCGATTAACGCGATCAACTCCACATCCTCGGAATACGCGCTGAGGTCGGAAGCGGATCTTGACAAGGAGTTCGACTACGCCAGGTATATTTCCACAGAACAGGAGAAGAAGCAGTATGGAATGATCACCGACGTGGCGGCAAAGAGGCGATTTCTGTTCGACTTTTGGGAGCGGCATAATACCTCCGCGACGGCGGGTGAGAACTCGTTTAAGAAGGAGTACTTCAAGCGCATCGACGCCGCAAACCGTGACTACTTTAACGGGACGAAGGAGGGCTGGAAGAGCGACCACGGCCGTGTGCTGATCATGTACGGCCAGCCCGACGAGATCGACAGGCATCCAAGCACCTCCGAGAGCAGCCCGTATGAAATCTGGAATTACAATTCTCTCCAGGGGGGAGTGATATTCGTGTTTGTCGACAGGAAAGGCCTGAATGATTTTCAGCTCGTGCATTCCACGCACCGCGATGAACTCCAGGATGAAAACTGGTATAATGATTATGCGGTGAAAGCGGAATAACACTGAATGCGGAATTGGGTTGAGTTCATAGCGTTCAGCGTCGTCCGGTTTGTCATTCTTCTCCTGCCGCTCCGTCTGGCCCAGTTTCTGGGAACATGCCTTGGCGCAGCGGCCTACGCCCTCCTCGGCAGCCGTAAGCGTGTCGCGCTCGAAAACCTCCGTAATGCTTTTCCCAATGAATCCCGGGAACGCCTGGAGGAAATCGCGCGCGGAGCCTTCAGAAACTACGGAATCACGATGATGGAATTTCTCTGGTTCCCCCGGCTCACCGACAAGCGGCTGGCGTCGCTGGTGAAGATCAACAATCCCGAACTGCTCTCCGAAGGCCATGCCCGCGGGAAAGGGATGATCATGCTCTCCGGCCACTTTGGCAACTGGGAGCTCATCGCCTTCGGCGTTGCCTCCATGTGCAAGCTTCCCTTTACGATTATCGTCCAGACGCAGAGCAATGCCCGCATCAATACGGCGATCAACGGTCTCAGGAGTTTACGGGGGAACAAAGTCATCCCTATGGGGATCTCCGTGCGCGAGATCATCAAGACGATCGATAACCGGGGCATTATCGCCATCGCGCCCGATCAGAGCGGGCCGATGGAGGGTGCGTTCGTCGATTTTTTCGGCCAAAACGTAGCGACGCACCAGGGGCCGGCGGCATTCGCGCTTCGCAGCGGGGCGGCGATGCAGATGGGGTTCATGATACGGCAAATAGATGGAACGTACAACGTGCAGCTCGAAGAAATTCCGTTCGGCGACCTTCACGATCACAGCGAAGAGAGCGTCCGGATCCTGACGCAGCGCCACACGGCGCTTCTTGAGCGCTACATCCGCGATTACCCCGATCACTGGCTCTGGATGCACCGGCGTTGGAAACACACATGGGAGAGCGTTCAGAAGGAGCGGCAGCCGGTCAATGGGTGAGGCGGGCGAACTGAAGAATATTCTTGTCATTCAGACTGCCTTTCTCGGGGACGTGGTTCTCACGCTGCCCCTCGTCCAGCAGTTCAAACAATCGTTTCCTTCAGCCGGCATCGATGTCGTTGTCGTGCCGCGCGCAGCTGAATTACTCACCACGCATCCCGATATCCGGTCGGTCATCGTCTATGATAAACGGGGCAAGGACAAAGGACTCTCCGGTCTTTTCCGCCTTGCAAAAAGCCTTCGTCCGGTGAACTATGACGTCGCGTTCATTCCGCACAGGTCATTGCGAAGCGCCGCGCTGGCCCGGCTGGCGGCCATCCCGCAGCGAATCGGTTTCAACCGGAGCGCGGGAAGTTTTCTGTTCACAAAGACGGTTCGGTATGACGACAGCCTGCATGAGGTCGACCGGAATCTATCGCTCCTCAAAGCCCTGGATGTCCAGCCGCAATTGAAAACACTGCCGCGGCTCTACCCGTCGGATCAGGACCGGTCCTCGGTCGATCAGATGATCGCCTCACGCGGGATAACACCCGACGACACCATCGTCGCGATCGCCCCGGGGAGCGTCTGGAACACGAAGCGTTGGCTTAAGGAGGGTTTTACAGGCCTGGCCCAACGCTTGTCGTCGGACAATTCCTATGTCGCCGTTATCGGGGGGGAACAGGACCGCGCGCTTTGTGACGAAATATGTTCCGGCGGCAATGCCCGTATGTTCTCCGTCGCAGGGAAGCTTTCGTTATTGCAGTCCGCTGAGCTTATCCGGAGAAGCGCATTGATTGTCAGCAACGACAGCGCGCCCGTACATTTGGCGATGGCGGTGGATACTCCGGTCATCGCGATCTTCGGCCCGACGGTTCCGGAGTTCGGATTCGCCCCCTATGGCGCAAGCGATGTTGTGGTCCAGACAACGGGGTTGTCGTGCAAACCGTGCAGCATTCATGGAGGAGATACATGTCCGGTCGGGACCTTCGAATGTATGAAGAGCATCTCGGCCGATGCCGTCTACAGAAATGTACAGTCGGTTCTCAGCCGGCTGAAGGAGCAGAAGAATGCGGCCGCGAAAACGGTTTGAATCTCATGTGAAAAATTGCTACATTATTTGCACATTATTGCAAAAATAGCTTATTCTCCGCAATAATCGCAATTAAATTCGATATGCGCACGGAATAATCTGCGCCCGTAGCTCAGCTGGATAGAGCGACAGCCTCCGGAGCTGTAGGCCGCGCGTTCGAATCGCGCCGGGCGCACTTCAATTATTTAATCTAAGGATAGAAGGAATGCTGAAGCCCTCAAAAAAGATTGCTAAGAAAGAAATCAAACAAGACACGCTGCTCACGACGTATGTGCAGACGACTTCCTGGTATTACGACAACAAGAAGTATGTTTCCTACGGTCTGGTCGCCCTTGCGGCAATTATCATCGGCACAATCTGGTTTATCAATAACCGCAACAATAACGATGAGAAAGCAGCAATCGAGTTTGGCAAGGTCTTCGCCATTTACGACGCGGCAGGCGGCGATATGAATCAATACAAGATTGCCATCAACGGCCAGCCTGAGAAGAATATCAAAGGCCTCAAGGCGATTGTCGAAAACTACAGCGGATCCGCCTCGGCGGAGGTCGCCCGTTTGTACCTTGCCAATGCCTACAGATACACAGGCCAGTATGACCAGGCGATCAAGGAGTATGACAACTTCAGCGGCAGCAGCAATCTGCTCAAGGCCTCTGCTCACGCGGGCCTGGGGGCGGCATATGAAGCCAAGAACGAGTACACTAAAGCCGCACCCGAATACGAGAAGGCAGCAAGTCTTTCCGAAGAGTATTCAATCCCGGAATATCTCAGCGCCGCTGCGCGCGCCTACGGCTATGCAGGGGACAAAGAAAAAGCCATCTCACTCTTTAAACGGCTGAAGAAAGAGTATCCTACGTCGAACTTTACCCGGGATGCTGACCGCTACATCGCCCAGTTCTCGGCCTGATTTTTCCTTCGAACAACATAATGACCCATTCTTCCAAGGAGTGGGTCTTTTTGTTTTATGCAAGGCCCGAACGATCTGAATGAAGCTTGGCATAGATAAAGCGCACTCAAAGCAAATCCTCCACATCGCCCTGCCGGCGATCGCGGGCCTGTCGTCGCAGGTCGTGGTGTCGCTTGTGAATACCGCGATGGTCGGACGACTGGAGAACACCCAGGTTCAGCTCGCCGCGATGGGGCTCGGATTTTTGGGCACGTGGGCGATTACAAGTTTCTTTTCGAGCCTCAGCACCGGAACGCACGTGCTCGCCGCGCGCCGGCACGGCGAAGGCAATCCCGTCGGCGTCGGGGAAGTGCTGAACAATTCCCTTTTTATCTGCGCCATCTTCGGCGTCATCTTCAGCGTCATCGGCTACTACGCTTCAAAATCGATCATCGATTTCTTCTCGAACGATGAAGCCGTCACAAGGGCGGGAGCGGCGTACATGAAATACCAGTTTATCGGCCTCCCGTTCTTTCTCCTTATCGTCTCCTATCGCGGGTTCTTCTTCGGCATCGGCCATACCAAGATCTTCATGATTTCCGCCATCCTCATTAACATATTTAACATTATATTCAACTACCTGTTTATCTTCGGGGCCCTGGGGTTTCCGAGGATGCAGCTTGCCGGCGCAGGGGTCGGATATTCGGTCAGCATGATGCTGGGATGCCTGTTTTTTGTCTTTGTAACTTTTATGCGGCAATATCGAAAACACTATAAGTACTATTCGCATTTTAAGATTTCGATGGACGTAATCTCACAAATCGTCAGGATTTCGATCCCCGTATCCCTGCAGAACATACTGATTCTCCTCGGGTTCCTCGTGTTCGTCGCCGTCACGGGCATTGTCGGCACGGTCGCCCAGGCGGCGAGCAACGTCGTCATTAACGCCCTGTTCATTTCCCTCATGCCCTGTTTCGGATTCGGCATCGCCGCCCAGACGCTCGTGGGCCAGTCGCTGGGGAGAGGGGAGAAGCACCTGGCGCACGCCTACGGTTTTGAGACAGCGAAGCTCGTGACGATCTTTACGCTCGCGATCGGCATTCTCTTTGTCGCCGTTCCGGAGTGGATCATCGTCGCCATCACCAATAAGCATGAAGTCATCGCCGCGGCCAAACCGGTCCTCCAGATCGCAGGCGTGGCGCAGATCGTCTACGGATCGGGGATCATCTTCGCCAACGCGCTGCAGGCAGGCGGCGCGACCGTGTACGTCATGTCGGTCGAAGTCCTCACGCACTGGGTGATCTTCCTCCCGCTTTCGTATTTATTTGGCATCACGCTCGGGTGGGGGCTCAAGGGCGCGTGGCTCGCGCTTCCCGTGTACATTCTTTCCTATACCGGGGCCAATTTTTTCAAGTTCCGATCCTCGACCTGGATGAAAACGGGCCTCTGAGGATGGCGCGATGACACAGGTCCGGACCAAAATAGCGAAGGCGCTGCTGATCACGGGCTCGGCGTTCCTCATGATCGTCGCGTTCGTTATCGACATTATTGAAAAAAGCGTCAGCGGGTTCGGCGGATGGTTTTCGGTCTCCCGCGAGATCGTTGTCATCGGCGCGTTCGTCCTCTTTTATATTTTTATAGAATCGCTCTGGAAGAAGGACCAGAGCCCGTCGACGAAGCTTGGTTTCGCGCTCGTATTATCCCTCGTCGTCGTGATCGGCGCGGGGCTTCTTTCGCTCATCCCCTCCAGCGGCTTCGACATTAAAAATTATACGCTCGATCCGCTCGGCTTCGACGCGATCCTCTGGGCGAACGTCTTCAGCGTCGTCATTGGTACGATGGCCGTCATCGTGCTGCTGCTCATCAGGGACATCATCTTTTCACGGCGGCGCAAGGGGACGCGCAGGAATTTTCTTCTCTATCTGGGGTTCACTCTCGCCGGCATTATCCTCACGTTCACGATGCGCCCCCTCGAGTCGAACTGGCTCAAGAATGTCATCATAGGATTGACCGTGACGGTCATGGTGATGAACTCGTTCAGGCTGACGTGGATCGTCTATCTGTCGAAACGGGAGAAACTCTTCAGCATCGTCTACGGATTTTTGCTCTTCTGTATTTTTGTCGGGTTTGACATCCTCATGTCGGAGGGGATGACGATCGGCAGGTCGATCGCGTACCAGTCGCCCGCGTTGCGCGTGTTCATCCTCAGCGTGAACCTCTTCGCGACGATCTACTTCGGGATGACGTTTATCAGCACGCTGTTCCATCTCCCGACCGCCGAAGCCTACGACCGGAAGGCGAGCGAGGTCTCCTCGCTCCACAATCTTAGCCGTCTCGTGACGCAGGTCTTTGATTTCAACGAGCTCGTCGATTCGGTGACGACGATGACGCTCGAAGTGTGCGAGGCGAAGAGTTCCTGGCTGGAAATTCTCAAAGTAACGCCAACCGCCTCCAACGCGCGGCGCCTGCTCGGCGGCGTGCGGCCGGTCGAAGAAGAGATCGAGACCGTTTCCCGCAAGAACATTTCACTGGAAGATACCCAGACAATCCTCGACGGAGAATCGATCAGAAAGCTTGTCTTCGATTCGAGAAAATCGATCGTCATCGACGAGGTCCGCAGCGACAAGCGCACGAGCCATCTCAGGGATGTCAAGAACAAGTTTGAGTCGATGGTCATCGTTCCTCTCGTCACGCACGAAAAAGTTATCGGCATCCTCTACGCCACGAAGGACATCGCGTTCGGGTTTGACCGCGACGACGTCGAGGTGATCACGGCGTTTGCCGACCAGGCGACGATCGCCATCGAAAACGCGCGCCTCATTGAAAAGTCACTGGAGCGCGAGCGCCTCATGCGGGACATGATCGTCGCGCAGGATATGCAGCGGAAGCTTCTGCCGCAGAACCTCCCGGCGCTCGACGAAGTGGAGCTCGAGGCCCTCTCGACCCCTGCGTTCGAGGTTGGAGGAGACTATTACGACTTTACCATGCTCGATGAGCATCATCTTGCCGTCCTTGTCGGCGACGTCTCGGGCAAAGGAGTTTCGGCAGCGTTCTATATGGCTGAGATGAAAGGCATTTTTCAGTCGCTGAGCCGGATTTACCGGGCGCCCAAGGACTTTCTTTCGCAGGCGCACGCGACGCTCGCATCCACGATCGATAAGCGGTCGTTTATTAGTTTGCTCTATGCCGTGCTTGACCTCCGGACGGGCATCATGACGGTCGCGCGCGCGGGGCACTGCCCCCTCCTTCACGTATCGCGCGAGGATGCCGTCTACGTCAAACCCACGGGCATGGGGCTCGGCATGGGGAGCAGCGAATTCTTCGAGAAAACGATTTCCCAGGAACAGGTTCAGCTCCGCGCAGACGACGTCGTCGTCCTCTATACCGACGGGGTTACCGAAGCGCACCCGAAGGACGGGGATGAGTTCGGATACGACCGTTTGCTGGAGGTCGTTCAGCGGCACGGAGATAAATCCGCCGTAGAAGTTCGCGACGCCATTATTATGGCGGTCGATTCGCACATGCAGCACGATTCACCCGAGGACGACCTGACCCTCGTCGTGATGAAGTGGCGCAAAACAAGTTCTATAGGAAAACAATAGGAGAATACTGATGAGCAATTTCAAAATCGATACGCGTGAGACGAACAATCTCAATGTCCTCGAGCTCAAGGGATACCTTGACGCGCATACCACGCCCGAGCTCGAGAAGGCGTTTGAGGCCCTGCTGGACAATAAGAAGTACAACATTATTGTCAACTGCCGGGAGCTCACGTATATCAGCAGCGCGGGACTGGGAGTCTTCATGTCATATATCGAAGACGTGCGGAAGAACGGGGGGGACATCAAGCTCTCGAACATGTCGGCCAAAGTCTACAACATCTTCGACCTGCTCGGATTCCCGCTTCTCTATGATATCTCGAAGGACGAAGCGGAGGCGGCAAGTAAGTTTCGCGAACCGAAGAAGTAAGGGGCCAGCGAGTCAACATCCATGAGTTCAAAACAATTACATCTTAAGATTCCGAGCCAGACCGAGAAGCTGTTCACGGTGCGGACCTTCGTCGCCGACGCGGCGCAGACGTTCGGCTTTGACGAGGAATCGATGAACAAGATTTCCATCGCCGTCGATGAGGCGTGTACGAATATCATCAAGCATTCGTACGAATTCGACCGCACCAAGGAGATCGAAATTACCGTCATCATGAACGGTACGCGATTCGAGATCGTCATCGCTCATAGGGGGAAATCCTTCAATCCCGAGGCGATCAAATCCCCGGATATGAAAGAATACCTCAGCCATTTCCGCAAAGGGGGCCTGGGAATGCACCTCATGCGCTCGCTGATGGACGAAGTCGAGTACAGGGTCCTCCAGGACGCGCGGAATGAAGTTCATCTGATAAAATTCCTCCCCAAAAAGTAACGTTCATCAGCGTGCCCCCCCGCCAGTCCATTACCCAGTACGAGGCGAAGTTCGATCTCAACGCGATGTTTGAGTTCAGCACGATCATCAACTCTTCTCTCGACGTAAATTTTATCCTCGGCCATTTGCTGCTCACGATCATGGGGAAGCTCCTGTCCTTCCGCGGATTGGTCATGCTCCGGGGAGCGGAAGATCTTTTCAAAGTCGAAATTGTCAAGGGGTTTTCCGATAAAACCGGGGCGCTTGAGCTCGATATCCCAAAAATACCGAGGCGGCTTATCTATGTCGAGAAAGAAGACGCAAAGAAAATGCCGTGGCTGAAATTTTTCAGGGAGCGCGGTATCCACATTATCGTGCCGCTCTCGATTCGTGACCGGGTGGTGGGGATCGCCGGCTTCGCCTCGAGCGTCTCGGGGAAAAAGCTCGGCCAGAAAGAAGAAACGTATATCAAGTCCCTTTCAAACGTCGCAGCCGGAGCGATAGAGAAAGGCCTGGTGTTCGAGGAGCTCCGCAAGCTCAACCGCAGGCTCGACGGGAAGTTCCAGGAGCTCAACACGCTGTTCGAATTAAGCAAGGAATTTAACGCCGTCCTCGAAGTTGACCGCCTCATTAAGCTGCTGACATTTTCGATCATGGGGCAGATCGGCGCGACGAAGTATGTCCTGTGCCTCTCACGCGAGCGGAGGATGGAAATCGTCTCGTCCCGGCTCGAGCTTCCGGCCGGAGACGATCTCCTCCAGTTCTTTTCGACAGTTTCCTCTCCGGTACTCGTCGAGTCGCTCAGCGGCAAGCAGCAGAAACAGGCCCAGGCCGCATTACAGGAGCTCAAATTGAACGTCCTGATTCCCCTCCAGGTGCAGAGCAAAACGAAGGGGCTGCTCGCAATAGGCGCAAAGATCCGCGGGGAAAAGTATACGCCGACCGACCTGGAGTTCCTCTCGTCCCTCGGAAACCTCGCGATGATCTCGCTTGAAAACGCCCGCTTGTTCACCGAGGCGATTGAAAAGCAGAAGCTCGAGGACGAGCTTGCCATCGCGAAGGAGATCCAGCAGGGACTTCTTCCCGGCACGCTTCCCGCGATAGGAGGATTCGAAACCGCCGCGGTGAATATTTCTTCGAAACAGGTCGGAGGAGACTATTACGACCTTATTTCGTTAGGCGATAATAAATACGTCGTCGCCATTGGAGACGTTTCGGGCAAGGGGACCCCGGCATCGCTCCTGATGGCGAATCTCCAGGCGACGATCCGCGCCCTCGTTCCGCTCGGGCTTCCGCTGGCAGACCTGACGACGCGCGTCAACGACCTGCTTTGCGAAAATACCTCTTCCGGCAGGTTCGTCACGTTCTTCTGGGGTATTCTGGACGCGACGAACCGTACGTTGCGCTATGTGAGCGCCGGACATAATCCCCCCTACGTATTCAGAAGAAATGCCATCGAGCGGCTGGAAAAGGGAGGGATCATCCTCGGCGTGATGAAATCTGTCCTCCCGTATGAAGAGGGGGAAGTGACATTGCAAACAGGCGACGTCCTCGTCCTCTTCACCGACGGCGTCACCGAGGCGATGAATTCCAAAGGTGAGGAGCTCGGCGAGCAGCGCCTTGAGGAGATCGTCATTCCTGTCCTTTCCGAATCTCCTCAGCACATACTGTCAACTGTCGTCGACGGGGTGCGGCAGCACAGCGTGAACACTCAGCAATCCGACGACATTACCCTGATCGTTCTCAAAGCAGTTGAGGTCCGTCAACCCTGAGCTTGCATTTCCATGCAAGGGTGTGTATCTTCAACTCATGCAAGCAACACAAGCAACCGAAGAACAGGTATGGACGAGTCTTTCGCTTATTAACTGGGGGGCGGAATACCTGCGTTCAAAGGACATCGACAGCCCGCGGCTTACCTGCGAGCTCCTGCTCTCAAGCGTTCTCCGGTGCGGCAGAATAGAACTCTATACAAGCTTTGACCGGCCTCTCTCCTCCGACGAACTCGCGAACTTCAAAAATCTCTTTAAGCGCCGCCTGTCGCGCGAGCCGCTTCAATATATCCTCGGCGAAACGGAGTTCATGGGTTTAAAATTCAGGGTCGACTCCCGCGTCCTGATTCCGCGGCCTGAGACCGAAGTTCTCGTGGAACAGACGCTGACTCTCGCCCGCGAGCTCCCCCCGGGCCGCATTCTTGATATCGGCGCCGGTTCCGGGAATATCGCAATCAGCCTGGCAAACTACCTCGACGGCTGGCAGGTCGACTCGATCGACGTCAGCCCCGCAGCATTGGAACTCGCCGCTGAGAATTGCGCAATGCACGGCTGTCAGGGCCGGGTGCAGTTCTTGCAGGCCAACATACGTAATTTTATGCCGTCCCGGGAATATAGTGTCATCGTCTCGAATCCCCCGTACATCTCGAAGACTGAATTCGCGGATACGCAGCCCGAAGTCAGGGATTTTGAGCCGGCTCTTGCTACCACCGATGGCGGCAGCGGCCTGACCTTTTATGAAATCATAGCAGCTTTTGGCAAGAAGCACGTAATGAAAGACGGATGGATTCTTGTTGAGCACGCGTATAACCAGAGCGATCTTGTAAGAGATATATTCAGGAACAGCGGATATCGCAGCGTTACACCCGTTGTCGATTACAGCCGGGTACCCCGCGTAGTGAAGGCGCAACTGTGATGCGGGCGCTCATTCAGCGGGTCAGCCGTGCAAGCGTTTCGATCGGGGGTGCCTCCGAAAGCGAAATAGGGAAGGGGATGCTGATATTTCTCGGAGTTACGCACAATGATGCTTCGGAGGATGCGGAGTATCTCGCGGACCGGTGCGCCGCGCTGCGGATATTTGAAGACGATCAGGGAAAAATGAATCTTTCGGTCGGCGAATCAGGCGGCAGCGCGCTGGTTGTCTCGCAGTTTACGCTCTATGCCGATACGCGAAAAGGCAACAGGCCGAGCTTTGTCGATGCTGCCCGGCCGGAGATCGCCGAGCAGCGCTATAACGACTTCGTGACCGCCCTCCGCAGCCGCCTCGGCGAACCGGGTGTGCGGACCGGCGTGTTCCGGGCGATGATGGATGTGCAATTGAATAACGACGGTCCGGTGACAATCATGCTGGAAAGCAAACCTAAAGGATAAACTTATGAAATTACTTGTGGCAGCGCTCGTGCTCATGGTCGCTATTTCCATGGCCGCCGGTCAATCGGCTGCGCCATCGCAGTCAACGACGTCGGAATGGTTTCGCATAAAATATGAGAAGAAAATCTCTTCGCGCGACGCGAAAACCGCCGGCGCGCTGCTTGATACGACCGCGTCGGCAGTGAGCGCCCGGCTTCACGTCCCTCTGCGCCGGAAGTTCGACGTGCAGCTCTACAGCAGTTCCGACAGGCTGAAGCGGGAATTCCGGACGGCGTTCTTTGAGGACGGGTTCTTCAGAGGAAATAAGATTTATCTCGCAAATCCAAAGGTCACGATCGACGATTCATCGGCAAACGACGCGGTATCCCGGGTCGTGGCAAGGGCGATCCTCTCCCAGGTCCGGCAATGCCCCGCCTGGCTCGCGGAAGCGTACAGCTTTTATGCCGGAAACGCGCTTGGCCGCTTCAGCCAGCCTTCCCGGACCAATCTCCTGACATTTCACGACCTTTCAGAAGACTTTGCCCGGGCTGAAGGAGCGCTGGATCGCAAGGAGATCAATGCGAAGCTCGCCGCCACTATGAGCTTCCTCGTCGATCGCTACGGCGCGAGCAAGGTCGAGAAGGTGTTCTCGGAGTTCACGGACGACGCGTCGGTTGAACAGGTGTTCGAAACGACGTTCGGGGAAAAGATTTCTACGATCGAGCAGGAGTGGGTGAAGGCGCTGGCGCCGCAGGGGAAGTGACCCAGTGGCGGCCGGCCCGCATGTCCTGATGGTCTTTCTCGACGGCGTAGGAATCGGCGCGAAAGACTCTCCCCATAATCCGTTTTTCTCAGCCCCGCTGCCGGCGTTCACAAAGCTCGGCGGCGGAACTCTCCCTTCGCTTCGAAATGCCCGTCATTCGTCATCCATTGCCTCCTGCGTACCCGTCAACGCGACATTGGGGGTCAAAGGATTGCCGCAGAGCGGTACCGGCCAAACCAGCCTGATGACCGGCATAAACGCGGCCAGGCTGATCGGCAAACATTTTGGGCCGTACCCGTATTCGACGTTGAAGCCCGTCATCGCGGAGTCCAATATATTCAGGCAGCTTCACGATAGCGGCAAGAGTGTCTGCTTTGCGAATGCGTTTCCGCGCCAGTTCTTTGAATATATTGCGGCGAAGAACAGGGCCTCCGCGATCACGACGTCATGGATCTCTTCCGGCTTCGCGCTTAACGATCATCATGCCCTTGCGGCAGGTGAAGCGCTCTCGGCCGACATCACGAACGCGCGATGGCCGTCTATGGGATATCCGGATATTCAGCCCATCTCCCCGCAAAAGGCCGGAGCCAGGCTTGCATCACTCGCCAGGGAACATAACTTCGTGCTTTTTGAGTACTGGCTGACAGACCATGTGGGGCACGACCAGTCCGCCCGGGAAGCAAACGACGTCCTGCACAACCTTGACGGTTTATTCGAGGGCATTCTTGACAACCTGGGCGGCACGCTTCTCGTCGTGACGAGCGATCATGGCAACCTCGAGGATCTTTCAACCAAATCGCATACGCGTAATCCCGTCCCATTGATGTGCGCGGGGAGGCAGCATCACCGAATCACAGATCGTGTCAAAAATCTTACACATATTGCTCCCGCAATACTAGAACTGTTCTAAAAAAGGGGGAGGCGATGTTCACGCATCGTCCCGCATTCCGGTTCGCAGTGTTTCTGATCATTGGAATCGTGGCGGGATCAGTATGGGGTATTCCATTGGTCGCCGCGCTGCCGGCCCTTGCGGCCGTGCTCGCGTGCTATGCGTTCGTCAAGCGTCCCGCTCTGTCGCATGCGCTCCTCGCCGCTGCGGTCATTCTGCTCGGCGCGGCGAAGCTCGCGCACGATGATGGTGTTCTTCCTCCCGATTCGATTACACTGTTTACCAAACCGGATCAATCCGTCGGTCTCACCGCCAAGGTAACTGACCTGCCGGTCGTCCGGGGTGAATCGGTTAGGTTTGTCGTTGACGCCGAATCAATACGGGTGTACGGCAAGTCATACCCGGCGAGCGGGGGCGTCGTAGTATCGGCAAACGTGAAGCGCCTTCCGCGTGCACTCGCAGACTCGCTTGAGTACGGACGAACCGTGACGATGGAAGGCGAGCTTACCGAACCGGAGCTCATCCGGAACCCCGGGGAGTTCGACTACAAGCGGTACTTAAGCCTCAACGGAGTGTACGCCCGTTTCAGGGTGACGCACATAGACAGCACTGCCTTTCTTGGGGAAGCGGGAAGTGATGTGCCGGCGAAGTTTGTCTATCCGGTTCGCGCATCGGTTTCCAATCGTGTGAGGCTTCTCTTCAAGGGCGAGACCGCTTCCTTTCTCAACGGCCTTCTCATCGGGGAGCGAAGCGATATTTCCCCCGATCTTAAGACTGCGTTCGTCAACGCTGGCCTCATGCACATTCTTGCGGTAAGCGGCCTTCATGTCGCGATCGTCGTGCTTATCCTCATGGTCCTCCTTCAGACGCTTCGCATACCCGAATTGCCCCGAACGCTGCTGATCATCCTGCTCCTGTTCTATTACAACTTTCTGACCGGGTCTGCCGCCTCCGTAACCCGGTCCGTCGTCATGGCGATCGTATTTCTCGGCGGAAAGCTCTTCGAGCAAAAAAGCGACATGTACAATACGCTCGCTTTCTCCGCGATCGTCATCCTGCTCTTTGACGCCCGCCAGCTGTTCCAGGCAGGATTCCAGCTGTCGTTTGTCGCGGTCCTGTCGCTGGTCTACCTCTATCCAAAAATACATTCGCTGTGCGAATGCCTTCCCTCCAGGCTGCGAAAACACAAAGTGCTTTCGCTTATCATGGATGGGCTCAATGTCTCCCTCGCGGCGGGCATTGGGACGCTGCCGTTTACGTCGTATTATTTCGGAAAAATTTCAATCGTGAGTTTTGTCGCGAATGTCGTGATCGTGCCCCTTTCGAATGTCATTCTCGCGCTCGGCATGCTCACCGTGGCGATCTCGTATTGCTGGAGCTGGCTCGCCGCAGTCTATGCCGAAGCGACGGCCATGCTTACGTGGCTCATGTTACAGGGAGTCATCTGGTTCGGCAACGTACCGTGGGCATTCGTGAACGCCCGGTTATCGATGCCGGATTCGATTTTGTTTTATGTGTTCGTCGGGTTGATTTCGAATCTTCAAAATATTGTATGCCGGAAGCTGCTCGTCGCGGGCCTCCTCTTGTGGCTGAATGGCGTTGTCCTGGTTCATCTGTTATCCAGAACGCAGCAGGTGAGAGTCACGGCAATCGACGTGGGGCAGGGGGACGCGTTGCTGATAGAGCTTCCCCGTAAGACATTCCTGATTGACGGAGGTCCGCGCACAGCCGCACTGGATGCCGGAACACGGTTTGTTATTCCATACCTGCGCTTTAGAGGCATCCGGAAGCTCGACGGTATTATCCTCAGTCATCCGCACAGCGATCATCTCGGAGGAATTCCGGCCATTCTGCGTTCGGTGAACGTCGATACGATCTATGAGGCCGGGTCGGCCGCCAAAGGAGCGTTGTTTCGGGAGTATGAGCGCGCCGCGGATTCTGCCGGTATTCCGCGAAGGAAGGTGGCGTCGGGGAATGTCATCGAATTCGGGAGTAATGCTCGGGCCTACGTCCTGCATCCATCTGCATCCTTTCTCGATCGGAACACAGAAAATCTCAATAATCAATCGGTGGTCGTGAAGATCGTCTATGGTTCAACTGCCGTGCTCTTCTCAGGCGACGCCGAAGCGGAGGCGGAGGATCGTATGACCCATGTGTTCGGGACATTTCTTCATGCTGCGCTTCTCAAGGCGGGACACCATGGGAGCAAAACCAGCAGTACGGACGATTATCTTCGCGCGATCGGCCCCCGCGAAGTGTGCATCTCGGTCGGCGTCAGAAACAAATTCAAGCATCCTTCGCCCCTCGTTATTGAGCGCTACCGCCAGTTGGGCGTGAACATCTCGAGGAGCGATATGTCGGGAGCCGTTATTTTCGAGTCGGATGGAAGCCAATGGCGCAAAATCGCCTGGCGCACGCCTTGAAAATCAGCCATTCATTGCGTATTTTGAACCGACAATTATTACGACAATGGCAGCGGACAAGGCAAACAAGACTACCAAATCAGTACGTACCGATTCCGGCATAGAGATCAAGCCGGTCTACGAAGCGGGCCCAACGGATCATCTCGCCCCTCCGGGAGAGTTTCCGTTTACCAGGGGGGTGTATCCTACAATGTACCGGGGGAAGCTGTGGACGATGCGGCAGTACGCGGGCTTCGGTTCTGCCGAAGAGTCCAACAGGCGCTACCGCTACCTGCTGGATCACGGGACGACCGGCCTTTCCGTCGCGTTCGACCTGCCGACCCAGATGGGCTACGACTCCGATTCGCCGATGGCGGAAGGCGAAGTGGGAAATGTCGGCGTGGCGATCGCCTCGCTCGAGGACATGGAAGTCCTTCTTAACGGAATCGACCTTTCGGGCATCACGACCTCCATGACGATCAATGCGACGGCCGCAATTCTGCTTTGCATGTACGTTGCGATCGCCAAGAAACAGGGGGCTGATCTTAAGGCTCTCTCGGGTACCATCCAAAATGACATTTTAAAAGAGTATATCGCCAGGGGTACCTATATCTATCCCCCCGCGCCATCGATGCGCCTGGTGACCGATACGTTTAAATGGTGCAGTGAAGTTCTCCCCAAATGGAACACAATTTCCATCAGCGGATACCACATCCGGGAAGCAGGATCGACCGCTGTTCAGGAACTTGCCTTCACGCTCGCGAACGGGATCGCGTATGTCCAGGCGGCGATCGATGCCGGACTCGACGTGGACGCCTTCGCTCCTCAGATATCGTTTTTCTTTAATGCGCACAATAATTTTTTCGAGGAGGTGGCAAAATTCCGGGCAGGGCGGAAACTCTGGGCAGGGATAATGAAAACGCGCTTTGGTGCAAAGAAGCCGGAGTCCATGAGGCTCCGCTTCCATGCTCAGACCGGCGGATCAACTCTCACCGCGCAGCAAATCGATAATAACGTGGTCCGGGTGACCATCCAGGCGCTCAGCGCGGTTCTGGGAGGATGTCAGTCTCTTCATACGAACAGCCGTGACGAAGCGCTGGCCCTCCCGGCGGAAGATGCCGCCAGGCTTGCCCTGCGTACCCAGCAGGTGATCGGCTTCGAAAGCGGTGTCGCCGATACCGCGGATCCCCTGGGCGGATCATACTTCGTGGAGTCGTTAACCGATGAAATTGAGCGGCGGGTGAGCGATTACTTGAAGAAGATCGACAACCTGGGGGGAGCCGTGCGCGCGATCGAACAGCAGTTCTACCAAAATGAAATTGCCGAGAGCGCCTACAAATATCAGAAGGCGATCGAGCAAAAAGAAAAAATCATCGTCGGAGTAAATGAGTTCGTCTCTAAAGAAACGGGCGAGCTTTCTTTATTGAAGGTCGATGAAAGCATCCGGAAAAAGCAGGTCGCCCGGCTTCAGGCGATGAGAACAACGAGGGATACCGGGAAGCTCGGCCATTCGCTTGAAGTGTTGAAAGCCAAAGCCCGTACCGCAGAAAACGTCCTTCCTTCGATTCTTGCCTGCGTCGAAGCCTATGCCACGATCGGCGAGATATCCAACACGCTGAGAGAGGTCTGGGGGGAGTACTAGAGAAAGTCCGAAGCCGAGGGGCAGAGATCTGCCACCGGGCATTCGCCGCATTTCGGGCCCCGGGCTGCGCAGGTTCTCCTTCCATGCCAGATAAGCAGATCGTCGATCGTCTTCCATTCTTCTTTGGGAATGAGCTCCATAAGGTCCAGCTCGACCTTTTCCGGGTCGGTTTCTTTGGTTAAACCGAGCCGGAATGCAAGACGTTTGACGTGAGTATCGACGACGATGCCCTCGGTTTTCCCGAAGGCGTTGCTTAACACTACATTCGCAGTTTTCCTTCCCACCCCGGCGAGCTGCGTCAATTCTTTCATCGTATCGGGGACTTTCCCCTTATGCTTCTCAACAAGCGACTTGCAGCAGGCAATGATATTCTTCGCTTTCGCATGATAGAAGCCTGTCGATCGAATATCCTGTTCAAGTTCTTTTGGGATGGCGTCCGCGTAGTCGCGGGCGGTCCGGTATTTCTTGAACAGCTCCTTTGTCACAAGATTGACTCTCGCGTCTGTGCATTGCGCGGACAGAATTGTCGCGATAAGGAGTTCAAGCGGAGTGTGGTGATTGAGCTCAACAGAAGCAGTGGGGTATGCTTTCTGAAGCTTTACGAGAATACCCGAAGCTCGCTTTTTCAGGGTGCTTACATTGCGGGGCATATTGTCCTAATGTGCTCTAACGCTGCCGAAAACTTTGCTGATGACGATCTGTAAGCGCCTGGTCGAACCTGCATAGTTCGGTGTCGAGACATGGAGGTTTGTAGAAATTCCATCTTTTCGCTGGCCGAGAATGAAGACGGAGCCGAACGTCGAATTGGCAGTCACCGATACGGCAGCATCCCGCGGCAGTACGATCGTCGAATCGCCGAACACCCCGTGAACCCTTAAAATATGCTCTCCCTCGGCAATAACGGCATCCGATAAATCCAGGTCGCCATCCCCAAACACTGTTGAAACAGATCCGCCCTGGAAATTCTGAGACGAGTTTTTAATTGCGACGTTTCCGAAAACGGTGGATTCATGGAGAAGATCGACGATCGTCGCTTGCGCATATGTTGCTCCGATATGCATTCCCGCCGTTGTTCCCGAATCTGCGCCCGATTGCGTCCCCGCCTGGGTTCCCGATTGTCTGCCTGTCTGCATACCCATCGGCCTCTTGTCGCGCATGACAATGCTCAAGCCCCAGATAATCAATATCAGCGGCCAGTAGTCGTGGATCATTTCTCCAAAATCCGCTACCCCGAAATTGTTCAGCAAAAACAACGTACCCAGCGTTATCAGCACAACCCCTAAGAATAAATTGCGTCTCATTCAGGCTCCTGGTTTAAAATACTTAATGATATCGTCAAGCGACCCTGTATTGAGCACATTCTCTTTCTCAATCCAGCCCTTCCGCGCTATACCTACCCCGTAGTATACGTCGGTGAGGCCGTGAATGTTATGAGCGTCGGGATTAATGCTGAGCATGACCCCTTTTTCCCTGGCGTATCTGCAGAGACGCCAATCGAGATCAAGCCGGAGAGGGTGGGAGTTGATTTCAATGATCTTTCCATAATCCGCAGCCGCGTCGATGACGGAAACCATGTTCACAGGATACCCGTCTCTCTGCAGGAGGAGCCTTCCCGTGGCATGGCCAAGCATCGTCACGTGTTTGTTCTTCAGCGCTTTGATAATGCGCTTCGTCGCCTCTGATTCGGTCATTTTGAACTTGCTGTGCACTGAGGCTACGACATAATCGAAACTCGCAAGCACCTTATCGCTCCAATCGAGCGATCCGTCCGGCAGGATGTCCACTTCGGTCCCTTTAAAGAGGCGGAACTTCGAAAACTTTCCGTTGAGAGCGTCGATCTCTTTATGCTGCTGCTTCACCCTGGCTTCGCTCAGGCCCCCCGCGTAGGCTGCCACTTTGCTGTGGTCTGCGATGCCGAGATATTCCCATGTGAGCGCTCGGGCGGCGGCGGCCATTTCCGCCAGCGTGTTCTTTCCGTCGCTGTACGTCGTATGGCAGTGAAACGTCCCGCGAATGTCGTCGTTCTCGATAAGCGTGGGGAGCGTGCCGGCTCTCGCGGCGTCAAATTCTCCCGTCATCTCCCGAAGTTCCGGGGGGACGTACTCAAGTTTCAGGGCTTTATAGATGTCCGCCTCATCGTCGCATTTGACGATCTGCTTTGCGGCACCGCGCTTTTCCTCGCCGCCGAGGAGCGAAAATCCGTATTCGTTCAGGCTCCATCCGAATTTTTTGGCAAGCGAGCGCATTTCCACGTTATGCTCCTTGCTTCCCGTAAAGTAGGCCATCGCGAACGGAAATTCCGAATCCTGAACGACCCGGAGATCGCAGTTAATGCCGGAATTTAACAGCACGGAAGTTTTTGTTTCTCCCTGGCCGATGATCTTCTCGACATCGGGATGCGAGGAAAAGGCTTCCATGATCCGCCGGACTCCCTTTTTTGGCGCGCTCGCGACGATGTCGATGTCCCCGATGATTTCCTTACGGCGGCGAAGGCTTCCTGCGATTTCACAGCGGATGACGTCTTTCTGCTGGCTGATGAGAGAATATACTTTATCCGCGGCCTCTTTCGCCTGGTAATAAAGGTGCTTGTCGGCATGCTTTGTGAGGGCTTCGATGCCGAGCAGGATGTTCTCTTCCGATTTTTTCCCGAATCCCGCGAGTTTCTCGAGTCGGTGGTCCGCGATTGCCGCCTTCAGCTCGTCGATGTTCTTAATGTTAAGCTCTTCATAAAGGACTTTTACTTTTTTCGGACCCATCCCCTGAATGCGTAGCATCTCAAGAAGCCCGGGAGGGAAGGAGGCGCTCAGTTCGTCATAATATTTCGACTTGCCCGTTTTCACGAGAGCGGTGATTTCCGTGGCGAGGCCCGGGCCGATCCCTTTGACTTTTCGCAGTTCGCCGGACTCGATGAGTTCGTTGAGATCTTTGGTGAGCGATTCTACGACGCGTGATCCGTTATGAAAGGCGATGCACTTAAAGCGATTTTCGCCTTTTAATTCAAGCAGCGTCCCGATCTCGTCGAGAATCTGGGCAATTCTTTTTTTGTCCGGCATGGTACGAAAATAAGGAAAGGAGGGGAGAGTTACAACCTACCACTCGAGCAGCGCCGCTTCGAGCGCGAGCCCCGGGCCCATCGCCAGCATGACGCCGAGATCTCCCGGTTGCGCGTCGGAGTGTTCGAGAGTCTCACGGAGAACAAACAGAACTGTCGGGGAGGACATGTTGCCGTAATTTTTCAGCACGCATCGGCTGTGCTGAAGCTGCAGTTCTGTAAAGTTCATTTCGTCCCGCAGGCTGTCGATGACCTTGCGGCCTCCGGAGTGCAGGATCCAGTGCCGTATATCGTTCTGCTGAAGATGGTTTGACGCGAGAAGTGTGCCGATAAGCGACTTACCGAGAGCGCCTGCAACGTCGCGGATGTCCTTCGATAAAATAATGCGAAGTCTTCCGTCGCGCTGTTCAAAGCCGACAGTATTGATAAGCGAAGGCTCAAGCAGGGTTTCAAACGCACGGATCTTGGGATACGTATTGTTTTCTGTCATCCCGACGACGACCGCGGCGGCGCCGTCGGCACAGATCGCGTTGCCGACAACGGTTTCGAGCGAGTCGTCCAGATAATAGCATGCCGAGCAAATTTCTACGGTCAGCAGGAGCGCTTTCTTCCCGGGGTACGCTTTGACAAAATCGTAGGCGCGCTGCAGGCCTGGCATCGCTCCGGCGCATCCCATGCCGAGGAGGTCGGCGCGCTGGATGTTTCGTTTCATGCCGAGTTCCTTAATGACGAGCGAAGAGAGTCCGGGGCAGAGATAGCCGGTGCACGATACGGCAACGACAAAATCAATCTCTTCGGCCGTGGTGTCGTTCGATGCGAGACATTTTTGGATCGCCTCTACGCCAACCTCGAGAGATCCGGAGCGAAAGCGTTCATGCAGCTGGTCCGTCGTCTCGGCAGGCACAAGTGAATCGATATCGAAGTACAGGTGCCGGAAATCGATATCGGAAGTCATAAAAATGTGTTCGATGCGGTCGCTTCTGTAAAAATCAGAATGGCGGGCGAGAAGATCGTAGACTTGCCGTTGAGAGTACCGCTGGCGGGGGTTGGCTGTCCCAATGGCAAGAATGCCAGGTCCTGGGGACTTCATTGAGATACCTTAAAATTGTTATGCGGCCAGGTCGCTTATGCCCTGGGATGAAACCTGCTGTGTAAAGAGCTCCAGATGATCCTTGATATGCTGAATCTCTGTAAAGTGCATCAATTCCGCGCGAAGCTTTGCGATCCCCGGCACGGCCTTTAAGTACCCGCTGTAATGCTTGCGGAATTCGAGAAGGCCTCTCAGCTCTCCTTTGTGCGTGACAGAATGGTCAAGGTGCTGCAGCAAAGCCGTCATGCGCTGATCGAATGAAGGATCCGGAAGAAGCTCCCCGGTGGACAGATAGTGCTTGATTTCCGAAAAGATCCATGGATTGTTGACCGCTCCGCGGGCAATCATGATTCCGTCGCAACCTGTCGTATCGAAGGCCATCTTCGCCTGGACGGGAGACTCTATGCCGCCGTTGACGATGATCGGTATGCCCACCGCCTGTTTGACCTGTGGGATGAGCGTATAGTCGGGATCGCCTTTATGACCCTGAGCCCGCGTTCGGCAATGAATTGTCAGCGCTTTCGCGCCGGTGCCTTCTACCATTTTCGCTACTTCGACGATGTTGATCGATTCCGAGTCCCATCCGAGCCGTGTCTTCACGGTAACCGGAACCTCTACAGCTTTAACAACTGTAGAAATAATACGTTCCATCTTCGGAAGATCCTTGAGCAGGCCCGCCCCCTCCCCGCGGCCGACCACGTTTTTCACCCAGCAGCCGCAATTAATGTCGATGAGATCGGGCTCGAGTTCCTCCGCCATCTTCGCGCCGCACTCCATGGATTCATCGACGCCGCCATAGATCTGAATTCCGAACGGGCGTTCTTCCGGGAGGAAGGCCATCTTTTGCTTCGTCTTTTTGGAGTTCCGGAACAGCCCCTCCGAATTCACGAATTCGGTGAACATAATGTCCGCGCCGAACTGTTTGCAGACGAGACGGAATGGAATATCCGTTACGTTTTCCATAGGGGCAAGCAAAACTGCCTTCGGTATGTCATATTTGCCGATTTGCATCTATAAATTTATTCAAAAATCAGGAGGGAAACAAACGGGCGAGTCCGGGACGGCACAGCAAATTCCGCGGGAGGCTGCCTGCCCCTGGGTTCTCCCGCGGAACGATCGGAATCACTT
>DATJGD010000031.1:0-7154 GCA_035495255.1 Bacteroidota bacterium | reverse complement strand
GAGACAGAGAGAAAATTAAGAAGTTTGAGGATGTTGCGTGGATCTAATCCCCCCAATGACAAGATAGAGCAATGGATCCTGATTCATGAATCCCGTTCCGAGTTCATTACATCATAAGATTCTTCCACCCAGGGTAAAAAGCCCGGGCGATCCCCCGTGCCTGATTCTCATTCATGGCCTGGGTGCCAACGAAGACGACCTGCTGGGGCTCTCCCAGTATCTTGACGAGCGCCTGTTCATCATCAGCGTACGCGCGCCGTTTGATTTCGCATTCGGCGGAGGGTATTCCTGGTACGATATCCTTGAACTCGGGCGGCCCGAGCCGAAGATGTTCACAGAAAGCTACGGTAAACTTCTCACCTTCATTGACGACGTACGGAAAAATTACCAGGTCGATCCCTCGAAAATATTTCTCTGCGGGTTCAGTATGGGGACGATGATGTCCTATGCCGTTGCCCTGACTCGTCCTGCTGAGATCGCAGGCGTCATGGCCAACAGCGGCTACATTCCTGAAGAGACCGATTTGAAATTTGATTGGCCTGGTGTGAAAGGCAAACCGTTTTTCGTGGCACACGGAACGTACGATCCGACCATTCCGGTGATGTTCAGCAGGAGGGCAAAGGCATTGCTCCAGGAGGCTCAGGCCGCTGTCTGGTACAAGGAGTACGACATGGGGCATCAGATTAATGAAGAAAGCCTCAACGACTTGAATCATTGGCTCTCCCGGTATCTCTGACCAGGAAAATTCGATTGTCAATCCGTCCGTAAATGATACCTCTCCGCGATACCATCCCTTCACGCACGGTCCCGTTCATCAATTACCTGCTGATAATTCTGAACATACTCGCATTTCTTTATGAAAATTCACTGGGCGGTCGACTCGAAGAATTCATTTACCGATTCGGCGTCGTGCCGGGGCGGGTCTTCGCGCATTTCGCCTCCGGTCACGTGGGGATATCAACATTGGTTCCGTTCGTCACTTCGATGTTTCTTCACGGCGGCTGGTGGCATCTTATCGGGAACATGCTCTTTCTCTATATTTTCGGCGACAATGTAGAAGACAGGTTTGGACATGTCCGGTACATCTTTTTTTATTTTCTCGCAGGCATCGCCGCCGCGGCGACTCAGGTCGTCCTGAATGCCTCTTCCGGCGTTCCGATGGTGGGAGCGAGCGGAGCGATCGCCGGCGTTCTCGGCGCTTATGTTCTTATGTATCCCTCGGCGCGGGTTGTAACTCTTATCCCAATATTCATTTTCTTTCAGATCGTCGAACTGCCGGCCTTTGTTTTTCTCGGCATCTGGTTCCTGCTGCAAATCTTCAGCGGTATGATGGCATTGGGCATCGGCGCAGATGCGGGAGGGGTGGCATGGTGGGCGCATATCGGTGGATTTGTCGTCGGCGCGATCTCAGTGCCGTTTCTCAAGAAGAGGTACGTCTAAGAATTGGGGTCTTCTCTTGAACATATTGATAAGGTGCTTCACCAGTGCATCCACTGCGGAATGTGTTTGCCTGTCTGTCCCACATACGCCCTGACGAATCAGGAGCAATCGTCACCGCGTGGTAGAATCCGGCTCATCAGGTCAATCCATGACGGCACGTTGGATCTCAGTGAGACATTTGTCGACGAAATGCATTTTTGCCTCGACTGCCAGGCATGCCAGACCGCATGCCCTGCCGGTGTACAATACGGGGCTCTCGTCGAGGACGCTCGCAAAGTTATCGCGGAGATGGGCAGGGAGCCGTTCGGTCTCCGGTTCATAAAATGGATATTGCTCAGGGGAATACTTTCTTCAAATACCCGCACGAGGATTGTTGCTTCGCTCCTGCGGTTCTATCGAACATCCGGGCTTCAGCAAGCCGTCGATGATTCGGACATCCTCAGCCTTTTCTCCGAACGGCTTCAGTCGAAACATGCCTTGCTGCCGGCTATCGCTGATGCAAACTTCACCGATCACGTTGCGGAGCTCGTTCCAGCTGTGTCCCCCAAACGGGGAACAGTAGCACTTCTCACCGGATGCATCATGAACGTTGCGTTTCCTGATATCCATCGGGATGTCGTCAACGTGTTAACAAAGAATGGGTTTGAGGTTCTTGTTCCGAAGCAGCAGGGATGTTGTGGCTCGCTTCATGCCCATTACGGGGATGCGGAAGAGGCACAGCGGTTAGCGAAAAAGAACATCGATGTCTTCGGTGCGCTGGGAGCCGATGCGCTGATTGTAGATTCAGCGGGCTGCGGCGCGTTTATGAAAGAATATGGACATGTCCTCGGTGACGATGAGAAGTATGCTGAGCGGGCGAAGAACCTTTCCCAAAAGACGAAAGATATAACGGAGTTTCTGGCGGATGTCGGGATCGCGCAGACCCACGCCCGCCAAAAAGATGGCGGCCCAGCTAAACCTGCGGAAGAAATCCGTGTCACATACCATGAAGCTTGCCATCTTGTCCATACGCAGAAAATTAGCCGGCAACCGAGAGATTTGATCCGATCAATTCCGGGTGTCGAGTTCGCTGAGCTTCCCGAGGCTACATGGTGCTGCGGCAGCGCAGGAATCTACAATGTTGTCCGATTTGACGATTCCATGGAGCTTCTGGACCGCAAGATGAAGAATCTGGCCAGTACCCAGGCCGAAATCGTCCTTACGGCGAATCCGGGCTGCCATCTTCAGCTGCAGTTTGGCATTAAGAAGTTCGGGCTGAAGATGAAAGTGCAGCATCCCATAAGCCTCATTTCAGAGCAAATGGGGCAAGTTCAGAGTTAATTCCATCTTGCACTCATCTGATTTTTTTGTATATTCAAAAGCGAAGTTTTCTGCAAACAAACGGTAGTTCTACCGCCACCCTTCGGGCAGGCCGCGCGGCGGCACAAGCTCATAACTCAAAGGAAGACCTTGACGAAATATAAGATTCCGGCTATTCTGATTTTTGCATTTCTACTGCAGCTTACACCACTCGCATTGATCGCCCAGTCAGTTGACACCGCCACGCTTGGCCACTACCAGAGGATCGCGGATGACATCATTTTTACGGGCTTACGTTCCGGCCATGCCTACGACATACTGTCGGAGCTGTCAGTTTCAATCGGCCCGCGCCTGAGCGGATCCCCTAACGCGGCAAAGGCGGTTGAGTGGTCGAAGGGAAAGATGGAGTCATTTGGTTTTGACAATGTACATTTGGAGCCGGTGATGGTTCCGCACTGGGTGCGCGGGAATGTCGAGGATGCAGCAATCGTGAGTCCGGGATCGGCGGCCAGGAAACTCAACATCGCCGCTCTTGGCGGAAGCATCGGCACGACCGATGACGGAATTACGGCAGAAGTGTTGGAAGTAAAATCGTTTGATGACTTGAAAAAGCTTGGGGATAAGGCAAAGGGGAAAATTATTTTCTTCAACCGTCCGATGGACAGAAGCAAGATCAGCACGTTTGACGCGTATGGCGGTGCGGTGAACCAGCGGGGCGGCGGTGCGGTCGAAGCATCACGTGCCGGCGGTGTGGCCGCGCTCGTTCGCTCAATGACGACGATGATCGATGATGTCCCTCATACCGGCGCGATGAATTACAACGACAGCATCCCCAAAGTACCCGCTGCCGCTCTCAGTACGAAAGACGCTGAGATGCTGGACGGGCTCTTGTCGAAAGGCGAAAAGGTGAGCGTGAAGTTAAGACTTTCCTGCCAGACATTACCCGACGTTGAATCTGCGAATGTGGTGGGGGAGCTCACCGGCTCTGAAAAGCCGGGGGAGGTGATCGTCATCGGGGGACATCTGGATAGCTGGGATAAGGGAAGAGGCGCTCACGACGACGGATCTGGCTGCGCTCATGTAATTGAGGCGCTTCGTCTTCTGAAAGAAATGGGCCTCCATCCGAAAAGAACGATACGAGCGGTGAACTTCATCAATGAAGAGAATGGCCTGCGGGGCGGAAAAGCATACGCCGCAAAATCGCGACCCAATGAAAAGCACATTGCCGCCATAGAAACCGATGCAGGCGGTTTTGCGCCTCGCGGCTTCGGTGTTACGTCTGATTCGCTTACGTTTGATAAGATTGCGCGCTGGTCACCGCTGTTCGCTTCCATCGAGGCTGACCGGATACGAAAAGGGGGAGGCGGAGCCGATATCGGAGAATTAGGCCGGCAGGGAGTTCCAACCATCGGCCTGCGGGTTGAAGGGAATCGATATTTTGATTATCACCATTCCGATCACGATACGATCGATAGAGTGAACGAACGCGAGCTTGAGCTGGGCGCGGCATCCATTGCCATACTTGCCTATGTGCTCGCCGAAGAAGGTTTGTAGGAAAATCAATTCACTTATTCAATCAATTTCATTATGAGGGATCTATGAAAATATTGATGATACTTTGTTGCCTGCTGGTCTGCTTTTCGGTGACAGTATTTGCACAGCACGAAGAAAAGTTCGACAGCGCGGCAGTGGCGCAGATTAAGGATGAAGGCATGAACCGTTCGCAGGTTATGGACATCCTGAGCTACCTCACCGACGTCTATGGGCCTCGGCTCACCGGCTCACCCGGATATATGCGCGCGGCAGATTGGGCGCGCGGTAAGATGACATCGATGGGACTGGAAAATGCTCACCTGGAAAAATGGGGCCCCTTCGGAAAAGGCTGGACGTTGAAACACTATTCCGCCAACGTGCTGAACGGACAAAACTTCCCCCTGATCTCCTATCCCAAAGCGTGGATCCAGGGAACGAACGGACCCGTCACAGGCGATATTATCTACGTCGACGCAAAGACCGACAGTGCCCTTCAGCAATACAAAGGAAAGCTCAAAGGCAAGTTTGTCATGTTGGGCGACGAGCGTGAAATCAAAGCGCACTGGGATCCCGAAGCAACGCGGGTACCCGATTCATCGCTCATTAAAATGGCGAATGCCGATTTTCCCATGCCTGGAGGACGGTTCGGAGGGATGCGCAATCTTCCCGCTGACCAAAAAGCACGTGCGCTGGTCGAGTTTCATAAATTAGATTGGTGCCAGAAGGAAGGCGCTGCCGGTATCCTCACAAATGCTCGCGGTGATGGCGGCACAATCTTCGTCCAGCAGGCATCTGTTCCGGCCCATCCGGATACGCCGTTTACCAGCAGGACTTCTGCTTACGAAAATAAAGCGCCCAAGCTCATTCCGCAGATTGCTGTTGCAGCAGAGCATTATAACCGGTTGGTACGCATGATCGCGAGAGGCCAGCATCCGAAGTTACAGCTGGATGTCGATGTGGAGTTCAACAAGGCCGATTCGATTGCGAACATTATCGGCGAACTGCCCGGATCAGATCTTAAAGATGAGATCGTTATGATCGGCGCCCACTTTGACTCATGGCATGGTGGTACCGGCGCTACCGATAATGGCACAGGCTCAGCCGTCTGCCTTGAAGCGATGCGTATACTTAAAGCGGCAGGTTTGAAACCCCGCCGAACGATCCGCATCGGATTGTGGGGCGGTGAGGAGGAAGGATTGCTCGGATCTGAAGCGTATGTGAAACAGCACTTCGGAGAACGAAAAGGACAACGATCCGATCCCACGAGCACGCTTAACCTCAAGCCCGAAGCCGACAAATTTGATGTCTATTTTAACAACGATAACGGCAGCGGCAAGGTGCGCGGCGTCTATCTCCAGGGGAATGATTTAGTCCGGAATATCTTCCGTAAATGGCTCGCCCCTTTCAAGGATATGGGAGCTTCCACACTGTCACTCCAGAATACCGGCGGAACAGACCACCTTTCATTCGATGCGGTCGAGCTTCCGGGATTCCAGTTCATCCAGGATGAGCTTGAATACAGTTCCCGTACGCACCATTCTACAATGGATCTGTATGACCGGGCGCAGCCGGACGACCTGAAACAGGCGGCGGTCATTATGGCGGCCTTCGCGTATAATGCGTCGATGAGGGCTGAGAAATTCCCCCATAAGCCATTGCCGGCACCGGCTCCTGCGGCAGGCAGCAACTAGTACCTCGGTTCGGCAGGATTATAACCTGCTTGAGCAGAATTCCCGACAGGTGACGAGAATCTCGTCACCTGTTGTTTTTTTACGGGAGATGTCATATACTGTTCCCCCATGGAAAGCAATCCCGCAAATCTTCGTCCTCCGTATTTCCTCCTCTGTCTCTGCCTTGTTTTCTTTACCCTGATGACGACTGGGAGTATTCTTTCTCCCGACAGCGAGATCGTGTATAGGGTAGGGGAGTCGATCGCGAACAGCGGGACATTTTCGCTCGATCACGAGCTCGAGGGATGGCCCGGATTTGGGACGGCGAGAGGGATCGACGGCAAAATCTACTCAGTCTTCGGTCCGCTGGAATCGATTATACTTGCTCCTTGCATAAAGATTGCAGGATTTATCGACCAAACCGGATGGTACAATGCGGTCCCGGCATTGATACCATTAAGTTATCACATTGACGCCGGTTTGCAGCGCAGGTTTTATCACCAGCCGGCGACGCGACTTGAGCCGCATGCGGTCAGGTTCCTTGTGAGCTTCCTGAACGTGATCGTAAGCCTCCTTTGCGTGTACGTCTTCTGGCGCATCGTCATGAACCTGGTGCGCGATCGTACGATCGCCGTTATCAGCTCAATCGTTTACGCGTTCGGTACGATGATGTGGAATTACTCCGGCTCCCTTTTCAGCGAGCCGCTTGCGACGCTGTTTGTCCTTGCATCGCTCGATGCCGCGGTTTCAATCGATACACAACAGGTTCCGGAACCGGGATATGGAAAATCCGCGCTTCTCAGCGGCCTCTATCTGGGCCTGGCCGTTGCAGCCCACCTTTCGGCAATTCTCTTTATTCCATTTTTTGCCGGATACGTCATTTGGACCGTATACCGAAGGAAAGGTAATATTTCTGCAGGATTGCGGGCCGCGATATTCTGGACCGTTGGCTGTGGGCTGATTCTTTTGCTGCTCGGTTACTACAATGTTATCCGATTTGGAAACTGGTTCGAAACAGGAAGGGGGGTGAATCCCAACGCAGTACGGCAGTTTGGTTACGGGGAGTTTGTTGCCCCGTGGCAGGGACTCTGGGGGCTGCTCGTAAGCCCCAGCAAGGGAATCTTTATCTATTCGCCCGCTCTCGTGTTGGGATTGATTGGCTGGCGAAAACTCCATCGGTCGTGGAAGTCCCTCTCATGGATGCTGCTGCTT
>DATJGD010000030.1:0-85623 GCA_035495255.1 Bacteroidota bacterium | reverse complement strand
GCCCGACATATACTCCTTAAGCTGAGCAAGAGAAACACCGAGCAGTGGATATGCCGATGGGGCTACTTCAACCATAAATACCGGCTTGTTAGTCGTAAGATAACTCGAGAGGCCCTTCAGGACTGGAAACTCGAAGCCTTCGGTGTCGATCTTTACAAGCGCAATTTTCCCGAGGCGGTGCTGCTCGATGTACTTATCGAGCCGCTGTACCGGAACTTCAATCGATTGGCCTACGCTTTCCGTATTCATCATTCCCGGCACGAGGGTATTCCATCCGATATTGGGGAGGCTCGTAACATTGATCGTTGCGGTCGACTCAGCTTCTCCAAGGGCGAGCTGATTAGCCACGATCCTGCGATCAGGATTCATTGAAGCAAACGATCTAAGCCTTTCGAAGTATCGCGGCACGGGCTCGAAACTGTGTACCTGGCCGGTCTGGCCCACGAGGCCCGCCGCGATCGCAGAAAGATAACCGATATTGGCGCCAACGTCGACAAACGTGTCTCCCGGATGCAAATACTTCTTGAAGATCCTTACAATGTCAACTTCATAGACCGACCGATACATGAGCTTCAGCGCAGGATCGAATGCAAAATCAAACTGGAATTTCACTCCGTTGAAGGTTTTCGTGATCGGATGATCCGGGGTGTGAACCGAAAATTGGATCTCTGTGATAACCCGCTTGAATAACAATCCCGGATCGGAAGCCAGCAACCCGAGAGCTTTTTTCAGTCTGCTCACTCGCGATTCGGAGATCTAAAAGTACGCCGCGAGGCCAAATCGGACCCCGCCGGAATTTACGCTGAAGGACTTACTTGTCGACTCTGACGCCGGCCGGGAAGGTATCTCGCCTTCCGAACTTGAACTCGAGTGGGTATAGTTTAATGTTCCCGTGTATTCTGCGTTCAGGCTTATTGATTTCGTGGCAAACCACTCAACGCCAACGACTCCGCTTGCCCCGATTCCCCATGTGTTTCGCGTGTCCGATTGCCTCGAATAGACAGTGTCCTGGGAGCTGGTAACAAATCTTGTCTCGCTGGTACTGTTGGAATGCGAGTAGGTTCCGGACGGTCCAATCCCCCAATAAAAATTCACATCTGAAGATGTCAACGGATAGAAAAGCATATTGAACTGCAGGGAAAGAGATTCAGAATTTCCGTCAGTTGTAGTAATGATCCTCATGCTGTCGGCCACGAGCGGAGTAACACCATCGCGGGAATCTGTACTCCCGTTAACGGTGGCGCTAAGGCGGTAGGCTTGCGATGAGGAACAAAAATGCTTCAGGGCTATGGTACTCCCTGCGAATGTTGTGATCGTAAAATTGCTGCCGATCCCAAATTGCACGGCCCATGCTCCCTCCTCTAACGAATTTTTTCTCCGCGAAGTGGTATCCTGACCCGATGCAAAAACTGTGCACAAAAAGATCATAAGGAGAACATGCCCTACCCTGTTCATAGTAAACTCCTTGAAGTGTTAGGTGAGTCTAGCGCTTTCTCTACTTGCCATGGCACTGTTTGTATTTCTTGCCGCTTCCGCATGGGCATGGATCGTTGCGGCCCACTTTTTCGCCGACCTGCACGGGCTGAGCTTTTGGAGGCGCTGGTTGAGAACCGGATGATCCGCGCTGTGCGCGTTCTTCATCTCCCGGGACCGGCTCACGGTTCCCTTCGAATCCCATCCCCTGCGACGCAGCATGAGAGAGCGTCATCTGCTGTGGCCGCTGGATGCGCGGCTGCCGCTGCGCCGGAGTTTCCTGATTCTGCGTCGGGAAGAGCTTGAACACCAGGCCGAGCGTCTCCGTATTGATCATCGTGATAAGCTCGACGAACATTTTGAAGGCCTCGGTCTTGTATTCCACGATGGGGTCTTTTTGGCCGTACGCGCGAAGGTGAATGCCTTCTTTGAGATCATCCATTTCCCGCAGATGGTCCTTCCACTTTTCATCGATGACCTGGAGCGAAGCCATCTTCTCCAGCATGGCAAGATTTTCGGCGCCGATGCGCTCCTCTTTTCGTTTATAGAATTCCATCGCGGCCTTGAAGACTTCCTGCTTCATGCCTGCATTCCCGAGCTTCTGCCACTGTTCGGGAGTGATCTCCATATCCACGAGGAAGTTCGTCCGAAGGGCTTCTTTCAGCTGCTCGATCTCCCCCTGTTCGTAATACTTATCGACAATCTCGTTGATCTCTTCCTCGACCATATCCATGATATCGTCGCGGAGCTGTTCGCCGACCAACGCGTGCCGGCGGCGGCCGTAGATCACTTCGCGCTGCTGGTTCATGACGTTGTCGTATTCCAACAGCCGTTTGCGGATGGCAAAGTTATTTTCTTCGACTTTCTTCTGTGCCCGCTGTACAGAGCGTGTAATCATCGGATGCTGGATGACGTCCCCTTCTTTCAATCCCAGCCGTTCCATGATGCCGGCAATCCGTTCGCTGCCGAAGAGTCTCATAAGATCATCTTCCAGCGAAAGATAAAACTTTGATGAACCCGGATCTCCCTGTCTTCCCGCGCGGCCGCGCAGCTGACGGTCGATACGCCGGGCCTCGTGGCGTTCAGTTCCGACGATATGCAGCCCTCCCGCCTGGGCTACGCCTGCGCCAAGCTTGATGTCCGTTCCGCGTCCTGCCATGTTCGTCGCGATCGTCACCGAACCAGGCAGACCCGCATGGGCGACGATCTCAGCTTCCCGCTGGTGCTGTTTCGCATTAAGGACATTGTGAGGTATCCCCTGACGCTTGAGCATTCTGCTCAGCGTTTCGGAAACTTCGACACTGGTCGTACCGACAAGCACTGGGCGATTGATCTTCCGGAGCTCTTCGATTTCCTGGATAACAGCGTTATACTTTTCGCGTTTGGTCTTGTAGATAACGTCATCCATGTCATCACGGACCATCTGCCTGTTCGTGGGAATGACGACGACATCGAGTTTATAAATTTCAAAAAACTCCGCTGCTTCCGTTTCCGCGGTTCCGGTCATGCCGGCAAGCTTCTTGTAAAGGCGGAAATAGTTCTGGAGCGTAATCGTGGCGAGCGTTTGCATATCCCGCTCGACCTTTACGCCTTCCTTTGCCTCAATTGCCTGGTGGAGCCCGTCGGAATACCGGCGTCCGTGGAGCAGGCGGCCGGTGAATTCATCGACGATCATCACTTTGCCGTCCTCGGAGACGACATATTCGTCGTCCTTTTCGTACATCGAGTAGGCGCGCAAAAGCTGGGTTACGGTATGGATCCTGTCGCTTCGCTCCGCGTAGACCTGGTTAAGTTCGTCTTTCTTCTTCTGCCGGTCATCGGCCGAGAGCGACTCGTCATTCTCAATTGCGGCGATCTCTGATCCCACATCCGGAAGAACAAAGAAATCCTTGTCGTTCGAGCTTGGGGCGAGTAGTTCGCGCCCCTTTTCGGTAAGGTTAATGCTGTGGTCTTTTTCATCGATGGCGTAATACAGCTCATCATCGATTTCATGGAGGCGCCGGGCCTGATCCTTCAGGTACTCCATTTCAGTCTGCTGCATGAGTTTCTTGTTGGCGGGTTCCGAAAGCAGCTTTATCAGGCGTTTGTGCTTCGGCAGGCCGCGATAGGCTCTGAGAATCTGGACGCCGGCTTCGGATTCCTTCGAGTCTGTGAGGAACTGTTCCGCTTCTGCGACAATCTTCGTGACAAAATTTTTCTGAGCGTTCACAAGGCGCTCCACGCGGGGTTTCATCTCCGCAAATTTTTGATTGTCGGCGCTTGTGACAGGGCCGCTGATGATGAGCGGCGTACGGGCTTCGTCGATGAGTACGGAGTCTACTTCGTCAACGATGGCGTAATAATACTCGCGATGGACGAGCTCCTCCGGGGAGACGACCATGTTGTCCCTGAGGTAGTCGAAGCCGAATTCGTTGTTCGTGCCGTACGTGATGTCGCAGGCATACTGTTTTCTCCGGTTGAAGGCATCCATTTGCGACTGGATGCACCCGACGGTAAGCCCGAGAGTCTCAAACACACGGCTCATCCACAGGCTGTCACGCATGGCAAGGTAGTCGTTCACCGTGACGAGGTGGACTCCACGGCCGGGCAACGCGTTGAGGTAGAGAGGCATCGTTGCGACGAGAGTTTTTCCTTCGCCCGTTGCCATTTCTGCAATCTTTCCTTCGTGAAGGACGACGCCGCCGATGAGCTGTACGTCGAAGGGGACCATTTCCCAGACGATCTTGTGGCCCATGATTTCCCACGAAGTGCCGTTGAGCCGTCTGCAAGCCTCTTTCACTGCGGCAAAGGCTTCAGGCATCAACTCGTTAAGCTTTTCTTTCGTAACTTCGTCGAGGTTCTTCTGAAGATCTTCGATTTCAGTGGCGATCGTCTTGCGGTCTTCGACCGAAAGTTCCTTCTCTTCGGATTTTAACCGCGCTTTTGCCTCGGTAATTTCGTCCTGAAGTTCATGGGTCACCTCCTGGATACGCGTCCGGAATTCGGCAGTCTTCCCCTTTAGCTCGTCATCGGTGAGGGTTTGATATTGAGCGAAAATTTCATTAATCTCCTCCACCATTGGTAGAATCCGGCGCACATCTTTTTCAGATTTTCCCGGAAATACCTTCGATAAGAATTTCAGCATGCGTTATCTGTTATCAAATTGTGAAATATCGAGTTAAATTTAACCATTTTTCGATTCCTAAACAACTGAACACGCTGAGATGAAGAAGAAGATTTTGGGGAGTTTATTCCTCCTCCTCCTGCTCCTCTCCTCGTGTTCGACTCAATCGGTACGGCAGGGGGAATCAATATCCAAGACTCCCAAACCTGCTGATCCCCCAACCATCGCTTCCCAACCCCACGCCCCATTGCAGCAAACCATCGATGCTATCCTGGACGATTCCCTGTTAGCACCCTGTCTGTTCGGCGCACAGATTATTACCGCCGAAGGGGCGCATGTTCTCTACGAACGAAACAGCGATAAGCTCTTCCATCCCGCATCGAATATGAAGCTGCTGACAACGTCGGCCGGCCTTGTCGCCCTTGGAGATGGTTACAACATGAAGACATCTTTTAGTTCCGACGGGGAGATTCGGGACAGCACACTGCATGGGAGCTTGTTCATTCATGGAGCCGGCGATCCGCTCATCAGGACAGATCAGCTTGACTCTGTCGCAGCAGCGATGTACCGGAGAGGCATACGGTCTATCGCCGGCGACCTTGTCGGCGGGACTTCGTTGTTTGACACCCTCGCCTGGGGTTCAGGATGGATGTGGGACGACGAGCCTTCGACGGATGCCGCATTCATGACCCCGCTCACGATCAACAGTAATTCGATCGAGGTCGATGTCTTTCCGGGAAACAAGACGGGCGAGAAACCGGAGATCCACACTCTCCCTGTTACATCGTACGTTACGATCGTCAATACCGCGACGACGACATCCGATACGTTGATCCCTCCGCTCGACGTCACGCGCCTCAGGGGACAGAATACGATCGTCGTGTCGGGAAGAATCCCCCCGCAGAGCGCAATGAAAGATTTTGGCGTGAGCGTGTTCCAACCTGAGTATTATTTCCTCCACCTCCTCCGGGAGCGGCTCTCTGCAAGGGGCATCAGCGTACACGGAGCGCTGAAACTCGACACTCTCAGACACGCCATGCCGATCGCGGAGCTGGCCCACCCTCTCGATTCAATATTGTGCCAGATCAATAAGCCGAGCGATAACCTTGCCGCAGAACAGCTGTTAAAAACCCTCGCTGTGGAAAAGTATCATGTTCCCGGATCTGCAGTGATGGGGCACCAGGTCGTCAAAGAATACCTTTCATCGCTTGGCCTGGATACGATGAAGATGATTCTCGCCGACGGATCGGGTCTCTCGTGGTACAATGCTGTATCCCCGGCAACGCTTACGAAGATACTTGCCGATCAGTATCACCGCAGTTCAACATTTCGCCATTTCTATGAAAGCCTTCCCATTGCCGGAGTTGACGGGACGCTAAAGAATCGAATGAGAGGGACGAAAGCGGAAGGAAACGTTCATGCGAAGACAGGATCACTGACCGGAGTGAGTTCACTTTCGGGATATGTGACAACCGCCGACGGAACAATGCTCATCTTCAGCATACTTTCGAATCACTTTCCCGGGGAAATCGCATCCCTGCGTAATGCGCAGAACCGGATCATGGAATACCTCGCCAATTACAGCTTCACCAAATAAAAATCCTCCCTCGATGGAATATCGGGGAGGATGATGCCATACAATGAATTTTGCCGCGGGTCCGGTCCCGGAACACTGGCCTATCGGATTCTTATTCTACAGAGTGGATAACGATATCTCCGCCGGAGGTTCCGAGGCGAATCCTTAGCCCGCCGCCGTTGATTTGTCCGTGAAGCGATCCGTCTTTCAGCTTGCCGGAGAACGCAAAGTCGCACGAAACATCGCCGCCTGTCGTTTCTGCGTCGACATCCCCTGCTGCACTCTTCGGCAGATTCACGACAACATTACCGCCGGAGGTGGAAAGGTCGATACCTTTATTGTCCCGCAGTTCCGCCCTGATATCCCCGCCCGAAGTTTCTCCGTACAGTGAAGCGTCCGTCCTGCGGATGTTGATATTGCCCCCCGAAGTCTCGACATGGATATTGCCTCCCAGATCTTCTCCCACAATATCGCCGCCGGAGGTCTCGAACGTGAGATCTCCCTTCGAATCGGTCAGCTTGACATTACCGCCTGATGTCGTAAGCTTGGCCTTTCCGTCAATCTTATCGACTTCCACATCCCCACCGGATGTTTCGCCGAAAATCGATCCATGGACGCCGTCAATGGTGATATTTCCCCCCGATGTCTGCATATGGAGGTCAAAGTTCCTGGGGACCTGGATTTCAAACCGCACACCCAGTTCCATGTCTCCGAAAAAGTTGAAGTATTTTCGCTGGAGCCTTCCTTTCACGGTTACGACGTTGCCGCTCTGATCGAAGTCGAACCGCGTCCGGTTCTTTTTTTCTTCGGAACCGGTCTGGTAGACGCGAACTGTAACCTCATTCCCTTCTGTGCCGTTAATGCTGATGTCGCCGATATCGGCATCGACGACAAGCCTGTCGCCGTCCTTCACGGTGAACTTTCGCTCGACAGTGCTTTCTTTACCCCAGGCGAACGATTCCGTGTTTTCGTGCCGGCGATCCTTTACCGAAAGTGCAACCAGCGTCGCTCCGAACAACACTGCGAAGACGACGAGGGCTGTTAATTTGATAGTAAGACTCAATGGTCTACTCATGACAAGCTCCTTGTGGTTTTCAGCCTCATATGCATAGTATAACGAACAAACCGCTAGAAAGTTACATTGCGAATGAGAGGGGATTTTTGTAGATTCGGATCACATTCTTATGAAATTCCACTTTATTCTTTTATTGGTTGTTGCCACCCTAGCCGGCTGTGGCAACGACGCGCCCAAACCTCCCGTTTCCACCCCTCAACCGGTTGCTGCTCCAAAGAAAGCTGTGCCCCGTTTCGACGGCAAGAGCGCGTTCAGTTATTTGACGGCACAGACGGATTTTGGCCCCCGCACGCCTAACTCTGCCGGGCACCGTAATTGCCTGAGTTACATCCAGTCTGAGCTCCTGAAGTACACCGACGCGGTTAATTTGCAGTCGTTCACGGTCACGGGCTATAATAAGGAGGTACTGAACCTCACCAACGTCATTGCTTCGTTCAACCCGGAAGCCACCACGAGAATTCTCCTTATTGCCCACTGGGATACGCGCCCCCGGGCCGACCAGGAAAAAGATCCCAAGAAACAGAACCAGCCGATCCTCGGAGCGAATGATGCCGCAAGCGGTGTGGCGGTCTTGCTGGAGATTGCCAGGCTCATCAACGCTAGTCCCCCCGGAATCGGCGTCGATATGCTCTTCGTCGACGGCGAAGATTACGGAAATGAGCACGACATCAAGTATTATTTCCTCGGCGCCAAGTATTTTGCGGCAAATTTGCCCCCCGGGTTTGCCCCGGCGTTCGGCATTCTGTTGGACATGGTCGGCGACAAACAGCTGCAGATCCCCAAGGATCGGTATTCACTCCTTCAGGCTCCCGACGTTGTGAATCTCGTCTGGTCGACAGCTGCGGAGCTGGGTATCCCCGAATTTGTCCCGGAAACTTATCGCGGAGAAATTCAGGATGACCATCTCCCTCTCAACGAAGCAGGGATCAAAACGATTGATCTCATCGACTTCAATTATCCCGATGCCTCGAATAAGTACTGGCACACCACGGAAGACACCCCGGATAAGTGCAGCCCTGAAAGCCTCACCGCCGTCGGCCGCGTCCTCCTGCAGATCATTTACCGCTACCAGCAGTAACTCATGAAGTCGTACCTCGAGGTTTCCGTCTCTTCGACCGAGGCGCAGCGCGAACTTCTTATTCCCACCATGATCGAAATCGGCTGCAAAGGATTTCAGGAAACTGATGCCGATTTACTCTGTTACTTTGAACTCACAGATGAACGGAACCGGGAAGAGCTGAGAACCGCGCTCAAATCGTTAGTAACAAAACTCTCCGCCAATGCAGATGTCAGGTTCCGCGAATTTGCCGAGGAGAACTGGAATGAGAAGTGGGAGCAATCACTGCAGCCGATCGAAATCGGCAGCCGGATAGTCGTGAAGCCCTCGTGGTGCCAATATGACAATGTCGCCAAGCGCCTCATGATAGAAATTGATCCCAAGATGTCCTTTGGCACCGGGTACCATGAGACAACCCGGCTTGTTCTTGGCCTGCTTGAAAAGACAATCACAAATGGCATGAAAGTTCTGGATGTCGGCACGGGGACCGGGATCCTTGCGATCGCAGCGGTTAAGCTGGGGGCCGCAACCGCCACCGGCACCGATATCGACGAATGGTCAATTGAAAACGGCCTGGAAAATGTACAACGAAACAACGTAGATAATAAGGTTCAGATACTCGACATCCCGCTCGAGAAATTATCTTCCGCATCTTTTGATATTATCTGTGCGAACCTTACGCTCAACACCAATCTGGAGTTCCTGAATGATTTTGCCCGCCTTCTGGCGCCGGGTGGACAGGTCTTTCTTTCGGGGCTTCTCCTCTCCGACGAGCACCTCATGAACGAAGGACTCACAAAGAGCAGGTTTGTCATTCATGAACGCGTGGTCGAGAACGAGTGGATCGCGCTGTCTGCAGGATTGGCGTCAGGAGTAGCTGGAGGCTTGAAATCATGAGAATTGCGTCGATTGATATCGGGACAAACACCGTTCTTCTCCTCATCGCCGATGTTGATGAAGACGGGACAATCCATCCCGTCGCACATGAGCAGAGGCTTCCTCGCCTGGGCAAAGATGTCGACCTGCGCAGAATGATCAGTATCGGCGCGTTCGACAAAATCGCCTGGATCATCAACGAGTACAAGAATCTTGCGAAGCAGCACAAAGCTGAACACATCGTCGCCGCGGCGACCAGCGCAGTACGGGATGCGGCAAATCGCGAAGAGTTTTGCTCCTATATTCGTTCTTCAACAGGGATCGGAATCGAAGTCCTGCCGGGCGAGGAAGAAGCCCTCTGGACGTACTATGGGGCACTGTCGGGATTTCCGGCATCCGGAAAAGAATCAGTTGTGCTCGATATCGGCGGCGGGAGTACGGAGATATCGCTGCGAACGCCGGGATCTCGCAATGGCGGAAAGAATATTCTGCGGTACAGCCTGCAAGTCGGTTCAGTAAGGATTACCGAACGATACCTGAAGCATTCCCCTCCTCCTCCAGATGAGGTTGAGAGTGCGCGACAAATGATCCTGGAAGAGTTGGCTCCGGTGCGAAATCCGGGGTTCCGCGATTACCGCCTCATCGGAGTTGCAGGCACGGTGACAACACTGGCGTGTCTGGATCAAAACCTGGAAGAATTCGATGTGGAAAAGGTTAGCGGTTACACGCTGTCGATACAGACTGTCCGCGCGTGGTCACAGAGATTGAATTCAATGGATACCGGGAGCATTGCCGGATTGTCATCAACGACCGCAGGCAGGGCCGACATCCTTGCCGCCGGCGTGCTCATCTTATCCGAGATTATGATTCACTTCGGCTTTGAATCGGTCATCGCGAGCGAACGGGGATTGAGGTACGGGTTGGTAGTACGCCAGTGGCAGCGGACGCGGACCTAGAAACAACTACGTTCTCACGGTGTTCTTTACGCCGGAACTACTCCAGCTTCCTTCCGATGCTTGAGACGATAGTTTCAAGCGTTTCAAGCGTATAGTCAATATCATCCTTCGTCGTCGACCTCCCCATAGAAAACCTGATCGTGGCCTTCGCCGTCCCGGGGTCTCTGCCAAGCGCAAGAAGCACGTGCGAAGGGTCCATGCTGCCGGACGTGCAGGCTGAGCCGCTTGTTGCGGCTATCCCGTTAAGATCGAGCCTGTATAAGAGGGCTTCCCCGTCGATCTCGATCTTCTTGCTGTCAAATGAAACATTGAGGATGTGCGGAAGCCCATTTTCCGGATCGCCGTTGAAAACCGCGGAGGAGAATCTTGATTTGATGCCGTCCCCCAGTTGTCGCTTGAGCCCATAAAGCCTCATCCACTCTTGTTCACGATCCTGAATCATTCTCCGGGCGCCTTCCGCGAAGCCGACAACCAACGGCACATTTTCTGTACCGGCGCGCCTGCCCCGTTCCTGGCCTCCCCCGTGGATAACATTATCTATCTCCAGCCCTTTCCGTATGTACAGCGCCCCAACGCCCTTCGGGCCGTAGATTTTGTGCGCTGATATCGAAAGAAGATCGACACCGAGTTCTTCGACGTTGATATCAATCTTCCCGAATGCCTGAACTGCATCAGTATGAAACGGGATGCCAAGAACCTTCACAACGCGCCCGATTTCCCGGATGGGATTGATCGTACCGATTTCATTATTCACGTACATGATGGAGACAAGCCCCGTCGTGGGTTTCATCGCTGCACGAACGGTTTCAGGTAATACCACTCCCTGCGGATTGACATCGACATACGAAATCTCGAATCCGTAGGAGGAAAGGAACTGGCAGGTTTCAAGGACGGCGTGATGTTCGGTCTTGCTCGTGACGATATGATTTTTTCCCGATCGCCGCATCGCGCCGGCAATACCCTTGATCGCGAAGTTGTCCGACTCGGTGCCGCCGCTGACGAAGAAGATTTCTCCCGCTTTTGCTCCGACGGCGCGCGCTATCGCATCCCTGCTGCTATCCAACGCGGCTCTCGCTTCTTGCCCGAAGCGGTGGACCGACGACGCGTTCCCGAATTTAACGTCAAAATAGGGCCGCATGGCCTCGAACACGGCCGGATCGAGAGGTGTCGTAGCGGTATGGTCCATGTACACTTTGCGCATATGGAAAATATACGACCTTTCCGCTACCCCCACAAATAAAAAGTCCCCCGATTCAGTAGCATCGGGAGACTCTTTCCCTAATCCGGCAAGGAAGATTTATTCGTGGCCATCTTCCCTGCGGTCTTCATGCATATCCTGCAGCGCATCCCTGATCTGGCGGCCAAAGTTCCGCTCAAAAACCAAAAGCTTACCAAACTGCTCCGGCGTAAGAACCTTCTGCACGTCGTCGTGGAACCGGATTCTCTCGGCGAACATTTTCTGATCGATACCGCTGATCTCATCGATTCGTTTCTGGATGTCCTTCCCGTCCTTCTTGTCGTGAACCATCTTCTCGATATCGTCGAGAGCCTCATTACGCGACTTCAGGAGAAGACGCTGGGCATCCTCATGCGCAGTCTGCTTCGCGAAGAAGCGGACCGCGTCTTCTTCATTGAGCTTGAGAACTTCGATCAATCTCATTTTCCGGAATTTCTCAAGGCGTTCCGGGCGCGGCCCGTCCATGGGGCGCTGCGGTCGCCGCCGCTGAGCCATGCCGTCCTGCGAAAAGGCCATCAGTACCAGAAGCAGAAGCGCAGTCGTAAAAATGTATTTCATGTCTAATCCTTTCAATGTGAATCAGGTTGTTGTTGAAGCGACGCCACAAGCTGCGCCTCTTCCTGCTCTGTCAGGGAGCTTGTCGCGTCATCGACATCAAGACTTGCATACACCGCCGATCGATCGTCGGAAGTGAGAAGCTCACGGAGCAGGTCCGCATCTTCTGAGGAACCGAGTGAAGGCTCGGCAACGGAATTCGTAACCTCGGTGTTCAGCGTCGCCTGATCAGCGACCTGGACGAGTTCATCGCCGGAGAGTCGTTCCACGACTGTTGCGACGTCGCTGTCATTCCCTTTTCCGTTGAACAACTGCGATCCAACGACGACAACAGTGAGCACCAATGCGGCAGATGGGGCGAGGTAGCGGAAAGTCCACCGTGAGACGACAGACAGGACGGATGCCGTGGACTTCCGCGCCCGGCGCTCGTGGACATTGGGAACGATCGACTCCCAATATCCGGCAGGAGGCTCCGGGAACGACAGCGATTTCAGATTCTCCAGGGCCTCGATCATTGCACGAAGTTCACCCGCGCAGGAGGAGCAATGCGCAAGGTGGTCTTTCACCATGAGAGCTTCCTCCCCGGTGGATTGACCCTGTCCGTAGTCCGGCAGCAATAGTTGTATGTTCCTGCACTTCATGAATTCATTTCCCGTCGAACGTATTCCTGGATCTTTTTAATGGCGTGAAAGTAATTTGCTTTCAGCCCTCCGACTGACTTCTTCAGTACCTGCGCCATCTCTTCGTACGGCATTTCCTCATAATATCGCATCATAAAAACCATTTTTTGTTTTGCCGGAAGCCGGTCGATGGCTTGTTCCAATATCGACTGATATTCTTTCTGCAACACACGGGCATCGGACCCTTCATCGCTGCTTTCTAATTCCTCTTCCATCTCTTCGTAGCGGACAAAGTCTTTGAGCCTTTTCTTCCGCAGCGCATTCAACGAGATGTTGACCGAAATCCGGTAGAGCCATGTGTAAAATCCTGATTCAGCCCGGAATTCCTTCAGCGCGTCGTACGCGCGTACGAACACATCCTGAACAATATCGTCGGCGTCCTCGTGCGTCCCGATGACGCGCCGCGCTATCCAGTAGACCTTTTCCTGATAGCGCCGGACCAGCTCATTGAAACTCCTGACATCTCCGCGACGAAATTCCTCAACGAGCTCGAGGTCCGATTTATCGGTCATTACGTCTTCTGAGATTTAGATGAATGCTTGAAGGAAAAGTTTAACGAAGGAGCCTCGGAGCGGCCTCTTTAGCCAGGAGGCTTCAGGGGAAGGTTTGGACCGGGAGCTTATAAGAAAGGGCTTGTATTGTGCGATATCGCGCGTTATAGGGCTTTTCGCAACCTGGTGAGGATGTTAGCCATATCCTCGGAAATGACCTTTGTATCGGCGAGTACAGGCATAAAGTTCGTATCCCCATCCCACCGGGGCACGACGTGGAAATGCACGTGATGGTCAATCCCGGCTCCCGCCATCCGCCCGACGTTTGAGCCGAGATTAAATCCGGCGGGATGAGAAGTCGTGCTGAGGGCCCTCATCATTTTCTGAACGAACGACATAAGTTCGGCAAGCTCTTCAGATGAAAGGTCGACAATCGACGGCACGTGCCGAAACGGGACAATCATAAGGTGCCCGCTATTGTAGGGGAAGAGGTTCATGATAACGTAGCAGTGTTTTCCCCGCGTCACGATGTAGTGTGCATCGTCGTCATTGTCCGCGGGCGCGACGCAAAGGACGCATTCCTGCGTCTCGCTCTTGCTGACGGAAAATGTCTCGATGTATTTCGATCGCCAGGGAGAAAACAGCTTTTCCATACTACCGAGCCGGTACAAGGTAATCGCGACGAAGCATCATCGTCAGGCTTCTTCCTCCACTTTCGTCTTCGCGTGTTCGGCGACGATCTTATCGGTCACTTCGCGGGGCATTTCCTCGTAATGATCGAACCGCTGCTTGTGAATGCCTCTCCCCTGCGTCATCGATCGAAGCGTGGTCGAGTAGCGATGAAGTTCCTTGAGTGGGACCAGCGCTTTAACGATCTGGTGCGAATGGCCGTCACTATCCATCCCCAGGATCTTGCCGCGGCGGCTCGAAATATCCCCCATAACGTCGCCCATGTACTCTTCGGGAACTGTCACTTCGACCTCGTAAATCGGCTCGAGGAGGATCGGCTTCGCTTCCTTAAAGCCCTTCTTGAACGCCATGCGTCCGGCTATTTTAAACGAATGCTCGTCCGAATCGACGTCGTGGTACGACCCGTCGAAGAGCGTGACCTTGACATCGACGACTTTGTATCCCGCGATAACGCCTGTTTCCATCGCCTCGATAATCCCCTTCTCGACAGCGGGGACGAAGCGCCCCGGGACGACGCCGCCGACGATCGCGTCGTCAAATACGAACCCTGTCCCGCGTGCCAGAGGCTCGAGCTTTACCCAAACATGCCCGTACTGCCCGCGTCCGCCGGTCTGTTTCTTATGCTTATACTCGATCTCGTTGGCCCTGCCTTTGATAGTTTCGCGATAGGGAATTTTCGGTTCGACCATGTCGACATCCACGCCAAACTTTGCTTTCAGGCGCTTGATGATAATTCCAAGATGGAGCTCTCCCTGGCCGCTGATGACCGTCTGATGGAGCTCGGAGTCGACTTTCATGACGAACGTCGGATCCTCTTCATGAAGAGAGTGCAGTCCGTTGGCAATCTTGTCTTCGTCTCCCTTTGATTTCGCGTGAATCGCCATGCTGATAACGGGATCCGGGAACGGAATGACGGGAAGGATAACAGGAAACGTCCTGCTGCTCAGGGTATTGTTGGTATGCGTGTCTTTCAGCTTGACAACGGCGCCGAGATCGCCCGCCTGCACTTTGCTAACCTCTTTGCGGTCCTTTCCGTTCATGAGGAAGAGCTGTGCGAGGCGCTCTGATTTGCCATTCGCCTCGTTGACAAGATCCATGCCGGGGGAAACAGTCCCCGAGTACACTTTGAAAAATGACAGTTCACCGACATGCTGTTCCGAAACGGTTTTAAAAATAAAGAGGGTCGGGTGCGCGCTTGCGTCGCACTTCACAGGTATGGGCTTGTGATTATCGGGATGAGATCCCGGGGTCACGCCAATAGGGACTTCCATCTCTGACGGGTTGGGGCAATTGTCGACGACAAAATCCATAAACGAAGAAACACCGATCGCCTGTGAGCCGGCCGCGACAAGAAGCGGGAAGAGTTTGCGGTTGCGGATGCCGATGCGGAGTCCGTTTTTTATTTCCTCTTCGCTCAGGGTTCCCTTCTCGAAGAATGTATTGAGCAACGTTTCATCGGTTTCAGCGATCTGTTCGACAAGATGTTCGCGCATCTGGTCTGCCTTCGCCTTCAGATCCCCGGGGATTTCTCCCTCGGTATATTTTCCCTTCCCATCCCGGGAAAATTGCAGAAGCTTCATCCGGAGGACGTCGACAATGGCATCGAATTGCGCCCCTTCGTTCGCCGGGAATTGCACCGGCGCGAGATCGTGCGTAAACCGGCTTTGGACGAGGCTCACCACATCATCGTAGGCCGCGTTCTCATTATCGAGCTTATTGACGATGAAGATTGCGGCATTCTTCAGTTCTTTGGAATATTCCCACACAAGCTCGGTCCCGACTTCAGCTCCCTCGACCGCTTTCACGAAGATGACAGCGGTGTCCGTCACCCGAAGGCTTGATTTGACCTCGCCCGTGAAATCCGTGTATCCGGGCGTATCAATAATATTGAGCTTCGTTCCCTTCCACTCGCAGAACATCAGCGAGGAGTTGATGGAAATCTGACGCTCGATTTCATCGGGATGATAATCTGAAACGGTATTTCCCTCTTCGACTTTTCCAAAGCGGTTCGTCGCACCGGAGGCATAGAGACAGGCTTCTGCAAACATCGTTTTGCCGGAGCCTCCGTGTCCGACAAGCGCAAGGTTGCGGATCTGGGTTGCGGGATATTCCTTCATAGCTTCATGTTCTCCTTAGAAAGTGAGGCAACCACGGCGTGAGCGTGTGATAGACGGCAGGCGCCGGGGTGGTGCTGCGTTTAAGAGTAGCTTACTGGGCGCGGAGCCGCGATAGAAACGGCAGGCGTTCAATCAAGTTCTGGATACCTCTGAAGACCGATGCGATCGTATCAACGGTGTCCATCACCGGGGTTTCGATGGTTTCCTGAATTCGGCGTTCGAATGAAACAAGACTTTCGGTAACTTCCTTCAGCGAGGCAAACGAATCTCTGATGGAATCAACTTGCTCGCTCACCGCGTCGGTGACGAGCTTTACGTTGCCGGTGATTGATTCAAGATTTTCAAGAACGGGGATTGCTTTCGCGCTGACCGCTTTAAGGTCGTGCTCAACAATGCCGAGCAGATTCTTGACCCTGATGAGGACGACAACGAGCGCGACGCAGAGGGTTGAGACCGCCGCGAGCGCTATAATTTCCATTACGAGAAGTGCAGTTTCCATAGTATTCCCCGGGATAATTGATCAGGAAGAAGTACGTGGACGTTCCTTGTCGTTCCGGTAGGCGTCCGCTCCTGCCCGGAATGCAGTCCCGAACCTTCGGGATTCATCGGAGACTTTGGCACGGAGATCTTTTAGTGCCTTGTCGGAATCGTCGATGATTTGTTCTGCTTGTTCGGAAAGATCTGAAAGGGCCTCATCGGCGCGGGATTTACTTTTGTTAAAAAGATCGGATGCCGTCGTACGCGCCTGCCTGGCCAATTCGCCGGCGTCACGTTTCAGGTCGTTGGCTTTTTGTTTGATGTCGGAGCGAAGTTCTTTGCCGCTTTTCGGAGCGTAGAGGAGAGCTGTAATCGCACCCGCAACCGCCCCCGCGATGAACCCGATGAGTAAACCTTTTGCCAGCCCGCTTTTTTCTTCTGCCATAGGGACCTCTCTTACAGAAAAATATTAATCGTTTGGGTACAAAAGCAAGGTAAAGATTCCCGCTCTGAAAATCAAGTGATGTCAGGGCTTTCCGTTCTGAATTCTGCTCTGTAACGTCGCTGATCTGCTCGCTGCGTGCTGCTTACGTATGGAACATCGTAGACCATAGTTTTTGTGCCGCGCGCTCCAATTCGTTCCCGAGTTTCACCGGGTCATCGGTCTTTTCCGGCATATTCTCGAACACGGCATAGGGAACCTTATGCCCCCGAATCTCGATAACGTCCGGATTCCGGGAGGTCAATTTCTGCCAGTCGTTGATCTTGTAATAATGTTCCATTTTTTCATCCGGCAGCGAATGGTACAATATCGAATCCTCCAGGCCCGGCCTCGCCCTGCGCCTGTTTTTTCGGACCGACTCTTCGTATGGCACATTGATGTATATGATTCCGGCCCGCTTCAGGACGTCGTCATGCAAAAATGAGAACGCTTCACCGAACCCATTCTCGCCGCCGCGAGCGAATTCGATGACTGTCGTGGTTGCAGCATGATAGTTGGGATCGGCCGCCACCTTCTTCCTGTACGCGAGATTAAGGCGTTCAATATAGACGTTCCAGATGAAATCATCTTTGAACCAGTACTTGTCATCCGACCAGATTCTGGGCTTGCCGTGGCGTGACAGGATGTCGTCGACTTCAAATGTTTCCCATACGTAGACAAAGTCATCCACCTCTTCGAAATTCCCGATATGGAACCGGCGGGAGCGTTCCGCCGCGGGGGTTTTCTTTAAAAAGTCTATGACTTCGGATTTGCCCGCCGCCGGGCGGCCGATGAGAATGATAATGTCAAAGTTGTTATTCATAGTTGGATAATCTGTAATCGTTCGTTCGTAGTAATAAGAATTGGGATAGTTAAGATACCTGGGACACGTTGAATACCAGGGTTACTTACGGAACCTGCTCGAAGCGCCGCTCGATCTTTGAATCCACGCTCTTGTCTTTCCGAACCTTGTCGAGCATCGTCTGAAGAATGGTCGTCTCCGCGTAGTTCACGCCAGAGGGCACGAACCCTAAATACTTCTCCGCCTGGTTGACCGCGAAGTCGCTTGTCGCGCAGGTGTACGATTTGTTGTCGTCAATCTCTTTTCCGTTGATCGTCAGATGCTGAACTGCGATTCCATTATCGGACGACTTCCACGCGCACTTCATCCCCGACACCTGGGTCGACGCGGAACCGTCCCGAATCGCCTTTGCGTAACGTTCGGCGAAGGCCTTTACTTCTTTGCCCGACATCGTAAACGTGCAGAGGGTGTTCCTGAACGGCATGATCTCAAACAGATCGAGTTTGCGGATGGGGCCGGCTGACAAATCCTTTCTCAGGCTTGAGCTGTTCGCAATGGCAAGATCGGCATTCGCCCCTTCACGGATAGCGTCCACCATGAAGTCCCCGATATTGCTTTCATCCCTCCCGCCCCTCCTCCAGTCGGAGACAAGCGTGCCGATAACTTCGCCGTATTCCTTGTCGATCTGGGTCTTAAACTTATCGACGAGGGCTTTGAGCTCGTCGTCCCGCCGGTCGTGACGCAGCCAGAGCTGATGGAGCTTGCCGTCGAAATGCGTCACTTTTTTGTTTTCAACCGTGACCTCCAGTTCACCGAGGTTTTCGCAGTTCGAACCGGTCTGGCAGATAATGACGCCGTTGACAACCTTCGGAGTCTTCAACCGCGTATGGCTATGCCCGCCGATGATGATATTCAACCCGTGCGTGTTCGCCGCAACCGTCGAATCGACGTCGACCCCTTCGTGAGAGAGAACGACGGTGACATCCACCTGGTCTTTGATCTTATCGATAAGCTTTTGGGTAACTTCGGACGGAGAAAGCACTTTTAGACCGTGAAGGTTTTTCGTGTTCGTGACAGAGTACAGGTCAGGTGTCATGAGCCCGATGATGCCGATCCGCAAACCGTTTTTGTTCAGAATGACATATTCCTTGTTGTTGAAGGGAAAATTACCCGATGAATCGGTAAGGTTCGCGCTCACGGTCGGGAAATGCACGATGCCGGTATGCTGACGAAGATTATCCTGCGAAATGTCGAGGTCGTGGTTGCCGATCGTCCACGCATCGTAACCGACCTTGTTCATCATTTCAAACAGCGCGCCGCCGGTGGATCCCTGATAATCGATTTCCGAGATCGGCGATCCGGTCATGACATCGCCGCCATCCAGGAGAAGAACATCTCCTTTCACCTTTTTGATGCTGTCGACCATCCAGGATAATTCATCAAATCCCCCCACCATGGGCTTCGGATCCGACTTGACCCAAAACGCTTCATGCGGCAAAAACGAGGCGTGAATATCGTTGGTGTGAAGAATGGTGAGTGATTTCGGCTGCGAGCTTGAGCACGAGACGATGAACAATGCTCCGACAATGGCGAGCATCGAAGAGTAAACGCGACGGTACGGTTTCATGACGTAAATAATGTGAGTGTAGAAGAGACTGCGGTGAATTTCGGAGGTACTAAGAACCGCCCCTCCCGCCCCGCCGAAACGGGCGGGCCGGGACGAGGCGGAATAGACATGTTAGCGATTTTTCTTCTTGTGACGCATCTTTCTCAGACGTTTCTTGCGCTTATGTGTTGCCATTTTTCTGCGCAGGCGCTTTTTTCCGCTCGGCATAAGGTGAACTCCTCGTTATGATGGATTTGTGAATGAATGTTGATGAATAAGCTGTTGTGCCCGCTTCCCCACCTGGGTGGTCGAATCAATCGCCGCGCATTTCTCAAAACACTTGTTTGCCTCTTCGATCTCGCCGGAGTGCAGATTGACCATACCCAGGTTGTAATACGCAAGCTGGTGTTTGGGATTATACGTCAATGCTTTCCGCATCTCATCCTTGGCCGTGACAAAATACTTTTCGCGATTTGTCGTATCGACCAATCCCATTTCAAAATACGATATCCCAAGGTCGACGCGCGCGTCGGGATTCGAAGGATTAATCGCAAGATAACGATCGTACATCATTATTGCCTGGGCGAACCGTCTCGTGTCGTGATAGAGATTCGCAAGCCGCAGCAGCGCCGGATCGTTCTTTGAATTCTGTTCGATCGCCTGCTGGAGCGCTTCTTCTTCCTGCGCTGTGGCCTGATTCTGAACCGCCGCCTGATTGCCGCCCGGCAGGGCCGCGGCCGGTTCATTTTTCTGTGTAAAGCGGACTATCGCCAGGGCGACAATAAAGACGATTGCGATGGCGGCAGGGATTTTCCAGCTCTGCAGGACGTGCAACGGCTGATGGACGGATTCCGACGCCGCCTGCCGGTTCTTCTTCGGAGCAGATGTTGGTGCGCCGCTATTCAGCGCTGCCCCGCAGCTGGAACAGGATGCAGCATCAGCCGGGTTCTCCTGTCCGCAGAGAGGACAGATCGTCCCGGAAGAGGAAGCCGGCTGCTTCTTTTCGGATTGCCTCTGCTCGCCTGGTTGTTCGATCTTCGCGCCGCAATTACCGCAAAAGCGGTCTCCGGCCGAGATCTCGCTACCACACTTGGCGCACTTTGGACTCGTGATGTTTGAACTCATGGTATGATGCCGCTACCTACATGGAGGGTTGCATTTTCTTGAGGTTTTCGTTGACCATGGCACGGAGCTCCTTCGATACCTTAAAGAAGGGCACGAAGTGCTCGTCAACCTGAACCTGTTCTCCTGTCCTTGGATTCCGGGCGATCCGGCCTTTCCGCTTTTTTGTTTTGAAACTTCCAAAGCCGCGGATTTCAATATTCTTACCCTCCTTGAGCGCACCGATAACCGTTTGGATGAAACCGTCGACCACCGCCTCTGTTTCCACTTTCGTCAACCCGGTTCCTGACGCGATGTGGTCAACAATGTCTGCTTTTGTCAATGCAAGTCTCCTTCTGATGTACAACAATAATGCTCCGCCTCTTGTGTGCGGAGTTGGTAAATTAAAATGCTTGCGGCATTCGATATTGCAATAGCGGCCGGTTCAGTAAATTTTCTTTCAGGTCCAGCAGCTCCTGGACTTTCGTTTCGCCGAAGACCCGGTCGAACAGCGATAACCCGCGTTTATGCTCTCTCACGATCGAAGGCTCTCCCTTGATCTTTGCCAGTGAGGCTGTGATGGCAACAGCGTCCTCATAGGTTCCGATGGTATCGACGAGTCCCATCTGCCGGGCTTCTTCGCCCGTAAAGACTCTTCCGTCGGCAAAGGAGATCACACTGTCATGACCGAGTTTACGCTCCTGTTCCACGACGGAAATAAACTGGCGGTGGACTTCGTCCATGAGATTCTGAAAGTAGGCGCGGTCGTCGCCTGTCATTTCGCGGAAGGGGCTGCCGGCGTCTTTATACTTCCCGCTCTTGATCGTGTTCGATTCGATTCCGACCTTATTCAGCAACGGATCGAACCTCATGAACTGCGATATGACCCCGATGCTGCCGGTTAACGTTCCGCGGTTCGCGACGATCTTCGACGCGCCGCATGAAACATAATAGCCGCCGCTTGCCCCGAGTGCGCCCATGGAGACCACGACCGGCTTTCCGTCTTCGCGGACCTTTCTGACTTCTTCATAAATTTCCTGGCTGGCAACTACCCCGCCGCCCGGTGAATCGACGCGAAAGAGAATACCTCTGATTGAATGGTCGTCTCCGTACTTCTTGAATTGGCGAACAATATCCTCGGAGTTCAGGATGATGCCGCTAAGTTCCACCACGGCAATCTTATCCCCGTAACCTGAAACAACCTCCTCATCCCTGTCGGAGAGGTTTCTGAAGACCAGATAAAAGAACACCGACATCCAGAACCCAACGAAGAGTAGTATGCCGGTGATGATGAGAAACCATTTAGTAGAATTCTTCACGGTTACAGCGAAAATTCAAATAAAAAAATCGACAAATCCGTCTAACCTATTGATTTACAAGCATATTATACGAAACTCACCCAACAAAGTCAAACCGCGATGTTAAACAAAAAACGGATGGCGCGATTCTATGATCACGCCACCCGTTTGTGTAATTTCTTCACGCTGCCGTCTGCGATTCAACCCTGGCAGCGGCAGTGAAGAGTTACTTCACTTTTACTTCGATTTGCTTCGGTTTTGACTCTTCCGCCTTCGGTAAGGTCAGCGAAAGAACACCGTTATCATACGATGCTTCGATTGCCTCGCTTTTCACAGAGGTGGGAAGCGTGAAGGAACGCTGGAAGGTACCGTAGGATCTCTCCACACGATGATAATTCTCATCCTTCTGCTCGCTCCCCTGTTTCTTCTCCCCGCGCACGGTCAGGATGTCGTCCTGAACGGTAATCTTGACGTCCTTCTTATCGACTCCGGGGACTTCAAGCTTCACGAGATAATCGTTTTGCCGCTCGATGATATCGACTGCCGGCATCCACACGGTGCCGCCGTCTTCATCGACAACGCCGCCGCGGAACCGGTCAAACATCCGGTCGATCTCACGCTGCATCGTGGTGAATTCGCTTGCAAGATTGTGGACGGGATGCCATGCGGTAACATCGCGCATCGGGTTCCATTTTATGAGTGTCATAGTATTTCTCCTTTACTACGTTTTGAAATTTCAGAATGTACAAATTCGGTTTCAGCATGTAGACAATCAAAGGACATGCCAATCGAAAGTGGTGATTCTGAATAGAAAACAAAAAGGCGAAGATTGAGGCTTCGCCTTTTTGTCATACGCGGATGAAAAGAAGAAAGATTATTACGACGAGCTGTCAGGAAAATGACAGACTCATGTCATCTTGTACTCTCATTTAATGACGAAGCGATTCAAGATATCGCTCTGCGTCGATGGCCGCCATGCATCCGCTTCCCGCGGCTGTCACGGCCTGACGATAAACGGAATCTGCCACGTCTCCTGCGGCGAAAACTCCGGGGACATTTGTTGCTGTGCTGCGATTCTTTGCAATGATATATCCGTTCGGATCGAGATCGATCTGGCCCTCGAAAATCCTGGTATTGGGCTGATGGCCGATGCCGAGGAACAAACCATCTGTCTTGAACTCGCTGAGCGAATTCGTTTTGACGTTGCGGAGCTTAAGGCCGGTCATTACCCTTTTGCCATTCTCTTCTTTTCCGAGCACCTCGTCCACGACCGTGTCCCAGAGGAACGATACTTTCGGATTTTCGATGATGCGATCCTGCATGATCTTTGATGCTCGAAGCATATCGCGCCGGTGGATGATCGTCACCTTTGACGCAAACTTCGTAAGAAATGTCGTCTCTTCAAGGGCGGTGTCTCCCCCGCCGACGACGGCAACCTCGAGGCCCTTAAAGAAAAACCCGTCGCATGTCGCGCACGCGGAGACTCCGTACCCCATGTACTTCTTCTCCGATTCAATGTCGAGGAGTTTCGCAGAAGCGCCCGTGGCGATGATCACCGAATCAGCGAGATATTCCTTGTCGTTCGACATAATGCGGAACGGGCGTTTGGAAAAATCCACTTCGCTGACATCCTGAAACACCGTTTTGGCATGAAAGCGCTGCGCCTGTTTCCGGAAAAGATCCATCATCTCCGGGCCAAGGACTCCGTTTGGAAATCCCGGGTAATTTTCCACTTCAGTTGTTATTGTCAGCTGGCCGCCCGGCTGAATGCCTTCGAACACCAGCGGGTTAAGATTCGCCCTGGCGGTGTAGAGTGCGGCGGTGAGACCGGCCGGGCCTGATCCAATGATAATTACGTTATAGTGATTGTCGGTCATGAATGGTTCGATGTTGATAACAGTACCTGTGCATTGCGTTTGAGCCCGGAGAGCTTTGTACGCTTCATCGGACTTCTTGCGTATGCTTTGCTGAATTCTTCCTGCGACATTTCCAGAATCTTCTGAGGATCGGGCGAGATATTCACCGGGCGGGGCTCAAATTCGCGAAGCGCCGTAACAGAGGAGAATTTCTCATTCCACGGACAGACATCCTGACAGATATCGCAGCCGTAGAGCCATCCTTCAAATTCATTCCCAAGCTCCTGGGCGATCTCACCTTTGTGCTCGATCGTCAGATAGGAAATGCACTTTGTCGAATCGACGACATAGGGTTCGACAATAGCCTGCGTCGGACATGCCTCGATGCAGAGAGTGCAGGTTCCACAGTGATCAGTCGCAGGCTCGTCATAGTTGAGTTCGACATTTACGATGATCTCGCCAAGAAATACCCAGGAACCGTGATCCTGCGTAATGACGTTCGTATGCTTTCCTTCCCACCCTATTCCCGCGCGCTGCGCCCAGACTTTATCCATGACAGGGCCCGTATCGACGTATACTTTTCCTTCTGCCGACTGCTCGATCGATTGAATAAAAGCGAAGAGCTGGTCCAGGAGATCGTGCACGATGTCATGATAATCATCCCCCCAGGCGTACCGGGAGACCTTTCCTTGAGGAGGCTGGCGATCCTTCGTATAATAATTCAGCGCGACTGAAATGACACTCCGGGCATCGGGGAGGATGTTTCTCGGATCGGTGCGCTTGTCGAACGCTGTTTCCATCCAGCGCATCGTGCCGTGCATTCCCCGATCAAGCCACTCCTGAAGCCGTTTCGATTCTTCCTCCAGGCGGCCTGCCCTTGCGATTCCGACGGAACAGAAACCAAGCTCGTGGGCATATTGCTTAATCCGCGTTGTGAGTTCATGCCTCGTCATAACGACTCCGGCAGCTCGATGAGAATATCTTCACCCACGACCTTCGTATTGTAGGAGGCGACTCTTCCCTGGCCCGTTGTAGAATTTCCCGTGCGGATATCGTATTTCCAGCCGTGCATCGGACACATGACTTCAAACTCTTCAATCTGTCCCTGGTGAAGCATGGAAAAATGCTGGTGCGAACAGACATTGTTAATCGCATAAATCTCGCCGTTGCGCCTGAACAATGCAATTTCCTCGCCGTCAACGGTCACGAGTGTCCCCCGGCGGTCATGCATTTGCTGAACTTTTGCCACTTTGATAAACCGTGTCATACCCATTACAACAATATCGCGTTCCCCTCAATCGAAGGCAACCGGGCTGTCGAATGCAAACCCTTTTTCCGTACGCTTCACTTTGCCTGCGACCGTCTGCGGATCGTGCTCAAAAAAAAGCGTCCAGTCCTCTTCTACTGCCTTCGTAAGAATCTTTTTCTTTTCCTCCAGAGTTGTCAGCGGGCGAAGGTCATACGCCATTATGTACGGAAGCGGAATATGCGACGTCGTCGGGAACAGGTCACAGGTGTAGAGAACCGTTGTCTTCCCGTCGGAGATCTTCGGGAGCTGCTGCGCGGCAGTGTGCCCGTTGACAGTGACAAGGGAAATATTGGGGAAGATTTCACATTCTCCATCGACGAGGTCCAGCACGCCATGTTCCTTGAGCGGCATATAGTCGTCCGGCATGAAGCTCCCCCGGTCTTTTTCAGTGGGATTCATCGCCTGCTGCCAATGCGCCTTCTGGACGTAATACTTCGCATTCGGAAATGTTGGTTTCAAGACTCCGTTGTCGCGATAGGTTGAACCGCCGGCGTGGTCAAAATGGAGATGCGTAAGAAGTACATCGGTAATGTCGGCGACAGTGAGGCCGACTTTTTGTAAGGAGGCGTGGAGCTCATACCTGCTCATATCGAGCCGGTAAATATCTACTTGCTTGTCAGTGAACTTTGGACCGTTGCCGTTATCAATAAGGATTTTCCGTCCATTCCCAAGAACAAGCAGCGCACGGGCAGCGAGCTCAATGCGATTGCGATCATCGGGTGGATTCGTCTTTCCCCAGAGAGGCCTCGGGATGATGCCGAACATCGCGCCGCCGTCGAGGGCGAAACGTCCGGTTTCGATCGGGTGCAGTGTGTAGTTCGCGAGTTTCATGGAATGAACAAAAAAAGGCCGGTTGACATTCTACTCAACCGACCTTTCTTCATGCTCGAACTGTTGCTCAGGCGGTCTTCTGGAAGTGAGACGTCGCCGCGCTCAACGCTGCGAATTCCTTGGTAGGATGCATCTGCTTCGCGCGCTCAAAGAGAAGTTCTTCCGATTCCACATGATTCGGATCGGGGACGCAGCAATCGACGGGGCACACCGCCGCACATTGCTCCTGATCAAAGTGCCCGACGCATTCCGTGCACTTCTCGGGAACGATATAATAAAAGTCGGCTGAGATCGCATCATGCGTCTGGCCGTTATTTTCCCATGACGCCCCGTTTGCGTAGATCGCAACATTGGGACATTCCGGCTCACACGCTCCGCAGTTAATGCATTCTTCGGTGATCATTGTTGCCATGCTGTCTTCTCCTTTGTTAAAATAAATTTGAGTTTCGGTATTTTCGATTCATCAATCTCACACGGGTCTCCGACCAAACCCCTTTCGGCGAGCGCCAGCCAGCCGATGACGTTTTTGAGGAAGTCTTCGAGATCGATCCCGAGATGCGACGGCCGGTACTTCTGCAATTTGTTGAGGCCTCGTGTAAACTGGCTTGTCGCGCCCTTGTAGTTTCGATTGAGGAGGTGATAGAAGCCGACGGAAACCTGAATAAGCCCCTGAAGAAACAACCGGTCGACACCGCGAGTTTCATGCCAGAGATCTTCGAGCGTATCGTGGCATTCAAAGAAACAGCCGCGATTAAACTCGCCTATGCCACGCTGAAATTGGTCTTCGCTCACCGTTTAGAGTATAGCAAAAAGTTCACATATATTCAAGCCAAATTCACCGGCCTGGACATCCTCCATTGGATGACTTCCGGCGGCTTAAATATTAAAGTACTTTGCCTCAGGATGATGGACGATAATTGCCGAAGTGGACTGTTCCGGAACTAATTGAAATTCTTCAGTTAGCGAGACCCCGATGCGTTCGGGTTCCAGGAGCTCAAAGAGCTTCGCCTGGTCCTCAAGGCTTGGGCATGCCGGGTACCCGAAACTGTACCGCGATCCCTGGTATTGCTGGCTGAAGAGCTTCTTAATCTCCGGGGAATCCTTCTGGGCAATTCCCAGTTCTTCGCGAATCTTCTTATGCCATAGCTCGGCAAGAGCCTCGGCACACTCCACACTCAAACCGTGAAAATAAAGATATTCTTTGTAGTTATTCGACGAAAAGAGCTTCTGCGTGTGTTCCGATGCCACCTTCCCCATTGTGACAAGATGAAAGGCAACCACATCCATCGTTCCCGAATCCTTGGAAGCGAAGAAGTCCGAAATACAGAAGTGGCGTCCCTTGGTCTGACGGGGAAAGGTAAATCTCAACAATTCCCTGGCGGAACGGATGTCAGCCGACTGCGGATCATAAATGATAAGATCGTCGCCGTCGGATTGGCACGGATGGTAGCCGTAGACCACTTTCGGCTGCAGGACTTTCCTGGACTTGGCTTCTTCCTTGAGTCTTGCAAGCTCAGGATAAATCTGTTGTACGAGAAGCTCCTGGTACTCGCCGTCAGTCAGCTTTCCTTTTCGCACCTGCCATTGCCCGCGAATCAACGCGACCTCATTGATGTAGGAAAAGATCTCATCGAGAGGCACATCTTCGATGACTTTCGTGCCGTAGAACGGAGCCTTCGGAACCGCCGCCGGGATAATCGTCCTCTTGACGGCCCCGGTCACCTTCGGCGCCAGCGCGATCTTTGCCTCCAGGCCGGACAATTCCGACCCCTCCTCTTCGATTATGCTTTTCTTTGGTTGCGGAAGAACTGCCGGTTTGCCGTTCGTCGGCTTGCCGGATTTCTTGGCAGCGATTTGCTCCATAAAATGCAATCCGTCAAATGCGTCGTTGGCGTAGAATACTTCGCCTTTGTAGATCGAACGGAGATCTCCTTCGACGTACCGACGCGTCAATGCTGCTCCTCCGAGAATTACGGGGGGATGAGCATCGCGCTCATTCATGACAGCGAGGTTTTCCTTCATGATCAGGGTGGATTTAACGAGAAGGCCCGACATGCCGATCGCATCGGCCTTGTGCTCGTCATATGCCGTTAACATTCTTTCCAGCGGGCACTGGATGCCGAGATTGATGACCTTGTAACCGTTGTTCGTCAGGATAATGTCGACGAGGTTCTTTCCGATGTCGTGGACATCCCCCTTCACCGTCGCAATGACCATCGTCCCCTTCGACGTCGCGTCAGCCTTATCCATGAATTGTTCCAGGTAGCTTACCGCGGTCTTCATCGCCTCAGCGGATTGGAGGACAAACGGAAGCTGCATCTGCCCGCTGCCAAACAGCTCGCCGACAACCTTCATCCCGTCAAGCAAAATGTTGTTAATGATGTCGAGCGCCGGGTATTTCTTCAACCCTTCATCGAGATCTGCATTGATAGCAACCTTGTGCCCTTCGATGATCCGGTTCTTGAGCCGTTCTTCAACCGTAGCGTCGATCCGAACCTCTTTCTTCACTTCCCCCTTTTTGTTCGAGTAGAAGGCGAGAAGGTCCTGGAGCGGATCGTAGTCCGGGGTGCGCTCATCAAAAATGAGCTTTCTGCAGATTTCCTGTTCGCGCTCGGGAATTTTATATAACGGAAGAATCTTCGAGGCGTGAACGATCGCCATATCGAGCCCATACTCAATCGCGTAATGGAGGAACACGCTGTTGAGAACCTGCCTGGCGTGCGGCGCGAGGCCAAATGAGATATTACTCACCCCCAGGCTGAAATGGACTTTCGGAAATTCTTTCTTTATGAGCCTGATGGCTTCGATCGTTTCGATGCCTGCTTTCCTGAACTCTTCGTCTCCGGACCCCAGCGTGAAGGTGAGCGTGTCAAAAATCAGATCATCTTCCTTGATTCCGTATTTTTGCGTGGCAAGTTTATGGATTCGCCGGGCGATCTCCAGTTTTCGCTCAGCGGTTTTTGCCATCCCCTGCTCATCGATCGTCAAGGCGATGACCCCGGCGCCATATTTCTTGCACATCGGGAGTACCTTCTCCATCCGCTCCTCGCCATCCTCCATGTTAATGGAGTTGACGATGGCCTTTCCTGCGATTCTCTGGAGCGCCTCCTCGATCACCGGCGATTCTGTGGAATCGATCATGAGCGGAATCGTCACCTGTGTATTCAGCCGGAAGATGAACTCCTTCATGTCCCGGGATTCATCGCGGCCGACGTACGCCGTGCAGACGTCGAGCACATGCGCGCCCTCGCGCACCTGCTCCTTCCCCATCGCAACCATCCCTTCCCAGTCTTCTTTCGCCAGGAGCTCGCGGAATAGCTTGCTGCCATTGGCATTTGTCCGCTCGCCGACGAGAACAGGGGGCGGATCGATATGATACGGCGCACTCTGGTACAGGCTGGAACAGCTGGGAGTAAATTCCCATGCGCGCTCTTTTGGCGAGAGAAATCCGACGGCGTCAACGAGGCGTTGAATATGCTCTTTTGTCGTACCGCAGCAGCCGCCGACGATGTTAACACCCAGATCCTTCACAAAATGGGAGAGATACTGAACAAGCTCGTCAGGGGACAATTTGTAATGGGCGTGGCCGCCGACGTTTTCGGGAATTCCCGCGTTCGGCATGACAAAGACCGGCTTCGGGCTATTCTGGCAGAGATATCTCACGTTCTCAGACATCTCTTTCGGGCCTGTAGCGCAGTTCATGCCGATAACATCGACATCGAATACTTCAAGCGCTGTAAGCGCGGCGGAGATCTCGGTGCCCAGAAGCATCGTTCCCATCGTCTCGATGGTCACCGATGCTATAACAGGCACCCTTGAGCGGACGTCTGCGAAGTACTTGAAAATTCCGGCAAGTGCGGCTTTTGTTTGAAGGACATCCTGGCAGGTTTCAACGCAGAGAAGATCGGCTCCCCCCTCGACAAGCCCTTTTGCCTGGACGTAAAACGACTCTTCCATCTCCCTGAAGCCGATGTGGCCAAGGGAAGGAAGTTTTGTGGTTGGCCCCATGGATCCTGCGACAAACCGGGGCTTATCGGTGTAGCTCCTGGCGATGTTCTTCGCGAGCTTTGCGGCTTCAAAATTGAGCTTATGCGCCTCGCCGGCAAGGCCGTACTCGGCAAGAACGACCGAGGCACCGCCGAACGTATCGGTCTCGATGACGTCGCAACCTGCATCCAGAAAGTCGGCATGGACCCGTTCGATCGAAGACGGTTTGGTGATGACAAGATACTCATTGCAACCGTTGTACTGTTCACCGCCAAAATCGTCGCCGCTAAGGTTCTGAGTCTGAATACTCGTCCCCATCGCCCCGTCGAAAACGACGATCTTATCTTTCAATATTTGTAAAAATGTATCGGCCATTGTTTTTGCTGTACTGCGTAAAATGCAACGGCGATCTTATCCCTCGTACGGGGATTCGATCGCCGTTTATAACATACTCAATATCGTCTTAATTTTCAAGAATTCGACGTAATCTCCGGAATTACTGCTGAAACGAACGATAACGCATAGACTGCGAACCCGTTCGAGCGGGCCGTCAGCCTCAATGTGTGCTCTCCAAATTCTTTATTCTTCACGATCTGGTAGTTCTTCGCCGCGTCGACAAGAAAGAAGCTTCTTCCCTCTTCATCGATCCGGACATCGGGGCCTTTATTCGACGCGTTGAGATACTCACCATCCTGGCGCACAAATACCTGAAAATTCTTTTCGCCTTCAGGATTGATCACCACGTCGACTTCGATTCCATGGTAGAGGAGTGCGAGCGCTCCCTCGACCCCCTGCTCTCCTTCAAACTTCACAAAATTCCTGCTGCTCAACCAATCTCCGCTGAGGTAAATCCTTCCCTCGAGATAGAAACCCGGGTCCTCGTAATGTATGGTGGACTCGGGGGCATACCCTTCGATATTTCCGATCGTGCCGCGCTGCCAGCTCGCAAGCAGCTGGCTCGTGGCTCGCTGCAATACGACGCCGGGCCTGTCTTCTTCGCGGATCGGATCCATCACCAACGGTAACTCCGCATGATATCCGGCCTCGACCAGGAGCGATTGAAGTGCATGCTCGAAATTCTGATACGAGCCTTCGCCCGCCTGGACATACCGGATAAATCCGTTTTTATCGATAAGGTATTTTGTGGGCCACACCTGATTGCGAAAAGCTCCCCACATAATGTAGTCGCTATCGGAGACGACAGGATAGCGGATGTTGAGATTTTCGATCGCCGTCCGGATGTTCATTGGATCGCGCGCGAACGGGAAGGCGGGAGTATGGACACCGATCGTGACCAATCCGATTTCGGAGTAGCGGCGATTCCATTCCTGTACGTATGGCAACGAGCGAATGCAGGCTGAGCTTGTATAATCCCAAAAATCGATCAATACAATGTAGCCCCGGAGCGCGCTCAGCGGAATCGGATCTGAATTGTACCAGTAATCACCGTACAATTCAGGTGCACGAAATTTTTGTGGTAATATTTCCATAGTCTCTCTCTAAGAAAATATAGAGAAAATGCAGCGGATTAGCAAAGTTTCTCCGCTACCGCTTAGAGGAATTCCCCTCCACCACGATGACGAACTCTCCCTTCATCCCCTTTTTCTCAAATTGGCGGTACAAATCCAGCGCCTTGCCGCGGAAAATCTGCTCATCGGGCATTGTAAGGTTAAACGCGATGCAGATGCGCCGGTCCTTGCCGAAGATCTCTGCGAGGTCCTTGAGAAGCGGCACGAGGCGATACGGAGTGTCCATGAACGCCATGGTGCGCCGCTCATTGAACAGCTGACGCAACTCGGAGATCCGGCGATTGCTTTTCGGCGAGAGAAATCCATAGAACAAGAACTGATCGATGGGAAATCCGCAGACGGTCAACGCCGGCAGCAGCGATGAGGCTCCCGGGATCGCCGTAATGACAATATGCTGCTCGATTGCCTTTCGTACCAGAATTTGCCCGGGATCGGAAAACACCGGAGTTCCCGCATCTGAAATCAGAGCAACGTCCTTTCCGTTCTTGAGATGCTCAAGGATGTGAAACGAACCCGCCGCCTCGTTATGTTCATTGAGGCTTTCGACAAGCTTTTCATGGATGCCGTAGTGAGAAAGGAGCCTCTGCCCCTCCTTGCGCTCCTCGTAGACAATGACATCTGCAGATTTAAGGATATTCAGCGCCCGGTACGTTATGTCATCGTAATTACCGATCGGGGTTGAAACGAGATAAAGTATTCCTGCCATCTACGTTCCCGTGTGACCAAAGCCGCCATGGCCGCGCATCGTCGATTCGATTTCACCGACCTCTTCCCATTGAGCGCGAACCACGGGACATATGACAAGCTGTGCGATCCTATCTCCCCGGCTGACAACGAACTCATTCTGACTGAAATTCGTAAGAATGATCTTTACTTCGCCCCGGTAATCCGAATCTATGGTGCCGGGTGAGTTCAGGATGCCGACTCCGCACTTGATCGCCAGGCCGCTGCGGGGCCGCACCTGCCCTTCGTACCCTTCGGGAATCCCGATATGGAAACCGGTGGGGATTAATTTAGTTTCTCCCGGCTTCAGTACCTCCGGGTTCGCGACAGCTGCGCGGAGATCCATGCCGGATGCGCCTTCGGTGGCATACGCTGGGAGCGGGATGTCCTTCCCGGATCCGGGTGTGCGGCTAATCTTCATGTTGATCTGATTCACAATTCGATGGGAGGAAAGTATTTATATTTTAAAAACAGGGTAAATATAATCAAATTCCTGCATAAATCCAGCGATCGGGGCGCCTCCGGCCTCGCTGGAAAACTTGAAAAACGAACAATTTATTGGTATGTTCTACTCGATTTACCTGATTAAATGAACGACAACTTTAAAGGGGATTGTATGAAGAAATCGATATTTAGCGTCATTCTCATCTGTGTGATATTCCTCGTCGGGCCCGGATGTAAATCCGGATTCTTCGGAAAATTCAGCGGCAAGGTGTTGGATCCTGAAAGCCTGCGACCGCTGGCCGGCGTCAGCATACGGCTTGATGATGCGAAATATACGATTGAGACAGACGCAAACGGAGCCTTCGTTTTTGACGGGATCGCGGCCGGAAACCATACGATCACGTGCAAGTACCCGAATCCCTACTTTGAAACTTCCGTCGAACCGGTCGTCATCCGGATGGATGTCGTCAATGACGTCGTCGTCATCCCCGACATCAAATCCGATGTTATCCGCGAATCGACCCAGGACACTCTAAAGCTCGCCTCACTTAAGCCGGGGAATCTCCTCTTCCGCGGCGGGTTCGGTTACGGCGTGGGCAAGAACAGTCCGGCAAATAATCTTGTCATGGTCTACAATAAAAAGCGTCGCCTTGTTCTGCGGCCTTCGTATCTTCGCGGATTCGTCACCCTGAAAGACTCTGCGTCAGCGCTGGAATACGCGCGGTTCTTTACCGGTCTCAAAACTTTCTATTTGTTCCGCGACCCGGATCCGGACAATACGTACATAGAAGTATCTTCGACGACAGGCAAACCTTCGTACGGCGAAATGCCCGCAGAGCAGTTCAAAAAACTGGGAATGACATCGCCGGTCGTCACGAACGATGCAAACAATTATTACGTCACGCGCTACGTCATGAGCAAGACGCGCAAGCTCTTCAAGGTTGTGGAGACAATCAGTTTTGAGGGAGATTATTCAGCGAAGAAAACGCTCATCCTCACGCACATGGACATCCCCATGCCTCCAACCCCGGCGAGTTCTCTCTAAGGGAATCGGGGATTGAGCGGGGAGAGTAGCGCCTTCTTATACTGAAATCGCGGCGTGCTCTTTCATCAGGTCGATGAACTGACGAAAGAGGTAGTCGCTGTCATGCGGCCCGGGAGAGGCCTCAGGATGGTACTGTACGCAGAAAACAGGGAGTTCACGGTGGCGGAATCCTTCGTTGGTTCCGTCGTTGAGATTGACATGCGTAATCTCCAGAGCAGCGGGATCGAGAGATCCCGGATCGACCGCAAACCCGTGATTTTGTGACGTTATTTCAATCCCCCCTGTCAGGAGATTCTTCACCGGGTGGTTAGCGCCGCGGTGGCCAAACTTTAATTTGAACGTTTTTCCCCCCAACGCCAGCGCAAGAAGCTGGTGCCCCAGGCAAATGCCGAACACCGGCTTTTTATCCAGCAATTTTCTGATATTCACGATCGCGTATTTCACCGCATCGGGATCGCCCGGCCCGTTCGAAAGAAAAATTCCATCGGGATTGAGCGCGAGAGCGTCCTCAGCGGAACAACTGGAAGGGACAACCGTCAGCCTGCATCCATACGATCTCAGGCGCCTGAGAATGTTCTTCTTCACTCCAAAATCGTAAACGATGACGTTACATTCTTTCCCATCGCGTCCGTGCGGTTCGGCCGGCGGAACGAGGGAAAACGGCGTCGTATCCACCTGATCCCATGTGTACGGCTTGTCGCAGGTAACTTTCTTTGTAAGGTCGAGTCCGGCCATCTGCGGAGCTTTCCTGGCCTTTTCCAGCAGCGACGCGTCATCAAGGTCGGACGTCGATATGACCGCGCGCATCGCTCCACCATCGCGGATAAGTTTTGTCAGCATGCGGGTATCGATTCCCTGGATCGCGACGACGCCGTGCCGTTTGAGCCATGCGCCGAGGCTCTCGTTCGCACGGTGGTTGCTGTGAAATTCGAAATACTCTTTCACGACGAAGCCCGCAACATGCGGCTTGATCCCTTCGAGATCTTCCGGATTGACGCCGTAATTGCCGATCATCGGGTATGTCATCGTGACGATCTGGCCGCAGTACGAAGGGTCAGTGAGAATTTCCTGATACCCCGTAAGGCTGGTATTGAACACTACTTCACCGCTGGTTTCTCCCTCTGATCCGAAGGATTCCCCTGTGAATATTGTTCCGTTTTCTAATGCGAGTTTCGCCTGCATACGTTAGTAATATACGACAAAGCGGGTGAAAAGAAAAAGTCCCGATCAGTTCGGATCGGGACTTTTTTTGTCATGCCTTGACAGTGGGAGACTGCGTTACAAGCGCAGGGTACATCCGCCTGAGGAGTTCATATGCTCCGAACATCACGCCGACGTACACGCTGTCGCCGAGCAATGTATTCCTGAAGAATGGAATCGCGGCGGCGTAACACTCAAGCAGGCCGGACATCGTATGCGGGTAACTTACCTGCGCAGAAGCCCAGACCCCGAAATTCGTGACAACAAAAAACAGGACAGAGCCGGCAAGGGTCGCACCGATCGTCTGCGCGATGCCCCGGTGATCCCTGAGCCATAACCCGATAAGTCCGATCGCGAGAAAGCTCGCGTAGACCCACACCATGCCGGTGTAGAACCCGATGAAATAATCGCTGATGAGGATTGCCGCGATTGGGACTATGAAGGAATGTTTCTTCTCGAGATACACGCCCCCGAACAGCGCGAGTGCCGTAATGGGAGCAAAATTCGGAGGATGCGGCAGAAGGCGCGAGAGTGCCGCCATCAAAATCAGTACAAAAGCTATGAGATATCGGGACATAAGTTCTCCTTTCAATTTGATTATACAAAAGTATTCAGTGGCACGCAAGTGATTAGTATTCCAGGCCGAGCGTGAGCCGATAATTTCTCTTCGGCATAGGGTAACCTCTAATGACCTCGTAATCATTGTCGAAGATATTGTTCACCTCCCCTTTTGCAATGATCTTCCAGGAGGCAAAGGGCTGCCGTATGACAACCCCTAGATTGGTGACTCTGTACGACGGCATTGACGCGGTATGATCCAGGGTAAGGTATCTCGATCCCACAATGGCATGCGATACATTGAGTACGAGCGGGTTGAGGACAACCCCTGCCGAAATATTGACGACATCGGTTGGCGCATTTGCCAACTGATGGTCGAACGTCGGATCATTCGGAACGTCGGCGTTCTTTTTCCGGGCATCCGTAAACGCGTAGTTCAATCCGAACGTTGCTTTCCCGCGAAAGAAACTGCCGTTATACTTTACCTCGCTGCCGGTGGAAAGAACTTTTCCAATGTTCATCGGCAGAAATGTCGTAAGATCGAAGATGATGCGATCGTCGATATCCTGATGAAAATATGTGTACTCAATCGAATGGACACCGCCCCAGACAAATGTCGAGGTAAATCCGGCATCGAAGCTTGTCGACCGCTCAGCTTTCAGATTCGGGTTGCTGAACCCGCGATAATACAGATCGTTAAACGACGGAGAACGGAAGCTTTGGCCGATGCTCCCCCTCAGCCTGATATCACCGACCCGTGTCAGGGCCAGGTTCGCCCCGAATTTCGGGGTAAGAGCCACATCGACATCCGAGATGCGGTCGTAACGAATGGTTTCGTAGACGATGAGCCGGTTGAACAAATTCCTGCTGAAATCGAACCTCGACTCATGCGAAAGATAGAGCGCTTTTTGAACCCTCACCACTTTCGTGTCGAAATCGGGGCTCTCCAATGTTCCCTCGCTCAGCTCTCCACCGATCGTCACGAGATCATGAGATGAAAGGAAGAAACGAACCTGCGGATTCACGCTTCCGTAGAGAGTTTTGTAAAACGTTTGATACGGAAAGAAAGGATTGGGGTCGACGTAGTCCTGCAGGCTGTACCGGAGACTCGCGGCAATATTCCAGGCTGTCCCGGTTTCGTCCGTGCGGTTGAATCCGATCGAACAATCCACGTTATCATCGCTTTGACGCGCAAGGGGGCTGAACGGACCCGGAGTTCCCCGATCCGCGGCCACGTAGTGAGTCGAGAGGTTCATCTGAGATTGTCCATCGATCTGGTACGAAGCGTTGGCATAATACTGGTGCGCCGTATAATCCGAGTTCTGCCGATTGACGGCAGTATCGGCGCCGTCAGGAATAAACGGAAAGTCGTTCCGCGCCCGCTCGCCGCTGTATCCGGCAAGGAGTCCGAAGTTGCCGATGTTTGACTCCCCTTCGGCAGCGTAGCGCTCATAACCGAATGAGCCGACTGCGGCCTCCGTGCGAACGTGTGTTTCTCCATTGGGCTGGCTTGTGAGAATATTTACGACGCCACCAAGGGCATCAGCACCGTAGAGTGCCGAACTGCCGCCATGAAGCACCTCGATACGATCAACCCCGGACAGCGGAAACAGGCTCAGGTCGACGAGCCCATTTTGAAAACTGTTCACCCGGTTTCCGTTGACAAGCACGAGGGCATGTTCTGAAGCGCCCCCGCGAAGCGAGAGCGTCCGGAGCGCGCCGGTTGCGCCGTATTGCCTGAGAAACATCGCGGTTTCCTGAAGAAGCGCGTCGGCAACAGTCGAACCATTGACCGTGCGGAGCTCTTCTTTCTGGATAAGGTCCATCTGGGATGGAGAATCTGCAAGCGGAATCTGGGAGCGCGTCGCCGTAATAACGACTTCGCCGACCTGGTAATTTTTTGTCGAATCCGCGTCCTGGCCGAAGGACGAACCGATGAGAAGGAGATGAAGAACGATACAGCCTGACAAAAATCGCATGCACATGATATTACCCCTCGTAATACGTGATGAAAAAAGAAAACCCCAACCTTCGCCGAAGAACAATCTTCGAAGAATGATGGGGCACCAAAGAGTAATCATGCTGACCCACCTTCCCGCGAAAGTGATATACCGCCGATCGATGGATCGGGGCTCTCATGCAGGTCGGTCTCCTGGCTTATTCCATTCTGTCATCGTCTTCCCATTCCGCCCGGCGGAACAGTGACGTATGATGACAGCAACAGTGGAAATTACAGTTGCGGGGCAGCTTCCGATTTGTCTTTTGGGGGACTCACGGAATTCCCTCCGTCATACTTGACGGGTCACCGGCATGATGTACAAATGTGAAATAATATACTTCTATTAGGCGATGAAGTCAAGGAGGCGTCGAGAAGTTGGGATCGTGAGAAGCTGTCAACGTCGGGGGAAGACGGGAAGTTGACCGATAGTCATATTGCGCGGGGATACATTTACACGTCAGGTCCTGATCGAATTTGTCCGCTCTGAGCCCTTACGATTCGCTTAATAATCGCTGACGGCACCTTTTGACCGAACTTTATCTGCAGAGTCTTTTTCCCCGTTTTGTAACCGTTGCGCTTGAGATCCTCCCTGTCCTGAGATCGAAGATCTGCCGCTATGCCGAAGCTTACATGGGTCTTATAAACGGCGAATCCTCCGATCGGGCCATGGCACCTGTAAAACGGCACTCCCCAGCTTATTTTTTCTTCAACGCCGGGAGTAGACAATTTTATGAGTTTACGAAGAGCTTTAAGGATGAGGCGGGCTTGTGGGGGGAAAGCTTCAATATAGGAATCAACGTCTTTGTGAACCAACTTAATACCCGACAGCTACTCCCCCTTCGCGCGGATCGGGGGCTCCGTAAATAATACCTTTTTCGTTGTCAATGTAAATTGCTTCCAGCTGACCTGTGGCACCCTGCTTCTCACGCGCGATATGGCCGCGGCGCTCAAGATTTTCTACGACATCCGCAGGGAGGCAGTTCTTCTCATACATCAAGGTATCCGGCAGCCACTGGTGGTGAAACCTCGGCTGGTCCACGGCCTCCTGCCCGTTCATTCCGAAATCCACAATGTTGACGATCGCTTCAAAGACCGAAGTAATGATCCGCGATCCTCCCCGGGCGCCCAGGATCATGACGGGTTTATGATCCTTGAGAAGAATTGTCGGGGACATCGAACTCAGCATGCGCTTGTTGGGCGCGATGGCATTTGCGTAACCGCCAATCAATCCGTAAACGTTCGGCGCACCGGGTTTGGAGCTGAAATCATCCATTTCGTCGTTCAGGAAAAACCCTGCTCCGTCGACAACGACCTTGCTGCCGAAGAGATCGTTCAAGGTGTACGTTGTCGAAACCGCGTTGCCATCCTTGTCGATCACACAATAATGCGTCGTATTATCGCTCTCCGCGGCCTGGAGGTCTCCGTATTTGACGAGCGAAGACTGAGATGCATGCTGCAGATCGATCTCCTTCCGCCGCCGGTCGGCATATGTCTTTGAGACGAGCTTCTCCACCGGAACCTCGACTTGATCCGGATCTCCCATATATTCGGCACGGTCCGCGTACACGCGCTTCATCGCTTCGGTCATGACGTGTACGCTCTGTGAGGAATGGGAGCCCATCGACGAGAGATCAAAGCCCTCAACAAGCTTAAAAAGCTCGGCAAGGCAAATCCCGCCGGAGCTCGGCGGAGGCATCGAAACGATTTCATAATTCCGGTAACTGAACTGCAAACCATTTCGCTTTTCAGCCCGGTAATTCCTGAGGTCATCCAATGTCAGGATTCCGCCCCCACGCTGTATTTCGTCGACGATGCGCTGCGCGGTCTCGCCCTCATAAAAACCTTCCCTCCCATGCTTCTGGATCCGGCGCAGCGTTGCTGCAAGCTCAGGCTGTCGCAGTTCATCTCCCTCCGAATACAATTGGCCATTCCTGGTAAACGCTTTAACCGTAGAGGGGAACTTCATGAGAGATTCTTTATAATCTTCAAACGAGCCGGCCAGCCGGTAGTCGACGGGATAACCATTTTCGGCCAGGTCGATCGCCGGTTGGATGACGTCGGCGAGTTTCATTGTCCCGAATTCATCCAGCGCTTTGACAAATCCAGCGACGGTACCCGGGACCCCCACCGCAAGCTGTCCGTCGACGCTTTTATCCGTAACGTTGCCGAGACTGTCCAGATACATTTTTTCAGTGGCATGTCCCGGGGCTTTTTCCCGGAAATCTATCGCAATCGCGGTGCCGTCGTGCTTCCGTATGAGCATAAACCCGCCTCCGCCGATATTGCCCGCCTCCGGATAGACGACAGAAAGCGTGAATCCTACTGCGACTGCCGCATCAACAGCGTTACCTCCGCGCCGCAAGATATCTACACCAACCTGCGAGGCAAGGCGGTCGGCGGAAACAACCATCGCATGCTTCGCCCGTTCCTGCGAACGGGACGCGCCGGAGCCCTGGTGGATTCCGACGAGCAAAAGGAGATGAATAATTACTATGAGTCGAATGGGAGACATGCGCACTTGCGTGCTAGCGTACTATATTATCAGAATGGTAAATCATCTTTCTGCGGTTCATGCGACTCTTCTCTCATGGGCTGGGACGGTTCTTCACTGCTGCCGCCTCCCATGCCTCGTGAATCGAGCATAATGAGATCGTCGGCAATGATTTCGGTTGTATAGCGTTTCTGGCCTGTATTTTTGTCGTCCCATGAGCGGGTCTGAAGCTTCCCTTCGAGATACACTTTGCCCCCTTTTTTCAGGTACTGGCCGCAAATTTCCGCCAGCTTCCTCCATGCCACAATATTATGCCATTCGGTCCGCTCCTGGGCATTCCCCTCCTGGTCCTTCCACCGTTCGTTTGTAGCGATTGAAAATTTTGCGACCGCGACGCCTGAAGCGGTGTAGCTCACCTCAGGATCTTTCCCCAGATTACCGATGAGCGTCACTTTGTTAAGACTCTTGCCCGGCATACCACCCTCCTTTTGAAATAATGTGTAATTGTTTATTTAGTCCCGTCGTTGACGGGAATTGAACAACCGATCGATCTCTACGATATACAACTCGTGAAGCGTAAGCAAATAACATGTCCCCCCCTGAATCGCCACGTCGACAACCTGCGGAGGCGGATCGTTGAGGAACAAACAAACGTCCCGGCAGGAATCAATGAGTCCGCCGCGTTCGCTTATCCGTAATAGGCTGCAGCTGTCCAACGCGTACATTGTGTCTCTGTCGAACGTGAACGCCTTCAGGTCTCTGAAAAGCCCCGGGCCGAACGTCCGGACATAATTCCCGAAACGATCATACGTTACGACCATATTGGAATCCTGCACGAACACTAATTCGTCCGAATTGATTCGAACACGGCCGGGATGATGGAGTTTTCCGGCAGATGCATCAAGGCCGCCAAAAAAGCGAAGTGTGCCGTCGAGATCGATGCGGAGCATACGGTTGTTTTCACCGTCAGTTACATACAACGCTCCACCGGGGCCTTCCGCCGCGCTTCGGGGATAGCCAAAACTTCTGGGCGAGGATTCTTCAGCGCCCGTGGGAAATGATGATATGAGGCTAAGATTCCGGTCGAATCGCTGGATCCGGTGGTTTCCGTAATCAGCGACGAAGACATCCAAACCGTTAATGGTGGTTACATCCGATGGTTGATCAAGCGAGAGTCCTGTCCAACCGTAGCCTCCTACATGTGCACTGACCTCGCCTGGTGCAGAGAGTTTGAGTACCTGGCTTGTACCTGCGTCAAGAACAAATACCTGGTTGTACTGATCAACGGCAAGTGCTTGCGCACGGACAAACGTTGAATCAGCAAACTTTGTGACCTGCTGCCCGCCTCCGGGATAACAATCGCCGCTCGTAAGGAGAGCGGCGATCGCGCACAACAAAAACCACTTCACACAAACAACTCTAGTACAATTCAGTCCGTCGTTAGAATCCTACTTTGATGGAAACGATATGATTTCCGTCGAAGTACTTTACCGCGCGGTAGGCATAGTCAAACGAGAGCTCGGTGCCTTCAAACGCGTACGCAATGCCGACGCCGCCGGTAAATCCATAGATATAGTCGGGGCTTTGCGAAGACGGCGACCCCATGTATCCTGCGCGGACAAAGAAATTATTATTGTAGCCGTATTCAAGCCCTCCTTTATACTCGTCTCCGGAGAAGTTATTATTCTGGAAGGTGCCCGAGAACTGCAAATCACTGTTACTGGCAATCGCGTAGCGATATCCTACCCCAAATTCGATCGATGAGGGGAGATCGAACGGAGCGGCTTCGCGTGAAAGAAAATTTTCACCGCTATTCTGGCCGGGTGATGCACCCTGGGCATAGAGCCCGGGGCCCGTATACGTCATCTGAGGCCCGACATTCTTTACCACAACTCCAAGGCTAAGGCCGTTCACGCTCGCAAGATTATCATAGCTGACGCCGACGGTGAACGATACGCCGTTCGAGCTCACATCGGCGATACGTTCGCCGACCAGGCTCGTCGTCAATCCGACGGAGATTCTGTCGCTCAGGCGGCGGGCAAATGAGGCGCCCACCGTAAAGAACTGAGGTGAGAATGTCTGACCGGTCCCGTCGGGATCGTTCGTTGTCGTCACGAGCATGTCGCCGATGGAAAGAGATTTCACGCTTAAAGCGAATGTCCCGATACCTTCGAAGTTCGTCGCGATGGCGCCGTACTCAACGCCGATGTCGGCGATATACGACATGTGCGAGAACATGACATTTGTAGAATTCGTCGACTTTGTGATGCCGGCAGGATTCCAGTACAGCGCTTCAATCCCTGTGGTCGTCGAGACCGAAGAGCCGGCCATGGCCAGGTCACGGGCGCCCACCGGGATAATCAGCTGGCCTGCGCCGCCGGTACCTGTCCGGTTTCCGCCAGAACCGTATGCATACTGCAGCATGCATACACTAACGAGTATCATACACCAGATCCGTTTCATATGTTGCTCCTTGTTTAAAGGGTTCAATTTTCTGATTCTGTTCGTTAGAGTAGAACCTAAAATCTATCGAGGAACTGTCGTTCCTGTATGATCGCAAATTTCACGATCTTTGTGACACCCAGGTCGGGCATTTCGATATACGCGATATAGATTCCGCTCGCGACCGGCAATCCGGACTCATTTGCAAGATCCCAGCGCTGGAATTGTCCGGCAGTCGTTTTTTCGACCGTCCGTACCAGGACTCCCGCGAGGTTGAAGATGCGCAGCGTCGCGCGTTCCGGCAGATGGCTGAATGTGACGAAACGCTGATACTTATTCAGCTCCTCGGTATTGATCGCATAATACGGGTTCGGGAACACGACAATCTTGTCGACGTCCTGAATTGCAGCGGCTTTATCGTGCGTCACTCCAGGCGCGGTGAATGTAAACACGTCCGCGATCGTGTTCGGATGATTCGCCAGAATGAGGAATTCATCACCGGCAGTGAAGTCCGCACCTCCCCGGCGATTCGGCGTACCCCACCACATGACAGGCAGCGGATCTGTAAGCATATTCCCCTCGAGTGCGGGATCAGGAGTAGCGCCGGTGTACGGGGTGTTGAAAATAAAGAACCACTCACGAGGCCCGTCACCCTGCGTATTCGTCACTCCAACTCCATTCGGCGGCGGCCAGTACTTGCCGTCAACGAGTCCGAATGGTTGATTATTTTCGAAAAATCCAACCGCCAGGCGTGTCGGGGGATTCGTCTCCGCGTTATACGCGGCAAACGGTACGCCTCTCTTGTAATCCTGGAACGGATAGCCCGCAGTCGCGTTCACGATATACGGTGCAAATGCCGGGACAGCCGGCGCAGCCGTTGCGCTTCGTAAATAACGGTACCCGTATGAGAACAATGTGTCGGTGACAGTATTTTCATCCCAGCCGCCGTACGGTTCCGATGTATTATTCGGATTTGTGCTGGCGGACGAGCTTGCTGTGGCGAGTTTGATTAAGGTGTTCCTGAGTTCATCGGGCTTCACGGTAAGGTCGACGCCGTTAAAGAAATGACTCGGCGCATCATATCCCATCGCTCCCAAAAATCCCTCAAACCCGTTTCCGTCCGCGTCGGCAAACGTCCATCGCCGTAACCCATTCGGAATCGCCCAGTCTTTCATTCCCGGCGGTGGTCCGAGAACCTTGATCTGTATGCCATCAATGATCGCGTAGTTTGCGTCGCCCGATTGGTTTGTCTGGTTCGCGAGCACGACGACGTTGCCGGCTGTAACGTCAATGACGTTCCAATGGAATGTACCACCAGCGGTATCGAATACGATTTTATATGTATGACCCGTGTTCTTGGCAGGATCGATAATAATCGGAAGAACCGATCCTTCACTCACATTTCCGGACGATGTATGCTGAACCGCAACCGTATCACCTCCCCTTCCCTGATAACTGACACCGGGATCGGGTTGATGCGGTGTCACCGTAATGATCGTAAGAGGAGTTTCAAGGTTATTGGGAACGGCATTCGGATCGGGATTATAACTATAGGCGGTAACCGCGAAATAATACCTGATACCGTTGACGAGAGGGACGCCGCCTTTCAGCACATCGTTCGTAATGTCGAGGTTTCTGCTGATTCCCTGATCGGTCCCTACCTGCGCAACCTGTTCCACGAGCGCGCCTGTCAAAGGATCGAAAACCTGATCCTTGATGATCCCGATGCCATCCTTTATGTCAAATGTCGCTATTCTGCGACCTCTATCTTTGGTCGCCGAAACAGACGGAAGCTGATAAACATTATATCCCTGGAATGTATATCCCGCGGAGCTTGCGTTTTCGGTCGCCTGAACGGCTGCTGCGTCGCCACCCCATACGAGAACGATTTCTTTATTGTATTCAGACGCTGTTACCTTGGGAGGCGGCGGCGCTGCCGGGATATTGAAGAAATTATCGTAGGCGATCTGCGCCGATTTGTCAAAATATTTCAGAAGACTGATACAGGAGAGGTGATCAACACCGGGAATTGCGCCGGCGCAAATTTCCGCAACGACAACTTCCTGCGTATCGCCCACTGCCATCGTAAACGGTCCTGAGGCTGACCCCTGGCGCCGGTCTCCGGCAGGAAGAAGTTGACCGTCGACCCAGCCTGTTCCCGCCACGGGATCTCCCGCGAGGGCGAAACTTGTGGGGTTTCCGGTATTGGGATCCGTAAAGGGTTGGCCTGTTAATCCTATTTTTCCCTGGAAGAAGTTGTAGAACCGCAGGGCCCCTTCAGAATATGACCCCTGAACCGGATCTGTCACCGTGGCGTCGCCACGGGCAAAATAATAAAACGCGGTCATCGGCAAATTCTTTTTGTCGTAGATCCTCTTTCCGCCGAAGATCGCAGAATCACCGGGAGAGGAAACGACCGGACCCTGAAAGAAATCAAATCCTGTCACGGGCGGAGGCAGCGGATCATATGTAGCATCATCGGCCGTCGCGTTGTAGGTGTATCCAAGGCTCAGCGACGTGTCGCAACCGGAGTAATCATCGGTGGAATTCCCGAGGTCAACATCCGACCACTGCGAAACGTACATTTCGTCAATAGGATTGGATCCTTTGTTGATCAGGAGATATTTCTTGAAGAACATATTCCCGAGCGAGCCTTGCTGGGAATATCCCCAGATCGTAACCTGCATTTCGATTCCCATCGGCGTGGCGCCGTACAGTTGTGTTGTCGCGCCCGAGTTATTATCGTTACAGACAAACCAGATTGTCTGGTCGGCGCCCGGAAAGCCCGGGTAATCGCCTTCAGCCGGCGTTAAGATGCCGTCACCATTCGCATCATAGAACGGAGCGCCATCGGCCACCGGCCATTCAGTCCAGTCCTTTTCGTATTGCGCGCGAATAGCATCGGCGCTGCCCCCTTCGTCTGAAATTTCAGAGGCAAAACTTACAGTCGGGCCGCCGGGAAATACATCCCTTCGCACCCGATAGATTCTATTCTTGGGAAGATTCGGATCTTCTGAATTACCGGGGCTGATAATTTTTCCCGGCTGCAATCCGGTGCGGTACGACGAACCGCCGACGCGTATTTCCCCGTTAACCTTGCCGCCCCACAGGAACCCCGTTTGAAAGGCTGCAGTTTTTCTGCTTCCCTTCGGAAAGACTAATCCGGAATTCTGTTCCTGCGCATCAATATCAGCCACGCCATCATTGCGCAGGACGGTTGATAAGTTATTGATATTGAAATATGTATAGACCGGGGAGCCGTTAATTTTACTAACGGACCGCGGCTGGCCCGGACGCTTGTCCGCCGCATCAGCCTGCAGAACCAAGATCCCGAATAACGTCAATACGGTGAGCCAATTAACTATTTTTATTTTCATGTTCATCACTCCTGGTATAAGATTTAGTTTCTTTTCAGAGTATTGGCTTCTCTAATATTCCAACCTGATTCCAAGCCTGAACTGGCGTGGAGGGCCGTAGAAGAACGGTACCGTTCCCAGGAACGGGGCATTCTGGTATTGCTCGTAGTAATCTACGTTGATGGCGCGATAGAGTGCGGCGTAGTCGGAAGAATAGTTCTGAGTCCTGAGATATCCGTCGTCATTCGGTGAGCCAGTGCGGAGGAAGACGTTCTGAATGTTCCGCGTATCAAATAAATTGATAACCTGGAAATAAATTGTCGCAGACAGGCGATCCATCAGGTCGAACGACTTGTCCAACCGGGCGTCAACCTGGAACACCCATGGCGTCGTCGAGCTGTTGAGAGCCTCTATCGGCTGGCGGTCACGGGCATCGCCTTCAAGATCAGCTCCGCCGATTCCGCGCGTGTACGGGTGGCCGCTGTTGAATGAGAACAGCAATGATCCTCCGAATCGCTGGAGAATAGTCGGGCCATCGTTTTTGCCGTAATGATAGTCGACGTTGAAATTCCCGCGTACCGCGTTGTTAAATTCAAGCGGTGTCACATACTGCGGCCGGAAGATCGTGACTCCGTCCAGCGGTGCCGCGACAATTCCGCGGTTTGAGTTCGGGAACGATCCTGTTCCCTGCGCATCCTGGAATGAGACCGATGCGTTCAATTGTACGCGCTTCTGCCTCCGCATATTCAGCGTCAGTTCCACGCCTTTGGTCGTCGCGAAGTCTCCGTTGCGCAATACCGCATACGCACCGAAGGCCGAACCTGTCCGCGTGTAGACCTGGTCGTAAACGATCTGATCAAGGATATCTTTATAGTATCCCGTGATGTCAAACGACGCGAAGTCGCTGATCTGCTGCGTAAAGCCGATTTCATACTGCGTCGTTCGGGTCGGGCGGACATCGAATCCCACCGGCGCCCCGATGAAGAAACCGCCGCGGATATTCGAACCCGTCGCATAGAGGCCCTGGTAAATATCTCTCAGCCGGGACTGCTGGACGAACTTGCCAAACTGTGTATGGAACACTGTCCGATCAGTGACAGGGAACGAAAGACCGATCCTGGGGCTGATTGCGCTAAAGCTGGGAACATCCACAAAGCCGTCCGGATTAAGGGCGCCGGTTTGCTTGTTGATCGACGCATCCGGGAAGGTCGGATCAATAAAATTCTTGTTATCGGTATTAATGTAATCGTACCGGATGCCGGCATTGATCACGAGATCGGAATATTCGATTTTATCCTGAAAATAAATCGCCCCGAACACCGGGTGTTTGGCATCCTGTATCCCGCCGGAGGTGGAAATCTCGTTGCCAAAGACATCGTAACCGAAATTATTTACTCCGCGATTGACATAGATCTGTTCGAGAGTCTGCTTTTGGGGATCTGAATCGGCAAGCAGACTATTCTGGTAGATCAGGCCCGGGAGTGCGAATACTCCTTCATTTCCGAAACTGTAATTCCGTATCGTGTAGCGATTATATTCTCCGCCAAACTTGATGAGGTGCTGTGCGTTGACCTGTGACGTGAAACCGCCGGTGAATGAGAGATTTTCTCTCTTGAACTTCACAAAGTCAGCGATGACGTCGCCGGGGGCATTGAACGAAAAGATGGAAATATCTGTCTTCGCAAGGCGTGTAAATCTGCCGGTCGGATCCCCCGGGGCACGGTTCCAAATGACGCCGGCCTCAGCGTTTGCAACGCTGTCGCCGTATCCGAGGAAGTTATCGCCGAGGATGGGATCAAACGTATTGCTCTGTTGGCGGAAGTACCCAAACGTCAATTCATAGAAGGTATTTTGCGAGAGCAAGTGGGTCAGCTTAAGATTCGCAGAACCGTTCTTCGTATCGATCTGTTCGTTGCGTGCGGTGTTCATGAAATTCGCAATATTGCCGGCGACACGAGCCGCGCTAAAGGCGCTGTATGAAGTATTGGTCGTATACGTACCGCCGAACCGCAGATTAATAGGATTCAAATCGACCGATAATGTACCTGTGTACGTAAACTGATTCAGAGAATTGCCGAGACCCGGCCCTGCCGGATACCGAAGATCGACCGTGTCTCCTGTTACCGGGTCGCCAATCTTTCCAAGTGCAATACCCGGATATGGCTGGGGGCTTACGTCACGATTATACAGATAGTTAAACAGGCCGAAGAATTTTATTTTCTGTCCGCTAAGAGGGCCGCTGGCCGTCGCCGTCATTTCGTCATAACCGTACTGATACGCTCCCAGCCAATTCTTCTGACCGTTATAGGCGTTATCGCGGCTCTTGAAGGCAAGGTTATCGGTATAATACTGCAAAGCCAATTTAAGATCCGATGTACCGCTCTTCAATTGCTGTTGAATAATTCCGGCATTCGCTCCGCCGAATTCCGCGTTGTATCCGCCGGCCTGAACCTGAATTTCCTCGACGGCATCCTGGACCAGAGTAACTGCTCGTCCGCCGGCCATGGGGTTGGTGATGGAAACGCCGTCGAGATAGAACCCGACTTCGTCCTGTCTGCCTCCGCGAATAAAGACTGTGTTATCCTGAAGCACGACTCCGGGGGACAGCGCGATAACGTTGTTTATTCCGCGGGTGGGTAATGCATCAATGTCGGAGCTGGTTGTGATACGTACCGCGTTCGTCGCGTTTTTGTTCACGAGCGGACGCTCCGCCCGGATCTCCACCGTGGGAACGGTGACGCCCTCCCCGGGGAGCTCGAAACTTGCTTCCGTCGTAAGGTCGGTATTGACGCGCACGTCGGTCAGCGTAATAGCCTGATAGCCGACATAGCTCGACTTTAGTATGTAGGTGCCCGCCGGAACGTTGAGGATTGTATAGTTTCCTTCAACGTCGGTAGAGGCTCCAAGAGAGGTTCCCGTCACAGTGACGGTGGCGCCGACGAGAGCTTCCTTCGTGTTCTTGTCGACGACCTTTCCTTTGATTTTTCCCGTGCCCGCGGCGAACATTATACCGGGAACGATCATGAGAATAGCAATATAGAGACTAAGTTTACGCATATCGGATTTCTCCTTCCGAGATAGATTGAGAGTTAACAACTCGGCAGCTGTTCGTTTATAAAATTATGAGTGACGGAAAAATAACTTTGGGATGTAGTACAAGCCAGATTTCGAAGCATAAAAATCATGATCGTGTAGGAAGGTAATAACAACGGTTAATGGAAGCCTCTCTCGTTCTTTAAACCATGCCATTTCATAAGGCGCTCTTGAGGCAAATATAGCAAATGGAAACTCTCTTGTCAAGTTTTACTTGAGAAGAAAAATATTCACTACATGAGAGTAATGGCTTTACAGTATCGCAGACCGCACATCCTCAACCCCGGGAAGTGCGCTGATTTGCTTCAAAATCGCCTCCGGGATGGGCGAGTCTGTGGAGACGACCGTGAGTGCCCCCTTGCCGATACCGAACCTGCCCAGTGACAGGCGGGCGATGTTAATCTGCCCGTTTGCCAGTATTCCGCTGACCCCGGCGACCATACCCGGACGATCGATATTCGAATAAAAGAGTAACCAGCCTTCCGGCTTTACCTCGACGAAGAACCCGTTCATCTCAACAATTCGTTCGTCATCGGTCCCGAAGATCGTCCCGGAAAGCGTGTTGGATTCCTTATCGGTCGTGTACTGCACGGTTATCATCTGAGCATAGACAGAGTGGGATTCTCTGACCCGGAAGTCCGCCTTGATTCCGCGCTCGCGCGCCACGAGCGGAGCGCTGAGGTAATTCACCGGCTCGAACACAGTTTTCTCGATCGCACCCTTGAGCACCGCGGCGCCAACCGCCGAAATCGATTCTTCGAGAATTTTTCCCGTTGCGGAAACGGAAATGCCCTGCAGCTTCCCTTTCTTGAGCTGGCCGAGAAGAGACCCCATTTTTTCCGCGAGAAGCATGTAGGGACGCAGCTCTTTTTTCTGGGCAAGGCGGATGGTATCAGCGTTCACAGAGCCCGCTATTCCCCGGTCGTGCAGAAGGTCTGCAACCTGGTGGGCGATCTGAATCGCAACCTTTTCCTGAGCCTCCTCGGTAGACGCCCCCAGATGGGGCGTGGCGACAACATGAGGATGCTGTACGAGCGGGGAATTCTTTGGAGGTTCCTCCTCGAACACGTCGAGAGCCGCCCCGGCTACGGATCCCTCGTTCAACGCAGCCAGCAACGCCTTTTCATCCACAATCCCGCCGCGAGCACAATTAATTATCCTGACTCCCCTTTTGCACTTCGCGAGTGATGCGCTGTTCAGGATGTTTCTGGTCTCATCGGTGAGGGGGGAATGGAGCGTAATGAAATCAGATCTTCGAAAGACTTCAGCTAATTCGACGAGTTCGATGCCGTACTTCGAGGCGATTTCCGGAGAGAGGACAGGATCGTACGCAATCACCGTCATTTCGAAGGCAAGACAGCGCTTTCCCACCTCAAGGCCAACTTTTCCCAATCCCACGATGCCGATCGTCTTTCCGTGGAGCTCGGTGCCGGTGAATTTTTTTCGCTCCCACTTCCCCTGCCGCAGGCTCATGTCTGCCTGTGGAATGTTGCGGGCCATCGCCATCATCATCGAGATTGTATGTTCCGCCGTGGAGATTGTATTCCCGCCGGGCGTATTCATGACGATGACCCCCAGCCTCGTTGCTGCATCGACGTCGATATTATCGACTCCTGCCCCGGCCCTCCCGACAACCTTCAGCATTTTTCCCGCCTCCAGGATCGCAGCATCCACAGTTGTCTGGCTTCGCACGATAAGTGCCGACGCGCCCGCGATCGACTTCCGGATCTCTTCGGCAGGCAGGCCCGGTTTATACTCGACGGCAAAACCTTCGGACTGCAGGATCCCGCAGCACCGCTCATCCACCTGATCTGTAATGAGAATTTTCAATGACGCGCTCATTGCGACGCCAGGAAATATGTCTGGACGGCCTTCACGCCTGCGCCCGGCTCAAATTTCCATTTGCAGTCGTGAAGGGCGCGCTCGATTGCCGCGATGACGGAGACCATATCGAATTCATCGTAATAGCCCAGATGAGAAATACGAAATATTTTACCTGTATAATCGTCCTGGCCGCCGGCTACCGTGATACCATAATCGTTCTTCAGCGTCTTATTGAACAGTTTCCAATCGACTGTCTCCGGAAGCCACACAGGCGTCACTGCGAACGAAGGATGTTCGGAGAACAAACGCAGTCCCAGTGCAACTACGCCCTGGCGGATTGCGTTTGCCATCCGTTCATGCCGCTTCCAGACATGCTCTACGGTTTCCGCGCGAATCATCTCGAGAGCAGTATCTACTCCGATGATCAACGAGGCCGCGGGAGTCCATGGGGTATCGTTCTTTTCGTACGATGCCAATGCTTTCTTCAGATCGAAGTAAAACTTCGGCATCTTCGAACTTTGCATGGCAGCGACCGCGCGCTTGCTGAGGGCGACGAACGCCAATCCGGGCGGGATCATGAGCCCTTTTTGGGACCCGGTGACGCAGACATCGATGCCCCACTCGTCGAACCGCATCTCATGCGCCCCGATCGCCGTGATTCCGTCCACGCACACCAGCGCCGATGAATGATCGCGAATGACTTTTGAAAGGCTCCTGACGTCGGTACACGTTCCCGTCGATGTTTCGCTGTGCGTCAGATAAACGGCTTTGGCGCCGGGAGTCTTGTTGAGTGCTTCCTGCAATTGTGCGGCAGTCGGCGCCTTCCCCCATTCCACCTTTATTTCCGTGACGTTGAGCCCGAATGTAATCGGCATTTTTACCCATCGCTCGCCGAACTTGCCTCCGTTCACAGCGATGATTGGATCGCCGGGTGAAAACAGGCTCACCACGGTGGCTTCGACACCTCCGGTACCGGAACAGGTCAGCGTAAGGACGGGCTGGCTTGTCTGAAAAAGATATTGGAGATTCTTGTTGACGCGGGTGAGGATTTCATTGAACTCAGGACTGCGATGATGAATGATCGGCTCCGCCATCCTCAACATCACCTTCTCGGGGACGGGGGTGGGTCCAGGCGTGAATAGTCGGCGTTTAAACATGTTCAACAATAAGATGTACAGATTACTGGGCTATTGGAAGTTTTTTGTATACGATATTTCCTCCCACGATCGTCATCTCGACTTCGGTCGTAAGAATATCCCGGGGAGGAACGGTCATGATGTCCTTCGAGAGAATCGTGATGTCGGCCCATTTCCCCGGTTCGAGTGTACCTTTCATATTCTCCTCAAACGCTCCGTATGCCGCCCACTGGGAAAACGCGCGCGCCGCCTCTTCGCGGGTCATCTTTTGCTCCGGATACCATCCGTCCTGCGGGTATCCCGATTTATCGCTGCGCGTTATCGCTGCATAGATTCCCCAGAGGGGATTCACTCCTTCGACTGGAAAATCGGATCCGCCGACAATGATCGAACCGTTCTGCATGAGAGATCTCCACGCATAGGCCCCCTTGACTCTCTCAGCGCCGAGGCGTGCTTCCGCCCAATACATATCGGAGGTCGCGTGGGTCGGCTGCATGCTTGGGATGATTCCAAGCCGTGCGAACCGGGGGATGTCTGACGGCGCGAGGACCTGGGCATGTTCGATGCGCCAGCGGAGCGGCGCAGCCTTGTCGTGCGATTGAAGGACTTTTTCGTAGACATTCAGGACGATATCGTTTCCGCGGTCGCCGATCGCGTGGACGCAGACCTGGAACCCATTCTCTTCCGCCTGGCGACAAATTATTTCAAGGTCTGCTTCGGTTGTCACTGTCAGCCCCCTGTTGCCGGGATCGTCGGAATAGGAATCCAGTAGGGCCGCCCCGCGTGAACCGAGTGCCCCATCCGCATAGAGCTTAACGGCGCGGACCGTTAACATGCCGTTGCCGTAGCCGATCTCCCGCCCCAGCTTCAGATAGGTGTTCCATGTTTCCGCGGGAATTTGTTCGCCGGACTCTACGTACCGGTTGCCCGTTTCCCGGGGACCGCCGATCGCGGCATAGACGCGAACGGGGCATTCACCGTTGTCGATGAGCTTCTTGTAGGTGCGGATCGTCTGTACATCGACCCCCATGTCGTGGACCTCGGTGATCCCGAGCTTCGCGCACTCGTTGAGCGCCAGTTTGAGCCGCTCTTCAACGTCGGTGTCCGTGAGCTGCGGGACCGCGCGGGCGATAAGATCCATCGCATTATCGACAAACACCCCCGTGGGCTTTCCGCCGGCATCCCGTATGATTTTGCCGCCGACCGGATCGGGCGTTTGGGCGATAACGCCGGCAAGGTCCATCGCTTTCGTGTTTACCCAAATCGCGTGACCGTCGATTCTCGTAAGATAGACCGGATTATCCGGCGCAATGCGGTCCAGGAGCGACGCCTCCGGGAATTTCTCGACCTGCCAGTCATTCTGATCCCATCCGCGGCCGGAGATCCAGACGCCTGGCTGCACCGACCCGACGCGCTTCCTGACGATTTCGATGACTTCCTCTGCCGCGTTCGTGCCGACGAGATTCAGATTGTGCAGCGCGCTCCCTTCGCCGAGGACATGGCCGTGCCCGTCGATCAGGCCCGGCAGTACTGTTTTCCCCTGAAGATCGATGACATTGTCGGATTTGTAACGGCGGGTGATTTCCTCCGTCGTTCCGGTTGCCAGGATACGGTTGCCGTTGAGGGCGATCGCCTGCGCGACGGAATTGTTGCCGTCAAGGGTATAGATCGTCCCGTTCAGCAGGAGCATGGAAGCGGCTCCGGAGGAAGTGCGCATGATGTATAAACTCGTGGCAAATGCAACTACGACAAAGATAATTCCGAGCGTCCGTTGAGTCATCCCTGGAATCCGAAAATGATGGTCGAGGCTAAAATGCGTGTCAATATAGAAAACTTAGACATAAATTACAATGAATTGAACACAACGCAGTTGGATGCGCAGGCATTTGGAATTGCGTGGCCGGAATTCTATACTACCCTGTACGCGAACCTGAACAACCTGCACCTTACATCTGCTATTATGGTGGAAAAAGAATTTTCTCATTTTGTCGAAATCACGAAACGCCTGCGAAGGGAATGCCCGTGGGACAAGGAGCAATCCCATGCATCGATCCGCCACAGCCTTATTGAAGAGGCGTATGAGGTGGTTGAATCCATCGATAACAACGACCTCACTGAGCTCAGGAAGGAGCTCGGCGACCTTCTCCTCCACGTGGTGTTTCACGCAAACATCGCCGAGGAAACCGGCGAGTTTACTCTTTCGGAGGTCATTACAGGGATCACGGAAAAGCTTGTGCGCCGGCATCCCCACATCTTTGGCAATACAAAGGTCAGCGGGGCCGAAGAGGTGAAGCAAAACTGGGAGAAGTTAAAGATGCAGGAAGGGCGCGAGTCCCTCATGGACGGCGTTCCGGCGCAGCTGCCGGCCCTCCTCCGGGCCCATCGCCTGACCGAGAAAGCCTCGAAGGTCGGTTTCGACTGGAAAACCGGAGCCGATGCCTGGGAGAAAGTGGAAGAGGAAATCGGGGAGCTTCATGAGATCGTCGATAAGCGGGCCGAGGGAGACGCCGAAGAGGAATTCGGCGACCTCCTGTTTGCTCTCGTCAACTACTCCAGGTTTGTCGGGATAAATCCCGAAATCGCACTGCGAAGGAGCGTCGATAAATTCATTTCACGGTTTCGACACATCGAGCGAAGGTTGAAAGAACAGAACAAAGAACTCCATTCTTCGACCCTCGAAGAAATGGATCAGCTGTGGGACGAAGCGAAGGAGCGGGAACGCTAGCCCCTGCCGGAGTCCCCTTTTCCCGCCGGGTCCACTTTATGACCATGATACTTATCGTACGCATCGATGATGTCCTTGACGAGCTTATGGCGGACGACATCGTTCCTGTCGAAATAGGTGAACTGAATTCCCTCGATGTCCTTCAGGATATCCTGGATCTGAACGAGCCCTGACACGGTCTTCACAGGCAGATCGATCTGCGTGATATCTCCCGTGATGATCGCCTTTGAATTCGAACCCAACCGCGTAAGAAACATCTTCATCTGCATGCTCGACGCGTTCTGCGCCTCATCGAGAATCACGAACGCGTTGTTCAGCGTACGTCCGCGCATATATGCGAGAGGTACGACCTCGATGACTCGGCGCTCGATGTACGTCTTAAGCTTTTCAGGAGGAATCATATCGTCCAGCGCGTCATAGAGCGGGCGAAGGTACGGATCGACCTTTTCCTTGAGATCGCCCGGGAGAAATCCGAGGCTCTCCCCCGCTTCCACGGCGGGGCGCGCAAGGATGATCTTCACCACGTCGCGGTTCTTGAGAGCCGCAACCGCCATCGCCACCGCGAGGTATGTTTTTCCTGTCCCTGCAGGACCGACCGCGAAGACGATATCGTTCTTCTTGATCTGCCGGATATACTCCTTTTGGCCGGCAGTCTTCGCCCGGATAATGCCGTTGCGGGTAAAGAGGACGACGCTGTCGATTTCGTCCGCGCCCAGCTGAGCGGAGACATTTTTCGGGATGGCGGCATCGCCGTTGAGCGAGACGAGGTCGATCACGGTCTCGACGTCGTTCACCGAGATGCCTCCGTTTTTGTTTAAGATGTAGATGAGCTCCTTAAAGACTTTTTCGATTTTATCTATTTCTGAGTTGTCTCCCCGGAACGTCATGTTGTCCCCCCGGACAGTAATGCTAGCGTCGAAATGATCTTCGACCATATGAAGGTTTGCATCGTTCAGCCCGAGGAGGCGAACCATGTCGACGCCTTCAGCGACAAATTTCTTTTCAGCCAATGAAGTGTGATACTCCTTTCAAATAAAAAGCCCTCTCCGCATCTCTGCGGCAAAGGGCTTTGTGAAATATAAAATGTAACTTACCAACGTATCTTTACTTCCGACACTCCTTTATTGGGATCCGGCTTTCCTTCGATAGTACGAATTCGCCGCAGATTTCTCCGCCTTGGAGAGTTCCTTTCCTTCCGGAATCTTCAGCACCATTTTCGGCTTAATGACATCCGGATCTTTGATCTTGTCCCGATTCCCCTGCCAGATTTTCGGCCACATCCATGCGTTTGCATAGATATCCTTTTTCTTGGCAATATTCCAGAGGCAGTCTCTGTCGCGCGACCAGGTGCCCACGGTGTAGGTCTTTTCCCGGTTCAGGCTCTTCATCAAACCATCCACTTTTTCCTGGAGGGCTGTGACGCGGGCGCCGTAGCGCGGAATCAACGCGATCTTGCTCTTCGACATTTCGCCGAGCCGTGTATTCATGCGCTCGATCTCGTCGCGATGATTGAGCAGCTCTGCATCCGACATACGCTGGAGCTCCGTGACCCTGTTTTCCATGTCCGCCAACTCTTTGTTAAACGCTTCGACATCTCCGCGGGTAACGCCGAGCATTGCATACAGCGCATCCTCACAGGAGCGAAGGTCTGCATCGAGCTTGTCCGACTGGGCCTTCAGGCCGTCCATGTCCGCCGCAAGCTTCTTCGCCTGCGCGTCAAGATCGGCGACCTTCTTCGTGTACGTCGCCATCTCGGATTGCCATTCATCTTTCGTCATTTTTTCCTGCGCAACGACCGCGCTCAACACGAGCAGCGAAAGCGCAAGGAGTATCGTAAAGTTCTTCAGGGTTTTCATCACTTACCTAACGCTTTCTTGACCGCGTCCTGGTCAGATTGGCACTCCTGAAGCTTAGCATTCTTATCAGCAATTTGTTTTTCCATTCCTGCTTTGTCCCGCTGCAATCCCGCAACCTTTCCTTCCAGCTGCGAGGCCTGGGATTTCAGCTCGTTGAGCTTTGCCATTTCTTCATCAGAAGGCGAGCTCGAACAGGCTGCAAGCAAGAACCCTCCCGCAAGGCACGAAGCCCACAGAAAAGCCTTTACCGGTAATTTCATTCTTTTCTCCTGTTAGTGTGTCGTAGTATGCGCGAACGTGCACTATTTACACGCAAAATAACAAATTATAGACTGTTTGTCAAGAAAAATCTTAGCTAACGATATTATGTATAATGATTTATAGAAGGCCTCTTTCCGCGAAGCTGGTGTAGGAAGAGGCAGTTATGATAATGTGGTCATGAACCGGAATGCCGATAATCTTCCCCGCTTCGGCGATCTGCCGCGTGACCTGGATGTCTTCGGTGCTGGGTTCCGGGTTTCCGCTCGGATGGTTGTGAAGGAGGATGACGCTGGCGGCCGGTTCCTTGATCGCGGGCTTGAAGACCTCCCGCGGATGGACGAGGGAACTGTTGAGTATTCCGGAGGTAATTTCAACGCCCCGGATGAGGTTGTTGGCGCTGTCGAGCAGGAGCACGTTGAATTTCTCCTGTTGAAGATCGCGCATGAGCGGCTGGAATTTTTTCACGACATCCTCCGGAGTGCGGATCTGAAATTTCCCCAGCCGATGGAGCGACGCCGCCCTGCGCCCGAGTTCGAAGGCGGAGATAATGGCCGCAGTCTTGGCCTGTCCGAGCCCGTGAAAATCTTTGAAATCCTGAAACGAACACGAAGCGAGCCGTTGAAGAGACTCGAATTCCGACAACAGCACTTTTGCGAGATCGACCGCCGTCGCCCGTCCCGCTCCCGTCCGCAGGATGATCGCAAGGAGCTCGGCATCCGAGAGCGCGCCGCTGCCGTGATTCACAAGTTTTTCGCGGGGCCTTTCGTTCGTTGGCCAATCGGAAATTTTGAAATGGTACAATGAAGGTTCGCTGACCTTCGTCCCTGTTCTGGACATGGTTCCTCCCGTGTCAGTTGAGGTGCAGTTCGGTTACATTGAGTACTTCATTATTTTTGAATTTGAGGATATGGACATTTGAATTCACTCTTCCGGGATCGAGCGTAATCGTCCCGTGGACGCCGCGGTAGTTCTTCTCCTGCTCAAGCGCGCGGGCCATCTGCAGCCTCGACCGCACTCCCTCCCGGATATGGCTCAGCAGGAGATTCATCGTGTCGTATCCGTACAGCGTATTTCGTGTGGGAGATTTCTTCTTGAATCGAACGAACGATTGCTCGAACGCCGCGTACGCTGAATCGAGGGGACGGACGAAATTATCCGAAAGAAACACAAGGCCGTCCACATACCGTTTGTTTGCCTCGAGTTGCGAGAGATCGTACCACTCTCCGCTCCCGAGCAATTGCGCATTGACATTAAAGTAGGACATCTGTGAGGCGATAACGCCGATCTCATCGCTTTCGCCGATAGCGGCAAAAATCCCCTGGATACCGGTGATCGGTACTTCGAGATTGAATGTTTCGCCGAGCGAGACAACAAGAGGGAGATGGAGCGAATCGGCTATGCTCTTGCCCCGCGGGCCAAAAAGCCTGGTTACCGAAACGCTTTGCTTTTTCCTGCGTGCTTCATCCAGAATCTCACGGTCAGCTCCCGCGCGTTCCATGCTCCGGATCTGCTTGCGCGTAATCTTTCCCGCAAATGAGACGCTCGGCTCGCTCGTTGCCCCCGCCTCCCGGATCTTCATAAACTGTTCTCTGAGGTCGGATGAATCTTTGTTGTATGTTTCTTCCGCGGCAATTTCCGCCCCCAACGAGCGGGCTTCCCGGGCAAATTCGCCGGCAAGAAGTTTCGACTGCGCCGCCGAAGAGGAGAGCACGGCGATCTTCTTCAGCCCAAGCTCCCGGACCGCGTACAGCGCCATTGCTCTGCCGCGCATCCGCACGTCGGGATTTGTCTGGAAAACGTACCGGCTTTTTGCGGCGATATCATTCGCGTTAGCGGTGGGCGAAATCATCGGGATCTTCTCCTCATCCGCGATTGGCGCGTACTGGAGAGCGTGGTTGCTGAAGAGCGGGCCCACGATACAAAGAAGATCGGGCGAAGCTGCCAACGCCCGCACCTCCGAGAGCGAAGCCCCATCACCGTTGACATTCCTGATCTCGAGAGAGACGTTAAGGTCGGGGCTCGATGCTTTAAATTCATCGATGGCTTCCTGGATACCATCGAAGACTTCATTCGCAAGCGTTCCGATACCCCCCGGAGCCGAAGAGGAGGCAGATGGAAGAAGCACTCCGATCTTGATCGCGACATTTTTGGCCAGATCCTGTCGAAGGCTTTTTATGCGTTTGTCGACTCCGGGGCTATGCTGTCCGGGAGAAATCATTGCGAGAGCCTCTCCAAGATTATTCGCGTCCCCCGCTGCGTGATACTTCTCCGCAAGGGCAAGCGCCAGGAGATCCTGTCCGTTCCGATCGTTCACCTCGCGATAGATCTTGCGAATACTTTGGGGATCGAGCCGGCCTGAAAGGAGGAGATCAAGATATGACGCAGACTCGGCGGCGACCGCCGAATCGGCCGTCGCTGAACGCGCCTTGAGGAACATTCTCGCAGCTTCCTCGTACTGCTGCAGCATCATCGCGTTGAGGCCCAGGAGCTCGTAAATGTCGGGGCGGTATCCGGATTGGGGAAACTTGTCAAGCAGTTCCTGCGCCCGCACCCGGGACGCGGGATAATTCTTGAGCTCAAACAATGACTTGGCGGACATGACGTACGCGGCCGTCGTCCGCTGATGGGCCGGGGTAATGCGAACGAGACTGTCGAAGGAGGCTCCTGCTTCCTCGTACGAACCCTCCCGGAAGCGGCTCAGCGCGGCCGAAAACATGCGGTCGGCATCCGCCGAATACTGAACCTGTTCATGGTTCTGGGCCTGAATCCGGCCAGCGGCGAGGCACGCGAACAGGAGCATGAGCATCCTGCAGCGCCAAAATATCCTGAAACTCATCATGGTGGTGTGGTGTTGAACATAGTTAAAAATCCCCATAATTTCAATATCATTTCAATCGCCTGCAGCCGCATCAGAAGTCCCGCTTCATCGTTCGCAGTCCAAGCGAAACTGCGAGCACCGAGATTGCCGCCGAGATAAAGACGAACGAGCCGAGCGCGAACCAGAGAGTCTGCGGATTATATTCCCCTCCTTTAAGGGCGTGAAAGAAATACATATTGAACGGAACAAAAAAGATTGCGACCATGACCGTCATATAGAGAATGCTGATCAAAAACGTCAGCGTAGCGCTCTGTGAAGAAGCGACTTTGATCGGATTCTTCTCGCGAAAATCGCTGAAGTACGCGCCTGCCGTGAGATTCAGGCTCACCAGTGTCATTGTCGAGCAGATCATCACAGCCGATGCGAACCAGGGAAGCTCCTTATAATGCTGGATGGACCAATGGGACAATACGGCCAGGAGAACGCCGATGCCGCCGAGCGGGACAAGCGCGATGGCGAGTTTTACGAGATAAATCTTTGCCCGGGAGATCGGGGCGCTGAGCATCGACCAGAAGCTCTGCCCCTCCACGCTGATCATCGGAAAGACAAACCGGAGTGCCACGGAGGAGACCAGGAAGACGTTGAATAATAATAACGTCAGGTACGACGCTGTAAGGTAGAACGGCAGCGGAGTCTCGAATTTAAGGCTTGAAATGCTGCCCACAAACGTCAACACGAGAAGCACGATTACGCCGAAATGGATCCATTGACTCGGCTCGCGGATGAATTGCCAGAACTCTTTTCTGAGAATGACGCTCGTCTGGGGATCGAACGACGAGGGCCGCGTCAGGGAAAACGCCTCGAACATTGAGCGGCTCTCCCGCGACGGCCTCTGCAAGGCAAGCGAAGAAAGCCAGCTGCCGTAGAACAAACGTTCCGCAGTCAGGACCATACCCAGAAACGCGGCCGCGGAGATAAGCGTCGTGAAGATGGCAAACTGCAGCGCCAGCCCATGTTCCCCGCGCGCAGTCCAGTACAGCGACTCGGCGATCCATTGATTCGGAAGAAATCTGGCAAACGACGGATCGAGCCCTGCGAAGTACTGATCGACGCGGGGGTAATGCTGCATGACCGAGTCGACCATTTGTATCGGATTCGTCGAACGGAAATAGAGGAACAACGCCCCGAGGGTGAAGACGAGCAGCACACCGATGACCTTCCAGATCCCGAACCTCGGCGCGATACGCATGAGGAACATCAATGTTGTGACTGCGAGACAGCCCGCGATGAGCATAAATGGAATGAACTGAAGGACGATCGCCCGCACGTAAAATAGCGCCGGCATTGAAAAATACGAACCGTACCCCAGGACAACCGCCACGACGACAATGAACAGCACGGTCGAGCTGTAAAAGAAATTGTCGAGAAATTTAATGATAAACACGGTGGTGTGGGAGACCGGCTTCGTGAGAAAGAATTCCGTCTCCCGTGACCGGTAAAATGTCGCGTACGAAACGATGATATTGCCGACGTTGACCGACAAAAAGAACACAAACATGAGCATGGAAAGGAACCGGTGCAGCAGAAAAAGCCCCAGGTGCGCTTTCACAAGCAGGTATTCCGTGAGCACCCGCGCGAAGAGAAACGCACCGACTGCGAACCCTCCGAAGACGATGAGCGAGCCCAGGTGTTTTACGAGATTCTTCGCGCTCAGCTCGGCGGAGAGTTTGAAAAAAATCCGAATCTTAAAAAATACAATATGGAGAAGGACCGGCATTACTTCGTCAGCTCTAGAAAAAGGGACTCAAGTTTCCCGTCATGCTCCTCCTTCAATGCGTGAAGCGTCGAAATAGTATCTTCAAAAATGAGTTTCCCCTGCTTCACGATACCTACCCTGTCGCAAAGCTCCTCCGCCACCGGCAGGCTGTGCGTCGACATAAACACTGAGGTCCCGCTCTTCGATTTGTCTTTTAAGACCTGTTTGACGACATGCGCGCTCCTGGGGTCAAGCCCGATCATCGGCTCGTCGATGACGAGGACCTTGGGATCGTGGAGCAGCCCGGATGCGATGGCAATTCGCTGCCGCATGCCCTGAGAATAGTGTTCGGCACGCCGGTCGATCCACGTATCGATCTCGAATGCCGAAATGAGGTCGTCTATCCTGGAGGTCGTCGTTGCGTGGTCAAGGCTGTACAGGCCGGCGCTGAAATACAGGAACTCCCTCCCCGTTAGCTTTTCGTACAAAAACGGCTGATCCGGGATGTATCCCGTGCAGCGCTTTGCCTCAGCCGGCGAACGCTGGATATCGAAGCCGCCGATCGAAATGGTGCCCGACGTGGGGGCAAAGAGCCCGGTCATCATTTTGATGGTGGTGGTTTTTCCGGCCCCGTTCGGTCCCAGAATGCCGTAAAATTCACCTGCGGGAATCTCGATAGAGAGCGAATCGACGGCGGTAAAATTGCCGAAACGCTTCGTGAGCTCAACGATTTTGATCATGATGTACTCGACTGGCCGTTCGTGCTGAAAAATATAATGTCCAAAAAGCGAAACTGAGAATCAAGAATTGTGTGATGTTGACAGGAGAAGAACCGCGTCAGGTCGGGAGAGAATCAAGAATGGTGCTGAAGGTGGGAGTTGAACCCACACCCGGGGTAAGCCGGACTGGATTTTGAGTCCAGCGCGTCTGCCAGTTCCGCCACTTCAGCAGTATCGTGAGAACAAATATACAAAATCACCAAAAAATAAACAACGTCGCGCAGGAACGGCGAACAAAAAACAAAAACGCCAGGAAGGAAACTCTCCTGGCGTCGGTACACGTGCCTGAGTTTGTTACGGCCTGCTCTCCTGACTAAACCATCCCGGGATCGGACTGCTTGTCACGTAGAACGAGTACGTCGAGCTTTGTTGGTTGGCCGGAATCCCGCCAAAATCATTTGCGAACCGGGCAATGGACCACCCGTCCGGTATCATCCCGATGGGCTGATTATTCGGATAAGGATCCGGATTCGGCCTGTAGTTTCCATACCGAAGGACATCGAGATCATCAACATCGAGACTGAGAACCTCTCCCGTCGCGGCGCTGAATCTTCCGTGTTTCTTTTGGAGCTTCATTTCGCCGGAAGCCAGAAGATTCCAGAGCACAGGGTTGCGAGGCTCAATGTACGAGACTCCGAACGGAGTGTTGTAGCGGTGGAAAATCACGGTATCGAAACCAAACGAATAATTGATAATATTCGTCGTACCGGGCCCCAGGTTGAAGTGGTCTTTGAATTTCGCGCTGTCATTGTCGATGATGGTAAACCCTTGGACCGGCACATTGTTATTGCCCTGGATAATGAAATGCACAGTCCCGGTATCGACGCTCACGATAAAGTCGGGATTGATAACTCCGGTGATCGGATCGATAAAATAGTGCCGTTTCTGGGCAAGGAACGTCAACTCATAATAATTGAGGACTGCGGTCGTCGACGGGAAGATAAATGCCGCTCCGTAAAGATTATCGGTAACTCCGGAGTTCTGAACGGCCCAATGCTCACCTCCGTCCGCCGTCGCGACGATCGTACCGCCGTTCCCGTATGCCCATCCTTTGAGGCTGTCCGTAAACACAATCTTGTTCAGCTGCGCTGACGTATTGCTGTTCTGCTGATACCACCGCGCACCGTTATTATCGCTCCGCAGGATAACTCCATTGTCGCCGCAGAGGAACACACGGCCTTGCTTGTAGAACGCGGCCGTCGTGGTCGTATATCCCGAAAATCCTGAACGAAGAGCCGCGCTCACGCCGCTTGTTTCGGGAAGCCAGTTCGTGCCGCCATTTCTTGTAATGAGGACAGTTCCGTTATCTCCGGCGACCCATCCCGTATCGTCGGAAAAAAAGATCGTGCGAAAGTTCGTCGCCGCAAAATTCGAGGGGACTCCCTGCAATATCCAGACGGTCGCGCTCTGGCGCTTAAGGATTGAACCCGAATCGCCGCATGCCCAGATGTGCGTAAAGTCAACAAGCGCGAGGGAATGAAGATTCTTCGAAAAACCCGCAACGGGGGAATTCTGCTTTACCCACGTTTTAGCGAAATCTATCGAGCGGTAGACTCCGCCGCCATCGGTCACGCAATATCCGGCGCGGGAAGCCAGCGGAAAATTAATGTCGTTCACACGATTCGGGCCCGGGCTCGCGACGTCCTGTGTGCTGTACGTCGTGCTGCCTGACCTGATGAGCTTGCGAACGAGGCCTTTGGAGCCGTCATAGCCGGCGACGAAACTCGTATCTTTGTACGGTATCGTTGCGGAATAAAAATTCTCCGCTGCGGAGCCCGTTGCGAATGCAGTCCAGTCTTCCCCGTCCCTCGTTGTCGTCGTACCCGTGCCGCCTGCTCCGACGGCGAAGCCTTCCGACGGAAACGAAACGCTGAACCAGGGGATTGAGCGTTTGGTTGCGTTGAACAACTCGATCCACGTGAACGCGTAATACTTGTCGGGTGACAGCGTGTAGACTTCATTAATGACGAGATCAGGTCCGTTGGGTGGGACTCTCTGGACACCGCCGTTCTGGTTAACCAATTCGCAGCCGGACAGCACGAGGATAATGACCACCAGCGAGAAGAAAAAAACTAAGACCAACGATTTCATTACTTTCTCCGAAGATAAGGACATCATTTAAAATTGAACTTCGAGCGTGAACGAATGCGTGCCCGGCAGATAGGTGAAGTGGTTATAGCCATAATCGAGCGAGCTGTTCACACCGAGTGTCGTCAGCTTTACGCCGAAGCCGCCGGTGAAGTCTTCCTGATCATAGGCAAATTTATATCCACCCCTGACTGCAAACATATTATTCAACACATATTCTGTCCCGACGTTATACTGCTCGTCCGCGTCGTTGAGGCGGGTAATCTGGAGCGTGCTGATCCATTGCTGGGCCGCTTCCTTCATCAAATCGACGACAACGCCGAACCGCAGAGCTGTCGGCAAGGAATATGTTTCATTGATAAACTTCACATCTTTGCCGATGTTCGTGAGCGAAACGCCGATGTGGCTGCGGAGAATCGGAACATCATAGAGCGTACCGATGTCAAACGCGAACGAAGAAGCGCCCATGTCGGAATCGAAAAGATATGATTTAATAATCTTGGCGTTGATGCCGACGCGAAATTGATCGGTAACCTGCCGGGCATACGCGAGACTGAACGCGTAATCACTTGCCTTAAAGGTCCGGCCGGTTCCTTCCGGAGACTGAGGAGTGGTCTCGATCATATCATCGGTTGAAAGAACGACCACGCTTGCACCAATTGCGCCGAGTCCCGGGATGTTTTTCACGACTCCCATGTATTCATGGTTGATATCGGCAAACCACGCGGTGTAGGTTGCTGCAAAACCATAATCGTTGATCGACATCATTCCGGCGGGGTTATAGGCGATCGACGACGTGCCGTCGGCAATTCCAACCTGCGCGCCACCCATTCCGATCGCGCGCGCGCTCGTCCCGATTTTCAGGAACTGCTCTGAAACTGTACCCGATCTGTTGCCGGCAACCGCAGGCAACGCGCCGAGGAGCACGCACACAAACAGGATGAGGCTATTCTTAACATGCTTCATAGATTCTGTTCTCCTTGTTGTCGTATTCAACGTATCAAAACAAATTTGCCGATCTGGGATCCGATCTTCCCGCCCCCGTCGTCAAGGGCATCGACCGTAAAGACGTACACGCCGCTCGCAAGCGCTCTGTTGCTCTCGCTGACGAGATTCCACTCGATTTCTCCAACCACCGGATCATCATGATCGAGCTCGGCGATCTGATCGCCGGCAAGAGAGAAGATGCGGATCTTGCACTTCTTTGGAAGATGAATAAATTTTATCAAACGTTTCCGTTCATCCCAGTTGCTTGACCTTCCCTCCCATCCGCCGCTTTCGAACGTATAGTCCTGGTCGACGCGGTAGGGATTCGGCACGGCAAGCACCTCGCTTACGTTTTGCGATGGGGAGAATGTGAGATCCACCCTCGTGGCGTTCGAACCGAGAGATGATTCAATACCGGGAATAATGAGAGAATCGTATGCGATGGTTCCTCCGGAATCCGGCCTCGGTATGAGGGCCAGATCCGGAATACCGAACGAGGTTACAGAATACCAATACCTCTTTCCGCGGACTAAGTTCGTATCGACAAACACAGAATCGATGCCAACGTTGAAATTGAACTCGTCGTCCGCATAATCATATTCTTTCAACAACGTCCAGTTCTTGTCGTTCGGCGTGGTGTTGTTGGGATCTTCGGTACGGTAAAGGCGGAAACCTTCATGTACTCTTCCGCCGGGAAGATAACCGCTCGATGTACACGCATGGCCCTGTGAGCAGGAGCTCGAGCCGGGGGGATCGCACGGAGGATTTACCCTTCTCCAGTGATCGGGTGGAAAGTTTCCCGCAATCCTGTTCGAGTCGTCCCAGATCGTTGCCGGGCCGGGGCCGCCGTTTGACGCAATATCGGGATGCCATTTCAGCGTTACTTTCTTAAAGCCTTCAATAGCTTCAAGCTTCGGAGACGGGAGCGTTGCAGTCACTTTGAACCCGCGCCGGTAAAGCTTCAATGCGCTCTGCGCGTTTTCACGAAGGCTATGGACACCGCTCTCAACACCTTCTCCCCCGACAACCGCCATGGTAATCTTCAGGGTATCACCGGGCTTCAGCGTATCAAACTTGCTCGGGCTGGTGCTGCCAAGAGTTTTTCCGAAAGAATAGAAAAGTCTTGTATCAGCCGGTAACTCCGGTGACTGGCATGCCTTGATCTTTTGTCCGGCAAATTCCTCGCCATTGAGCCAGCTGTAGTGAACTGAATCGTTGGTGCCGTAGTCGCCGATGTTGTACCACTGAAAAATATACTGAAGCTGATCAAGCGGCAGCGGAGCGCCAAGGACTGTCAGTCCCAGCGGCGTGGAACCGCGGTCCTGCGCATTGTGCACATACGCAGTATACAGGTCAGCCATATAGCATGAATAATTATGCGCCGGATAATTGGCAACGTTTACCGGCCCAACGTCGAAGTCGGCGACAAATCCCACGTAGACATCGGTGATAACGTTATGGCCGACATTGACGATGTAATATTCGATAGGAATGATACCTTCGGCAAATGTTCCCCGCCAGGCATAGCTCTTCATGATAATCTTTAATCCCATCGGAACATGTCCCGAGGGGGCGTTTGCAAATACTGTGTCGGTCGCGGAGAGATACAGGTCGTTGTCCGAAACCGCGGCATAATCTTCATCGACATGCGGTTCGCCGTGATCAGGAAGACCGTTCTTTTCCGTATAGCGATCTTTAGAATTCTTCAGGGGTAAATTGCCTGTGTTGGGGTCCGGGCGGCATTTATCGCGTTTCGAGGGCTCGTAGTTGTCTCCGGCAGGATCGGGATTCGTCACCGGATCATATGCTTTGCCGTCGCAGCCGACTTCCAGCGGATCAGGAATACCGTCTGATCCTACGTCATCCGTCAGGCGAACCCAATCGCCGTCGTTGTCAAGACCGTCGAGATCGTCCTCGTCAACCTTGCCGTCTCCGTCGTCATCGCAATCGCGCCGATTTGCCGGCTGGGTGAGAAGGCGCGGCGGATCGAAATTATAATCGAAGTTCGGATCGGTGGCGATCGTTCGCCAGATTCTGTCGCGCAGCGTATCGCCCTTCGCGGGGAAAAATTCATGGCGGGCGTCTTCGGAATTATATCCTTCCGAGACGTGCCGGACGCCGTTGATCTTACCGCCGATGATCGGGGCGGCGCCGAAGAGATGTTCGATGCACGAAGCAGTTCCCGCGGGGTACTCGCAGCCGATACCGGTCGAACAGTCTTCGATAGGAACATTGGTCGGCGACCATGCCTCAATTCCCATCGCTATCTGTGTGCTGATCCAGAGTTTAATGCTGAATCCCTGCTGTGCGTGCTTGGCCCAGGGGAATTGCAGGTCTGCCGATTTTTGAAGGCCGAACAGCCCCCGGTCGTTCTTTTCTTTTGATGCAATCACACCAGTTCCTGCCATCACAATAAGCGTAAGCATCAGCAATCGTTTCATAATCAAATATCCTTTTTGCATAGTGTTCGCGGTCCTAGTCCCAATTCAGTTTTACGCCGAGGATGAACTGCCGCGGCGAGTCGAAGTTTGTGGGATCGAGCCGGTAGTCTGCTCGGTTGTACGGGTAGATCGTGTAGACATCGCCGCCATAGACTCCGTCTCCGCCGACATCTCCGAATTTGTAGGGCGCTCCGGTGTAACTAAAGATATCCGTAACATTTCGCCTGTTGAACAAATTCGTCACGTCAAGCGTCACCATCATGTTGAGATGATCCATCAGCAGGATGCCCTTATAGAACGAGAGGTTCACGGTCGACGTATAGGGTTTCGTTTCGTTGTTCACGAGGTACACGTTGCGCGCCGTCGTTCTCGGAACGTACGGGGTGTACGGAAATCCGCTGCCGAAACTCCAGGTCAGTGAAATACCGTAGTTGTTGACGAACGGAAGCCCTAAGAACTTTCCGGGTTCCTTCGGACCGACTTTATAGCTTGTGAAGATATTCGCCGTGTGGTTCTGATCGTAGCTCAACCGGGTTTCGCGGGGAAGCTGGAAATTCGGGTTGAAGATCGACGCGAGCGGATCGGACGAACGTCCTTTTGCCAGCTGATACGAGTAGCTGAAGCTCGTAGAAAAATTGCCGGTGAAGGCCTGGTTAAACGTGATTTCAAATCCGCGAACGCTGGCATAATCCAGATTGACATAGAAATTGTTGTTCCCGCGCGGAATCGTCGTCGTGTAATCGAAGATGTCCTTGTAGAACGCGTGAAGTGCGACCGCCATGTCATCGGAGAACTGATCCTCAAAACCCGCCTCATACGAGACGCTGCGCTGAGGTTTCAGGCTCGGATTACCCACGAGATTGTTCGTCGGGCCCTGGCCGAACGGATCGCGGTAATATGAATCGCGATCGGGGAATTGCAGAAAGTGCCCGTAGTTAAAGTAGAACACGATGCGGTCCGTGACCGGGTAACCGATCGAGAGCCGCGGGCTGAAGTAGCCATGGGTCAGGTAGTACCAGAAGCGTGTGCCGTCGGCGAGGCCGCGATACGTGACCTGGCCGCTCGTGTCTTTGTTATATCCGATCTTCTCGATCCAGTCCGGATTTGCCTGGCCCTCAAGGTTCGGATCCCATTGATACGCCAGCTTCCATTCCGTCAGCCAGTCATCGTAGTACACCTGACGGCCGACATCAAAATAATCATACCGCAACCCGATATGGAGATTGAGGCCGGAAAACTCGATGTTATCCTGGAGATACGCACTTCCCCGGTTCGGGAACGCAGTTGTCGCCCAGCGGTAAACGCCGTAGCCCGGGTATTCTCCGCGATCGCGCTTGAAGTATGAGGGGAACGGAGGAGCAATGAGCGAACCTGTGGAATCCGGTTGGGGAACTGTCGGCCGGGCGATAGAGGTTGACTGCAGCTCTTCGTAATAGAATTCGAACCCGGTCTTCAGGAGATGGAGCGGATGGACCTGGCTGTTGAAGTCGATGCGCGCCGACCAAACTTTTGCCAATGAATGCGCCCAGTTCTGATCGGTTCCAAGATCGTTGAACCCGTCGCCGTTGGGATCGCGATCCTGCCAGGCGGCGGAATAATCTGTCGGCTTGATGCCTGCGACGTCGTTTCCTTTGTCGGTCTCAAGTTTTCCCAGGTTCACACGCAGAAACGTGTTGCCCGAGAAAAAGTGAGTCCACGTAAGCACGTTCTGAATGCCGAGATTTGCGCCGAGGCCTGACGAGTCGCCCCTGAATTTCCATGCATTCGAAAAATCATGCGTGGACGTCAGGCTCGCACGGTAGCCGTACGAAAACTGATCCGTGCTGCTCATATCATAGCGGATCTTCGAATTGAACGTGAACGAATTATGCTGGTCGTCACGGAACCGGAATCCGAAGCCGTTCAGCAGTCCGCCGAGGAAGCCGTTGAGCTGAACTTTTCGTTGAAGGGGATTGAAGAACTGATTGTTCACGTACGTGTACGGGCCATCGTTCCGATCGATGTCCATATTAAAGAAGAACGTGAGCTTTCCCGGAAGATTCACTCCCATATTGGGAAGCAAATATTTCGTAATTGGCTCAGGCCCTCCGAGCGAGAACGACGTATAGTATTCGTTCTGGTTCGAGCTTGAGATTCTATCTGTGCGGTACTGTAGAGATGAAGAATATTTATCGGATCCGGATTTCGTCACGATATTGACGACACCGGACTGCGCGTTTCCCAGGTCGGCGTCAAAGCCGCTTGTTTGGACGCTCACGGACTGAATGGCGTTCGCCGAGACAGACAATCCGCCTGAACCCCCGCCGATCGTTCCGCTGGAAACACCGGAATAATATTTCTGCAGTTCTTCGTTTGTTCCGGTCGTCGAGCTTGACACATTTCCCTGCACGTCGTTCGTGGGGATACCGTCGACAAGATACTGGACCTCGTTCGCGCGGCCGCCGCGAATAAAGAGCGCCTTGCCCTGCTGGACGACGCCGGCCTGAAGTTTCAGAACGTCCTCAACACTCTTGACATTCGGAATACTCTTGATTTCATTTTCGTTCGTTGTTTTTTCGCTGCCGACTTTGAACGAGTTCACAAGCTGATCCGCCGTAACATCGACAGGGCCAAGTTTTACGTCACCGGTTGTAAGTTCGAAGTTTATTTGTTTCGTCTCATCTGCGCCGATCCTGATGTCTTTCTTGTCGAGCGGTGCGAATCCTACCGACCGTGCCTGGATGGTATACGTGCCGAGCGGAATGCCGATGATCTGGTATTTTCCATCCATGTCGGTTGAGGCGCCGCGCGTGGTGCCGACGACGATAATTGTGACGCCGGGAAGCGGTTGCTTATTCTCGTCGACGACTTTACCGATAATCTTTCCGGTATCGCCGGCGATTGCCAAGCTGCTCATCAGGAGAAGAGCCGAGCAGAGTGTACAACTGAGGAGTAGACGTAGCTTCATGAGCATAATTCCTTTCTGCTTTAATATCCTATATCTTGAAATGCGTGCGACAATATTTGGACCACGGTTGGGCGCTGACAATAGTACAGCGGAAAACCGAAATAGACAACCTGGTACGTCAATCCCTGGTACCTGACACCGACGGTCCTGCCGGAAAAATCTCCGCCCGGAGCGCCGTTGTCCACATACTTGTAGAGAATCTCACCGAACCCGCTGGGCCGTCCAGCAAACATGAACGGCAGGCCGAGCACCGGGTACGGTGAATTCGGAAAGTCCGGCGGTCCGTTATGCCACGCCGTGTCAATCTTCGCGTAATCAAGGCTGACGTCGGGATATCCTTTCTCTCCGGTTGCGCCTACAAACGCGTAGGGACGGCGTAAAAAGTTTGGAGAGCAATGCGGGACGTGATCCATGAAGTCGGAATTATACAACGACGGCATGTTGTACGCAGTAATAACCATCTTTCCACCGCAGTCGACATACTTCGTCAGAATTGACGCGCCGTCCAGTACGTTCACGACCGCATCGCCGCCAAGAAAGCGAACGACATCTGCGTACATGAAGATGGTGCTATATCTTCCGAGAATACCCAATCCCGGGAAATACGCAGGGCCACCGGTGGCATACACGATATCATATTGTCCGTCTCTCCCCAACTCGTGGAAAATTCCCCGGTAGTAATTATCAAGAGTATCCGGGTTTGGGCGGATGTAGCCCACCGTATCCATCGAATACTTGAACGAAGCATTGATGAGGAGCGTACGGGGATGAAAACCGGGTTTCAGGAACTCAGGATAGAGCGTACTGAAATTCGCCTGTGCGAACGTCGTATCGCCGTTGATGACGTAATACCCCAGCGTGTCGATAGATCCGAATTCGTTTCTCGTCCGGAGGTAGATCGTATGCTTCACCGCATAGATCGATTCCGGCGGAAACGCATTGGCGCTGACTTTCGCGAATGCATTCTGACTGAATTCCGACCAGGGGACCGTTCGCCCCGGTACGGAGGACCAGATATTCTTATCGACGACCCATGAATAATCGATCGTGCGGCTATTTGGGTCGAATCCCCGGAACGAGAACAGCACACCTTTATACGTGTCGGTCGTATCGCTGCGGACAAGCACCGTATCGGTCGGAGCGGGGCCGTCGATGATCTGACCGCGTGGCGAACTCACCTGCGGAGTAGAAAAGGTAACTGTCGCCGGATGCGCATCCAGGGCGCCGAGATTGTCGATAGCGGCAATTTCAAACGTATGAAGGTTGACGGTGTCCTGAGAGTCGAAAATAAACGTCCCGCTGTTCGGATTCACGTGGACCGGAAAGCGAACCGTTGAAGGATTTGACGCCCAAACGTGTGAGCCTTCGACGATGAGCGCCTCGCCTGCGTCGAGTTTGTTCGAGCTATCGGCGGCAATTCCTTCAGGGGGCAGCGTCGCAAAGTACTTGTAGACGGCAGGAAGCTGCGCAGGTGAAGCATCAGTCAGGAGTGCAAATTTCTCACCGCCGGACTTATCGATGCCGATATTCAGGATCGTCGAGTAGGGTTTCTTTTCAAAGGGCGCATTCACGTTGAGCCGGAAGGTCCAGGTATAACGGAATCCGATCACGTAGCCATCGGGATCATCACCTACCCAATAGAGTGTCAACCGGGGATTCTGTGAGATATATCCATTCGGGGGAATATTCGCAAGCCGCGTAACGGGAGCCGCGTTTGGATATTCTGATCCGCCGCCGTTGTAGCAGCTCCATGAAATCAGCGTCAGAGCGAACAGCACAACGATGAGGGAGCAATACGATAGTACAGATTTGCGCATAAGATCAGTTCCGGGGATAGAGAAAAAAGTGTTCATTGTATGGAAGAGATATAGTAGGATAACCGGTGGCCGCCGACAACAACATCGTCAATGCGGACATCGGAAGATTCTCCCGATCCGTTGACAAGCCAGCGAAAATAGACGGTCGGGGAACTGATGCTTTCCTGAGGCAGCGACGAACTGAAATAGTGCCAGTGGGTGTTATTTTGCGACGAAACGGTTGATGAAAAATACGACGCGAAGGAGGCATCCTGGGAAACCTGAAGTGTGATCGTGCTCTGGCTTGCGGCAGAAAACCTGAAACCGAATTCAACAAACGGGAAGCTCACATCTTTGAGATTGATGCTGCTGATGTCGACCGGGTTCGACTGGACCCATGATCCGCTGCTCTGCGTATACGTTGAATAGCAATTATTTCTTGAGGAGGCGGTCGGATAATCCTGGCTGCTTGAATCGCCGCGAATACCCCAGGCGCCGCTCGTTGGATCGTCGCTGTTGATGCTTCGCGTCCAACCCAATGGCAGTGATCCCATGGTGCCGGGGGTGCCCGAGCTCAACGAATCAAAATTCTGCAGGAATGCGGTGATTGTCCGGATCGGCTCAAAAGAGTAACTGTTTGCTCGTTTGAGGAGCGCGTTATCCAGGTCGATGGTCACGACGATTTTTGTGGTGGCCCCTTCCCGAATAGTGTAGTTCTTGCGGAACCTGAGCAATGCGTCGAAGTTCTGGGGTGCGCTCACCGGAATAGTGCGGTAACCGTCAAGCGTAACGCTCCCTCCCGGTTCGATGAGCATATTGATGCCGATGTAGTTTCCGGGAGGCAGAAACGCTTCTCCCATGACAATGTTGGAATCGCGCGCGCGGACGTCGAGTGTGTTGTACGTGTTCGTCGTCCTCCCGATCGCTTTGGTGTCTTCATACACAATGGCGCGGGCGCCATCGTCACGGACTGCTTCAACCTGCGTTACCTTGAGAACAAAGTTATTGAGCGGGCTGAAATCAAGGTTATCCGATTTGGTACGAAGGCGTATGCTGACTGTGCCCGGGAGAGGTGAGGTATAATCGTATTGACAGCCGTCGTTGAGGAGGATAACCGATAGTGTAAAAATAATACAGGCCGTAAAAACGAAGGACTTCCGTTTCTTGATCATAAAGTGCTGGTTAAAATGGAAATTGTAAACTAACTCGGTGGAAACGCGACGATTGAAACCCAGTATAGCAAAAAAATTCATTTCTGTCAAGTTTCTAATAAAATTTGTTAAGAATTTGGTTTAATGCCGGTGACCCGGCATTGTGCAAGTCTTACCCACCCTCTGGAGCACGATTAAAATCCGCCCCCACCCCTCGCTGATCCGGGAAAACAGGCTCTCGCGAAGCCGCTTTCTACCAACAAACATCCGATCAACAGGGGATGAGGGCGTCCAATGGAAGATGCTTTCGAGCGAGTCAGGTTACCATAGGGAATCCACCAATCCACTATCACATCAACACGTCCTTCCTTACCGAAGCAGTACCTTTTCTTCCAGTGTCTTTAAACCTTTTGATGCCGAAAAGCTTCAAAAAGTTTGAACAAGAAAACAAATTTCGTAACTTGTTGCCTGATTTTCCGTAATTTGAATAAAAACCCCAAAAAATAGGATATAGGTACGAACGAAAATGAGATTATATGGCTTGCTGGCATTTGGATTTCTGATTGCACTGATTGGATTGACCCCTGGTTGCAAGAGCGATGCACCCACCCCGCCCCCCATCGGCCCGGAATGGAGGGTCTACACCAAAGGAAATAGTCCTCTCGGAGGTAATCGCATCCGCTGTATGACGCTGGATTCCGATGGCAGTATCTGGCTCGGAACTGACAGCGGCGCCACACATTTTTCACCCGGGTCGGGAGGATGGTCCAACTTCAAAGATTCATTACGGACTTCCGGGGGCAGCATCGCAAACGTCTCTGCGATCGTGCAGGGCCGGGATCGCAGCATCTGGTTTGGAACGATCGGTGCGGGAGTGATACGATTTAACCAGTACTCGCAGACCGGGAACACATGGACCCGGTTCAATTCCTCCGTTGCACCGCTTGTTGCTTCCGGCATTATGGCGTACAAAACCGATCCGAACAATGCAGGCGAAATCTGGATAACATCCGGGAATGGCATTGACCGTTTCATCCAGAATGATCTGACAACGGGCAACGGGACTTGGACCCATTTCTATCCGTCCGCCACAGTCTCGATGCCGACGGATAATATGGTCTCAGCGTTTCTGAATCCCATCAACAATCATTTCTGGTTCGGAGGCGCAATCGGAGGTGCCGTTGAAGCGTACTACGATGCTTCACTTGTATGGGGCAGATATGAATCTCCCGTCGAGCAATACAAGGTTATATCGATCGCGTTCGATCTCGATGACAACGTATGGTTTGGAAAGGAAGTCGGCGCCTCGAAGCTGAATCTGACTTCCGGGAAATGGGTGTACTACAATGCAGACAGCACGAACGGCCAGTTCCCCTCGGGCGCAGTCAACGCCATCGTGACAAACTACCACTCGCTGAGATGGTTCGGCACCGATTCAGGGCTTGTCTCTCTCAATGACACGACCTACACGAAGTTTAATCAGGATAATAGCGTGCTGCCGAACAACAGAGTGACTGCTCTCGCGCTTGATCTGCGGGGAAATCTATGGATCGGAACGCAGTTCGGGCTTGCGGTGTACAGGAAGGGCGGAACGCTGGGGTTCAGCAACTAGATCATTCGTTTTATGAATTGTATCTGGCCCGCGTGATAAACATCGTGGGCCGAAATCCCGAAGACGATTGAACGATTATCCACTTTACTCCCCTTCGGGATTTTCTTCAGGTCGGAAGGCTTGAGTGCAGCAATTGCGCTCACCATGAGTTGGTGCATTTCATTGAGTAACTGTACATCTCTCCTCCACGCCGCTTCGGAATTTTCAACCGGACGCAAGAACCAGTTGCTCCCGCGCAAGGGAAACGAACCGCGCCTCTCCCCTGTGATCCTCCTCCACACGGCATATTTCCAGTACGCGCAATGGACAACGATCTCCCAGATATTATGGCGATTCTTTCCCGGACGCATGGCGGCCTGCTGTGCTGAAAGCCCGCGGATCGAGCCGCGCAGGTTTGTTCCATGCCAGGCCTTTTTTGTGTAGCCTTCTTCGATACCCTGAAGAAGCAACCGGATCTCCGGAGAGGAACTTACAGATTGATCAGGCATGGTTGGGGAACAGCATGTGATTTCAATGTTTGTACTGCTACTGATTCTTGAGAATCTTTCTGAAATCTCTAAACGTCGCTTTCCATTCCAGAATGCCCGGGTCAATCGTGAGCCTCGGCCCGTTCTTTAGAAAGCTTCCATGCGACGTCTTCTTGTCAAACTGAAATTTTCCCGGCAATTCGCTCGACAGCTCGACAGTCGAAAGCTTCCCCATGAGACGCTGGTCAAACTCTTCCCGCTTAAAGCTCAGCGTCCAGGCTTTCGGGTCGAGCGGCTCAAGTGCGATGGTGACCCTCCCCCATCTCGTAGGCGCGTGTGTCAGCGATAACGGTTTTTTCGGCGTCAGGTCGTCGAAGCCGAGTCCATCCAGAAGGCGGAGGCGTTCGCCATCCTCAAGCACCATCATATGGCGGAGGTACCGGATACATTCGGCGCTGGCCCATGCGTCCGGCATGTCGCCGGCGTATGTCTCAGGCGAGGCACCGAGCAGCGATTGTTCCTCGCGCCATGCGTACAGCGGAGATGCGTGATTCAGAAAGCCGTAAAATGTCCGGCGTGCCAGTTCGGGCATCCCAAGCCAGAGATATGTTTGCGCCAGGACCGCACCATTGTTCGCCCAGACGCCGTCATGCGACAACCAGCCGGTCTCTATCGGTACTCCTTCTTTCGTGACAGCCTTCATGAGTTCTACATGCCCCTGTGTGACCGCATGATCGCCGCCGAAGATACGCGAACCGACATAGAGGTCCTGGGAACCCGGATAGAGCGCCTGCGACAAGTAGATCTGTGCCGCCTGGGGACGCGGCTGCTTCGACGGATCGGCTTCGGACCATTGCGGATCCTCTTTCATCAGCATCGGCAGATAGGAGAATCCGTTCGGATGCTTTCGCATTTCCTGTTTCGCGGCATCTCTCATTGCTACGCGCAGCTCTTCGTAGAAGGCCGATATCTCATCATGCCGGGGAAGGAAGAATCTCCTGCCGACGGCGTTCAGGTGATTGATCGCGATGAGCGCCCATAGGGTGTTCGTGAACTCCGGCCTGACGCCGCTGAGGCCGCTATCGCCCGATCCGCGGGGAAGAATTTTGTAGATACCATTCGATGTCCCATCACCGGCAGCTTTGTCTCTCAGATCCTTGAATACGTACATAGATCTTACCGTATCAGGGTAGAGTTCGCGCAGGTATTCCCAGTTCTGGCTTAATTCTGCCTGCCGCACGAGGGCGTAGATCGCACCGGCGATATTTTTCCAGTCTGAAGGCCCTGCTCCTCCGCTGAATGTGCCGTCGGCCAGCTGGCGGTTCCATATCGATTCGAGCGATTGTTTCGCTTCTTGGTCATGCCCCGCGTAACAGGCGGCCTCGATAATAAATGCGCTTTCAACGTACGAACGTCCACGGGACACTCTCGGGGCTCCCTGAACGAGCTGCTGCCCTTCTTTGATCTCACGGGCCTGCGCAATATTCCGGACGCCCGAGACATAGAAATTTTGATACTCACCGGGGAGATTCCATTGGACGTTGATGTTGCTTCCCGCGTACGCCTTCCAGAATTTCCTGACTTCCTCCAGCAATTCCTTGCAGTCGTTGACATCCATTTTGCCGTCGATTTTTCCGAATGACTGGCCCTCTTGCGGAAAACGGAAAACGTATTCCAGGGGCTTTGCCTTCGTCGCCTTGGCACTTTTTAATTGATATCGCAGTTCGCGCCGGGGGGTATCGATGGCGATGACCTCCTTCGTCGGATTTTTGGAAGCAAGGAACATTGTGCCGTGTTCGTTTTCCAGACGAAGGTCGGTCTTGTCGTCATCTTTCGACATCCAAAACTTACTTGCTGATGAAATCACTATTTCAGGAACGCATTCAATCTCGGGCTTTTCCGTTGGTGTAATGTGCAGGAGCAGATTGTCGACACGGCCTTCGTCGCGATGATTCGAAGCGAAGCAGGTCAACAGGACAACGACATCTCCAAATTCAAGCGTCGTTGTAACGATCGGAACGCCGGGCTCTTCGAGCTTCTGCCCAATGAACTTTCGTGTGCCTCCGTTCGCGATCTTTAGCGATACGTTATGCGGAAAGAAATCCAGACCGGTACCCTCGGTGGGATTGCCATACAATAACTCACCATGATTTCCGACAAGGCTCTTGTGGACATCGTCGGGGAAACAATACGTGGACTGCCATGAGGCAGGGGCATACTTAAAATTCAATACATCCTTCTCGGGTGGAGGAATCCTGACGGCCGGCGGCGGCACGATCTTCTGTCTTGCGGAAGAAGGAAGCGACGAGACGATCGTCAATGCTCCGATGGACAATCCAAGATCGGAGAGAAACTTACGGCGTGATTTCTTGTTCATAATAATGCATGATTAACGGATAACAACGAACTTTCCTATCTGGGTGCCTAATTCTGATTCTACCGTAAACACGTAGACGCCGCTCGCGATGGCTCTGCCGCCGTCGCTGAGGAGGTGCCATTCCTCCTGTCCTTCCGGACGGTTTGACGCGCTGCGGCTCAGATCGTCGTGCCGGATCGTCGCGACGATATCTCCTGAAAGGCTGAAGATCCGCACAACCGCGCGAGCCGGGAGATGCGTAAACCAAATCACGCGCTCATTCTCCGTCCAAAGCCTTCCGAGGCCTTCCCATCCCCCCTGCTCGAACGTGTAATCAAGATCGCTGCGGTACGGATTGGGAACAACTTTCACTTCGCCAAGCCGTTCCGAAGGGATGAACGGGAGCTGGATTTTTTTTGCGTTTCCGCCTGCGTCGGACTCGGCATACGGCGTGCGCACGGTATCGATCCGCGGAGGTCCGCCAGTGGTATCCGGAATGCTGACGTACGTGATCCGTGGAATCGTGAACGATGTGACCGAATACCAGTACGTCTTGCCGACGATGAGATTCGAATCGACGAAATCGTAAGAGAGCCCGGTGTCGAACTCAAAATGGAGCTCATCAGCAATATCAAACTGCTTCAACAGCGAAAAAGATCCGGGCGTGAAATCGGGCGTCTCGCTCCTCCAGAGCTTAAACCCTTCAAACACTCTTCCGCCGCGGGTCTTTCCCTCGGGAGGATTTCGCCGGCGCCAATTATCCATCGGAAGCGTTTCCACCAGCTTGTCCGAATCGTCCCAGGTCTCCAGCGGATCGAATAACGGATCACCCTCATGCCATTGCCAGTTGAGCCTCACACGATGATCGCCCCGTTCGGCTCGGAGCGGAGGCGACGGCGGAACGACCGGCAACTGGTATCCGCTATTGAACAGGGCCAACGCCTTGCCGGCGTTCGCCAGGAGCGGGCTTTCCCCCACTTCAATCCCGTCGCCCGTCACGAGGGCGACAGATATTTTCAGGATCTCACCCGGATGTATTGATTCAAACGGCCCGAACGCGAACAGAAATTGCGTGTCCAGACCGGATGTCAGGGGCTGATTCGGCTTAATGTTTCCGCTCGACATTCGTTGGTAATGCTCTAAGTCTGTACCGGGATTGTCCTCGAACCTGTTCCAGCTAAAGGTATAGCGAAGCGATTCGAGCAGCCCCGGGGTACCGAGAACAGTCACGCCGATAGGCGTCGAGGGTTTGTCGAACGCGTTGCTTGCATATCCCGTCCTGACCGACGGGACGTACGCCACATACTTATGCTGCGTGAGATCGGGGGCAAGAAACGGCCCTACAAGCGGGTCGACAAAGAATCCGATGTAGACGCTGTCAAGCGTTCTAGTCCCGATGTTCGTAATCGTGTACTCAAGGACAATGAATGGATCCTTGATATAATTTCTCCAGGCGTATGATTTTTGAAATACCTTGAGTCCGAGGGGAATATGCCCTGAGACCGCCGGGTCCTGAAAAAGGTCCTTGTACCCGACGTAGATATCGCTTTCCGATACCGCGCCGTAGTCTTCATCGACATGAGGCTCCCCGTGATCGGGAATTCCATTTTTTTCAGTACGCTGCTCCTTGTCGTTCTTTCGCAGCAGGCCGCCGGTATTCGGATCGGGATGGCACGAATCGTATACAAGCGGGGCGTAATCGTCGTCCGCAGGATCCGGGTTTTTCAGAGGATCATACCCTCCCCGGCAACCGATTTCAAGTGAGTCCGGAACTCCGTCACCGCCGACATCATCCACGAATGGATTCCAGTCGCCGTCGTTATCATAGCCGTCGAGCTCATCCTCGTCGATCTTTCCGTCATGATCGTCATCCACGCCGCGGCGGTTCGCGCCGTTCGGCTGAAGGATGCTCGCATGAAAAAACGTATCCCTGACGACCTGATGCCCGAACATTTCATTGCGCGCCCCCTGGGCACCCCAGTCATAGCCTGTGGTGACGGCCGCAATTCGCTGGGTGGAGCTGCCTGTTCCGGTGTCGACAAGCGCGCCGATCCATATGCCGGCGCCGTAGAGATGTTCGATATTGGAATTCACGGGATACTCGCAGCCAATTCTGTTCGGGGGGATGCCATCGACAAACGCCCGCTCGCCAACTGTGGCGTTCGTCCCTAACCAAACGCGAAAATTAAATCCCTGAAGAGTTTGCAAATCTACCGTAGCAGTCGGAGACGAAATGCTGCGATACGCTCCCTTCTTATTGAACTCGAATCTTTGCTGAGCCGATCCTATCGTTCCGGCAACAACCAGCAGGATAACCGGTATCGCGGACGGCCGCCACATTATTCATCATCATCGTCGTCGTCGTCATCTTTGTCGGTGCTGTCATGCTCTGCCTTCGTATCTTTCGTATCCTGCTTAAACTGCTTCATGAGTTTCTCAAGGTCCTCTTTGCTGATAGCACGGGCGTTCTCACCTTTCCCCTCGCGCAAGCCTTTCATCATTTTTCCAAGATCCATATCCATCGCCTGTTTCTTGTAGCCGGGAGGAGGTTCAAACAACGACGCGCTGAGCGATTTTTTCTCGACCTTCGTCACTTCCTGGCTCTCGGCGACCGTTCCATTTTCTGTCACCACCGTCTTCATCGGAAAGATCCGTTTGTCGATCAGCTCATTTTGCCAGCCTTGATTATCCCGCGCTTCCTTTGAGGCTCCCCACTGCCCCATCGCCTTCAAAAATCCTTCGTAGACGTTCCCAAGCTTCGACGTTCCCCAGACGCGCGCGACCTCTCCGTCTTCATCCGAAACCCATTCGTCGCATTCATATCCTGCAATCGTCTGCGTGTTCCCGGTTTTTTTGAACCCGGAACGGTTGAGCTGCTTCTCCAGGTTTTTCTTCAATTTGTCCTTCACTTTTCCATGAGAAGAAAGCATCTCCTTGTCAGGGACGATCTCCAGGTAAGACTTTTCGTGCGGAGAGAGGATCCACATGACGTTCTTATCGGGACGAAAGATCACATCCCCTCCCTTTTCCATTTCTCCGTCACCCTTTGTGCTGAATGCCATCAGGTCTCCTTTCATGAGGAGGACAAGCTGGGTCTCTTTCCCGCTATTATGGCCGCTCATCTTCATGTCGATCTGGCCTTCAAATTGCGCGTGGAGTACCCCAACGAAGAGGAAAAAACAGAACAGCAGCATATATTTTTTCATATCATTATCCTTTCAACCGGAAGAAAAATATTATCTTAGAGTTCAAAAAAGCTACGAAACTATCGACGCTTTTCCAAATAAGCGGCATATTTACTCTTTCGGGACAGGTGGCGGCAAGGCGCGGGCAGTAATCCGGGGCCTGGGCTGTTCGATCGCCCTGTGCGCGTGATCGCAGAATGGCTGATCCTGGCTCAATCCGCACCTGCACAATGAAATCTTCGTGCGGCCGGCAAGGTCGAACTTGTTTCCTTGCTCGTCAAAGAGTTCAAAATCCCCCTCGATCTTGATCGATCCGTTGGTCTTGACAATGATTTTGGTTGGCATATGCTCCTCGTGGTGAGTTATTGTTTGTACTACATACTAATGAGTGCGGCCGCAGCTATTGCAGAAGTATCATTTTTTTTGTTTCTGTAATTCGGTCTGTACGCAGTTGATAAAAATATATGCCGCTCGCAGATCCGGATGCATCCCATGCCACGGTCTTAAGCCCCGCTTCCTGCACCCCATTGACAAGGGTAGCAATTTCTTTGCCTAACAGATTGTAGATCTTGAGCACAACATGCTGCCTCGCGGGCAGCGAATACTGAATATTTGTTCCCGGGTTAAATGGATTAGGGAAATTTTGATGAAGCGAAATTGATGACGGGAGCGACTGGCGTTCTCCCACTGCTGTGACGAGATCATTCCGGTAAAAATGTACGCCCCCTTTTGAAGCGCCGACGAAGAGATCGGCGTCACCGTCAGCATCGATGTCAGCGAATGCCGGGGCAGCCTCGCGCAATGGCTCAACAAATGCGAAATACGAATTGTCGGCCACCCAGCTGATATTCATGTTATTATGGTAGAGCACTATCTTACCATCCGCGTTTCCAACGATGAGGTCTGCAAGTCCGTCGCCATCGATATCCCGGAACACAGGTTTGGCATCTTCCCCGGCGTCGATGCTGCCGAAATTGTTCGTCACAAGCACCGGCATGAAGTGCGCAGAATCTCCGTCGTTGCGATAATAGCTTAGTTGACCGTTCGCCTTACCAATAAACAGGTCGAGATCGCCATCGCCGTCTCTATCAACAAACGCAGGTGAAGCATTCTGTAAAACATTGATCGTGTCCACCGGGGAAGGCTCCGCTGTAAATTGGGGGGAATTGAATGATCCGGTATTGCGGAAGAATGCTATTTTTCCATCAAACCTTCCGATGAAAAGATCCTTATCCCCGTCTCCGTCGATATCGACAAACACCGGGGAGTAAACAAAGTTTCCAGCAATGCCCGCAAACACCGTATCCACCAACTCGAATGCCGGAGAGGATGGTGTGCCCGTATTTTTAAAGTACCACAAGGCGCCGTCCAAAGACCCTACGAACATGTCGATTGTACCGTTACCGTCGATGTCGACATACGCAGGGCTGGCATTTGCTCCCACGTCGATCATTGAGATATAATCTTTCGTGACAAACTGAAAATCTGGTGCGGATGCAGTTCCATTGTTCCTGTACATCCAGAAGCCGTGCGACTCGAGGTTATTGAGAACTCCGACAAAAAGATCGAGATCGCCGTCCCCGTCGATGTCAACGAAGTTGGATTCGTTAAACCCGACTGTCAGCAACGAGGGATCGGGAAACCGATTGGTGTTACAGATAAGATGCGGCTGTGTCGGAGTGCCGGTATTCGGCATTGAGAATATGCCGTGCGAAAACAGATCGCCGTAGAACATATCTTGTGTGCCGTTATTATCGATGTCGACATACGTGAGCGCTCCGGCTCCATGATGTGTTCGCTTGTGAAATCCCGACATATAACAGGAGTCGCCTAGAACCGTAATCCCCTGATAGGAGCCTGTAATGAACTTAAAGAGCGGCGAAGTTCCGGTACCGATATTCTTGTAGAAGTTCACAGAACCGTCAAGAGAGTTGCTTGAGAGAAAATCGATGAGACTGTCGCCATCAATGTCGACAAAAGCGGGAATGCTCGAGAACCCGGCATTAATGGGGTTACCGGCTGAGTCGGGCATTGTTCCTACCTGTAGTACAAAGTCGGGTGATTGCGCAGTTCCTTGGTTACGGTAATAGCGAACTCCGCTTGAGGAATCGTCTGTACAAAGATCCAATTTGCCGTCTCCATCAAGGTCGACAAAGAGAAACCAGAACAGGAAGGGGGGCAGCGTGAGACATCCGCGGCAGAGATGAAAATCGGCCGATTGAGAATTGCCCGCATTTCTGTAAACGTCGATATTGTTATCGTTATCAGAAATGATGAGATCGAGATCCCCGTCGCCGTCGATGTCGGCGAACTTATGTTTGGGAGCGTTGATGCCGCCGGCAAACGGGAGACGTATAAAAGAGCCGTCAATATTTTTGACCGGTACACTTTCGATTTGGCGGACAAACGGCTGGGCAAAGCAAAGTGAAGCGCAGGAAAGAAATATTCCGACAAAAAAACTGATCACGCGGTCGTTTCGGCAAGCTGAGTCCGGTGAGCGGCCGGGTAACGGTAATGTTCCGTCGTCAAATTTGAAAGCGCGAGGCCGACAAGCGATGAGACGTCGAGTGCCGCTTCGGCATCTGTGACCTCTTCCAGGCGCGCCCACGTAGCGGGCTTTCGCGGAGCGAGATATGAGCAGCAGTCATCATACGGCTCTTTTGAAATATCAAACGTCCCGATCTTTCTGGCAATGGCAAGAGTCTCCTCTTTATCCATGCCGGAAAGTGGCCGCAAGATCGGATATACCGCTGCCTCGTCGATTGCCCGAATGTTGCGTAATGTCTGGGAAGCCACCTGCCCCACAGACTCCCCGGTAACGAGCGCCTCTGCCTTTTCGCGCCGGGCAATCTCCTCCGCGATGCGAATCATGAAGCGGCGGTACATGATGACTCTCAGAGGTTGCGGAGACTTCAAGATGAGTTCCTGCTGCACCTCCGCGAACGGGATCAGGAAGAGCTTTGAGTCCATCTGGTATGTGGCAAGAATCTCAGCCAGTTTCCTGACTTGATCCAATGAATTCTGGCTCGTATAGGGCATGCTGTGGAAATGGACAAATATCACGTTCGCGCCCCGTTTGATGAGCTGCCAGCATGCCACGGGAGAATCGAAGCCCGCGGAAAGCAATCCGACAACCCTTCCGCTCACTCCAACAGGCAGGCCGCCGGCACCTTGTACCTTGGAGAGATAGACAAAGGCCATCCCGTCGACGATGCTGATGTAAATCGTTTCGTCGGGCGAGCTCATATTCCCGCGAACGTTGAATCGATTGCAGATATACTCACCGACACGTGCGCTTACATCCATCGACCTCACAGGAAAGTTCTTGTCGGCTCGTTTTGTCTCGACCCGTATCGTCTTAAATTCCAGTCCGGCCAGCAACTCCCCCGCCCCGCGGCAGAATTCTTCCACATCCTGCCGGACTTTAAGTCCTGAGCAGACATTGGCTATTCCGAAGACCTTCGTGAGCCGTTCCACAAGCAGGTCGGTATCTGAAATGCCGTTGATATCGACAATGAATCGGCCGTATCCGCCGCTAAAAGCCGATTGCGGAATGATGCCGGAGGAGACTTTGCGGAGATTATTGAGGAGCTGCCGTTCGAAAAAACCCCGGTTGTCGCCTTTGAGGATAATCTCGTGATGATGGAGGATAATGACGGGTTTCATGCTAAAAAGATAGGGTTTTGCGGAGGGAAAAGCAACGGGTCGGATGAAAGGTTTCAGCCCCGTCTTGTCGGCTGAAAAAGATCCTATAGCTGACAGCCGGACATTTCCTTAGAAATAATACCCCTCCCTCTGCGATTGTTCCTCCTCCGGTAAAAAGCAAAAGGCTTCCTTCTGCCCGGGAACTATCAGAACAGAAGGAAACCTTCAGGAATTGCGTCAAACACTTTCGCGGGCCGGGCCCGCCTGTAAATTACGATTGCGGCTTCGATTTTTTTGCGAATGCCTGCTCGGGAAATTCTTTTTCCAGCAGGTACTTATAGTAGAACCGCATCGCTTCCATGCGGGAATGATCAGACTTCGGCGGTCCCCATCCGTGCCTCTCATTCGGATATGTCATGAACTCGAAATGTTTGCCTAAGTTTTCGAGCGTGTCTATCAATTGAAGGGAATTCTGATAATGCACGTTATCATCCGTCGAACCGTGCACGATACGCAGAAGCCCCTTATAGTTGTTCACATGCGTAATGACTGATCCGAACTTGTATCCCTCCGGATTCTCTGCAGGCGTATCCATATAACGCTCAACATAGTGTGAATCGTACAGCCGCCAGTCCGTTACGGAGTAGTTTGCGATACCGTACTGAAAATAGTCGGCACCGTAGGTCAGCGCCATGCATGTCACGTAGCCACCGTAGCTGCCTCCGGTGATACAGATCTTGTTGGGATCGACATACGGCTGTGTGCGAAGCCATTTTACTGCTTCGATATAATCGTTCATTTCCCATTTGCCAAGGTTGTGGTACATCAGCGCAACGCCTTCCTTCCCGAAATGTCCGCTCGCGCGGTGGTCTACCGCTACCTGGATCAGTCCCTCATTGGCAAGTCCCTGCGTCTGCATTGACAATCTCCAGCCATCCGAAACTGTCCCGGCGTTCGGCCCGCCGTAGATACTGATGAGCACGGGGTACTTCTTGCCCGGCTCAAGTGTCGCCGGCAATGTCATGAGCGCCGGCAATTTGTAACCGTCGGACGTAGGAATGGTGATAAGGTCTGTTTTCGCAATTTCGTAGTCGTCGAGCTCTTTCTTCCAGCTGTCGCCCAATTCTCGGACCTTCTTTCCGTCGTTATCACAGAGCGCCATTTTGGGAGGGGTCAATACGTTCGAATACGTGGTCACAAAATACGAAGCGTCCGGAGAAAGCTTCACAGAATGCGTAAACTCGCCGAACGTCAGCCGCTTCAATCCGGTGCCGTCGAG
>DATJGD010000029.1:0-31116 GCA_035495255.1 Bacteroidota bacterium | reverse complement strand
ATCTCATATCAGGTGGATACGCACTCCGAGGCCACGCCACGATTGGTGGATATGGGAGATCTAAGTACGTTCACAGGACTATTGGATGTCTCCGGTGAACACACGACGATCCGCTCCTCGGACGTGAAGCTTGGAAACGCGATAGACGTAACCTTCTTCAACCTACATAAACAATCCGGCAAGTGAAACGAGACCGAGTACAATCACGATCCAGATGACAAAGACAATAGGAATGGTAACGGATTGAGACTTTCCTGAAAACTTCGAAAGGCCAATACCTAATACGATTTGCCGCCAGATCCCGAAGACCGTAACACTCGCGATTAACCTGTGGGAAAATTTTGAAGGATCAAAACTCGAGGACAGCAGCAGCCCGCCGCCCGGTGAAGCGTAGATGGAATCGAGGGCATGCATGAGCACAAGCGTAATAATTGTGTCGAGTATTCCAATAAGCAGAGTAATCCCGAAGAGCTCCAAATATTTTGGAAATGAAAGAGGAGATTTCAGGATTTTTCCAACAATAAACAATATAAAAGATCCCACGATTAGGAGAATCGGGGATCCGAAAAGACTGCCTGCGATCACCTTGACAACCGGTACCTTCTGAGCTTCGTCTTGAATTTCTTGCTTTTCCCGCGCTTCTTGAGTCATCCATCCTTTTTCCACCATTTTCTCATAGACTTTGCTTTGCGCATCCCGCGTTTGCTGCCGGAAAGACTCATTTGAGTTGACGACAAAGCTGTTGATCATTGCAACGATGATTGCGAGCAGCAATGGCAGCAACCAGGTGCTTTTTTGCGTTGGCGTCGAGGCAATCTCGGTATACAGCTCGCCCGGTGAGGTGAAGACATTCACCGCCCGGTTCATAAACGATGAAGGTTGAAGTTGCGCGGAAGGTTGCAATGGCTGTTCGTCCATGGACGCTCCTTTTTTTGCCAAGAAAGTAGTGAAAAAACCTTCAAGTGTCAACACCATGAATGAATTGTAGAAAAGCCTTGATTTTAACTCATTCCTTTGCTATTTTTTTAAATAGCATCGTTTTTTCCGCCAGCCCTGAAGTGCACTGAAACCAGCAGGCAGACGCGCACGCAGACCGAAGGGGAGGTCGAGCATGGGGACATTTTCTATTCTGAGTAATGTCGAAACTTACGGTTGAAGAAATACGCAAACGCTTTGAGTTGTCCAAAGAGTTCAATGAAATTTTCGACGCGTTCGAACAGGCATTGGAACAGCGTCTCAGCGACATTGATCTCTATAAACAGCTCTTCTGGAATCACACGCTGACTCCGGATGAGCTCTGCCTGTTCGGAGAAAAGATTGCGAAAGAATTCACCCCCATCGCCTACGACGCGTACATGTGGCTCGGCGAAGTATTTGAAGTGACCTATTCGATGTTTGACAATTATGAACTTGCGTTGGAATACTACAAAAAAGCGGCATCTGTAAAACCCTCGGAACTCACGCCCTATCTCAGCGCAGCGGATTGTTATGAGCAGGATCTTAATATTCCGCCGGTCACCTCGCTCATAGAATTTCTCAAACGAGGATCGGAGCATGTCTCCGAGGCAAAGCCGCTGTACGAAAAGCTCGTCCGGTTCTACGATGTCGTCGGCAACGACGAGATGCGGTCATATTATCGCCGCAAAGGGGAACAGGGAACGGCAGACCCGCCGCAGGAGAATCCTCCTCAACAATGAAGTCGTTGAAAGGGTATCTCTTCGTTCTCGGAGCGACGTCGTTCTGGGGAATTTCCGCGACAATCGCGAAGTTTCTCTTCACACAAAACATCGATACGCTTGTCCTCGTGCAAATGAGGATCACACTCTCCTGTCTCCTTCTTCTGCTCTTCTTCGTTCTGTTCCGGCGCGACATCCTCCGTGTAAAATTCGGCGACCTGTACCGGTTCGCGTTACTGGGAGTCATCGGCGTCGCGGGGTCAAATTTCACGTACTATTTTACGATTCAACAGACGAACGTCGCGACGGCGATTCTTCTTCAGTACATGGCACCCCTCGTTGTGCTTGGGTACGCGGCAGCAGCGGGGGAAGAGAAGCTCACCGCCGTCAAAGTGGTCGCGGGAATCGTATCGCTGGCAGGCTGTATTTTCGCCGTCCTCGGAAAGGACTTTTCCCTCCTGAAAATAAGCAGCGCGGGGCTGATCTCAGGAATCGGTTCGGCATGCTGCTGGAGTTTCACGAACATCTATCTTCGGCGCGTCCTGAAAGACTACAACCTCTGGACGGTCCTTGTCTACTCGTTTATCTTCGCCTCCCTGTTCTGGGTTTTCTTCAATTCTCCGTCAAGCATCATCGCGGCGCACTATACCTTGAACCAGTGGGGGACGTTCACCGGGTTCGCGATCATATCGATACTCATCCCCCACTCGTTGTACTTTGCCGGCGTCCGTCACCTGACGATCAGCCGCGCGGTGATCACGGCAACGTCCGAACCGGTCATTGCCATCGCTTCCGCGTTCCTCTTTATGAATGAAGGCTTGACGCTGGTCCAGGTGATCGGGGCGGCGCTCGTCGTCGCCGCGATCGCGATGATCCAGATGAAAGAGAATTTGCAGCGCGAGGAGCTTCCGTGACCGAACAACGGCGGAAGAAGATCCTCAATGTCCTGGAGCACCGCCAGCCGGGACTGACGGTGGTCATGGAAGATATTCACGATCCCCACAATGTCAGCGCCGTCCTGCGCTCGGCGGACGCGGTCGGCGTTCTGGAAATACAGCTTGTGTACGTTCACGAGAAGTTCCCGAGGCTGGGGAAGAAAAGCTCCGCCAGCGCCAGCAAATGGATGCGCAGGAGGAAATTTACCTCGATTAAGGAATGTTATGACAAACTTCATGAGGAAGGATTTACGATCTGCGCCACACACCTGGGAGTAACGTCTTCTTCTCTATATGAGCTCGACCTGACGAAAAAAATTGCATTGGTCTTTGGAAACGAACACCGCGGTGTATCTGAAGAAGCGGCGCAGCTCGCAGATGTCAACTTTCAAATCCCTATGCGGGGGATGATTCAAAGCCTGAATGTGTCGGTTGCCACCGCCGTCACTCTGTACGAAGCCCTTCGCCAGAGAAGCCAGGGGCCGCGTCGCGCGCATTCAAAGCTTTCAAAGGACGAAATGCACGCGTTGTTCGAGGAGTGGACGGCGAAATGACCGATGAGTATCTCACCGTTGACGGGATGAGGACTCACATCAGGCGTGCGGGGAGCGGAAAAATCCTTCTTCTGATTCACGGCCTCGGCGCGCCGCAGATGTGGCAGCGTGTGATCGAACCCCTTTCGGCCACGTTCGATGTCATCGCCGTTGACCTTCCCGGTTTCGGTGAATCCGATCCTCCGTCAGCCTTCTATTCGCCGGGTGACTATTCCGATTTCATCGACCATCTTCTTACAGCACTCATGGTACGATCTCCCCATATCGTCGGTGTTTCGTTCGGCGGGCAGGTTGCGGCGGGCTTTGCGTCCCGAAATCCCGGCAATATCGGTTCACTTGTGCTCGTGGCGAGTACGGGTTTATTGAGATCGCGCTGGTTCGCGCGGTACGAGATCCTGTGGGCGGCGGTCGCTGCGATACTGAAGCGTACCGTACTGAAAAGTGAAGTGCTCATCGCATACCTGAGCCGCAGATCATACTATGATATCAGGAATCGGCCTGAGCATTTTGTGGCCAATTTCATGGGTCAGTTTTCTGACGCTGACAAAGCAGACACGTGGCTCAACGCGCTTCGCCATGTGCTGATTCATGATCCGGTATTCGAACAACAGCTGAACAACATTCGATGCCGGACTCTCATTATCTGGGGTGCCCAGGACCAGTCGGTGCCTGCTTCTCTTGCTCACCGTTTTCAGAAACTCATCCCGGGTTCGGATCTGAATATTTTCCCGGAATGCTCTCACTCCGTTCCGCTGGAAAAACCGTCGGAGTTGTGCGACGCCGTAACAAGATTTGTGCATGACTGAGAAGAATTCTTTTCGGGAAAACATCGCTCTCCTGCTCGTTCTTCTGATTGCCGCGATCGTGCGGTTGGTCCATATCAACTGGGGATTGCCGGAGATCTACGAAGAAGCGACGCCCTCTGTTATTGCATGGAAAATGTGGCACTGGGGACAGCCCGGCCTGGACTTCAACCCTCACTTCTTCAATTATCCGGCACTCACATTCTATGTAAATCTCATCTTTCAGTACGGGTTGTATCTTTTCGGCCATGTCGCCGGCTGGTTCCCCAATCTTGAAGCATACCGCCAGGCCAACAGCGCTGATCCCGCCGCATGGATCATGGGTGCGCGGTGCATCTCGGTCCTCTTTGACATGGGAACGATCACAGTTCTTTACGTACTTGCACGAGGCTATCTCAGCAGACCCGCTTCCCTTCTCACGGCTCTGTTCGCGGCGCTGAATCCCCTGCTCATCAGAAATTCACAATCGGTAAATGTCGACACTCCCATGACGTTCTTCGCGGCGGCGTCGCTCTACTGCATCGGCAATGTCTATCGAACCGGCGAATGGAAATGGTACGTGCGCGCCGGAATCTCAATAGCTCTCGCGGCGTCATCAAAATACAACGGCGCGTTTCTTCTTCCGGTCCTGCTTGCAGCGCATCTTTTCCGTTCAGAGTCTATCGCCAGGGCGATGCGTTCGATATTCGACATCCGGCTGATAAGCTCGGCGGGGGTCGCGCTCGCGCTCTTCTTTGCGTTGAATCCGTTCATTCTCCTAAGCTTCCGGGAATTCTATCAGGACTTCAGTTTCGAAGAATCCCACATGCTCGCAGGACATCTTGGCATCGATCCGAACCAGGGGACGTTGTCCTATTATTTCATGAATGTCCTTCCCGGTGCGCTCGGGCTCATCATGATGGCTGCCCTCGTACTGTCGGTTGTCGTCATTCTTTTGAAGTTTCGGAAGGATCAGATTCTCCTCCTCATTTTTCCGGTTCTCTATCTTGCGGTCATCCAGAGCTGGACGATGCGGGCCGAACGCTATGCGCTTCCCGCGATCCCGGTGCTGATTCTTGTTTCGATCCTGGGCATATCAACGCTATGGCAAGAGTTGACTCAACGGTTCGGTGTCATGCGGAGTGGAGCGCTGCGGATAGCCCTCCCGATAATCCTCATAGTTCTCATGCTCTTCCAACCCGTCGCGGCAGACATTCGCTATCACGCGTCGCTCTCGCTGCCCGATACACGGGCAGTTGCAAAAGAATGGATCCTTCAACATGTGCCTGCAGGTGCGGTAATTGCCGAGCAGCCGATCGGCATGGCGCTTCCGGATTCGCTGTATCGTGTGTTTCCGATTCCCTACCTTGCGGTGAATATTGAGCGAATGTCTCAATTTTACGATACTCGATGGTATGAAGATCTTGACGTTGTTGTGGGTTCCGATTTCGACTACCAGCGTTACCGCAAAGATCCCGCCAGGTATAAACATTTCCTGACGTACTACGACTCGCTGCGGGCGCGGTTCAACGTAATCTATGAGGCAAATCCCGCCGGGCTTCAGCCCGGACCCGGAGTCTGGTTGTATCAACCGCGTCCGGAGATTCAACGGGATCGCTTCGACAAAGATCTGTTTGAGCAGCTCACCGCGGTTCCCGAGAGCGTCTGGGTGAACAGATTCCTCCACAATCTCGCGTACATGCTTATCAGCAAATCGAAGTTCGGGAAAGCGGAGCAAATCTTCAGAGAAATCCTGTCGGTTGAACCAAACGATATGAATGCCCGAAGGTCATTGGTGGGCGTACTCCTGGACCAGGACAAAACCGGTCCGGCGCTTCAAGAGGCGCAATCAGCTCTTCAATCTTCCCCGGAAGATGCGGTCTGTCTTGGGCTTGAAGGGAAAATCTATGCGAAAGTGGGGAGAACCGGAGAAGCAGAACGTTCGATGCTGAAGGCTATAACGATAAATCCAAAACTTGAATTTCCCTACGATGATCTGCTGATCATGTACCGCGATCAGAGAGATAAGAAAAAAGCGCTGGACATCCTTAATCGCCACCTGCGGATCCTTGACCCGCAAAGTCAAAAAGCAAAACTTGTAGCAGCCGATATCCAAACACTCCAACGGTTGCCCGAAAAGCCGTAGACTCGTTAGACTCTGTCGACCTTGATGGTGTTCGTCGGATGGCCTTCAAACAGAGGCAGGCCGGCTACCATGACAATCTTTTCACCCCGTTCAATATATCCTTCCTGAACAAGCCTGTGCTGGATCGCTTTGAATGTTTTGTCCGTGTCTTTCTTCAGATCCTTGACGATGAGCCCCCGGATTCCCCAGATGAGATTCAGCCGCCGCATGATCTTCTCGCGGTCGGTGACGGCGATGATGCGGGCCGTGGGGCGGAACTTGGCGACATGAACGGCGCTTGCCCCGGAGTGAGTAAGGACAACGATCGTCGAGGCGTGCAGTTGATCGGCGAGCAGGCAGGCCGACTTGCTTAACGGGTCGTACTCATGGGTGGAAGGAATCCAATCGGGATCGTAATGCTGCTGGCGTGCAAGCTGGTCCTGAGTTTTTCGGATGATCCGGTCCATAACCTCGATGGCACGGAGGGGGTATTTGCCGACCGACGTTTCTCCGCTCAGCATGACGGCGTCGGTGCCGTCGATAACGGCATTCGCCACGTCGCTCGCTTCCGCGCGTGTCGGTGTCGGGTTGGTGATCATGGTTTCGAGCATTTGCGTCGCGATGATGACCGGTTTCCCCAGCTCATTGCACCGGCGGACGATCATTTTTTGGAGCAGCGGAACATCCTCGGTGGGGAGCTCTACGCCGAGATCCCCGCGCGCGACCATCACCGCGTCGGTCTCGCGAAGGATTTCTTCTATATTCGTTATTGCCTCGGATTTTTCGATCTTTGCGATGATCGGAATTCTTCTGCTCGTCGGGCCGTGTTCGATGATAAATTCCCGCAATGCGATGACATCCTCGGCTTTCCGGACAAACGAGAGCGCCACATAATCGATGTCGTGCGCGAATCCGAACAACAGGTCCTTTTTGTCTTTTTCGGTCATCGACGGAGCGGAGAGGGCGATGCCCGGGAAATTCATCCCTTTGTGCGGGCTCAGCACGCCGCCGGTCACCACGCGGAATGCGACCTCCTTCCCTTTCACGCTTAATACCCGGAGTTCGATCTTCCCGTCGTCAAGCAGCACTTTGTTCCCCGGCCGCACGTCGTGGGGAAGATGTTTGTAGGTCGTCGAAAGGACGTGCTCGTCGCCGACAACATCTTTGGTTGTAATCGTAAGGCGCTGGTTCGGTTTGAGTTCAATGGTGGCGGTGTGCAGATCGCCGATGCGGATTTTCGGCCCCTGAAGATCCATGATGACGCTGACCGGTTCCCCGGTGATTTTCCGCGCGCGCCGAAGGTTCCCAAGAAGCGCGAGATGCTCGGCGTGAGTGCCGTGGGAGAGATTGATGCGGGCGACATCCATTCCGGTCCGGAGCATTGCGGTGAGCATCGACGGCGATTTTGTCGCGGGGCCGAGCGTGCATACTATCTTCGTCTTTGCAAATAATCGTTTTAAAGAACGCATATGTTAGTGTGATAATGAAACGTACGAATTAAGGAGCCGGGGAAGAATGTCTCCGGCTTTTCCGATGAGCACTTCGTCGGCGTGCCAGCTGAGTTCAGTGTCTTCGATATTTACTTCGACAAGATACGCTCCCGCCTTTTTCGCGATTCCCGGCAGCGACGCGGCGGGATGAACGACGGCAGAAGTTCCGATAGCAAAAAATACCTCCGCCCGTTCAGCCGCTCTGACGCTTTCGTCCCAGATGTCGACAGGGAGAAGTTCGCCAAACCAGACAACGTCCGGACGAACGAGGCCGCGGCACGCAGGGCATCTCGGCGCGGCTTCCTGGCGCAGGATGTCTTCATTGGAAACCGAAGTGCCGCATGCGATGCAGTAATTCCTATTGATATTACCATGAAGCTCAAGAACGTTATGGCTTCCCGCCCGGCGATGAAGATCATCGATATTCTGCGTGATGACCGTGACCTGCGCATGATGTGATTCCATGGCCGCCAGAGCGGCGTGGCCCGGGTTGGGCTGAACCGTGGCCATGAGGGTCTTTCGGTGCTTGTACCATTCCCACACGAGCTCCGGATTGCGGATGAACGCGTTAACGTTCGCGAGCTCCTCCGGCCTAAATTTCTTCCAGATCCCCTCGTCGCCGCGGAACGTCGGGACTCCGCTCTCCGCGGATATGCCGGCGCCCGTAAGTACCGCGACGCGCCCGGCTCCTGCAAGCCTGGTGAGTAAGTTGTCGGAAAACGCGGGGGATGAAGGAGGTCGCACGTCGCTAGAGAGGAAATTACCGTGGCTGCAGAATAAGATGATCCCAGCTTTCGTTGTTGATGCGGCTCCAATCGATCGTGACCGAGCGGTAGCCGCCGTTTAGCCACAGCGAAGTCTGATCGTCGTAATGTTTATTCAACGGCTGGCCGGATTCCCCGGACGTAATCACCATGAGGCCGTCAAGAGGCTGGGAGAGATCGACAATATGGCGCATCGACGGGCCGACGGCTACGGCATACGGCGTCGTGAACCGGTATTCCGTCTTCATCACGGTAGTCCCTCCCCCGGATATCGGAAAGGGGCCAAGATTGAAAATGCGATCGAGCGGTTTTCGTGAGCCAAAAGGATGTTTAAACGTCACCGTATGCTGTTTTCCCCACTGCCAGTTTTTCGTTTCGCTTCCTGCCTGCTGCGTCAATTCAGTCACCGCGTCGGACAAACTTTGGCGGAGGATATCGTTGTTCGTCTCCACGGCAGGCGTTGTGATGTTATCGAACCAGAGAGAATCATCGGAAGCAAGCAGCTGACTTGTTACACGATACGGAATTGCGCCGAAAAACACAAAATCATTGAAGACATCGCTCCCCATTTCGTCTTCATAGATGTTGTGAAAAAGTTTTACGACGAAGGTATTGAAGATGGTCGTGGCGACGTCGCTTCGCGTGAAATGGAAATCCCAGTTCCGCAGATAGTTGAGCGCTTCAGAAATATTGTTCTGACTTGTATCATGATCGGCGTTCAGCAGCGCGTGCGTGAGATCGCGGGCGAACGGCGAATAGATATCCTGCTGAAATTGCTGGAAGTCGTCCACGGTAAATTTTCCGGTCGAGTGAAGCAGCTGCCTGATTCGTTGAATGCGTGAAGGGGGCTCCCAAAGGGTCGAAAGATAATAGGGAAACCGGGCGTCCGCGAGTTTCTGATTTGCCGAGGCGATAACGCCTTCCCGGGGATTGATGATCTTCGGTAAATCATCGAACGGAATATACCCCTTCCAGTCTGCGTCGCCCGTCCACCCCTGCAGCGGCAGCATTGGCTGCGCCTGCTTCTCGCGGATCGGAATCCTGGCGGCAACCCAATACCCGATGTTATTGTTGACATCGGCGTAGACAATACATTGTCCCGGCACGGCGATTTCCTTCACCCCGCGTTCAAATTCCTGAATTGTTGTTGCGCGGTTCATGAGGCTGAATCCGTAGATTTCATCGCTGACATCCAATCCCGTCCAACGCATGGCGATCGGGTTCGCCGCCAGAGAGGAATCTCGCCCATGCTTTGCCGTAGGGTGAACGTCGTTAATCACGGGCCCATGGATCGTCGACCTCGCAACGATGACCACGCTGTCGGCGTCTTTTACCAGGATCTTTTCCTCGCGCTCTTCGAATTGCCGGAAAGTCTTTTGAACCGCATACCGCGACGGATTCGCTGAATCGACCCGTTCGACGTAAAAGTCCGCGTCGTCGATCATCGCGTTCGTGAGCCCCCAGGCGAGATGCTCGTTGTGGCCTATGATGATCACCGGAATGCCGGGAATCCCCACGCCGGCAACGTTCCAGCCCGGAGCGTTCAGATGAATTTCATACCATCGCGAAGGGGCCGGCATCGCGAGGTGGGGATCATTCGCCAGCATCGGTTTTCCCGTAAACGTTTTGGATGAATCGACGACCCATCCGTTGCTTCCGGCCTCCAGCGAGCCGAGCCCGAAGAATGTCCTGTAGGAGCGGGCGATATTCAGGAGGTCGTGCAGGCCCGGCATGTCGGGTCGCAGACCGGAAATTGACTTTTGAAGTGCGGACGAGGGAAAATTCACTGCGTCTGAATCATCATAGCGCGGAATAATCTCCCGGAGTTTTTCGGGAGAAACTTTCGCGGCGATCTCGCCGTACGCGAGATCAGTCCACCAGGCGAGATTAAGCTCCCATGCCATTAGGCGGCCGAGTAAAATGGAATGCTCCGGCTTCCACGGCTCCGGTTCGTAATTCAGCATGTCAAACTCAATCGGATACTTTCCTTTATGGCTCGAGATGAATGCGTTTACTCCCTCCGCGTAATCGGTCAGCAGCCGCTGTGTTTCCGGATGGAGATGCTCATAAATTCTCTGCGCATGCTGGGGCAAACCGATGGTCCGGAACAGGAGGTCATAGTCAAGCGTCGGCTTTCCCAGAACTTCCGAAAGCCGCCCCTGTCCGGCACGGCGCCCGAGATCCATCTGCCAGAGACGATCCTGGGCGTGGACGTAGCCTTCGGTAAACATGAGATCGTGGGCATTACGGGCGGAGACATGGGGGATCCCAAAGGCGTCGCGGTAAATATCGACCGGTTCCTGTAACCCCGAAGCGACGAGGGTTCCGTTTGTGACAGGAAATGATTTTGTGACAAGTGATCGCAGGAGCACGAACAACACGATCGAGAGGACGACCGCTGTGCAGATACTACCGATAAGGATCTTGGAAATCTTCGACATGATTGCCGGACAAAGAGTGCAAAAAAAATCCCGCCCTGATTGCACAGGGCGGGATAAATATACTCCTTTGGGGAGTCTCTTGCAACAACTTAAAACCGGAAAGCGATCGTCGAGATAAAATTGTTCGTGCTCACCTGTTCGGTTGTTTCGGAAGTCGCGTTTCCATTGATGTCGTAGTCGCCGTAGTTGACATGGCGGGTATCCCAGAATCCGTGCGAGTAGCCGAAGTCGATGCCGATGGCATTCTCGATCGTGAATCCCACTCCTGCCGTCACATACTTTTGCGCGTAGGATGACGGGTCGTCATTGTACGGCGAAGGGAGATACGCGAAGCCGCCGCGAAGGTGCACTGCATCGAACGAATACTCACCTCCAACCCGGATATTCAGTGTCGGCCGGAAAATCTGTTTGATGTCGCTGTTCAGCGCGAGGAGCGTTGCGTCGGTGTTCGTGAATTCCATCTGCGACCAATCGGTGTATTCAAGATCGCCGCTGAGCAGAAGTCCCGATGCATCGTAGGCAAAACCGCCGGAGAACGAGAATGGCGTGCGGACATCGTATTCAATCGCGCCGTCCGGCAGCCTGTAGAAATACGTATCTGACCCGTTGATCGGCGTATCGAATACGCTCGTGCCTTCGTCGGTGAACGTTTCCTTCACGGTAATGAACGAGGGAGTTTTTACCGCAAGGCCGAACCGGGATCGATCATTGATTTTGTACAACATGCCGAGCCTGGCATTGAATCCGCTGATGTCGTCGGATATTGTATTCACATATTCGAACGAGGTGAGGTCGAACGGCTGAGACTGGTAATGGTTGCGCGAGTCGATCTCCCGGTACGTTCTGTTATAAGAATACGATCCTGAGATAAAGCTGAACGTGGCTCCGAAGTACAAATTGCGTACAGCCTCAACGGAGGCCGAAGCAGACCAATGATTGATTCCCCCGCCTTCGAGAATTTTTCCCGTCTGCGTAAGGCTGTCGACGAACGGCGTGCTGCCGTCGCTCCGCTGCAAATTCAAATTGTACGCCAGGTCGAGCGTCGTATCGCTGTTGAACAGGCGCGGAATAATGGAGCTCATGGGGTTGAAGCCGCTGAACGAGAGGGCGCTCGTGAAATCGGTTTGCCTGCCGTAGCCGAGCGCGATGACAAGGCTTCCGCGCGTCGTCGGCACTGCATAGACGAGCCCGAGGCTGTTGATGTTCGTGGAGCTGTTATTGAACGACTGGCTGTTTCCGTAGAACGAGCTCGTGTTGCCGAACGCATCATGAGAGAGCCCGAACGAAATCTCATTCATCTGGATCTGTCCGAGGCCGGCAGGATTCACAAACACCCCGGAGTAATCATCCGAGACGGCCGTGAACGCGCCCCCCATCCCGAGCGAACGCGAACCGACGCTCAGATTAGAAGAAGAGTAGCGTAACGCGTCTTCAGGAAACTGTGCAAGAGCAACGATCTGAAATGTTAAAGCAATGACAAAAAGCGAAGCGAATCGTATCAGAGTCTTTTTCATATTTTGGAAAAGTCATAGAATATTATGGACGTCGTCCGCGTGAGCTTCCGCTGGTGCGCGTGTCGGCCGGAGGCGCGCTCGGGGCCGGGTTGCTGCGCGGAGGTGCGCTTACTTCCCTGCGTGGTTGTTGCTCCTTTGGAGGTGTATACGACGGCGCAGAGGCCTGTCCTTCATGAGGAACGTTTCGTACCTGCGTGTCGCGGCTCGTAGTACCGGTTCTGCCGCGCGAGCCCATGCCGCGTGTCGATCGTGTTCCGGTTGTTCCTGTTTGATTCGGGGTTCCTCTCGGAACGGCGCGAACACTTGCATCCCGTCGCTGTGCGGGGGTCGCGTTCTGTTGCGTTGAACGCACCCCTTGTGCAGCGCCCGCTCCGGAATAACCCGAACCTGTCGGAAGAGCACCACCGGATCCTGAGTAACCGGTTCCGCTAGAGCCGCCGGCCGGGGCATATCCTGCGCCGCCGTTGATCGTACCATTGTCAGGAGCTCCGCCTCGTGTTGAGCCGAAGTCCCGCGTCCGGTGCATCACCGGCGTGCCGAACGTGTAGCCGTAGCGATAATAGTACGAGGGGTAATAATACGAATAATAGTTATAGGGATTATAGTAGCCGCCGTATCCGTAACCATAGTATGAATTGTACGGATTGTAATACCCGCCGTAATTTCCGTATCCATAGTACGGATCATTATAGGCAGCGTTAAAAGAATAGGATGGGAATCCGTACCCTGATGAGTAAGGGTTGTAGTAGTATGAGAATCCCACATGCGCGCGATTATAATAGTCGTCGTCATACATATCCCGGTCGCGGTAATCATTGTTGTATTGATCACCCGAGGAATAGCCCTGGTTCTGATCCTCATCTCTGTTTTCATTTCTCGATGAATCGAGCTGCGTGTAGCATCCTGAAAACATCAGGCCTGCGACAGTCAACACGGCTAAAAAGGAGAAAAGTTTAAATTTTTTGTTCACGGTGGACGCTCACTTTTTGGAATACGTTACTATAAAAGGCAAAACTAATGCCACAATATTGCTTTCAGACACCAATAATTTAGTCAACAGGGAGTTAGAAATCAATAGAGACAGATGATGCGGTAAAAAATGCTGTATCTGAAAATAGACAGTTGGGTTTTAATCGTCGAATTTTCAATACATTGGGCTATCTGACGTATTCCAACTGGACCACGCGGTTACCGAGAGAGGCATCTTGTTGATTTCGTAATACATCCTTTAAAACAATTCCAAGCGCTAACCCGTTTCCGACTGCGCATCGCAGGCCAAAATTGAGATAACCCCGGCCTTTCCCCAGCGCTCCACTATTACTATCGTTCATGCTCAGGTCGTACTCCGCCGTGATCGAGGCGAACGGCCCGAGAGTCTTTTCCACGCCGCCGAAGAGATTAATATCCTCGTCATTATCAGAGTGCTCCATGCTATAATTAATGCCGCCATGGAAACTCAGAAACCCCATCGCCTGGTAGTTCTTGCTGGCGACGGCATACAAACCGGGCGATTTGATCGTATACCTGTCCATGGCGCTGATAAATGTTTCTTTCCCTTGCGATGAGAAGCCGATGGCCATTGCAGGCAAGACTAAGTTCTCTTCGATGACCCGCAGCCGGAGCTCTATTCCGGGCGCTTTGTTCCATGTCGGCTGGCCGGTTCCGACAATATTCGATCCTCCAAAGGATATCCCCAGAAGAAGCCGGTCCCATGCCCCGAGTGAAACGCGCGCAAGCATCCCGTTGGCTTCAAAGAACTCGAAATCCGCCGCTACGCTGCCGTGTCCGATCAACCCCGCCGTCGGATAATCGATGATGTAGCGCGACTCGATCGCAGCGTCCGTGCCGGCTGAGCCTTGCGCGTCCGCCTGAAAAATTGTGAGGAGGGAACTTACAATACCAAGCGCAAGCCGATGTCGAATTTTCATGCGGGAATATACAGAAAACGTGTACATCAATCAACACGGATGAGCAAGCCCCGGAGCGTTGCGTTTTAGATCAAAAGACTCTACATTTGAAGAAGAAACAAAATCATTCTCGACGGTGTTCTTACTATCACACCTCGAACGGAGAGTACGAATACCATGAGTTATGCATCTACAATCGGGGAGTTGAAAGCGACGGGGTACAAGGTTCTTCCCGTCAAAGACGAGATCCGAAAAAATCTTGTCGAAAAAATTCGCAATCATGAACCGCTCTTCCCCGGCATTATCGGATTTGAAGACACCGTCATTCCTGCCATCGTTAACGCGATCCTTGCGAGGCATGATATTATGCTCCTCGGGCTTCGCGGGCAGGCGAAATCGCGCATCGTGCGCCAGCTGCCGACGCTGCTCGATGAATACATCCCGATTGTCAAAGGATGCGAGATCAATGATAACCCCTTCAGCCCCGTCTGCAAGCGGTGCGTGGATATGGTGGCCCAATGCGGCGACGCGACACAAATTGAGTGGATTCACCGGGACGCTCGCCTTGGAGAAAAGTTGGCGACTCCGGATGTCACGATCGCAGACCTTATCGGCGACATCGATCCGATCAAAGCCGCTTCTCAACGGCTGCATTATTCGCACGAAGGAGCTATCCACTTTGGCATCATTCCCCGGACGAACAGGGGAATCTTCGCGATCAACGAACTTCCCGATCTCCAGCCGCGCATCCAGGTGGGCCTGTTCAACATCATGCAGGAGAAGGACATTCAGATCCGCGGATTCAACGTGAGAATACCTCTCGACGTCTTTATTGTCTTCACCGCCAATCCGGAAGACTATACGAACCGCGGCAACATCATCACGCCGCTGAAAGACCGCATCGACTCCCAGATCTTTACGCATTATCCGCGGACGATCGACAACGCGATTCAAATTACAGAACAGGAAGCGTGGATTCAGCGCGAGGGAAAAAAGGTCCACATTCCGGTCTACTTCAAAGAAATTATCGAGCACATAGCGTTCGAGGCGCGCAAGAGTGAATTTGTGGATCAAAAATCGGGCGTGAGCGTCCGCCTCACCGTCGCCGCGATGGAAAACCTTGTGAGCAACGCCGAACGGCGGTCCCTTCTGACGAGCGATTCAACGATCGTCCCCCGTATCTGCGATCTTCCGCATGTCCTCCCCGGGATGAGCGGCAAGGTCGAGCTTGTGTTCGAAGGCGAGCAGGAGGGTCCGGCGAAAGTCGGAAGGGCGCTCATCGGCAAAGCCGTGCGCGAAGTGTTCAAGAAATATTATCCCGACCCGCTTCAGCGAAAACCGATCCGCGTGCACGGAGGCGAAACGCGCCAGCCGACCGAAGACCTGGAATACGGCAAGATCACATCCTGGTTTGAAGCCGGAAATAAAATTGAAATTTCAGACGATATGTCCCTCGACGCCTACTTCAGCGAGCTGGACAAGGTGAAAAGCCTTCGCGAAGTCACCAGGAAGCACATGAATATCCCCGAGGCGAATAAGTCCGAGCTTGCCTCTGCTATGGAGTTTACGCTCGACGGATTACATCAGTTCTCCAAGATTGCCAAAGACGAAATCGACCATACAGTAGAGTATAAAGACCTGGTCGGCAGTATTTTTACGGGACGGGGAAAGCAAGAGGAAGACGATTAAATTCCGTTACAGCAAATGGACCCCCCAGTCGATGACCGACGAGCAGCGGATGGAGCAGCTCGTTTCGCTCTTCAGCAATCTCCTTGTACAAACGAGCGGTGACGTCGAAGAAGCGATCGAGTGGCTTCGGCAGCTGGCAAAAGAGTATGGCATTTTCGACGATACTCTCGCGATCGAGGACCTTATCTCAAAGCTTAAAGAGATGGGAATCATCGAAGAGGTGAACGACACACCGGTTCTTACCACCCGCGGCATCCAGCGCATCCGGCAGGACGCCCTGAGAGAAATCTTCACGTCGCTTCGCAAAGGGGGGATCGGAATGCACGAAGTGCCGCACACCGGCACGGGAGTCGACCGGCTCAGTGAGACCAAGAAGTGGTCGCTCGGCGACGCGCCGACGAATATCGATCTCACCTCGACGATGACAAACGTCTATCGGCGTGAGGGTATCGATAACTTCAACCTGAAAGAGGAGGACCTGGAAGTATATGAAACCGAACACTCGACATCGTGCGCGACGGTCCTCATGCTCGATATCAGCCACAGCATGATTCTCTACGGCGAAGACCGGATCACACCGGCGAAACAGGTCGCCCTCGCGTTGTCGGAGCTTATCATGCAGAAATTTCCCAAGGATTACATCGCGCTCGTCACGTTCGGGGACGAGGCGAAGCTCATGCCGCTCAGCGAGCTGCCGTTTCTGAACGTCGGACCGTACCACACGAACACACGCGCGGGGTTACAGCTTGCGCGCAATCTCCTCCGGCGCCGGAAGATGGTCAACAAGCAGATCTTCATGGTGACCGACGGAAAACCGTCGGCGATCTTCGATGAAAGCGGGAGACTGTACAAGAACTCATTCGGCCTTGATCCGCGCATCGTCAACAAGACGCTGGACGAAGCCGTTGCGTGCCGGCGCGAGAAGATCACTATAAGCACCTTCATGGTCGCGCGCGATCCCTATCTCATTAACTTCGTTGAAGACCTCACCCGCGCGAACTGCGGACGGGCATACTACTCGGGAATTCAGAATCTCGGGGAGTTTGTGTTCGTGGATTATATCAGGAACAGACGGAAGAAGTTCGGCACTTCGTAGCGTTCGTTAAATTCTCTTCTCTCGTACCAAGCTCTTCTTCTGACGTCCTCTCGTTGTTTTTCACCCAATTTTTCAGCATTTTATCTCTATATGTTGCTGATAATTCCTGCAGTAGAGATCAAAGGCGGCAAGTGCGTTCAGATGGTTCAGGGGGCGGAAGGCTTCGTCTATTCCGACGATCCGCTGGAAATGGCAAAACTCTGGCGTAAAGAGAACGCCAAGACCCTTCATGTTACCGACGTCGATGGCGCGCTCGAAGGCAAGCTGGTGAACTTCGATATTATTCACCGGATGGTGAAGACCGTCGATATCCCCGTCGAGCTCGGAGGCGGACTCCGTACGTTTGACGAAGTGAAAAAGGCTCTCGATATCGGCATCTACCGCGTTGTCATCAGCACAATGTTCATCGAGCAGCCGGAAGAAGCAAAACGAGCGCTCGATACCTTTGGGGCCAGCAAGATCGTTCTGGGAATTGACGCCGAAAATGGTATCGTCCAGACGAAGGGCTGGAAAGAAGATTCCGGGCTTACCGCGATCACGGTCGCGCTGAATGCCAAGCAGCTCGGTTTCCGGAGGATCGTCTATACAGACATTATGCGCGAAGGGACGATGATCGGCCCGAACTTCGAGGCCATCAAAATGCTCGCTGAAAAGACAGGTATGCGCATTACGGCTTCCGGCGGCCTTGGCGGGCTTTCGGACCTCCTCAAGCTTCAGGAGTTCGAACCGCTGGGTGTCGATTCGGTTGTCATCGGACGTGCACTCTACGCGAATAAATTTTCCTGCCAGGGGCTCTGGCGCTTATGTGAGGCGGGAAACTTTCCCTATACGGCACGGGTATGAAGATCACCCTGATCGGCCACCTCTGCCTTGATGTCATTCATCATCCCGACGGCTCGACGACACAGGGATATGGAGGAATTTTCTTTTCACTTGCGACACTCGCCAATCTTCTTCCCGCCGGCGACACGATAACGCCGGTTTTCGGCGTCGGAAAAGACGACTACGACGCGCTCATCGAACGTCTTGCGGCATATCCGAACGTTTCAACCGATGCCATTTACAGGTTTCCGGGTCCGACGAACCAGGTCCATCTCTTTTATGAGAACGACGGCGAACGGGTCGAGCGGTCCGAGCACATTTCCGAACCCATCCCGCTGAAGAAAATCCGCCCGCACTGCGACGCGGACATGATTCTGGTCAATATGATCTCCGGGTTCGATATCACTCTCGAAACGCTCGATGAGATCCGTATGATCGTGCGCGACCGTCAGGTTCCGATCTACATCGATATCCACAGCGTCACATTGGGCATCAAAGAAGATTTTACGCGGTTCCATCGTCCTGTCGAAGTATGGCGCAGATGGCTGTTCATGATTCACGCTGCGCAGATGAACGAAGAAGAGGCTGCCGTGCTGAGCCCGGGAAAACTCGATGAGGCTACGCTTGCGAAGCACACGCTCGCTCTCAACACGAAGGTGCTGCATATAACCCGCGGAGAACGGGGATGCACGACGTTCGTCGACGAACATAAGCATCTCCATCGGTACGACATCGGAGGCATCAAGGTCGAAGGGGCGGTCGATCCGACGGGGTGCGGCGACGTCTTTGCAGCTGCGTATTGCGCGCACTATATGAAGTCGAACGACATTTTTTCGTCGGCGCAATTTGCTAACCGCGCCGCCGCCATGAAGGCGGGTATGCCCGGTTCAGAGCACATCGACGCGCTCGCGTCACTACGCCTGGGCGCAAAGGCCGAGGAGAGCATTGCCTGATGAATATCGCATTAATCGGACACGGCAGGACCGGAAAAGAGATCGAGCGGATCGCCATCCAGCGGAAGATTGCCGTCAAACAGGTTTTCACGTCGAAGAACAATAAGAACGGCAAAGGTATTACCGGTACGTCTCTCAAGGGGATAGACGTTTGCATAGACTTTTCAGCCCCTGAATCGGTTCTTGCTAATATTCGTGCGGTCGCGGCGTGCCGCAAGAATCTGGTTGTCGGAACGACCGGCTGGCAGAAATCCCTCGGTGAAGTGAAAAAGCTTGTAACATCCGGCAACATCGGATTTCTCTATGCGCCGAATTTCTCCGTCGGAATGAATGTCTTTGCTTCAGTGCTTTCCTCCGCACTGCGTTCATTCAATAAATTTGATGAGTACGACGTGGCGATCCACGAAATCCATCATCGCGATAAAACGGATAGCCCGAGCGGTACGGCGTTGATGCTTTCTGCGATCGTGCTGGAAGAATTCAAAAAGAAAAAAACAATATTATCTGAAATGGCCCATCAGGCTGTGCAGCCGGGGCAGCTTCATGTCACGTCATCGCGTCTCGGGAATGTCGCCGGCACGCACAAGATTTTGTTCGACTCGGCTGCCGACAGCATCGAGCTTATTCACACGGCAAAAAACCAAAGCGGGTTCGCGCTCGGCGCCGTCATCGCTGCGGAGTGGCTGAACGGAAAAAAAGGATTTTACACAATGAAAGACCTTCTCGCATCGTTATGAAAAGAACGCTCTTGTTTCGGGGTACGGGAACGGCGCTCGTGACGCCATTTGACAGCCGCGGGCAGATCGATCAAAAGACGCTGAGGAAGCTGGTAGAGTTTCAGATCCGAAACGGTGTCGAAGCGCTGCTCCCTACCGGAACCACGGGGGAAAGCGTCACACTTACGGATGTCGAGCAGGCACGGGTTGTAGAAATTGTCGTTGACCAGGCAAGAGGCCGCGTTCCGGTGATCGCGGGCGCGGGGAGCAACTCTACCAGTAAAGCTATCGCGATGGCGCGCACGATGATCGCCGTCGGCGCAGACGGGATTCTCTCTGTCGGCCCGTACTATAATAAGCCGACGCAGGAAGGCTACTTCCGGCACTTTGCGTCGATCGCGTCAGCTGTCGATGCGCCGATCGTTGTCTACAACGTTCCCGGGCGCACGGCAAGCAACATCGAAGCGGCGACGACACTGCGGCTGGCAAAAGAAATTCCCTCCATCGGGGGTGTCAAAGAAGCGTCGGGGAACCTGGTGCAGATCATGGAAATTCTGCGCGGCCGGCCGAAAGGGTTCGGCGTCTGGTCGGGCGACGACGCGATTACGCTTCCGCTGCTTGCACTCGGAGCGGACGGAGTAGTCTCCGTCGTATCGAATGAAGTGCCGAAACAGTTTTCAGCCATGGTACGATTAGGGCTCAAGGGAAAATTCTCCCAGGCTACTGCGCTTCACAACAAGCTTCTTGACCTGATGAATTTTAATTTCGTAGAATCGAATCCTATTCCTGTGAAGGCTGCCCTTGCCCGGATGTCCATGATTCAAGAGCGCTATCGTTTACCGATGGTCCCGTTGTCCAAACAGCATCATGGACGGCTCGCCAACATACTCAAAGACCTTCGCCTCATATAATGAATCTCAGGCAAACGATCGAACGTCTCTATTCTATGGACGCGCATCCAGCGGATTCCGGCGAAGTACTCGAGGCTGTGCGCGTTCTTAAAGAACAGCTGAACCGCGGCGAGGTCCGCGCCGCAGAATTTCAAAACGGATCGTGGCATGTTAATTCCTGGGTCAAGAAGGGAATTCTCCTTGCATTCCGCGCCGGAAAGCTCGCCGAGACCGCGCTCGACTCCGGCTTCCGGTTTTTCGACAAAGACACGATGACGCTGAGAGAGTTTTCATCCACCGACAATGTCCGCATCGTCCCCGGGGGAAGCGCTGTCCGCGACGGCGCGTTCCTGGCGGCGGGAGTGGTGATGATGCCGCCGTCGTACGTGAATATCGGTGCCTATGTTGACGGCAACACGATGATCGATTCTCACGCGCTTGTCGGTTCGTGCGCGCAGGTTGGAAAAAGAGTCCACATCAGCGCTGCCGCCCAAATCGGAGGAGTGCTTGAACCGATCGGTTCTCTTCCTGTCATTATTGAGGATGACGTTCTCGTGGGGGGAAACTGCGGGATTTATGAAGGAACGATCATCCAGCGACGAGCGGTCATCGGTGCCGGAGTTGTGTTAACGGGATCCACCCCGGTGTATGATGTCGTTCGAAACTCAGTATACAGGAAAACGAACGGCATGCCGCTGATTATTCCGGAGGGAGCGGTCGTCATTGCGGGCAACCGGCATGTCGAACAGCCGTTCGCCAAAGAGCACAAGCTCTCTGTCTACTGCCCGATCATCGTTAAGTACAGAGACGAGAAAACCGACGCGGCAACGGCTCTCGAAGAGAGCCTGCGATAGAATAGTCATGAAGCGGGTTCTCATCACCGGCAGCAACGGGTTGCTCGGACAGAAACTCGTCGAGCTTCTTTCCAATTCTCCGAACTACATGATGCTCCTGACGTCAAAACAGGAGGCGTCGGTGTTCCAGGATGAACGCCTGCAGTACCGGCAGCTCGATATCTCGCACAAGCAACAGCTTTCCGACGTGGTCGAAGAGTTTGAACCTGAGATTATCGTCAACACTGCCGCGATGACAAATGTCGATCAATGCGAAACAGAACGTGAAGCGGCATGGCGGGCGAATGTTACGGGAGTAGAAAATCTTGTGCGCTCGGCAAAGCTTGTCGGCGCGCGCATTATCCAGCTTTCGACCGATTATGTTTTTGACGGGAAGAGCGGGCCGTACAACGAAGTCGACCGCCCAAACCCGCTGAGTTACTACGGCCGCACGAAACTCGCAAGCGAGAACGTGCTCCAGACGAGCGGTATTCCCGCCGCGATACTTCGGACGATGGTGCTGTACGGCATAGGGTTCGGCATAAAGCTTAATTTCGCGTTGTGGCTGTTAAAAAATCTCAGCGAAGACAAGCCGGTGCGCGTCGTCGACGACCAGGTTGGAAATCCGACCCTCGCGGACGACCTGGCGTATGCAATTTTGAAAATCATCGAACTCGAGCGAACGGGTGTTTACAATGTGGCAGGCCCCGATCTTGTCAGCAGGCATGATTTTGCGCTGGCGCTTGCGAGAGTATTCAATTATAATAAGAAGCGGATTACGGCGGTAAAAACATCATCCATGAAACAGCAGGCGGCGCGCCCTCTCCGGTCCGGGTTCATCACGCTCAAAGCGCAAACGGACCTCGGCGTCAGGCTTTCGGGCGTCGAACAGGGGCTGCACATCCTGAAGAATCAGCTTAACACAAATCTGAAACAATATCTCAAAACACTTTAATGTTAGACATTAAATTTATCAGAGAACATCCCGATCTTGTTCGGGAAGGAATTGCCAAAAAGGGACACGACGATCACATCGACGAGGTGCTGCAGCTCGACCTGCGCAGGAGGGATCATCTTCAAAAAGGCGAAGCGCTCAAGAACCGGCGCAACGTCGTCTCGGAGGAGATCGGAAAGCTGAAGCGCTCCGGAGGGGACGCGTCAAAACCCATGGCGGAAATGGAAAGCGTGAAGTCGGAAATCAAATCGATCGACGACGAGCTCAAAATCATCGAGGATCAGCTGAGATCGCTCATGCTCCAGATCCCCAACGTTCCGCATCCGTCGGTTCCCGTCGGCAAGATGCCCGCGGACAATCAGTCCGTGTCGACATGGGGCGAGCTTCCCGTTATTGATTTCAAGCCGAAATCACACTGGGAGCTTCTTGAAAAGCTCGACATTATTGATTTTGAACGGGGCGTCAAAGTAACCGGGGCGGGCTTTCCCATCTACAAAGGAAAGGGTGCGCAGCTCCAGCGCGCGCTTATCAATTTCTTCCTCGATGAAGCTGCCGGAAAAGGATACAAAGAAGTTCAGGCGCCTCTTATGGTCAACGCGGCGAGCGCGACGGGAACGGGACAACTTCCCGACAAGGAAGATCTCATGTACACCGTTCCGAAGGACGAGTTTTTTCTTATCCCGACGGCCGAAGTTCCGGTGACGAACATCCACCGCGAGGAAATCCTGGACGAACAGCATCTCCCGCTGAAATATTGCGGCTACACTCCCTGTTTCCGGCGGGAAGCGGGTTCCTACGGCAAGGACGTCAGGGGGCTCAACAGGCTGCACCAGTTCGACAAGGTCGAGCTGGTGAAATTCGTGCATCCGGGCGTTTCGTACAACGAGCTGGAAAGCCTGCGTACGGATGCAGAACAATTATTGCAGAAACTCGGTTTACACTATCATGTGTTGTTAATGTGCACCGGAGATATGGGATTTACGCAAACCAAGAAATATGACCTTGAAGTATGGGCGGCAGGACAGCAAAAGTGGCTGGAGGTTTCTTCGATCAGCAATTTCGAAGCCTTCCAGGCGCGCCGCATGAACATCCGTTTCAAAGGCGCCAAAGGGGAAAAACCCGAGTTTGTCCATACCCTGAACGGCTCCGGGCTCGCGCTGCCGAGAGTCGTCGCGGCTATTCTTGAGAACTATCAGACGCCCGAAGGGAAGGTCGTCATACCAAAAGTTCTTCATACGTATACAGGATTCGAAGTTATCGGATAATGAAAGCTCTCCTCCGGCTCACACCATACCTGGTTCGCCAAAAGCGGATTCTCCTCTGGGGACTCGTGACTGTCGTCATGAGCAATCTCTTTACGGTTGTCCAGCCGAAGCTCATCGGTCTTGCGATCGATAAACTCAAGGTAGGCCTCGAAACGCATGAGATCGACCAGTCCGGACTGTTGTGGATCGCGATCTTCGTCGTCGGATGCTCGCTTGTCGCCGGGTTCTTTACATTCTTAACGCGACAGACCATTATCGTCGCCTCCCGCCATATCGAGTTCGATATGCGGAATGATTTCCTGCGTCATATTCAGGGGCTTTCGCTCTCGTATTTTCAGAATACGCCGACAGGCGATCTCATGGCGCATGCGACCAACGACATCGGCGCAGTGCGCAATGCCGTCGGGCCCGGCATCATGTATCCGAGCGATACGATCATGACGTTCGCCATGACGCTTTCCCTCATGCTCTGGACGAACTGGCAGCTTACCCTGCTTTCGCTTATCCCTCTCCCCATCGTTTCCTATGTCGTCTACAGGTTGGGGCAGAGCATTCATAAGAAATTTGAAGACAAGCAGGGACAGTTTTCAAACCTTACGATGCGCGCGCAGGAAAATCTCTCGGGGATCAGGATTGTCCGCGCCTACGTCCGCGAGAAGTATGAAATCGACCGTTTCCGCGAACTGAGCGAGGATTACCTTTCGAAGAATCTCGTTCTCGCGAAGATTCAATCGCTCCTCTGGCCCCTTATGTTTATGATCGTCGGCTGTTCGCTGGTCATCGTCGTCTATTTCGGCGGGCTCAAAGTCATTAGCGGTGAAATTACCATCGGTACGCTCACTGCGTTCTTCGGGTACCTTATACTTTTGATATGGCCGATGATCGCCTTCGGCTGGGTGACGAACATCCTCCAGCAGGGGGCGGCGTCCATGTCGCGCCTTTCGAAAATCCTCGATACCAAGCCGGACATCGAAGATACTGCGAAGACGGATACTTCAATTCGGGGAATTCAGGGTGACATCGAATTCCGCAATGTCACCTTTACGCATAAAAGTGCCGCGGTGCCCGCGCTTTCAAACATTAACCTAAAGATCAGAAAAGGGACGACGCTTGCGGTCGTGGGATACACCGGCTGCGGAAAAACGACGCTTGTCAATCTCATTCCACGTTTATACGACGTAACGGGCGGGGAGCTGCTCGTGGATGGCGTAAACGTAAAGGATATTCCCCTCGAAGTCTTGAGAACGAATATCGGCTATGTCCCGCAGGAAACATTCCTTTTTTCGGAGACGCTCACAGAGAATATTTCCTACGGGGTGGATAACGGAACTGCGGAACACGTCCTCCAGGCGGCCGAAATCTCGCAGCTCGCGAAAGATGTCGCCGAGTTTCCGAAGTCGTATGATACGATGATCGGAGAACGTGGAATCACACTCTCGGGCGGGCAGAAGCAGCGGACAAGCATCGCGCGCGCCGTCATGCGCAATCCCAAAATACTTATTTTGGATGACGCGCTCTCCGCAGTCGATACCTATACGGAAGAAGAAATCCTCAAGCACCTGAAGCGGGTCATGCGTGACCGCACCAGCATTATCATCAGCCACCGCATCTCGACGGTGAAAGATGCCGATATGATCATTGTCCTCGACCAGGGGACGATCACCGAACAGGGACGTCACGACGAGCTGGTGGCGAAAGGCGGCATCTATGCGGAACTGTATGAAAAGCAGCTTCTGGAAGAAGAACTGCAAAATCTTTGAGCACACTATACGTCTTTAGGAAAGTATCCGGTTAACAGACCATGCAGGACGAAGAAATATTAGGTAAAGCATACGACGCGCGGCTCATGAGGCGGTTGATCTCGTACCTCAAGCCGTATCGTTGGTACGTCGTCCTCGGCATTGTCACGAGTGTCGCGGTGTCGGGCCTGGAGGCGGTGCGCCCGTGGTTTACAAAGCACGCGGTCGACGTCAATATCGCCAACCACGATCCCGACGGTTTGCTGATGACAGCGCTGGGGTTCCTCGGCGTGCTCATCGTCCGCGGAGCCATCCAGTATTTCAATGCGTACCTAACCCAATGGATCGGCCAGCGCACGATCTTCGATCTCAGAATGGAAGTGTTCACCCATCTCCAGCGGCTCGGAATGAAATTTTTCGACCGCAACCCGATCGGCCGGCTTATCACGCGGGTGACGAACGATATCGAAGTCCTGAATGAAATGTTCTCCTCCGGCATTGTCATGGTGTTCAGCGACGTTTTTACCATCATCGGCATTCTCTATTTTATGTTCTCGATGAACTGGCAGTTGGCGCTCGTTTCACTGAGCGTCCTGCCGCTGCTCTTCTATGGAACATTCCTGTTCCGGAAGAAAGCGCGCGAGGCATATCGCGATGTCCGCATCCAGCTTGCCCGCATCAATACCTTTATGCAGGAGCACATCACGGGGATGACGGTCGACCAGATTTTTAACCGGGAAAAGAAATCGTTTGACACCTTCTCCGGCATTAACGGGCTTCACCGGGACGCAAATATCCGGTCGATTTTGTATTACGCTCTCTTCTATCCCGGCATCGAGCTTATCGGAGCCCTTGCAGTTGGTCTTATGATCCGTTACGCGGGAGGACAGGCACTGAGCGGTGCTGTGACGCTCGGGACTGTCATGGCGTTCCTGCAATTCAACGAGATGTTCTGGCGCCCGATCCGCGATCTTTCTGAAAAGTACAACATCATGCAGACCGCGATGGCGTCGTCCGAGCGTGTATTTAAGCTGATTGATGATACGACGTTTATTTCCAATTCCCCGAACGCCCAGCACCTGACCAATGCGAAAGGGAAAGTGGAGTTCCGCAATGTCTGGTTTGCCTACTCTGGCGAAGACTGGGTCCTCAAAGATGCTTCCTTCACGATCGAACCGGGAGAAACCGTCGCGTTTGTGGGACATACGGGCGCGGGTAAGACGACCATCATCAACCTCCTGAGCCGGTTCTATGAGTTTCAACGAGGTGAGATCCTTGTTGACGGCGTCGATATTCGCTCTCTCTACCAGGAAGACCTGCGCCGGAACATGGCGATCGTGCTGCAGGATGTGTTCTTGTTCTCCGGCGACATCAAATCGAACATCAGTCTCGGCGACGACTCGATCTCGATCGACCGGATTACCAATTCGGCGAAGATCGTCGGCGCTCAGCGCTTTATCGACCGCCTTCCGCACAAGTACGACGAAGAGGTCAAGGAGCGCGGCGCGACACTTTCCGTCGGACAGAAACAACTTCTCTCGTTCGCCCGCGCGCTTGCGGTCGATCCAAAAATCCTCATTCTGGACGAGGCCACGTCGAGTGTCGACACGGAGACCGAGATTCTCATCCAGCACGCCATCAGAAAATTGCTGGAAGGGCGTACTTCAATCGTCGTGGCGCACAGGCTTTCCACGATCCAGCGCGCCAACAAGATTATTGTGATGCACAAGGGCGAAATCCGCGAGATGGGCTCACATCAGGAATTGCTTTCGCTTCAGGGCATCTACTACAAGCTGTACCGCTTACAATATAAAGAGCAGGAATCCGCGGTCCTCGCCGCTTCTGCAAAATAACCCTCCGGCGACGGAACATTTCTACTCCGGGGAGAGTACAACATTCACAAAGAATACTTTTTCTAACCTCACGAACGCGTAGAATATGAACCTTCGAATCGTTTCATCTTTGAGCCTTTTCCTGTTTATTCCGTTACTTTTGAGCGCGCAGGACAAATCGTCCACAGCCGGAGACCGGACATCCGTCGATCTCACGATCTATAATCAGAATCTCTCCCTCATTCGCGAGGAGCGGAATATGACCATTGGCAAGGGTATCGGCCGCGTTGTCATACCCGATATCCCGGCGACCATCGACGGGACGTCGCTGCATTTCCGGAGCCTGACAGATCCTTCTGCGGTACGCGTGCTGGAGCAGAACTATCAGTATGATCTTGTCAGCCAGGGAAAATTGCTTGAGAGATACATCGGCAAAGAGGTCGAGTTTGTCCGGATGAATGAGGAAACCAAGCGTGAATATACTGTGAAGGGGAGACTCCTCTCGACAGGGTATCAGGTGCAGCCGCAGTTCGGAGTCTCCAGCCCGAACTACTCGCTCGTCGGAGGAATGGTCGCGGAAGTGGACGGAAAAATCGAGATCAATCCTGCAGGCCGGCTCGTTCTCCCATCGCTGCCCAATGGGCTTATCCTTCGCCCACAGTTGGAATGGCTGGTGAGCAACACGAAAGAAGGCAACCACAAAGCGGAGATCAGTTATCTCGCCGGCGCGCTTTCCTGGAACGCGAACTACGTTGCACTGCTGGACAAAAGCGAGACCGGGCTTGATCTTACAGGCTGGGTCACGCTGACGAATAATTCCGGAACATCGTTTGAGAATGCAGGATTAAAACTGGTCGCCGGAGACGTCAATATTGTCCAGGAACAGTTTCGTGCACGGGGTGGACGCACCGATATGTTTATGGCAAAAGCCGCGGAGGAGCCGCAATTCAAGCAAACAGATTTATTCGAATTTAAATTATATTCGCTGCAACGAAAGACGGACATTCGTAACAATGAAACAAAACAGGTTGAGCTCGTTTCCGGAAAAAACGTCACCTCGAAGAAAGTGTTCATCTACGACGGCCTCGCCGACCAATGGCGGTCCTGGTATAACAGCTACGATTACCGTTCGCAGAGCAGCTTCGGCCAGCAGTCAAATCCGAAAGTTGGAGTGTACGTGACGTTCAAGAACGACGAAAAATCAGGCCTTGGCATCGCATTGCCCAAAGGCAAAGTGCGGGTCTACAAACGGGACGACGACGGGAAAGAGCAATTCATCGGCGAGGACGAAATCGATCACACGCCGAAAGATGAAGAAATGCGCCTGTACTTAGGCAACGCGTTTGATCTTGTCGGCGAACGCTCCCAGACTGATTTTAAGAGCGGCGGCGGCGGAATGTTCTCCCGGAGCTATGCCGAAGAGACCGTTCAGATCAAGGTCCGCAATCATAAGAGCGAGCCCGTTGAAGTCCAGATCTATGAGCATCCATGGCGCTGGAATCAGTGGGAAATTACAAAGAAGTCTGCCGAGTTCGTGAAGATTGATCAGTCAACGGTGAAGTTTCCGGTGAAGCTTGCGAAGGATGAAGAGAAGGTCGTAACCTATACGATCCGGTATACCTGGTAGGAAGTAACAAGGGGGCATTCTACAGCATCAGAGAATGCCCCGTGGCATCCCCACTTATTTTATGAGCAAGAGTTTCTTTACGCTTGTAAAGGAACCCGCCGTAAGTTTGTAGAAGTACAATCCGCTGCCCGCATTCACACCATTCCATACTCGTCTGTAAATGCCCGGCTCGAGCCGCTCACTCACTACTGTTGATATGTCCCTCCCAAGTACGTCGTAGATCTTCAGAGAAGTAAACACCGGCGTTGCAATAGCGAATTCTATCGTTGTCGAAGGATTGAACGGATTAGGGAAGTTCTGTCCGAGGGAAAATTCAACAGGAATTGTTGGGTTTTTGGAATTCTTTTCTCCGTTTGGCGGTGCCGGCGGACGCTCCTGTGTCGGGACGATCCTGATTCTGTTCGAGGGATGCGCAAGACCCGAAGCAGACAAGATTAGTTTGCCGTCCTGGTTCACCTTGACCCAGTATCCTTTGCCCGGCTCGATCTGAGAAGCAGAGATGTACGATCCAATGTACTCGAAGAACGGAGAAGTTACGATTCCCGGTGATATCGAACCGATGCCTGCCACCCCGACTGTGTCCGAGATCGAACCGATCATATTCCAACCGGTCACGACACTTATCGTGTCGAGATCCCGGCGAGTACCTGCAACCGACGCAATCTGATCGGCGTCAAACTTCAACCAATAACCGATACCGTTGGCGAGTGTTGAGCTGGAGACATACCCATTGTTGTATGTGAACGCTTCGGAAACTGCTGTTCCAAATAGCATAGATTTCTGATAATCACTTACTGTCGCGGGCACAGAAATGAGATTCCACCCGGTGGCGATTGAAAGGGAAACAGTAGTGTTTGTCGCAGCGAAACCCGCAAAGAATCCGCTTCCCGTTGAGGTACTGTCGCCGCCAACATCTCCCACAAATATCTGACCGGCGGATCCTTGAATGGCGGAGCTGTCACCGGAAACGGACCCAAAGCCGGTTGAAAATGTTGACAGCAGAACCGTATTCTCCTGGGCGGATGCGAAGGAGGAAAACAAAAGCACAAAATATATAAAGAGGAGAACGCGCATGGCGGATAAATCCATTATCAATAGATAATCACCATTACCGGCCGGTCAGTGGTATATCCGTCAGATGCTCCCGATATGCGGACATAGACCAGTAGCGACGAATTGGAATTTGGATCGAAGGAGTAGGATGCTATGGCGCCGGTGAGACAACATCCATCTTCCACCGTCACCGAAACGAATCGGTCGTTTATCTGAAATGGAAAATTCACGCGATAGCCGCCGGTTGTTCGCGTGCTTGTAATGGCGGTGGAATTCACCCCATTAAAGGATCGCAATAGACTACCGTCTCCGTTCACATACGCCATCGCCTTCACAAATCCACCCCTGTCGCGCGACTGAGCCGCGTCGTTTTCAGCTTTTACCACGCCATTGGTGTTAATCGTCAGGGCTGCGCGTCCCGCTGTTCGGTCGTAAATGCCGAATAACCCGGCGATACCGAAGATTCCGTTTTCCAGTGTCCATATGCGATTCTGTCCGCTGATGGTGCTGTTCAGGCTAAGAATCGCGCGCTCGTTGGTGCTCTGGACAGAAGACTCCAGAACTCCGGAGCCTGCCACGTGCAGCTTTACTGTCGGACCGACCGTGCCGATGCCAACATTTCCTCCAGGCATGATCGCCATGTCTATCGTTCCGCCGCCTGTCTCATCACTGAAGTAGAGCTGGTTGCCGTTGAAATTATTTGAGCTTCCGATAGACCACTGCCTGGCAGGAGTTTTCACCCAGAATTTCGCCCACGCGTTCGTTCCACCGTCGGTTTCTGAGACGATGTTACCGCCAGCAACACTCTTGGTTCGAAAGAAGCCGTTGATGTCGAGCGAGTAAAAAGGATTTGTTGTTCCAATGCCAATGTAACCTCCCGGCGCAATGTGCAAACGTTCTACATTATTTGTGACCAATCCAAGGGAATGATTTGAAAATGTTCCAACGTATCCCGATGGCATGCCGAGGGGGCCCGTTCCCAATCCATCAGCAACCATCTGATTCACGACTACTCCGCTGTTCGCATCGAGAGAGAACGACGCGAATGAATTCGACACTGTCGACGTATTCGTCACGCGCGCCTCCAGTCCGTTTCCGGTCGATTCAGATTCCTTAAGGTGAAACGGCCAGTACGGGGCGCTGCCAATTCCTAATTTCCCCGGAATTGTCAGAGGTGACTGTAGATTTACCGTTGCCGTCGGTCCTGCCGGATTTGTGATGGCGATTGTATTGTCGGTATTCTGAATTGTACCGATCCCGCCACCACCGCCTCCTGATGCAGTAACGGTTATGGTGTCCCCCACAGCGGTGATCGAAGCGCCATTCGCCCCCTGGAGCACGATCTGATCGTGGAGATTGTTGATGCTTTTGACGACCTGTCCGCTTCCGATTTTGGCCTGCGTCAGCGACGTGTCCGGAACCGTTTTCGCCACATCGGCCTGAATCGCGCTGAAGCTT
>DATJGD010000028.1:0-46678 GCA_035495255.1 Bacteroidota bacterium | reverse complement strand
GCTGTCCCGTTGGGAGCCGCCGCCGCGTGGCTCTTGTCAACGGGGGCGTTCAATCAATTTTTGTTCTGGAATTTCCAATATGGTATTGAATTCGGCGCCAGAATTCCCTTTTCGGAATTCCCCTCCCAACTCTGGCAAGCTCTTCCCGGCATCATCAATGGATATTTCCTGGCGTGGTTCCTCGCAGGCATCGGCATATTTTTCGCCTTGCGCGCCCAGAGACTTAAGCCTTTCATGTTTTTTATCGCATGCTTTTCGTTGGCGTCCGCCGCAGCTGTAAGCCTCGGCTTCCAGTTCAGATCGCATTATTTTGTCATGATCCTGCCTGCGCTTTCCCTGTTTGCGGGGATTGCCATTACCGGGCTCGGTGATTGGCTGAAAACTAGAGGTTCGTCTGCCCTCGCCCCCCTTCCGGCGCTTGCGGTCTTGGTGGCTGTGGGATACGGCGTCTACTCAGAGCGGGACTATTTCTTTCGGAAGGACGTTGACACACTTTCACGGGATGTGTACTACCCGAACCCATTCGCTGAAGTCGCAACCATTGCAGAGTTCATCAAATCCCGCACTGCGCCGAATGACAAGATCGCAGTCTTAGGATCTGAACCGGAGATACTCGTAGGCGCTCAGAGGTTCTCGGCTACGCCGTATCTGTTCACGTATTTTTTCATGGAACCGCATGAACACAGCGTAGAGATGCAGAAAGAGATGATTGCGTCGGTCGATAAAGCCCCTCCGAAGATCATCGTCCTTGTCAACCTGCCGATCTCCTGGGGCATTCGCCCCCGCTCCGAACGGCTCGTCCTCAACTGGATAGCGACCGACATTAAGCCTCGGTATGACATCGTCGGCGTCGTCGACCTGCTCTCTCCTGCGCAGACAATCTACAAGTGGAACGACGAAGCGCGTTCGTACAACCGGCTTGCTGCGGCATCGATTCTCCTTCTGCAGCGACGCACCTTATAACAAGAAAGCCGGCATCTGTTAGTGCCGGCTTTTCAATATGTAATGGACGCCGCTTGCTTCGTCCACCGTTATGACCTACTTTCTTGCGGGGCCGACGGGACTCGAACCCGCGACCTTCTGCGTGACAGGCAGACGTTCTAACCAAGCTGAACTACGACCCCATAGCCACAATTGACCTGAATTACCAGGAACTACTCTACTACCAAGGGAAAAGAAAGCGGTAATCTGATACCTGATTGGGCAGACCAAGATAAGGAATTTATCGGCATTCTGCAAGACTTCCCCAAAAAATAAGAAGAGAGAAGCAGCGATGTCTCCCGTCAGCGCTACCTCCCTCTTCACCTCCGAGAATCCCGGCTGCCGCCGCCCGTCAAAGCAAACTCACAGCCGGAAATTCCCTAATCCATAGGTCAATTTAGGTAATACCAGTGCTCAAGTAAATAAGGATGATACCTGATTTTGGAGGGAAAAATACCTGATGCGAAAACGGGGCGTTCTCAACGAATAGCCCTCTGCGATGCGGTCCTACGACGCCTTGTAAGCGGTTGGAGAGTTGATGATTCCGCGGGAGAGCGCATAGCGGGTGAGCCCTGCGACATCGTGGATATCGAGTTTCGTCATGATGTGTTCTCTGTGTTTTTCGACGGTCTTGACGCTGATGTCAAGCTGGACTCCGATCTCTTTGTTCGAATGCCCTTCGCTGATGAGCTGGAGGATCTCTGTTTCACGGGCGGTAAGGGCGAAGTTGGTGTGTGTGCTGGGATTCTCCCCGATAGTCTTCGTGAGTTTTTCAACAATGAGTCTCGAAATTGAGGGGCTGAAAAAGGCATTCCCCTTTCGCACTTCGTGAATCGCCTTCACAAGATCGGACGCGGCCGTCTGCTTTACAAGATATCCCATGGCCCCCATGTGGATGACCTGAGAGACAAACTCATTTTCCGTATACATCGATAAAATGATAATCCGGGCCTGCGGGTTATCCTTCTTGATCATCCGGGTCGCCTGGATTCCGTTCAGGGAAGGCATGGCGATGTCCATGACGATGACGTCGGGACCCAGTTCCTTCGCAAACGCGATCGCCTGTTGTCCGTTCTCCGCCTCCCCGATGATTTCGATGTCGGCCTCGTCGTCCAAAAGTGAATGCAGCCCTTCCCTGACGATCGTATGATCATCCACCAGGAGGACAGTCGTTTTGCTGATACGATTGGCTGGCATCAGGCGTAGGTTTGAAATGAAAATATTTTACGTGTCGAAATGAAAATTTATCGATCCGGCAGGTGAAAATCAATACGGTCTTTACCGTATCAGGTAATACAGAAACTCATGAAAAAGGAGGACCATACCTGATTTTCCCGATCCGGGATACCAACGGTCGGCGAATTATGATTGGGCGAGAAGCCGCTGGCGAAGCTCAAGGATGGCGTTGTCGACAAACCGCTGCGTTTCGTCTTCGCTTCGGAGCGTGAAGATATACTGCCGCTGAGATTTTATGACCTCGCGGACCTCGGGAGAGGCATCGGCGATTATCGTGGAGACGAACCAGTCGTAGGTGTCGATCGCTGCCATCTTACCGGTCCAGGATGAAATGATTCGACGGAGTGGTCACCCGGAACATGAGCTCGTATTCCTTGTACTCCTCCTGGAGAGACTGCACCGACTGGCAAAACATCTTGCGCTTGTCTTTGTTGATCGTGTAACGGGCAGATAGGATCGACTTCCAGTCATCCATGAACGCGGTGTCGAGCCGGATCATGTAGTCGACTTTCGACTTGAGCGCCACGAGAAGAAGCTGGTTATGAATTTCATGAGCGATGCTCTTTTCGCGGAAGATCACCTTGTCGAGCATCTTATCATCGCGCTTTGTCACGGGTGCGTGCCGCGTATCGCGCTGAACCGTGCGGGCTTTTGAGCCGTCCGAGATTGAAGGCAGCCGGAGAATGTGGTGGTCGAAGGCGAGGACATCGACATCCCAATCGATCGCGTCGTGTACCTCGATGAGCGAGCGGAGCAGCTCGACGTACCTGTCTTCGATGAGTTTGATGAGATACTGATGGCCCTGGACGATCGTCCAGAACGGCAGCGAGACGATAACTTCCTCGCTCCGGAGGATGTTCAGGATCCGCTCATGCTCGTACTTGTAGCGCGACACCTGGTGTGAGGTGATCGTCGGCTTTCCTCCTTTGTCGGAGGCGTAGTTCCCCATTGTCAGCTTGTTGACATACATACGGACGTCGCCGAGATCGAGGAGGAACAGGTTGTTCGCGTTGTCGACACCTTTGATCGAGAGCATCTTCGACGGGACGCCTTTGCCGGTGCTGTCCGGAGCGTAGCTGAATCCGTAGAGGTAAAACCAATCGTCGGGCCGCAGCTCGATGTCAATCTTCTCGCTCGGAAACGCCTCCTTCGAGCTGAAGTGCTGCATGATCGAGCTCGACTCCTCGTGGAGTTTTCCCTTGATCATCGCGCGTGCGAGATCGGAAAATTCGATGGAGGGCTCTTTCTTTTCCTCAGGTTCTGGTTCAGGTTTTGCGGCCGGCGCGGGCCTCATTTCTTCGACTCCGGGAGATGCCGGAGGCGGGCCCTCTTCCTCGATGAGATTGGCGATGAGCTCGCGAAGATCGCCGGAGAGAAGATAGTCGAACTGCTGTAAAATGGCGTCGGCCACTTTGCTTACCGGGAGGTCGGCAAACGCCTCCAGCTTAAGGCGTATGTTCTCGTGCTTCCTGATTTTCTCTGAGAGCTCCTCCAGGATCAGCTCAGAGAGCCTCTTCCGTGTCGCTTGTTTCATCACCATGTCAGATCAGAATGCGCATGTGGGTGAGATGAACAATCGGTCGTTGTTATAGATACACCACAAAGTTTTCCATCTTGCGGAGAGCTAGGGATTCGAACCCCAAAGTCCTTGCGGACGCCGGTTTTCAAGACCGGTGCAATAGCCGTTCTGCCAGCTCTCCAATTTCATGATTTCAATTTTCATTGTTCGCCTGCATTATCGGCTGACCCTTCATATGCCTCTTTCGGGATGGCGGTGACAATATCCTGCGCAATTTACCCGATTTCCGGTCAGTCGAAAGCATTTTAATATAGAGAAAACGGTGCCCTAAATCAAGGTATAGCATGCTATCGAGATGGGCAAAGCTCATCCTGAATTGTGTCACTTGATGGCCGTAGGGGCTTTGATGGGAAAGTGCTCATCTTCATACTTTTCCACCAAAATGGATAGGATATCAACCATCCTCCCCGGTCGTTGTTTTTGGGTTCTCATCGAAGTTTTTCTCGATGAAGGAAAGGGCAAATTCGTAGTCGTCTTTTGTTCTTATGGGACGAAGTTTCACGATTTCAGGTTAGAGATAATTTCGCAGATTACCAATTGTTTAGTATCTTTTCGGCATGCTCTTGGAAAAGAAAGACCTTACATGGTTAGGTGGTATTCTCTTCGTTTCGCTTATCTGCCTATCACCCATCCTCAGCGGCGATTTCATCAACCGGGACGATCCGGCCTACATCACCGGGAACGAATTAATCCAGGATTTCTCCTTCTCCGGCATTGCGAGGATCGTTGCGACTCCGCACTATGAGGGAGATTACCATCCTCTCACACTCAGTTTCTTCGCGATTGAGCATCACTTTTTCGACAACCATCCCGGTGGTTATCACGCCGTCAGCATCGTCCTCCACCTTGCTGCGCTGACGATGATCTTTATCTTCGTGAAGGAGCTGACCGGATTTACAATGATCGCCGGAATCGTTTCGCTCCTCTTTGGCATTCATCCTCTTCAGGTGGAATCAGTTGCGTGGATCTCCCAGCAAAAAGATATGCTGTATGTTTACTTTCTCCTCGGCTCGCTGCTGTGGTATCTTCGATACGTCCGGAGTGAAAATAACCCAAGAGTGTTTTACTGGCTGGCGTTTGCACTGTTTCTCGTTGCGCTTCTCTCGAAAACGATGGCGGTATCTCTTCCCCTTCTGCTTCTGCTCGTTGATTACTATGCACTGAGGAAGTTTTCGGCAACGACGTTGATGGAGAAACTGCCGTTTTTTATTCTTGCGCTCGGCTTCGGGTTTTGGTCGATCAGGGCGCACCAGGCTGCCGGCACATATGCGGACGCGCCGGTCTACAGCATAACAGAGCGCCTTCTGCTGGCGTCGATCGCGCTTGTGAAATACATCCAAAAGATCTTTGTTCCCATCGATCTCGCCGCGTACTATCCGTATCCGTTTGCTCCCGGGCAAGCGACGGCTTCGATGATGATGTATCCCTTCATTCTCCTTTTGATCGTGCTTCTCGCATTTCTCACGTTTAGAAAATCCAGATCGATTGCATTCGGATTAGGATTCTTCTTCGTTGCGACCGCATCCGTGTCTCAGATGTTCCCGCTCGCCGGGGCATTCACCGCGGACAGATATACATATCTTTCTTCTGCAGGGATTTTTTTTCTCCTCGGCTCAGGGGCATGCTATCTCGCCGTCAAGTTTGACAACCAGCGCAGGGCCAAGAAACTTATAGTCTTTGCTTCCCTCGCCATCGTAACTCTGACACTTGGAATCGCCACCTGGAGCCGCGCAAACGTATGGAACAACAGCGTTGGCTTGTGGAGTGATGTAATTAAAAAATATCCCGGCGTCCCATTCGTCTACGTGTACCGCGCAAACGCCCGCCCGCTCCCTCAGGAGCTCAACCAGTCGCTTGCCGATTTTGACAAAGCGATCAGCCTGCGGCAGGATCTCGGGATAGCGTATTTCAGCCGTGCCTATGTGTACAGTCTGGCGGGAAACCATGCCGCAGCGGTAGCAGATTATTCAGCCGCCATACAACTCAACTACGATCTGCACCACGCCTATTCCAACAGGGCAAGTTCCTATGCGACACTCGGTGATATCGGCCATGCGATGGCTGACTTCGCGCGTGCGGTTCAGACCTCTCCCAACGACCCCGATCCGTATTTCAACCGCGCGAACGTCGAGCTTCGCCTCGGGCAGTTTCAACCGGCTATCTCGGATTTAGACAAGGTTCTGGAACTGAACCGCCAGGATACTGTCTCACTGTACAACCGCGCAATCGCCAAACGCATGTCAGGGGATCTCTCGGGGAGCTGCTCAGATTTGAGGACGGCCTCCGGCATGGACTTCGCGCCTGCGATCAGCGCGTACAATACATACTGTCGTTGATGGCGGCGACCGAACCCTGGAAAAAAAATCTCTACGTCCTTTGGGGAACGCAGTTCATCGCGATGGTGGGGATGAACCTCGTCGTTCCGTTCCTTCCGTTTTATATCCGGCAGCTGGGCATCACGGATGAAGCCTCTCTCCCGAGATGGAGCGGCCTCGTCTTCGCCGGGCCATTTGTCACCTCCTTTTTCGCGACGCCGCTCTGGGGAAAGATGGGAGACAAGTACGGAAGAAAGCTCATGGTCGTACGGGCGATCTTCGGCCTCGGCATCGCGCAGATATTCATCGGCTTTTCTCAGAACATTTACCAGCTCCTGTTCTTCCGTCTCCTGCAGGGAGTCATCAGCGGCTACATCTCCTCCGCGATAGCACTCGTCTCAACATCTACTCCTAAAGAACGAATCGGCTACGCTCTCGGATTTCTGCAATCGGCGACGGCGGGCGGCACGATGCTCGGCCCTTTTATCGGAGGCATTCTTGCCGACATGATTGGCTACCGGTCCATATTTTTTGTCGTCTCAGTCTTCTGTCTTGCAGGCGGCGTTATCGTCATCAAATTTGTGAAGGAGGCACCCCACGGCGAAAAGAAAACGGCCCCCTCCGGCGTTCTGGAAAATGCCCGGACGATGTTTGCGGACACGCAGCTCCGCATCGCTGCATTCACGATCGTCCTCGTTCAAGCCTCCGCGCTCATGATCGAGCCTATTTTCGCGCTGTATATCGAGCGGTTCTCCACTTCGACGAAATATATCTCCACGCTGACCGGCGGGATCTTTTCGATCGCCGGTGTTTTCATGGTGATCGCCGCACCATGGTGGGGAAACAGGAACGACCGCCTCGGCTTCAAGCATAATCTCATTCTTGCGACAGTCGGCACCGGCGTCGCGTACAGCCTCCATCTCATCGTTCCGAATATCTATGCCCTGGCAGTATTACGCGCCGGCCTGGGGTTCGTGCGCGGGGGGATACTTCATTCGCTGTATTCGATCATCAGCCTGAGATCACCCGCGGAAAAGAAAAGCGGCCTTATCGGAATCGCCTCCAGCCTGAATATTTTGGGAAACATGGTGGGACCGCTTATTGGAGGGGCAATCGCCGCCCGCTTCGGTATCCTCAGCGTGTTCATTGTGAACAGTATTCTCTTCATGACGACAAGCGCGCTCGTCTGGAAGTACGTCACCGAAGTCCGGAAAACGGAAACTCCCGAGGCATCGGAACCGGCCGAGGTAGGAGATTAAGAAGAAGCCGGGACTTCTTGTTTTCCAGTCTTGGTTGTGTCTGAAGCTGCATGATTTGCCGAAACTCGTAATTTTAGTATCTTAAAATAAATTCTCCCTTTTGTTCCCCCGATGGCATCTACAAAAAAACGCGAACGACTTTTTTTACTCGATGGCATGGCACTCGCCTATCGCGCCTACTTCTCCTTCATCACACGGCCGCTCGTGAATTCAAAAGGAGAAAATACGAGCGCGATCTTCGGATTTGTCAACACATTGATGAAAATCCTGAAGGACGACAAGCCGGATCATATCGCCGTCGTGTTCGATACGAAGGAACCCACGTTCCGTCACGTGTTGTACGATCGCTACAAGGCCACCCGCCAGAAGATGCCTGAGGACATGTCGAGCCAGATGGGTAAGCTCAAGGAAGTGGTCCTCGCGTTCAATGTCCCGCTTCTTGAGCTCCCGGGCTACGAAGCCGACGATATCATGGGTACACTCGCCCGTACAGCGGAAAAACAGAACATCGAAACCTATCTCGTTACCGGCGATAAGGACTTCATGCAGCTCGTTTCCGACGTCATCAAGATTTATAAGCCGGGCAAGCAGGGCGAAGCATGGGAACTCCTGGACGAAAAGGCCGTGAAAACCAAATTCGGCGTCGCACCAGGGCTCGTCATCGACGTCCTCGGCCTCATTGGCGACAAATCGGACAACGTGCCGGGCATCCCTGGCGTGGGAGAAAAGACCGCCATCCCTCTCGTGCAGGAACACGGCACGATCGAGAATATTCTGAGGATTGCCAGCAAGATTCCTCAGAAGGGACTGCGGCAGAAGCTGGAAGAACATCATGACACCGCCCTTCTCTCGAAGAAGCTCGTGACGATCGACACGAATGTGCCGATCGAAGTTGATCTTCACGATCTCAATGCCAAGCCCTGGAACGCGCCGAAGCTTAAGCAATTATTCCGGGAGCTTGAGTTCAAGACCTTGTTCACGAAAGTGGCCCACGCCGAAGACGAACCTGCCCAAGTCGATGTCACGCCGCTTGACCTTTCGAATATTACGCTCCAAAAGCACGATTACCACCTCGTCGCTTCGATGAAGGAGTTCGAGCATCTTGTCAAGATCCTGAAGAAGTCGAAGCGTTTTGTCTTCGACACCGAGACGACGTCGAAGGATTCACTGCGGGCGGAGCTGGTGGGAATTTCGTTTGCCGTTGCTCCGCATGAGGCCTGGTATGTCAGTGTCGTCGATACGAAGCTGCAGATGGCAGATAAAAGCGTACAAGGATCGATGCGCGGAGAACTGCCGGAATCGGGTGATCCACACGATCTGTTCTCTGCTCCTCAAATGAAAGAAATAGAAATCGGGGCTTCGCAATCTCCGGTTTACGATAGGCAGGGCCTGCCACTCGCGATGGTATTCTCCTCCCTCTCCCCGATCTTCGCCGACGAGTCGATTAAGAAAGTCGGTCAGAACATCAAGTACGATATGCTTGTCCTTGCTGCGCACGGGGTCAAGGTGGAAGGGGTGGAATTCGACACCATGATCGCCAATTATGTTCATCGTCCCAACGGGACGCACAACATGGACGCGATGGCGGAAGAGCACCTTCAGTATAAAACGATCTCGTTTGACGACCTGACGGGAGTCGGCAAAGACCGGAAAGACATCCGCGCGATCGAACTCGAAAAGATCTGCGCCTATTCATGCGAGGACGCCGACATTACGTACCGCCTGTACGACAGCCTGAAGGAGAAGCTGGATGAGCAATCACTCAAACTTTGCAGCGACATTGAATTCCCCCTCCTCACCGTCCTCGCCGACATGGAGCTCGCCGGAATCGCGCTTGACGTCGCGTACCTGGCGAACCTCTCCAAAGAACTTGAGCGGGATCTTCAGAACCTGACAAGCGAGATCTACCGGCATGCGGGGGAGCAGTTCAATATCAATTCGACGCAGCAATTGAGTAAGATTCTCTTTGAAAAACTCAAGCTTGCCGCTGTCCGAAAAACAAAGACCGGGTTTTCAACCGATGTCGGCGTTCTCGAAGCGCTGCGCCATGAGCATGAGATCATCGAACATCTTCTTAACTATAGACAAGTCCAGAAACTTAAATCGACCTACGTCGACGCGCTGCCCGCGCTGATCAATCCTCGCACGGGCAGGCTTCATACATCGTTCAATCAAACCATCGCCGCGACCGGCAGGCTCTCAAGCAGCGATCCGAACCTCCAGAACATTCCGATCAGGACCGAGCTGGGAAGCAGCATCCGTAAAGCGTTCATCCCGGGGGAAAAAGGCTCAAGGATTATTTCAGCAGACTATTCTCAGATTGAGTTGCGGATCATGGCGCATGTTTCCGGGGATGAAGGGCTCAAAGAAGCGTTTCTCAACGGCGAGGACATCCACGCAACCACTGCCGCCAAAGTCTTTGGTGTAAAGCTTTCAGAAGTGAGCCGCGACATGCGGCGCAAGGCAAAGGAAGTGAATTTCGGAATCATGTACGGCATCGGACCCTTCGGGCTGGCGGCGAGGCTCGAGATTGCCCAGTCGGAAGCCAAGGAGATCATCACGACATACTTTGCACGGTTCCCGAAAGTGAATCAATATATCTCCGACACGCTCGCGAAGGCGCGGCAGGATGGCTACGTTTCGACCATGCGCGGGCGACGGAGGTACTTGCCCGACGTGAACAGCAAGAACTTCAATGTCAGAAGCAACGCGGAGCGTCAGGCGATCAACATGCCAATCCAGGGGACTGCCGCCGACATGATCAAGCTTGCGATGATCGGTATTCATCATGAGCTCGCCGCCAAGAGGCTGAAATGCAAGATGCTCCTGCAGGTACACGACGAACTCGTCTTCGAGGTTGCGAAGAGCGACGAGCAAAAAGCGTCAAAACTCATAGCCAAGGAGATGAAGGAAGCCCTTCCCTTGTCCGTCCCGGTCGAAGTTGAAGTCGGCATGGGTGGAAATTGGCTGGAAGCGCATTAGACCGGAACGTCAGGGCATAAATCCCGCCATGCCCTGTCAAGCATGCCGTTTTACCCTTGATACAGGATTGATAATTCCTTAGATTACCTATCATCCACCATCGTTTTTTACCATGTCCCGACTACCGATGAAGACATTCGTCGTCGCGGCGCTCGCATTTTTTGCTGCGATCCCTGGCTTGGCTCAGAACCGTCCCGGCGACCTGCCGGCTCACCTGGGCCAGCGATGGCACAGCGAGCGAGCCGAAGCCGAGACACTCGCATCCCGCAAGCACTTCCCCGTCCGCATCGACCGCAACGGAGTTTCCGCCGAACTTCAACGCCTCAACAACGGCATGCCCCAGTACGTTACCACTGAAAATCTTAACGCAGCCAAAACAATATCCACCGATAGAGTTTGGGCGGGGGCCGGATTCGGCTACGCCCTGAGCGGCACCGGCATCACGCTCGGCGAGTGGGACGCGGGGCTCGTCCGCACGACTCATCAGGAGTTCGGAGGAAGAGTCGCCGCAAGCCAGGGCACTCTGAACTTCCACTCCACGCACGTCGCGGGGACTCTCGTGGCCGCAGGCGTTTCAGCCACGCGCAAGGGTATGTCCTACAACGGCAACCTCAACGCCTACGATTGGAACAACGACGCGAGTGAAATGTCGTCCCAGGCCAACGCGGGCATGCGGGTCTCAAACCATTCGTACGCAATCATCGGAGGCTGGTACTACAACTATTTCAACGACAGCAAGTGGGCGTGGTTCGGCGATGTTACGGTAAGCAGCGTTGAGGATTATAACTTCGGATTTTACAGCGCCGAAGCGCAGCAGTGGGACCAGATCGCGAACACCTATCCCTACTATCTCATATTCAAAGCGGCCGGCAACGACCGCAACGAAGGGCCCGGAGGCACAATCCAGCACTGGGTATTTTCCGGCGGCAACTGGAACCTGCAGACTGCATTCCGCAACCAGGACGGCAACTCCGGCTTCGACTGCATCATGGGGGCGGGCAATTCAAAAAATATCATGACCGTCGGAGCGGTCAATGACATTACCACAGGCTACGTGAATGCCGCCGGAGTCGTCATGTCATCATTCAGCTGCTGGGGTCCGACGGATGACGGGCGCATCAAACCCGATATCGTGGCGAACGGCGTGAGCCTTTCCTCTACGCTGGAGACCGCCGATAACGCCTATGGATCGTTAAGCGGCACCTCGATGGCATCGCCGAACGCAGCGGGCTCTGCGGGCCTGCTTCTGGAATTGTATAAAAACATGCATGGCAATACGCTGATCCGATCCTCGACGATGAAAGGCCTTATTATTCATACGGCCGACGAGGCAGGAACAAATCCCGGACCTGATTACAGTTTTGGATGGGGATTGATAAACACACTGAAAGCCGCGCAGCTCATGACGCAGGACAGCATCGACGGCTACGGCTTCCACATTCAGGAAATCCAGATGCATAATCACGACACGGTCCTCATACCGATCGGAAGCGACGGCAGCGTCCCCTTACGGGCGACCATCTGCTGGAACGATCCGGCCGGAGGCATCGTCCCCGTACAACTTGATCCGACGGCGATCGAGCTCGTGAACGACCTCGACCTCCGGATCATCAAAGGGAATAACCAGGCGGTATACTCTCCCTGGATATTGAATCCCGCTTCTCCGACGTCCGCCGCAACAACCGGGGATAATATCCGAGATAATGTGGAGCAGGTTTACATTGCCTCGCCCGAACAGGCGAACTACACGTTGAGGATAACTCACAAAGGAACACTTTCGTTGCCGCAGTATGTGTCGGTCATTGTGAGCGGGAACGTGACGCTGCAGCATGGACCGATTATTCTCGTAACTCCGGACAGCGCTTCCTATTCGCTCCTCCCGGGTGCGATGAAAACCGATTCGCTTCTGATCACGAACAACGGCGACACGACGCTATCGTATCAGGTGACAATTCCCCCGGCAGATACGCAGTGGCTGTCGGCAATGTCTCCGCTTTCCGACACACTGGGGGCAACCGGTTCCCGGCATTTTGTTTACAGAATCGACGCAACATTGTTCAGCCAGTGGAGCAATCATTCGAGCCCGTTGAGTATGACAAGCAACGACGCAAGTCATTCTCCGGCCGCATTCAATATTCATGAACACACCCTCGGTTCGAAGATCGTAGCGCATCCGCTGAGCTATGATATAAGTGTCGATACGCTTTCGTCGGAAACCGATACGCTCGTCATCCGGAACGACGGCTCGTACCCGCTCCATTTTGTCATCAGCGATACAGGCGGAAGTTTTCCACCGTGGCTCAGCCTGAGCACGGACACCGGGACTATCGGCGGCCTCGACTCGGCGTACATCGCGCTAACCTTGAATAACCCGTTACAGGCAAAGGGGACGTACGGGACGGAGCTCTCGATCGCGAGCAACGACTCGCTGACCGGTACTCCGCTCGTGCACATCGCTTTGCATGTGGGAACGCGGATGTACGCGCCGACCCTCATACGGAATCAATGGAATTTATTGTCAGTGCCGGTGTACGCATTCAGTTATCTCAAGACTCAGATGTTTCCCACATCGGTAAGTTCCGCGTTTGTCTTCGGCCAGGGAGGATACGCCGTGAAAGACACGCTCTATCCCGGCGCGGGATTCTGGATCAAGTTCGATTCAGTTCAGACTGTCGCCATCGACGGATATATCATCCCGTCCGAAACGGTGGCCGTAGTTCACGGATGGAATCTCATCGGATCGATCACGAGCTCCATAGCCCCTTTTTCGATAACTTCCAATCCGGGAGGAATTGTCACCTCGGAGTTTTTTGGTTATGAAGGGTCGTACATACCGACTGATACTCTGCGTCCCGGGAAAGGATACTGGGTGAACGTCGACCAGGACGGCCAGTTAATTCTCTCGTCCGGCGGCGCCGCTTCGCCCGCGACCGCGATACGGATCCGGCCGACGCATGAGGCTCCTCCTTCTCCTCCCCAGGAACGGAACGAACGCCCGGACCTGCCGGCGGCATATTATCTGGAGCAGAACTATCCAAATCCATTTAACCCGATTACGGTCATCCGGTATCAAATTCCGGCCCAGGGCGATGTTCCTGTCGTTCTAAAAATATATAATGTCTTCGGACAGGAAATCGCCGCGCTCGTAAACGAGATCGAGGGGCCCGGGTTCAAATCGGCAAGCTGGGATGCCGCGACCTCTCCGAGCGGCGTATACTTCTATAGACTCCAGGCAGGCTCTTTCAGCGACATTAAAAAAATGATTTTAATCCGGTAAGGTGATCATGAATAAATCTATTTACTGCTGTATTGTTCTAACACTTCTTTGTCTCTCATCGCTGCAGGCGCAGACGATAACCCCCGACATCTATGCATGGTTTTTGAATTCTTCGGGCATTACAGGGTATGGCGGACTGCCTGCAAATGTTCAGCAGGTCAGATATTCTTCCGGCTACGTGTACGTGTCGTGCTCCGATATCCCGGCATATTCGATCGGGCCCTGGCCCGGCAACCCGAATGTCGCGTCGAACCAGGGCTTCACGTTTAAGATTCCGCGGGTTCCGCAGGTCAACAACGGGACGAAGACAGCCACGGCTCTCGGCCATATCGGCGTCCTGGCGAACGGCGTCTCTATTTTTAACGCGAAGGATGCAATGTCGTACAACAACCAGAATATCTGGCACCAGAACGCGGTCATTGTGGAGGCTCCATCATTCGACACGTGTCTCGGCCACCCGCAGATGACGGGCGAGTATCATCACCACCAGACCCCCCGATGCCTGGTGCCTGCAGGCAGCAGCGCCCACTCGCCGCTGCTGGGGTATGCCTTCGATGGCTATCCCCTCTATGGCCCGTACGCGTACGCAGACACAGGCGGCACAGGGGCCATCGTCAGAATGAGATCCAGCTACAGGAAGAGAAACATTTCGACGCGAACGACGCTTGCAGACGGCACGGTGCTTTCTCCAAGCCAGTATGGCCCTCCGGTTTCGGGAACATATCCGCTGGGATACTACGTCGAAGATTTTGAATATGCCTCGGGGCTCGGAGACCTCGACCAGTATAACGGAAGATTCTGCGTGACACCTGAATATCCGGCCGGAATCTACGCCTATTTTTCGACGATAGATTCCCTGGGGAATTCCGAGTATCCGTATCTCATCGGCCCATCGTATTATGGCGTGGTAACCGCCGGCAACACCGGTCCCGGGAGCGGGCATGTGACGATTTCAGAACCCGTGACTTCGTTCATCGGAGTTGCCGCGTACGACGCGTCGGACACCACCGATGAAAATGTTTCGAAAGACATTGCGCTCTCCGTGCAGCATAGCGCAAGCCTGACAGTGACCTATGCGATCATTGCACCCCCTGCTCACGGCGCGCTCTGGGGATCAGCGCCCACTCTTTCGTATCTCCCGGACCTGGATTTTTTTGGTAGCGATTCCTTCAGGTTCTCGGCGACGGTTCCGGGCGGTGCGAGCGATAGCGCAACCGTTTACCTTACGATCCTGCAGGTCAACGATTCAACCGGTTACAAATTCCAGGTGGATGGAGACTGGAATATGATTTCTGTGCCGGTGGTTCCTGATGATCCGGACAAGCAGACGCTCTTTCCATCGGCTTCTTCCGCCGCGTTTGAGTATCAAACAACGTATGTTGCTTCCGAGACATTGAAGCCGGGAACAGGTTACTGGATAAAGTTCGCCCATCCGCAGACTGTCACCCTGCAGGGAACAACCCTGACGAGCGATACGATAGACATTGGCGTTGGCTGGAACCTCATCGGGACGATCGGAACGGCACTGCCGGTTTCCAGCATAGGTTCCGATCCTCCGGGCATAGTGACCAGCCCCTTCTTCGGATACCAGCACGCGTATGTCGAGTCCGACACGCTGAAACCCGGTAATGCCTACTGGATAAAGACGGCAAACGCGGGAACGCTGTATTTGGGGAGCATGAACACTCCCTCGTCGAGAATTCGGATCGTGCCGACGAAAGAACTTCCCCCTCCGCGTGAACTCCTCCTCCCGCGGGAAAGAAATTGATATGACTGCCATCAGGTGTATCCTGCTCTGCCTGCTGTTTTCGTGGGCCTGCTTCGCGCAGTCAGACCGCGACGCGATGTTTCGCAGCCGGGCCGATACCCTCTTCGGAAACGCCGTCGATCCCGCCGGGCCCGGGTGTTCTGTCTTCGTGCAGATCGACGGCCGCACGCTTTACCAAAAGAGCTTCGGATACGCCGACTTGAAAAGAGGCGATAGATTTACTGAGAACACGGTCGCCAATCTCGGCTCGATCACCAAAACATTTGTCGCGTACGGTATCCTCATGCTCATGGAGCAGGGAAAGCTATCCCTCGACGACAGCGTAATCAAGTACTTTCCCGACTTCAAAAATAAAGAGATCGGCCGGAAGGTAAAGATACGGCATCTCCTCACGCATACGTCCGGTTTGCCCGACTGCCGGAACGTCGATGGTGACAGCGTCTTCTTCCTGACGGCGAACGACCGCCAGAATTTCTTTCCCGTCTCGCAAACCGACACCCTGGAATTTGAGCCGGGCACTCATTGGGATTATTCCAATCCCTCCTTCAACGCCCTGGCGCTCATTATCGGGCAGGTGAGCGGAATGAAATGGCAAAAATTTATCGAGCAAAATATCTTTAAGCCATCCGGGATGAACGACAGCAAGATTACCGATTATGCCTACCCTTCCGAAGGCGTCTCACATGGATACCGTATTCGCGAGAATCCCATGGTTCCGGCGTCGAATACGACGGCGACCGCCGCCCCAATAACCAAGAGAATCTACGACGAGTATGATTACGGCGAGTATCCCACATTCAATGCCGCCGGCAACGGGGGCGTATGGAGCTCGATCAACGATTTGCGAAAGTATTATGATGCGATTCAGCACGCGACGTTTGCCGACACAGGCTTGATCCGGCTTTCAGAAACTCTCTGGCATCCACCGAACTGGGCGGACACCTTGCCGCCCACAAACGGGTTCTCCTGGTTCGTCAAGGACGGAGCGATCTATCACAGCGGCCATCAGGCTGGCTTCACTGCGCAGTTCACGATGATCCCGGAGAAGAACTTTCTCCTTATCTTTGAATCCAACATAGAAGATCTCTATGAGGTGCAGGTGAAGCTCGTGTCCATCCTCAAAGAAATGAATTACCTGTAGTCTCCTCTGATTTGCTGACGGGGAAGGAGCTACGTACAGGCAAATAAATGAGAAAGGCGGGTATACATGGATAATTCACGTTCGCCCCAGCCCTATACAGTGGGGACATGGATCGTCAAAGCGGGCTCTGAACAAAAGTTTATCGCCGAGTGGGCACGGTTCGCAAGATGGACGGCGGCGAATCAGCCTGGAGCGGGAACCGGGACTCTTCTCCAATCGCGGGATCGAAGTCAGGAGTTCATATCGTTCGGACCATGGGAAAGCGCTGACGCGATCAGAGCCTGGAGAGAGCGCCCGGAGTTCATTGCATTTGTTTCAACAGTACGCGAACTGTGTGACAATTTCATTCCTCAATCGTTCGAGCGCGTGGCAAGTTCCGATTAACACTCCGCCATCTCTTTGTTTTCTCCCCTCAATTAGCTATCTTTGCTGAATTCTTTTCCTGGCTAACCTGTGTAATCACACGTGACTGATAACGTACTCGAAGTTCAAGACCTCACAAAACGGTATGGCGATCTCCTTGCCGTCAACGGCGTAAGCTTCTCCGTCAGCCGCGGGGAAATATTCGGAATCCTGGGCCCCAACGGCGCCGGTAAAACCACGACCCTCGAAATGATCGAGACGCTCCGCCCCGCCGATTCCGGGACGGTAACTCTCAACGGCATCGATACCCGCACCAAACCCCAGGATGTCAAGCGCATCATCGGCGTGCAGCTTCAATCATCCTCATTTTTTGACAAGCTTTCGCTCACGGAGCTTTTACTCCTCTTCGGTGAAATGTACGGCCGGACGATCGATCCTCTCGCGCTGCTCGATGAGGTGGAGTTACGCGATAAGGCAAAATCACACGTTGCAAATCTTTCCGGCGGACAAAAACAGAGGTTTTCCATAGCTGCTGCCCTCGTCAACGACCCCGTGATCATTTTTTTGGATGAACCCACGACCGGACTCGATCCCCAATCAAGGCGGCACCTGTGGGGAGTCATCAAGCGCATCCAATCGGAAGGGAAAACGATCGTCCTCACGACGCACTACATGGAAGAAGCGGAAGAGCTGTGCGACCGCGTGGCCATCATGGATAACGGCAAAGTCATCGCGAACGCTTCGCCCGAGCAGCTCGTGCAACAACTCCTCGCCAAGGGTTTCCGCAAAGAGCGCGTGGAACGGCTTGCGAATCTGGAAGACGTCTTTCTGGATCTCACCGGCCATTCATTGAGGGAGGAATAGCATGAGACTGAAGCTTAAGCTTATCGCCTCCGCGTTAAAGATGTTCGTCCGCCAGAAGGAGGCGATCATCTGGACGGTCCTTCTCCCTCTCTTCATGGTCTTCCTCTTCAGCTTCGTGAAGTTCGACGGACTGGGAACCATCTCCATGGGTCTCGTCAACAATTCTTCCGATACGACGCTCGTCAGTTCGCTCCGGTCAATTCAGGCGTTCAAGACGACGACAGGAACCGTGGCCGGGGAACTCGACGCGTTGAAGCGGGGCGACAGGTCGGTGGTTCTTGTTGTCCCCGAACGGTTCGAACCGACACAGCACGATTCGCTCACGCTCTATGTCAACGCGGAACGGCCGCAGGAGACGCGGGTTGCCCAGATGATCATTAACCGGACGCTGGATGAACTTGTCTTCAAGCAGCATACGGACATCGCTCGGGCGACGATTCACACGGAGGTCGTCAACAGCCGCAATCTCACGTATATCGATTTTCTTCTCCCGGGAATTCTCGCGATGGCGATCATGCAGGCCGGCGTCTTCGGCGTTGCGTTTGGGTTCGTTATCCTTAAGAAACGCGGCATCCTCCGGAGGATGCTCGTGACGCCGATGAGCCCGAGCGATTTTATCATCTCACAGGTGACGGCGCGGGTTATTATACTTATGCTGCAGGTCTTGATCATGATCGGGGCCGGGGTGTTCGTGTTTCACCTCCACTTCATCGGAAACATTTTCAATATGATCATTGTGGGTGTCCTCGGCGGCATCATCTTTTTATCGATAGGATTTGCGCTCTCGGGAATATCAAAATCCGAAGACCAGGTTGCCCCGCTTGCCAACCTCGTCTCCCTGCCGATGATGATGTTATCGGGTGTGTTTTTCAGCCGCTCGAATCTGCCCGGGTTCGCGCACACGATCACAAATTATTTTCCGCTGACATATCTGGCGGACGGGCTTCGCAGCATCGCGATTGATGGAGCAGGCCTGGGGGACATTGTCCCTCAGCTCATCGGCCTCGCCGTATGGTGCGTGATCACCGTGTTCATCGCCATCAAGGCGTTCCGTTGGGAATGAGTTTCGAAGCATTAGTGTATAACGACTAGAAAGGAAGACCTCGCATGTCTCACATAGCCATCGGCCCGCCTGATCCGGCGGAATGCGCGCCGTATTACGGCAGGTACATCGCGCTCGTCCAGGGAAACGACGTTCTCAAGGCGCTCTCGCAGCAGCGCGAGTCTACGACTGCCTATCTTCGGTCAATCCCTGCCGCCAAAGAGAACTTCGCATACGCCCCCGGAAAGTGGACCGTCAAGCAGGTCCTCTTTCACATGAACGACACCGAACGGCTCTTCGCGTATCGCGCCCTTTCGTTCGCGCGGCAGGATCCTGCCGCGCTGCCCGGCATGGAGCAGGAGGATTGGATGAACGGACTGTCGGCCGACGCGGCCAATCTCAACGATCTCATCGATGAATTCGCGTGCGTACGGCAATCCACGATCCATTTCTTCACGCATTTATCGAATGACGCCTGGATGCGGAAAGGCATCGCGAGCGACAATCCTTTTACCGTCCGGTCTCTTGCCTACATCATCGCCGGGCACGAGCTGCATCACCTCAACGTCCTGAAGTCGAAGTACGCGTAGCTTTCCGGTCTCATGCCCGACGTTAAAGATACCTGGGCGGTCGGAGAGCACTATGAACCGTTTATCGGCCGCTGGAGCAGATTAATTGCGGTGAAGTTTCTGGCGTGGATTTCGGCAGGCGTTGGAAGCCGCTGGCTCGACGTCGGCTGCGGGACCGGAGCGTTGACTGAGACGATATTGCAACACGCTGATCCCTCATCGATCGTCGGCGTCGATCAGTCTCCCGATTTTGCAAGTTTTGCGAGCCGGAAGATCAACGATGCGCGTTGCACCTTTATAGCGCATGACGCAGAATCCTTACCTTTTGAAAACAACTCGTTCGATTCGGTAGTCTCGGGGCTGGTGTTAAATTTTATTCCCCACCCTGACCGCGCAGTACAAGAGATGGTACGCGTAACGCGGCCCGGCGGGATTCTCGCAGCGTATGTATGGGACTACGCGGGAAAAATGGAATACCTGCGCCATTTCTGGGACGCTGCCGCGGAGATTGATCCCTCGGCCCCGGCATTGGATGAAGGAGTCAGATTTCCGCTCTGCCATCCGGAACAGCTCAAAGATTTGTTTGAAGCGTCAGGACTTCGGCAAATTGCCGTGCAGGCGATTGATGCCGATATGCTCTTCAGAGATTTTGATGATTTTTGGACTCCATTTTTGGGAGGACAGGGCCCGGCTCCGGGCTTTGTCAAATCACTTACCGCTGAGCGGCGGGATGCCCTCAGGGAGCTTCTTCGTACGGCGCTCCCTGCGGCGAGCGACGGCGCAATACGCATGATCGCCAGAGCATGGGCAGTAAAGGGACTGAAATGAACGTAGCAATTTTCGGAGCGTCAGGATCAACGGGACAGGAAATTACCCGGCAAGCCCTTGCTAAAGGATATTCCGTTACAGCCTTCGTCCGAACTCCCGGCAAACTCGACATCCAATCGGAACATCTGAACATTGTCCAGGGCGACGTGAGTGACATCAGAGCAGTGGAGAAGGCAGTGCGGGACCAGGATGCCGTCATTTCGGCTCTCGGAGTTTCTCAGCCCCTGAAAAACGACCCGTTCGTCGTCCAGGGAGTCGGAAACATCGTCGAAGCGATGGATGCACGCGGAACGAGGCGGATCATTTATCTCTCGTTTATCGGCGTCGGAGAATCCCGTGCCGCTGCCGGGTTCCTCATTCGCAATGTCATCGCGCGCATCGTCCGGAATGAAATTGCCGACCATGCGCAAAAGGAGGCGATCGTCCGGGCGAGCGGCCTGGATTGGACGATCATCCATCCTCCGAAATTGACCGGAGGCAGAGCGACCGGGAAGTACAGGACTGGCGAGGATATCGCTTCAACCTCTTTTCTTGCCACGATGTCCCGTGCAGACGTGGCAGATTTTATAGTTCAGGAGCTTGCCGATAATTCGTACATTCGGAAGACAGCAAGAATACTCTATTAACTTTTCAGCTCTCAGGAAGAACCAGGTTATGAATAGCGACGTCCGGGCATATCACAAGAGTCTCTCAAATGACAACAAGGTAATATGTGATCGGCTCTACAAAGAAATAGCCAAAAACCTTCCCTCTGCTGAAAACAAGGTCTGGCACCGCCACCCTGTCTGGTTCATCGAGGGAAATCCGATCGTCGGATATCATAAACTAAAGGGCTGCGTCCGGCTGCTCTTTTGGAGCGGTCAATCGTTCGACGAAGAAGGGCTCGCGCCCGAAGGCAGTTTCAAAGCCGCTGAGATGCGATATACATCTGCCGGTCAAATCAATCCCAAGGACCTGAAGCGATGGCTCGCGAAAGCGAAGAAGATCCAATGGGATTATAAGAACATTGTGAAGCGCAAAGGGATATTACAGCGATTGGCATAGTGCCCGGGAATCCCGAATCTTCTTTTACGTGTCTCTTCTGCATCTTTTGACTCTCTCCTCTCATTTGTATATCTTTGCTGAGTTTTGAATAACGTTCTCATCATACACTAGTGGATACGACGACCGAAGGTTCAGCAAAGCCGGGACTCTTACGCCGTCTGGGATTGTTCGACGCGACGATGATCGTCATGGGGGGCATCATCGGGTCGGGCATTTTCCGAAATCCCTCTTCCGTCGCGCGGATTGTTCACACCCCTCCTCTCATTCTGGGCGCCTGGATCGTCGGAGGCCTGATCGCGCTGCTTGGAGCCTTTATTTACGCCGAACTCGCGGCACGCCGGCCCGAGGTCGGGGGTCAATATGCCTACCTCCGTGAAGCCTACAATCCATTGACCGGTTTTCTCTTCGGATGGACGTTATTTCTTATCAGCGACACGGGAGGCATGGCGGCTGTCTCCATGGTCTTCGCTCATTATTTTCTCGAAATCACCGGCCTGGGCATTCCCGACACCGCGATCGCGGTTACGGTGCTCCTTGCGCTGACGTTTGTGAACTGCCTGGGAGTCAGGGCGGGCGGCACCGTACAGAATATTTTTATGATCGCGAAAATCCTGGCGATCGTCATGCTTATCGGCTTCGGGTTAAAGGCGATCGGCCTTGGCACTTCAGTTGTCGCCGCCGCGCCGGCGGAGAGTTCGGGTTCGTTTAATTTCATATCGACGTTCGGAGCCGCGCTCGTCCCGGTGATGTTCGCTTACGGAGGATGGCAGACAGCCAATTTTATCGCGGGTGAGATCAAAGAACCTCAGAAGAACCTTCCCCGTGGACTTCTCATTGGCGTGATCGGCGTAATCGCCCTCTACGTCTCCGTGAGTTACATCTGCGTCAGCGCGCTCGGAGCCGACGGCCTCGCGGCGACCACGACGCCTGCATCCAGAGTTATGCAACTCGTTCTGGGGGATGTGGGTGCGAAAATTATCGCTATCGGCATCGCGATCTCGGCGGTCGGTTTTCTCAGCCAGTGCGTGCTCGTCGCGCCAAGGGTGTACTTCGCGATGGCGAAAGACGGGTTGTTTTTTAAAAAAATGGCATGGATCCATCCCACAACGCGGGTGCCGGTCTATGCGATTATCGCGCAAGGACTCATTGCCATTGCAATAACACTTTCGGGAAAGTACGAGGAAATTCTCAGCTACGTCGTCTGGAACGACTTCTGCTTCTTCGGCCTCACGGCAAGCTGCATTTTCATTTTCCGGAAACGGGCTGCAGCTGCCGGTTCCGGCGGGACGTCATTTAACATGCCCGGCCACCCGTTCACGACCGTGCTGTTTATTATCGTCGCGATATTCATTATCGTGAACACCTTCTGGACAAGCACAACTCAGGCCTCCATCGGGCTCGGCATCACCTTGGCGGGGATCCCGGTGTACTTTTTCTGGAAGTGGCTGAACACGGGTAGAAATTCCGGAACCGGACCTCAGAATTAACTTCTTTCCTTCTTACTGAAATGACTCAGCGGACGATATCCTCCGAATACATGTATTGGGCAAAGACGCATTCTGCCGCGAAGTATAACCTCGCGATCAGCGACATCTCTCATTACCCGCTCTCAGAAATTCCGTTCACGCTGGATGGACTGCCGATAACGGGATCCGGAGGCTATGGCTACCCCCCGTTGCTCGAAGCTATCGGCGGGGCATACGGCGTACCGCCGGCATCTGTGGTGACGTCGTTCGGAACCTCGATGGCGAATCATATCGCGATGGCGGCGGCCATCGAACCGGGGGATGAAGTCCTCGTCGAGTTTCCGACCTACGAGCTCATTCTCTCGACGGCAAAATACCTGGGCGCCAGCGTGCGCCGTGTTCAACGCAGGCTCGAAAACGGATTTCGCATCGATGCGGACGAGGTGCGACGCTCCATTTCTCCCAAGACGAAGCTTGTCATCCTCACAAATCTCCATAACCCCAGCAGCGCCTATACCGATGAAGCCACGATGCGGGAAATCGGGAAGACGGCGGCCTTGGCGGGGGCCAACGTTCTTGTCGACGAGGTTTACCTTGATGCGGCGTTCTCGAAGAATACGCGCTCTTCGTTTCACCTGGGAGACCAGTTTATCGTTACGAGCAGCCTGACAAAAGTGTACGGATTGAGCGGGTTGCGGTGCGGCTGGATCTTCGCGAACCCCGCCCTCGCGAAAAAAATGTGGCGGCTGATCGACCTTTTCAACAGCTCGCCGGTTCATATTTCGGAACTCATCAGCCTCGCCGTTTTTTCCGACCGGCAAAAGGTGCTGAAGCGCTCGAAAGCCTTGCTGGAAACCAACGGCCGCCTGATACGGGAATTTCTCGCTTCACGATCCGATCTCAGGGCTCCTGAGTATGAACATGGATTGGTCGTTTTTCCAAAGGTTTCTGCCGACGCGGAGAAATTATGTTCGCTCCTCCGCGAAACGTATGAGACTTCTATTGTTCCCGGCAGGTTTTTCGAAATGCCCGAACACATCCGGATCGGGATCGGACGCGAACACGCGGTCCTGGAAGCGGGACTGCGCAACATCGGGAAAGCCCTCGGCACTCTTGCGGCTCCGTAGAAGCTGCTCCCTCCAGGATTCCTACAAATTTAACACAGTAATTGGTCTGACGGGATGGAATGATCTCACAGGACAGTAATGGCCCGGCATGATGCCTACGCGGGATGGCCGCGCTTCAGCTGGCGGAACAACGCAGAAGCGAACCCGCCGCTATTGAGCCGGTGGAACAGACTCTGACGAAGTCGAATCGGCGGGCGGAGCAGAGCCGATGGAAGGGGCCGACATCGGCGGTGTGTAGCTACCGGGCGACTGAGTAGTTCTGCGCCGGAAGATGAACCCCAGCCCGAGGATGATGAGGATCAGGGGCCAGTACCTGTGGATCGAATCGTACATGTCCCAATAGGAAAAATAATCCAGGTCCGCCAGAATGAAGAGCGTACCGGCGCCCCCGAGGAACAATGCCGGAATCACAAAGAACCATTCCTTCGTATCGTTCAGAAACATCATGAGGAACGCGACGCCGAAGACGACAAATGTCACCGGCAAAAAGATATGATTGCGCAGCTCCACGAGATCGGAAGCACGGAGGAAGAAATACAGGCCATACAGGAAGCAGAGCGTCCCCCAAAAGATCTTCCACCGGATGTTCATCGAAAATCCCCGGATAGTCGAAAGGAGGCCGAACATGGAAAACACGGCCCAGAAAATCGTCGAGAAGCGGACATCGATGATGTTGAGCTTCGTGAGAAGAAGCGCGCCGCCGATGATGACAAGGGCGATGCCGAACCAGGAAGTGACCGGTTTGTTATTCGTCATAGTGGAGTTGTCGAGGTTGTGAGGCGTTCTTCAGGAACCAGGATGCACATGATGATGTAGAGCAGTAATCCCCAGCCCACGGAGGCGAGGATCAGCACGACAAAGAGTATTCGCACGAGGGTCGAGTCGATGTTAAAGTACGACGCGAGCCCGCCGCATACTCCGCAGATCTTCTTGTCGGCAATAGACCGCCGGAGCTCTTTCACGCCCTGGGGCTGCATTGGCGGAACTGTCGCAGACGGATCCATGGATGCATCCATAGCCGCTGCGGAGGACATCGGAGGCACGGTCGCCTGTGCTTTTCTTGTTTGCACGTAGATGAACAAAAGTCCGATAAGAATCAGTGACACGGGGAATACGACCGTCCGCGAAAAATGCCACCAATTGATGTCTGCGAACCATCCGAGGTTCGTCATCATGATAAAGACGCCGAGGAGAATGAGAACAATTCCCCAATTTCGTTTTCGATCAGAGGGTACTCCGAACGCACCTGCAGCAGCGGCAGTTTCGGCAGAAGCGCCCGGCATGACATGCTGCGGATTTACCGGCATGATGATCATCGCGATAATGTACAGAATGAGGCCTGACCCGCCGAGAAGCGTGATCAGGACCCACAGAATCCGTACGATCGTGGGATCCACGCCGAAGTACTCGGCGATGCCGCCGCAAATGCCGTCAATGACCTTATTCTGACGGGATTTATAAAGACGTTTTCCGGTATGTTCAGTAGTTGTCATAACTTTCTCTACATTCGCTTACGATAAACGTGCTGGAATGTTTCGGTAAACATGAGACGTATATCAGGATAAACCCGCGGACAATTTGGCGTATCGTCACCTAAAGAAAAAGCCAGGCCTTGTTGAAAGGCCTGGCCCCTTGCTACGATGTTTGCACCCGGCTTCGGCGCATTCTGCGCGCCAAATCAAATCGGAGGAGTGTCACACCTCCATAATTTCTTTTTCTTTCATCGCGACAAGGTTGTCGATGTCCTTGATCGACTTGTCGGTCATTTTCTGAACATCGCCCTCTCCGCGCTTTCGCTCGTCTTCGGAAAGATGCTCGGCCTTTTCTGATTTTTTCAGATGCTCGATCCCGTCCCGGCGGATATTCCTGATCGCGATCTTTCCCTCCTCGGCAAATTTCTTCACGAGCTTCACGAGATCCTTGCGCCGTTCTTCGTTGAGCGGCGGGACAGGTATGCGGATCGCCTGGCTATCGACAACCGGGTTCATGCCAAGATTCGCCGCCAGGATGGCCTTCTCGATTGGCGATATCATGCTCTTGTCCCATGGCTGGACAAAGATCGTATGCACATCGGGGACGCTGATATTTGCCACCTGATTGAGCGACATTTGCGTTCCGTAACTCTCCACTTTGATGCCGTCCAGGAGCGCGGTGGTTGCCTTGCCGGTCCGGATCTTTATCAGCTCATGGCGTACAACCTCGATTGCTTTATGCATCTTGTCTTCTGTTTGCTTCAGGATTTCCTTGATCATGAATTCCTCAATGAGAGTGCGAGTGGCGAAGTGTTCGTCAACGTTACTTCGGTAATTTACTGCCGGATGTAACGATCGTGCCGACCTTTTCCCCCTTCAGGAGCTTCATCATGCTTCCGGTCTTGTTCATATTGAGCACGATGATGGGGAGGTTGTTTTCTTTGCAGAGCGTAATGGCGGTGAGATCCATGACCTTAAGATCTTTTTTCAGCACGTCGGCGTAGGAGATTTCTTTGTACATGACGGCGTTAGGATTTTTTTCCGGGTCGGAATTATAGACGCCGTCGACGCGCGTACCTTTGATAATAACGTCGGCTTTGATCTCCAGCGCCCTGAGGGCTGCCGCAGTGTCGGTCGTGAAGTAGGGATTGCCCGTCCCCGAACCGAAGATGACCACTCTTCGTTTTTCGAGGTGGCGGACGGCGCGGCGCCGGATGAACGGCTCCGCGATCTCTTCCATTTTGATAGGGGTCAGCAGGCGGGTAAACACTCCCATGTTTTCGAGCGCGCTCTGGAGGGCGAGGCCGTTGATCATCGTCGCAAGCATCCCCATGTAATCGCCGGTCACCTTGTCGATGCCGTCCGAGGATTTTTCGACGCCCCTGTAGATGTTCCCTCCGCCGATGACGATTCCGATCTCGACCCCCGAGTCAATGACTTCGCGGATCTCCTTCGCGTACCGTTTAAGGACGGCGGAATCGATGCCGTACTCTCCGTCGCCGAGAAGCGCCTCCCCGCTGAGCTTCAGGAGGATGCGCTTATATGTTGAGCGGGTTTTTTTCATATCCGGGAGCGTTGACACCCGAAAACGTGAGTGCTACGATTCTATTTCGCCGAGATGGAAGCGTTTGAAGCGCCGGACGCCGATCTTCTCGCCGGTCTTCGACATCATATCGAGGACGAGGTCCTTAATCGTCTTCCCTGAATCCTTGATAAACGTCTGTTCCATCAGGCAGACTTCCTGATAATATTTTTCCAGCTTCCCTGTCGAGATTTTCTCAATGATCTGTTCCGGTTTTTTCTCGTTCCGGGCCTGCGTGCGGTAAATATCCATCTCACGATCGATCGTTGCCTGGGTAACCTGTTCCCGGCTGATATACTGGGGGTTCATCGCCGCGATCTGCATGGCAATATCGCGCGCGAGCGATTTGAAATCGTCGGTCTTTGCGACGAAGTCGGTTTCGCAATTGATTTCGACCATCGATCCGATCCGGCCGCCCGCGTGGATATACGCTTCGACGAGCCCCTGGTTCGTGGCACGGTCGGCGCGTTTCTCCGCGGTCGCGGCACCCTTCTTGCGAAGGTAGTCGATCGCTTTTTCCAAATCTCCCGACGATTCGGCGAGCGCCTTCTTGCAATCCATCATGCCGGCGCCGGTCTTATCCCGGAGTTCTTTTACTTTGTCTGAGGTAATTTCCATGGTAGTAATGTTGAGTCCTTTCAAAATTGTAGTGTTCAGCGTGATTCAGCGACGGCAGCTTCCATCTCGTTCGAATCCGCCCCTTCGCGATGCGCTGAGGCGCGCTCGAGCCCTTCGGTGACCGCGTCCGCGACAAGCTTCGTGATCGTCTGGATCGATTTGATCGCGTCATCATTGGCCGGGATCGGAAAATCGACGAGCGTCGGATCGCAGTTCGTATCGACGATGGCGAATACCGGGATGCCCAGTCTCTTCGCTTCGGCGACGGCGATCTCTTCCTTCCTGATGTCGACGACGAACAGCGCGCCGGGAAGGCGGGTCATTTCGACGACGCCGGAAAGGACGCCCTGGAGTTTTTCTTTTTCGCGGTCGAGGACGAGCGCTTCTTTTTTGGTGATCTTGTCGTACGTTCCGTCGGTTTCCATCTTCTCGATGTTCGTCAGGCGTTTCACGCTCTTGCGGATCGTCGTAAAGTTCGTGAGCATGCCGCCGAGCCACCGCTCTGAAACGTAGAACTGCTTGCAGCGCCTCGCTTCTTCCTGGATGACGTCGGAAGCCTGCTTCTTCGTGCCGACGAAGAGCACGCGTCTGCCGTCCGCCACGATCTGTGACATGGCGTTGCAGGCTGCTTCCAAAAGTTCCTGGGTTTTCTTGAGATCGATGATGTGAATGCCGTTCCGTTCCATGAAGATGTAGGGCTTCATTTTGGGATTCCAACGGCGGGTGAGGTGTCCGAAGTGCGAACCTGCGTTCAGCAGGTTTGCCAGTTCAATACGAGGCATGCTGATGTTACTCCTATGTTAGTTTGTTCTTCTACTTTCCTCATCTTCTCCCGGAACCCCGACACAACTTGCGTCGGGACACTGCCGGAAAAATCAGAAAGTATGTTTGATTGGATTACTGAGCATGCGAGTAGTTGAGATGAACTCAACTACTCCATGCCCAACGTGCTTGAAATTAACGCTTCGAGAACTGGAACCGTTTGCGCGCTTTCTTCTGGCCGTACTTTTTACGTTCGACCATGCGGGGATCGCGCGTCAGAAGATCGTTCTGGCGGAGTTTTGAGCGGAGCTCGCCGTTCACTTCCACGAGCGCGCGTGAGATACCAAGGCGAATCGCGCCGGCCTGGCCTGTGAGTCCGCCGCCTTTCACATTCGCTTCAATATCATATTTTCCCGTCATCTCGGTTGCGACGAGGGGCATGAGAACTTCGTTGCGAAGCTGCTCGACGCCGAAATAGTCCTGGAGCTTCTGCTTGTTAACCTTCACTTCGCCGGAACCCGGGCGAAGGATGACACGGGCGACCGATGTTTTGCGGCGGCCGGTTGCAATAATTGGATGTGCGTGGGTGATCATGAGTTTCCTTTAAACGTTCAGTGGTTCGGGTTTCTGAGCGGCATGCGGATGTTCTGTCCCGCGGTAGACTTTCAGCTTCTTAATGATGCGCGCGCCGAGGCGGTTGTGCGGAATCATTCCCTTCACGGCATGTTCGAGCACGCGCTCGGGCTTCGTGCGCATGAGCTCTTTGAATGAATCGACAGTCGCGCCGCCCGGATATCCGGTATACGAAAAATACGTCTTGAGCTCGGTACGTTTGCCGGTCAACTTTACTTTGTCGGCGTTCACGATGACAACGAAATCACCGCAATCGATGTTCGTCGTAAATACAGGTTTGTGCTTTCCGCGAAGGACATGCGCGACACGGCTGGCGACGCGTCCGACGGTTTTGCCGGAGGCATCCACAATGTACCACTTCTTCTCAATCTCGCTTTCTTTAAACGAGTAGGTCAAACGTTGAGCTAACGCCACTTGAAAATTCCTTAAAAATGATTAAAATTTGAAGGGATTTACTACTTAGCTATTAAAAATAACGATTTTTTCCTTAATAGGCAAGCAGTTTTTGCCCTCACCCGCACACTTGTGCGCACTGCCACCGGCACCCAAAAGCCGCGAAGTTTCCCTTGAATTATTCGAAGAAAGAAGCTACATTCCAAGTGAAAATTCGGGGATTGCTCGCGCGTGAACATACTTATCGTTGATGACGAACCGGCGTACCGGGAACTCCTAAAAACCACACTTCGGCTGGAAGGTTGGGATGTCTCCAGCGCCGCCGACGGAGTTGAAGGGTTGCAGCGTCTCAGCGAGACGAAGGTCGACTGCATCGTATCCGATATCTATATGCCGAACATGGACGGGCTGAAATTTCACGCTCAGGTCCGGTCGATGCCCGACTTCGCGGCGACCCCCTTTCTCTTCATTTCAGGACATGCCGATCAGGCAACCCTCGCGGCACTGACAAAATCAAGAAACGACGGATTTTTTCAGAAGACGCAATCCCTGAAACTATTTAAAGATTGGGTTCGTTACCTGACGACGCCAATCGCGATGCGCCCGTCACGTCCGCCGGAAGAAAACAGGCTGCCTTCCGAGTACGCCCGCAACCGGGATATGAACTCCCACAAACGAAGATAAAATTCTACGGTTTTTTCAGCGAGTCCTGTTTTGCCGGGACCTCGATCGGCGTATCTTCCCTCCCGCTCCAGTCTTCAAACGAACCGTCATACAGATGCACTTCGTGTCCGAGCAACTTCGCGCCGATATAATCCGAGCTGGCTGTCTGGCCCACATGGCAATAGGTAATGATATCGTCGCCGTCTTTAATGCCGGCAGCGGCGTACTTTGCCCTGATGGAATCAAGCGGCAGATACTTGTTCGTGCTGTCAAACAGAGTGCCAAAGTAGACGTTCACGGCTCCGGGGACATGTCCGGGGCGCGGGAATCCCCCGCCGATCCCGTTGTAAAATTCAGGGGCGCGCGCGTCAAGAATGGTAACGCCGCGGGTCTTTAGATGCGATTTGACATAGTCGCCGTCGACGATTGCCTCCTTCTTCAAATGCGGAGTGAATGACGAGCGCTTCACCGACGGTGTCTCTGTAGAAACCTTGTTGCCTGCCTTCTTCCACGCCTCATATCCCCCGTCGAGGATCGATGTCCGATCCCCCATGCCGAGATATTCGAGCGTGATGTACGCTCGTGCCGTGGGGCTCACGTTTCCATTCACGCTGCAGAGAATGATGCGGGAAGTATTCGATACTCCGAGGCCTTCGAACAGCTTGACGAGCTGATCGGGAGGGACAAGCTCGAAGCTCAATTCCGGGTTGGGCGCGGCGAACGACGTCACCCACAAAAATCGGGCACCGGGAATGTGTCCCTGGCGATAGAAGCGGGCGTTTTGCGAAACGTTCAGGACAACGATGTCCGGATCGTTCAAATGCTGTGAAAGCCATTCCGGTGTGACCAGGATTGGCGCCTTTTCCGAGGCACCGGCAGCAACAACAAGAACTACGGTGAGACAGAGAACAACCAAGCTTCGCATCATACGTGAATCCTTATATAGTTATGGGTGATGAAGTACGTTTCATGACGATCATGGAAAGGTCGTCGTACACCTTTTCCTCTCCGATGAACGACTGAACGGAATAGAGGATATTGTCGGCGATTTGGGAAGTAGAAAGCCCGTGCGAACGCCGCAGGATATCAAACAGCCGCGAAGTGCCAAAAAATTCCCCATGGATATTTTTGGCGTCGGGAAGCCCGTCTGAATAAACGACCAGGACCTCCCCCTCGCCGAGTTGAATGCTCTGCTGGGAATAGGTGATTTCGGGAATGATACCGATCGCGGGATCCCCCTTTCCCAGTTCTTCCACTCCGGAAGCCGTGACCTTCACCGGCGGAAGATGGCCTGCGTTCACAAGTCCCAGGCCCCCTGAGCCGGGCGAAAACTCTATGCAGAGAAGCGAGGCGAACATCGTCCGAATCGTATCGCGATGGAACACCGCGTTGATCTTCGCCGCGAGATTGCTGAGCGAAGAACTCTCTGTGGAAAGAGCGCGAAGGGTCGATTGCAGTTTCGACGTTACCAGGGCCGCCTTCAGCCCCTTCCCCGCGACGTCGGCCAACGATGCGAGATACGTCTCGGGGCCTGTCTTCTGGAAATCGACCAGGTCTCCCCCCACCTCATTCGCAGTTTTGGTGTAAAGATAAAGCGACCATCCCGGAACCTGCGGGCTCCGCTCCGGCATGAGCGCTTCCTGAACCGCCTTCCCCTCCCCCAGCTCCGTATGGGCGATCAGCTTATCCTTGAGTTCGAGCATAAGAATAAACAGGAGAATGACGCTTGAGAGAATACTCGTGTTGACCGATATATTTACGCTGTCGTTCCTGAAATTGAAACTTTCCGAAGTGAGCAGGATGACGACTCCGAGCGTCAAAAGAACGCGCCGGGCGGGGGTAAGCTTCAGGAAAAGAGACTTGAGAAGCCAGATGCCCGTATAAATCCAGCGCTTGAACCTTCGCATTTCTTTCAGCCGGGCCTTCTTTTCGTCATCGATGAAAAAATCCCTCATCGCCCGGTAGTCTTTGGGGATATCCCGCTTGAAATCGAGATTGCGGAAATCATCCCGCAAGACCTGCCCTATTTTCGGATTGTTGGTTGTGGTCTGCATGTTGGTATAATATATGGTACTTGTACGTAGAAACCGCACAATAGTTCGATACATATGTTTGAAATAAATATTTCAGATGTCAGAATTTGAGCAAATTCTCCGGCTTTTCTTTGCTTGCCTTGTAATCCTTTTTGGCTTACTTTCCGTCTTATCTCCAAACAACAGGAACTTAAGTGACTGATGAGAAGCTGCTGATCGATCGCGCGCAGCGGGGCGATACTGATGCCTTCCGCGTACTTGTAGAGCGCTCGAGGATCACGACATACAGGCTGGCCTATGATCTGACGGGCAACCGGCATGACGCTGAGGACCTCTCCCAGGAAGCTTACATCCGGGCCTACCGCGGGCTGAAGAACTTCCGCGGCGACGCAAAATGGTCGTCCTGGCTGTACCGGATCACGATGAATACGTTTTACGATCACTGGAGAATAAAAAAGAAACAACCTGTTCAATTTGAAGACGAAACGGAGCTCGCGACAATGCCGACGGCAGCACAGACCGGAAATGCACACGCACCTACCCCCGAACGGTCGGCGGAAGCGGGCGTGATTCAGCAGCACATCGACCAGGCGCTCGAGTCGCTGTCGCCGCAGGAGCGCTCGGTGTTTGTGCTCAGGCATTATCACGATCTTCCGCTGAAAGAAATCGCCTCGACGCTTGAAATTGCGGAAGGCACCGTCAAGGCGTACCTCTTCCGATCCATTCAACGGCTTCAAAAAGAACTCGCATTTTACAGGCCAGAACTCGGCCTGGAGGAGAACTAAGATGACCTGCGAACAAAGCAAAGAAATTTTCGTACTGGCGCTCTACAATGAGCTGAAGGAATCCGAGAGACAAGCGTTCGAAGCGCATCTCTCCGGATGCGCGGGCTGCAGACAGGAGTTTGCTGAGATGCAGGAGGCTCTTTCGCTCATGAACCAGCGCAAGCGCGAGGAGCCCACTGCCGGCGAGTGGCTGGATTCCTGGGAAAACATCCGGCGCGCCATCGAGACCCCGGAATTACAAACCAAACCGCAGGATGAACCGCAGCGGGAACAACAAATAGTGCCGCAGCGTGTAATCCGGTGGCGCCCCGCTTCGATGCCTTCGTGGGCATACGGGATCGCGGCGATGCTCCTCATCGCCGTCGGCATCTACGCGGGAAGGACCTGGTTCAGCGGCCATCAGCAAACATCAGATCAATCGTCGCAGCAACAACTCGCGGCACAGCCGCCATCCGTTGCTCCACCGCAGGATTCTACGGCGGAGCAGACGTTGGCCTATCTTGAGCGTTCGCGCAATCTTCTTATCGGATTGACGAACCTCGCTGAACATCAATCGCTCGATCTGGCGAGCCACCAGCGACTCTCCCGGACACTCATCGATCAGGGGAATATTCTTGCAGTTTCACTCAAGAGGCCTGAACAGCAGCGGACGCGCCAGCTCATTCAGGATCTTCAGATCATTCTCATGCAGCTTGCTAATATCGAAGTGAAGCCCGGCGTTCCTGTCGTCGAGCTTGTAAAGAAAGGTGTGGATGAAAAGTCCATTCTGCTAAAAATAAATGTCGAGGCAATGCGGGCCGCGGAACAAAAGTCCGCCAACAAAGGACCTCAAGAGAAAAAACAAAGCAAACGCTCATAATACGGAGTATGAAACCCATGAAAAATACCATAGTACAATTCACCATCGCCCTCGTTGTCCTTATCCTCGTCCTGCATACGGCTGCAAGCGCCCAGGATGCGGCGTCCAGGGCGTACGAGAAGGCATACTCTTCCATTCTCAGTGAAAAATGGACCGCAGCACAGGATGCCTTCAACGAGTTCATCAAGAAATATTCCGAAAGCAAGCTTATCGACGCTGCCCATTACTGGCATTGCTACACCCGCGATAAGCTCGGCGAGTCGAAGGAGGATCTGTTTGAATGCTACCGGGAATTCATCAAAGAATATCCAAAGAGCAAATGGGCGAAAGATGCTCAGTCGAATATGGTGAATATCGCAAGCCAGCTCTCGCGCGAAGGACACCCGGAATACGAAAAGATGTTAAAGAACCTGGACGAGGATGAAGATGAGGATATCAAGCTCGCAGCGCTTTACGCGCTTGGTAACATGGGAAGCGAAAAGGCCCTGTCGACCGTCTCTTCGCTGTACGATCATACAAAGAGCGCGAACATACGAAGCAAGATCATCTATGTGCTCGGCAATTTCGATGTCCCGGAAAGCAGAAAAAAGCTCCTCGAAATAGCCTCAACGGATAATAGCGAGAAGGTCCGAAAGGATGCCATCTACGCTCTCGGCAACAGCGAAGGGGCCGACGTCGTTGAAATCCTCGAAAAGATCGTCCGTTCCGAGAAGGATCCGGAAGTGCGCAAGGCGGCCTTGTACACGCTCGGAAACCACAGCGACAAGAGCGCGGCCATCATCAGCTATCTTGGGGAAATCGCGCGCACCGATATAGATCAGGAAATCGCCAAGGTGGCGACGTATTCGATCGGCAACATCGGCGGCAAGCAGACTACGGTAGAGCTTCGCCGGATCATGAAGGAGGCTAACTCCGATGAAGTGCGCAAAGCCGCGCTCTACACTCTCGGAAACCTGCAGGACAAGGAGGCGGTCGATGCTATTCACGAGGCGGCGCTGAAGAGCACCGACAAAGAACTCCGCAAGGCTGCCGCCTACGCGCTCGGGAATACGCACGATGCTTCCGCGTTCACTGCGCTGAAGGACATTGTCACGACCAGTCCGGATCCCAGCACCCAGGAGGCCGCGATCTACAGCATGGGAAATATCGGCGGCGAACAGGTGGAAAAATACCTGTATGAGACGGCCATTTCAAATACGAATGATCATGTCGCAAAAACGGCGTTGTATGCGCTGAACAACGCGCTCGGAGATCACAATTCGAAACCGATGCTGGATATCCTCCGCAACGCCAAGAGCGCGGAAGTCCGCAAACAGGCGCTCTACCAGATCGGCAACAATGCCGATAATCCGGAGGCCATCAAGACGCTCGTCTCGGTGGCGAAGGAGTCTTCGGATCCTGAGATTCAGCTCATCGCTGTCCAGGCGCTCGGAAATACCCAGAGCGACGACGCGGTACCGGTGCTTGCGGATTTTGCCAAGAACGGGACATCCAAGAAGATCCGAAGCAATGCGGTGAACGCGCTGGGCCAGATCGGAACAGAGAAAGCAAAAGCAGCCTTATTGGACATCCTCGGCGTCAAATAAAGGAGAACGGGCCATGAAAAAAATCCTGAGAATTTCGCTCCTTCACGTACTTATATTCGCCGCAGCTTCCTGCTGGTCACAACCGGTGATCCGGATGGAGACCGGAGCGACGCTGAACGACAAATGGAAGTCCGCTCTGAACGAAGGCGAGAAGAAATATCATGGAAAGGGTATCTGGATCGGATATTCTATTATGCGAACGATGGGAGAACGCTCCTTCATCGGCACCTACTCCTCCGACCGTAAGAAGAACCATCCTTCCCTGCAAGAGGTTATCACCGGTATGAAAAACGAGGCGGGTTCATCCGATTACACAATGGATGATTTCCCGATGGATAATAATACACAAATGAGCGGAACGATGACCTTCGGCGACGAAAAAACTCCCGAGCGAAAAGTCCAGAAGGAAGTTGCAATGCTCATTCATCTCGAAAAACCGTCCTCGGACGCCGTCGATAGAGTGAACGTCAGCAATCTCACTCTTCGGGTCAATCTGGATGACGATCCTCTATTCTGGCTCGGTTCTGCAGGCCAGGATGAAAGCCTGACGTTTCTTGAATCGCGTTATAACGTCGCGGAAACCAGGGAAGTCAAGAAACATCTCATCATGGCGGTAAGCTTCCACGATAACGACAAACGCGCACTTCAGTTCCTGAAAGACATCCTGGGAAGTACGGAGAATGATGAAGTCCGCGGGGATGCTGCCTTCTGGTTAAGCCAGACGCAGGCCCCGGAGGCGCTGGCCATCCTCAAGGACGCAGCCCTTCATGATGGCAACGGAGGCATCATGGATAAAGCGATCTTCGGTATCAGCCAGATCGAAGGAACCGCGAGCACCGATGCGCTCATCGATCTCGCGAGGAACCATCACGACAAAGAGATGAGAAAGAAGGCAGCATTCTGGCTGGGCCAGAAGGCTTCAGACAAGGCTGTCGGCGCGCTGAAGGAGATCGCGTATAAGGATCAGGATACGGAGGTGCAGAGAAACGCTGTCTTTGCACTCACGCAGATGCATGATGGCAATAATGTCGATGAGCTGATCAGGATCGCCAGGACGCATCCAAATCCGAAGATCCGCAAAGAGGCGATCTTCTGGCTTGGAGAGTGCGAGAATCCGAAGGCGCTGGAGGCGCTCATCGATATTATTAAGAACTGAGATGTAAGCTAGGTTTGCTGTTCGGCGTGGTAAGAACTGCGGACGAGCGGGCCCGACTCGACGTGCGTGAATCCCATTTCTAATCCAACCTTCTTATACATCGCGAATTCATCCGGATGCACGAACCGCTCGACAGGCAAATGGTCGCGGGTGGGCTGCAGGTATTGTCCAAGAGTGAGAATGTCGCAGGCAACCTTTCGGAGATCTTTCATGACCTCAAGTACTTCATCGGGAGTCTCACCGAGGCCCAGCATCAATCCGGTTTTTGTGATAAATCCCCGCCTCTTCGCGCGGCGAAGGAGCTCAAGCGTCCGTTCGTACTGTGCCTGCGGCCTGACGCGATGATAGAGGCGCGGGACTGATTCGGTGTTATGGTTGAGAATATCGGGAAACGCGTCGAGCACGATGTTGAGCGCGAACTCCTCCCCTTTAAAATCAGGAATCAACACCTCGATCTTCGTCTGGGGGTTCAGCGCGTGAACCTGCCGGATAGTTTCGGCAAATATCTGGGCTCCCCCGTCGAATAATTCATCCCTGTTGACCGAAGTAATCACCGCGTGCTTCAGGTTGAGAAGCTGTACGGCTTCCGCGACACGCCGCGGTTCCTCCGCGTCGAGCTCGATCGGCTTCCCGGTCTTCACGGCGCAAAATCCACAGCTGCGCGTGCACACATCCCCGAGAATCATGAACGTCGCCGTGCCGTTATTCCAGCATTCGCCCATGTTGGGGCATCTGGCTTCCTGGCAAACGGTATGGAGTTTGTGGTTCACCACGATGCCGTTCAGACGGCTGTAGTTCTCCCCGCCGGGAATCCTGGCCTTAAGCCACTCCGGCCGCCGCTGATGATGCTGAGATGGAGCTGGCGCGGGGTTCGATATTTCCTGAATGACGTATTCCATCAATTATACAACGAGCTTCTCGTCTACGTTCTCAAGCTGCTTGATGACTGCGCTGAGGAAACTTCCTCCGAGCGCGCCGTCGATAATCCGGTGGTCGAACGAGAGCGTAAAGTATGAAATCGAGCGGATCGCGATCGCGTCGTTGATGACCACGGGGCGCTTCTTGATCGTTCCGATGCCAAGGATCGCCACCTGCGGCTGATTGATAATTGGGGTGCCGATCATGGCGCCGAAGCCGCCGTAGTTCGTGATCGTGAACGAACCGCCTTCGATATCGGCGATCGCAAGCTTCTTGGAGCGGGCCCTCGTCGCAAGGTCGTTAACGCTGCGCGCCAGCCCGGTGAAGTTCTTCTCATCCGCATTTTTGATGACCGGGACGATGAGTCCGTTCTCGGTGGCTACGGCAATCCCGAGATTGACATATCGTTTTATGACGATCTTATCTCCTTCGATCTGGGCGTTGACAAGCGGGAACTGCTTGAGCGCCTGGACGACCGCGTCGCAAATGAACGGCATATACGTCAATTTGAACCCTTCGCGCTTCTCGAACGCGTCGCCGTTTCTGCGGCGGACGGTGTCGATCTTCGTCATGTCGCATTCGTGGACCTCATACACATGAGGCGAAGTCTGCTTGCTCTTCACCATGTGGTCGGCCATCTTTTGAATCAAATTGCTCATCTGGAGGATCTCATGCTGCGGCGCAGGAAACTTCTTGGCCAGATCGCCGCTCTCGACATGCTTCAGCATATTCTCAATGCGCGGCGGCGCAGAGACCGGCGGCTGATGCGAGGGAGCTCCCGCGGGGGCGCCTCCGCCCTTTTTCCTCGTCTCGACATAGGCGAGGATGTCTTTCTTGGATACTCTCCCGCCTTCACCCGTTCCCGGGATCTGCTCCAGCTCTCCCATCGAAATATTTTCTTCACGGGCGATATTCAGGACGAGCGGCGAATAGAAGCGCCCTGCTCCGCCGTCAGTGCTCTGCGGTGCAGCCGGCATCGATTGCGGCGAAGCCGCACTCGGTTGTGGCGCGGGCTGAGGGGCGACAGGTTTGGCTTCCTGGACGGGCGCGGGCTGTGCAGGCGCCGGTTCCGGGGCTTTCGCCTGGGCCGGTGCAGCCTGCGGTTTTCCGCCGTCCTGCGAGGGCGTCGCGTTTTCATCGGTATCGATCTCCGCGATCGCAGTCCGAACCGCTACCGTCTGCTGTTCGTTGAACAACAGCTTGGTGACGACGCCGGTGGTCGGTGACGGGATTTCCGAATCGACCTTATCTGTGCTGATTTCCAGCAGCGTCTCATCTTTTTTCACCTTGTCACCCGGCTTCTTATGCCATTTGATGATCGTACCTTCGGTGAGGCTTTCGCCAAGCTGCGGCATCACTACTTCAACTTTTGACATATCGCTGTCCTATGATGATTGATAAAATTCGATGGCAAAATTTCCGGAGCTGCAAATTGCAGGCTCAATACTCAGCAAGGCTTTTCAATGCCTTGTAGACTTTCTCAGTATTCGGCAAAAAGTATTCTTCCAGCGTCGGCGCGTACGGCACCGGCGTATCAAGAGCCGCAACTCTGCGTATCGGGGCATCAAGATTCGAGAACGCATGCTCGGAAACAATCGCGGCGATTTCACCGCCGATGCCGCCGGTGAGAGTGTCCTCGTGCACGATGAGGACTTTTCCTGTTTTCTTTACTGAGTCCAGAATGCTCTTGGTGTCGAGCGGAAGCAATGTCCTTAAGTCAATAACTTCGACGCTCGTCCCTTCTTGCTCCAACCGTTCCGCTGCTTCCAATGCCCAATGGACTCCGGTCCCATATGTAATAACGCTGATATCGGACCCCTGCCGCTTGCAGTCGGCCTTGCCGATCTCTACGGTATACTCTTGTTCGGGGACTTCACCCTTCGAGTGCCGGTACAAAAACTTATGTTCGAAATACAGCACCGGGTTCGGGTCGCGGATCGCCGCTTTGATGAGTCCCTTCGCGTCGTACGGCGTCGAAGGTGCTACAAGTTTCAGCCCGGGGGCATGGAAGAACCAGGCTTCCGGATTCGTCGAATGAAACGGACCCCCTTTGATTCCCCCTCCTGACGGCAGACGTATAACAAGCGGGATGGGGACGAAATTCCTGTAATGATATTTTCCGGTGATATTGACGAGCTGGTTAAATCCGTTCGTCACGAAGTCTGAGAACTGCATCTCAGCCACAGGGCGCATGCCGACAAGCGCCGCGCCGCTGGCCGCACCGATAATCGCGGCCTCTCCGAGAACCGTATCAATGATGCGCTCCTCGCCAAATTCTTCCGTAAATCCCTTCGTGACTTTGAACGCTCCCCCATACGCGCCGATATCCTCGCCGAGAAGAAATACCGATGGATCGCGCTTCAGTTCCTCCCGGAGGCCTTCGCTGATAGCTTCTATGTACGTAATTGACCTGGACACGACATTATTCCTGAAAGACTCCCTTTGCCGCTTCCTCGCCGCCCGGATACGGCCGCTCAAGTGCCGTTTTCATCGCGCTCTCAAGCTCGTCGACGATGCCTTCCCGCATCGAATCGCGCTTCGCGGAGGACAACACCCCTTCGCTCATCAACAGCGTTTCGAACCGTGCGATAGGATCCTTCTTCCTCCACTCGGCAAACAATTGCTTCGGCACGTACCAGGCGTTGTCATGCGCCGCGTGCCCGTGCATCCTCATCGTCACGGATTCAATGATCGTGGGACCGTCCCCTTTGCGCCCTCTGGCGACAGCTTCTTTCGCCACCCGGTATACCTCCATAACATCGGTGCCGTCGACAGTAATTCCTGGAATTCCATACCCGATGGCACGTTTCGAGAGCTTGTCGACGATAAACTGCTTCGAGGTCGGCGTAGAATAGGCAAACTGGTTATTTTCGATGATAAGAATCAGCGGGAGCTTCATCACGGAGGCCATGCAGAGCGCTTCATGCACTTCCCCGATACTCGCGCCCCCATCGCCGATATACGTCATGGCGACCGCCCGTTCGTTCCGCATCTTCGAGGCAAGGGCCGCGCCGCATGCCACCGGAACCATCGCGCCGAGGTGGCTGATGTTTCCGTAGATCTTCAGCTTCGGATCGGAGTAGTGCCCCGTTCCGTCCCGCCCGCGCGTAAGGCTTGTGTCTCTGCCAAGGTGCTGAAGCATAAGGTTCAACACCGACTGGCCTTTTACAATATGTGCCCCCATGTCTCTGTGCATCGGGAACAGGTAATCGTCTTTCGTGAGGGCAAATGCCGAACCAACAGCGGTAGCCTCGTTTCCGTGTCCGGAGTAAGCTCCGCCGACGATCTTTCCCTGTTGATACAGGCGCAGGATGGAATCCTCGAACTCCCTCATCTGTACCATGTAAGAATACAGTCGAAGAAGCTCGTCCGACTTCAGCCCGGAATTCAAGTGCATTGAATCGGCTGCGGCTGCGGCTGCGGATTTTTTCTGCTTCGATGTTGTTTTTGTGGCTGGCATTCTCAGAAGGCGGCAAGCTGCTGAAGTGCTGCGACAATATCCGCCGTTTGCGGCAGCATAACATTTTCAAGCGTCGGGCCGTACGGCACAGGCGCATCTTTCGCGGCGACGCGCTTCACCGGGGCGTCGAGGTTCATGAATGCCTCAGACGAAATGATCGCGGCAATTTCCGCTCCGAACCCCCCGGTCAGCGTGTCTTCATGCACAATTACTACTTTGCCTGTCTTTTTCACGCTCGCGAGGATGCTGTCGACATCGAGAGGATTCAGCGTCCGAAGGTCGATGACCTCGACGCTGGTGCCGCCATCTTCGAGCTTGCGAGCAGCCTCCATTGACCGCTGGACCATCATGCCCCAGGTTATGATCGATATATCGCTTCCTTCGCGCACGACCTTCGCCACGCCGAACGGCAGGCAGTAGTCGGCATCCGGCTCGGGGGTCGTCGCGAAACTCGCGCGGTACAATCCTTTGTGCTCGCAGAATATTACCGGATCATCAGATCTGCACGCGGTCTTCAGCAGTCCTTTCGCGTCCGCGGCGTTTGAGGGCATGACTACCCGCAGTCCGGGGATATGCGTGAAGAAGCCGTCGATGCTCTGGCTGTGGTACAATCCGCCGTGGATGTAGCCGCCTACGGCGACGCGCACGACCATCGGGCATGACCATTGGTTGTTCGACCGGAACCGCAGCATCGCGACCTCATCGCGCAGCTGCATGAACGCCGGCCACACATAATCGCCGAACTGAATCTCAACGCACGGCTTAAAGCCGCGCAGCGCAAGTCCGAACGCGGTGCCGATAATGCTTGCTTCCGCCAGAGGAGAGTTGAACACCCGTTCCCACCCGAATTTTTTCGTCAATCCTTTCGTAGCGGTAAAGACCCCGCCCTTATCGCCGCCGCAATCCTCGCCATAGACGAGCATTTTTGGATTGCGCTCCATCTCTTCGGCCATCGCGTGGTTGATGGCGTCGACCATCACGATCTTCCCCCCCTTGGGTTCGGGTTCAGTGAATCCCGCTTTGGGAACGGCCTCGTTCGGAGAATATACATAGGTGAGCAGATTTTCCGGATCCTGCTGGGGCTCGGCCTCTGCGGTTTCGGCAGCCTTATCAATCCGGTCGAGAACTTCCTGCTGAAGAGATTTCAATGAGGAAGGAGTCAGAACTTTTTGATCCAGAAGATACTTCTCAAATCGCGGGATCGGATCTTTTTCACGGTCTTTTGCAAGATCTGTCTCGGATCTATACTTTCGCTGATCGTCCGAGGAAGAGTGCGGCAGCAACCGGACTGTATGCGCAAGGATCAGGCTTGGTCCTTCACCCTTCCGTGCTTTCTTGACCGCGTCGACGGCGGTTTCGTAGGAGGCCATGAAATCGCACCCATCCACCTCGTACCGGTGCAGCCCCTCATACCCGCTTGTAAGATGGTAGACCGATTTCGCCGATGTCTGCTCTCTCTTCGTAACTGAGATGGCGTACTTGTTATCCTGGATCAGGAAAATCACCGGCAGTTTTTCGCGTGCGGCCCAGTTGATCGCCTCGTGAAATTCTCCCTCGCTCGTAGAACCTTCGCCTGAAGAGACATAGGTTACTTCGTCATTTCCTTCTTTCACCGAGCCCATCGCCGTGCCGACTGCTTCAAGATACTGCGTGCCTGTGGGGCTCGACTGCGAGATGATGCGCCATTTCTTGTGTCCCCAGTGGAACGGCATCGCGAACCCTCCGCTGCTCGGGCCTTTCGCCCGATGGAGCGCTTCGAGAAACACCTCTTCAATGGTGTATCCAAAGCCCAGCGAGAAAGGAAGATCGCGATAGTAGGGATATGCCCAATCGTAGCCGGGTTTCATCGCAAACGCGGTGGCAACCTGCGCGGCTTCGTGGCCCGAGCCTCCGATGTGGAAAAATACCTTCCCCTGTTTCAACAGCAGAAGGATCTTGTCATCGGATTTGCGCGCCGTATACATCGTGCGATACGCGTCGATGAGACGATCTTTCGACAAGGTTGAACCATTACGCATGGCTTCTTTCAGCTGCTTGCCGTGCGCCTCGCCGTTCGATTTTTTTCCTTTTGCTGCAGTTTCAGTTTTCTTCATTGGATATGGATTGGGTCAATACTCGTTAGTAAATCAGACGTTGGCCGAAAAGTTGGTTCGGCCCCAAAGACGCTGCCAAAATGTTTGACGATGTGCTCCTGAACTTCGCTCAACCCGGTCTTTTTTCCCATCAGGCGCTCCAGAGAGGTTACCCCCTTATGAAAGATCCCGCACGGGATGATGCGCCCGAAATACGAAAGGTCCGTATTGACATTGAACGCGAACCCATGCATCGTGATCCAGCGGCTCACCTTGACTCCGATGGCCGCAATCTTCTCTCCGCGGACCCAGACGCCTGTGTAGCGTTCGTCGCGCCCGGCTTCCACCCCATAATCTGCCAGGGTCCTGATAATTACCTCCTCGATGTCGCGGAGGTACCGGTGGAGATCCAGATAATAGTTGTTGAGATCGAGAATCGGATAACCAACAAGCTGCCCCGGGCCGTGATAGGTTACGTCGCCGCCCCGGTCGATATGGAACACCTCCGCGCCCGTTTTTTGCAGTTCGGCTGCATCGGCGAGAAGATGGTTGTCGTCGCTGCTCTTGCCAAGCGTATACACATGCTTGTGCTCATTCAGGAGCAGGGTATCGGAGATCGCTCCGGAAGCCCGAAGGTCGAAGAGCCTGTGCTGCAAGTCCCAGATGGACTTGTAGTCAGTGAGACCGAGATCTATGACAGAGAGCGGTTTCATAGGTCAACTATTGGTTCGAGGTTGCAGGCTCGGCGTGTCCGCCGTCCCAAACCTCAGATATTGATCGAGTGCCCGTACGCGTTGTCGGCGGCTTCCATGATCGCCTCCGAGAGCGTGGGATGGGCATGGATCGTATTCGCGATGCCATTCTTTGTGGTCTCAAGCGCTTTCGCGACGCCAAGCTCCGCGATCATCTCCGTCGCTTCCGCTCCGAGAATGTGCGCGCCAAGAAGCTCGCCATACTTCGCGTCGAAAATCAGTTTCACGAGCCCTTCAGTTTCACCGATCGCGCGGGCTTTGCCGCTTGCGCTAAACGGAAATCTTCCCACCTTCAGCTGATAACCTGCGGCAATAGCTTTTTCTTCTGTGAGCCCAATGCTTGCGACCTGCGGCTGGCAGTACGTGCAGCCCGGGATATTGTCGTAATCAATCGGCTGAGGCTTTTGTCCGGCAATCGTTTCAGCGCAAATGATCCCTTCGCGCGATGCCACGTGCGCGAGCCACGGCGCGCCGGCGACGTCGCCGATGGCGTATATTCCTTCAACATTTGTGCGGCCAAAATCGTCAACCTGGATCCAGCTTTTTTCAACCTTCACGCCGACGGTTTCCAGGCCCATGTTCTCGACATTGCCTTGAACGCCGATCGCCATAAGGGCGACGTCCGCTTTGATCTCCTTCTTTCCGTCTTTACCTGAAACGACGACTTTGACTTCTTTGCCGATCCCCACACTTTCAACTTTCGCCTCGGTCAATATCTCGATCCCCTGTTTCCGGAAACTGCTTTCGAGGAGCTTGGAGAGTTCCTTGTCCTCGACCGGAAGGATATTCGGCATCATCTCGACGATCGTAACCTTCGTTCCGAATGAGTTATAGAAGTAGGCAAACTCGACGCCGATTGCTCCGGCTCCGATGACCACCATCGCTTTGGGTATCTGCGGCAGGATCATTGCTTCCGTGCTCGAGATTACCTGCTTGCCGTCGATTTTGACATTCGGCAATGTTCGCGGCCGTGCGCCGGTCGCAACGATGATGTTCTTCGCCTGGATTGTTTCAGTGGCTTTGCCGTCCTTGCTGACTTCGATCTTCCCTTTGCCGAGGAGCTTGCCGAAGCCCGGGATGTGCTCGATCTTATTCTTTTTGAAAAGGTACTCGACCCCTTTGGAATTAATATTGGCGACTTTTCTGCTGCGTTCCACAATCTTCGGGAAGTCAACTTTCAGGTCTTTGTAGGTGATTCCCCAGTCTTCGGCATGCTTGAAGTGGTTCATGATCTCGGCGTTCTTGAGAAGGGCTTTCGTGGGAATGCAGCCCCAGTTAAGACAGATGCCGCCCAGCTTATCGCGTTCAATAACGCCGGTTTTCAAGCCAAGCTGCGCGGCGCGGATAGCGGCCACGTAGCCGCCCGGCCCGCCGCCAACCACTACGAGATCATATTGTCGTTGTTCAGCCATTGTAGAGGATTTCAGGGTTCGAATGTTTGAGATATAGGCAGGTACATCGTCAAGAACCTGCAAAATTCAAGCAAAAATATATGAAATAGTGCAGGAAAAAACAACCACGGGGAGGCTGAACTTCTATTGTCGCTCAAATGTCTCATTCCGCAATTCGATCGAGGTTGCCGGACCGGAGTGCGGAAAGGAGAATGCGACTGAAATGCCTTCGTCGACCACCTCGATTCGAAGCACGTCGCCATCCGCGTCGAGTACCTCTGCGGGGCCGTACAGCGCACCCCATCGGTAATGGAGTTTATTATCACGCACCTCGAACGTGATACGCCCGTACCATTCATGCTGATAGGATCCGGCAAAATCCGAGAGCGGACGGTTCAGCGGCTTCTGCCGTGAAGCGCGCTTCGCGTCGTACTTCGCGATCTCGGAGAGCACAGCCGGCCGCCTGTCGATCAACCTCTGCAACCGATTCGCTGCCTCAACGCGGGCGTTAGGATAGCCCATCTCGAGATCGTAGGCCAGTGCCGCGAGAATGTCAGTAGCTTGCGATGCCAGGTCTCCGTTGGTCTGGACCACCACCCCGATGCGGCGATCCGGCAGGAAGGACAGGTGCGACCGCGTCGAGGCATAGCTCCCGAACCTGCTTATCATCGGCTGTCCGCGATAGGATCCGACATCCCATCCCGCCGCCCAGCCTTCACGGTTGAAATATGCGAAGCGTTTGCTCTCCTCATGTGTTTGTCGTGCAATAAGGCGGTGGCTCAAAGCGACTGCGTCCGAAGGAAAAACGCGCTTACCATCAATAACGCCTCCATTTAACTGCACCGTCACCCAACGCGCGAGATCATGGAGGGTAGCAAGATGTCCGCCCGCGGAGTTCATCGTGAGATCGGTTTTGTAGAAGGTGCTGGTCACGTAGCCCCCGTCTACGCGCAGCTCGTGTGGTTTGACAATCCGGTGTTGATCTATTCCGGAAATGCGCGTATATGTCTCAGTCATGCCGGCGGGCTTATAGACGGCGCTATCGAGGTAACGACGCCACCCCTCGGGACGTTTTGCGTCGATCACCATGGCAGCAACATTGTATCCGAAGTTGCTATAGATCAGGTCATGCCCGGATTTTGGCGCGGCATACCGAATCATCGCCGGCCAATCCGATTCTGGAAAAGCCCCGGTATAGGCCGCGCTCATGGTGATGGCGATATCCTGAAGCTGGTGCGTATGAGAGAGAAAGTTCGCCAGGGCGAGGCTGCCCGGATCGCATCCGCCGGGCCACTGCGCGTGCGGCAACAATGTTGTAACTGGCGTGCCAAAATCGATCGCGCCCTGTTGAGCCAGCAGCGATATGGCGAATCCGGTGAACGACTTGCTCGTGGATGCAACGTACCAGAGCGCCAAGTCATCGGCCGGGATCCCGTTGGTGACGTCAGCCATGCCGTAAGATTTGGAGAACGCGGTCCGGTCGTCTATCACGAGTGCTACGCCGATCGCCGGAGCAAGGCCTTCCGCAATAACGCGCGCTGCGAGCGAATCCACGGCGCGGGCGATGAGTTCCACAGCCGGGCGCGGTCCGGGAGTGAAGGAGGTATTGGTTTGCGAAAGCTGATCGTTGGATGATATCTTTGGCCGGCACGTTACGGCGCTAAGACTAATCAGCACAATCAGAACACAAATCGCCCTAGGA
>DATJGD010000027.1:0-21450 GCA_035495255.1 Bacteroidota bacterium | reverse complement strand
AATATCGCGTTGTGGACTCGAGAACCGGCGGAGGTGCCGGAGCATTTTACGGCTACACAGTTCCCCTTGCCTTCAGCGACAGCAATGCATCTCCGATCATCTTGTCGAGGGCGCTCAAAAGTCTGAGAATCAAAGTCAGTTCCGCTATTGATAGCGGCAGTATTAGCGCAACTCTGGATTGGGACGGAAAATTAAGTCAGTTCTCGATTGACGGCGACTTCGCTTTGCTAGGTTCCGTTGTCGTTCATTCCGATTCTGTCAACGGGTTTGCGCATCCGGTGAGTTTTGGCGATGTCGATACTCTCGTGACGAGCGTGCAAACCGGCAAGGGTGGAAATCTCCCGAAAACATTTGCTCTCTATCAAAATTACCCTAATCCCTTCAATCCGTCAACCATCATCCGATACGATCTTCCTCAGGATGCAATGGTAACGGTTCGCATTTATAATGTATTGGGGCAGCATGTCAAGACGCTGATCAACGAACGGCAAAGCGCAGGAGAAAAAACCGCAGAGTTCAATGCGTTGTTATTGCCCAGCGGGGTCTATTTTTATTCCATTCGTGCCGGATCGTTTTCCGATACAAAGAAGATGATCATCATCAGATAATCTTTCTTTCGCCGGCTTTCCTTCCCTTTTTACCGCGATTTTTGTATATTCTCTCCGGCTGCATTTACTTACATTCCATTTGGAGAAACCATGACTATCAACGACATTCAACAACTCTTAGCTGCTGACGCAAAAAGCTTACTCGAACATAAATGCAACGGTATCCCGAAAGAATCGATCCATCTTCCTGGACCCGATTACGTTGACAGAATCTATTCCCTGTCCGATCGTCCCGCGCCTGTCCTGAAAAGCCTGAACTGGCTCATTCACCAGGGACGCCTCGCGCACACCGGTTATCTTTCGATCCTCCCTGTCGATCAGGGAATCGAGCACTCCGCCGGTGCTTCATTTTCTCCAAATCCTATTTACTTTGATCCGGAAAATATCGTGAAGCTGGCGATCGAAGGCGGATGTAACGCGGTTGCTTCGACGCTCGGAGTACTCGGCGCTGTGTCACGGAAGTATTCCCACAAGATTCCGTTCATCATGAAATTCAATCATAACGAGTTTCTTTCGTACCCGAACTCCTACGATCAGATCATTTTCGGCCGCATAAAACAGGCGTTTGACATGGGCGCGGTAGCAGTCGGCGCGACGATCTATTTCGGATCGCCGGAATCGAAGCGTCAAATCCAAGAAGTTGGGTTGATGTTCGAGCAGGCGCACGAGCTCGGCATGGCCACTATTCTCTGGTGTTACCTGCGTAACAGCGCATTCAAGACCGCGGAGAAAGATTACCACCTCTCGGCAGATCTCACGGGGCAGGCGAACCATCTCGGCGTCACCATCGAAGCCGACATTATCAAGCAGAAGCTTCCGGAAAACAACGGCGGCTTTAACGCGGTGAAATTCGGCAAGACGAACAAGAAAGTCTACGAAGAACTTACAACCGATCACCCGATCGATTTGTGCCGGTACCAGGTCGCCAACAACTATATGGGCCGCGCCGGGCTTATCAACTCAGGCGGAGAATCGAAAGGCGCATCAGATATGGCGGACGCAGTCCGGACCGCAGTCATCAACAAACGCGCCGGGGGCATGGGGCTCATCTCAGGCCGCAAGGCATTCCAGCGGCCGATGAACGAAGGAATCAAGATCCTGAACGCAATTCAGGATGTCTATCTTTGCAAGGAAGTGACAGTAGCGTAACAATTATTTTCTTGGCAGAGGCGGCAGCTCACCTCTCAGAATCATCCGCGCTTGTTTGGAGGCAGCGGTTGGGCCTTTCTTCAATATCACAAGTCCGGGCGCACTTGATTTAATCCAGTGCCCGCTTCCCGGCTGGAGCGTATCTGCGAGATAGTAATAGCCGTCAACATATTTAAAGACCGGCGACGTTATGAGCCCGGGAGGGATAGTCTCGATATCTGTGGCCGCGACCGGAGACCACAATGACCCGATCAGATTCCAGCTTTTATTGATCGCGAGCGTTTCTTGTAGAATGGCCGTTCCTGCAATCATAACCTGCTGGCTTCCGCTGAACTTCAGCCAATATCCTGTTCCCGGCTTGAGAGTGTCCCAGCGCTCATACGAGCTGCCATAGGTGAACGCTGGTCCGACCGCAGTCGGGAACAGCGTGACTTTCAGGGGATCGTCGGGTCTGAGCGTGAGGGAAATAAGATTCCATTGATCGGAGATCTGATATTGTATGATCGTCGGCTGACTCAGCGGCGACCAGCCCGAAAGCACTATCGAGTCCTTTCCGGAAATAGTATTACTGGTTATTCGCAGCTCGGCAGTTGTCGATCCCAGGCTCACCGGTGTAAATCGTATGCTTTCGGCGGCTGAATCACCGGGTGCGATCGTCATCGCTGTCGTCGACGGGACAAACGTTGCATCCGTCGAAGCAATTTCCGAAATGACGAGCGTGTCGAGACCCGTATTTCTGATGATAACCGTCGAATCCTTGAATTGCCCTAAGAGGACGCTTCCAAAATCCAGATGCATCGGACTCGCCTGGAGTGCCGGCATCTTCCCCGACTGCAAAAGAATCCCGTTCTGACCTGCGATCCAGATGGAACCGTCCGCTCCTGCAAAGATATGCTCCAACGTTTCTGTCGTATTCCCGGGCTCCATGTACCACTGCGTCCCTCCGTTCGTCGTCCTGAAGATTCTTCCGGATTGCCCCGCCGCCCAGCCATTCAGGGAATCAGCAAAATACACATCCATGAGCGAGGCACTGCCAAGAAAGAGCTGTTGAGCCCACGATATTCCGCCATCTGTGCTCTTCAGGATTGTTCCATTCATTCCGACAGTCCAGCCGGTTGAGGGCGAGACGAAATAGACTCCATAAAATGTCGTGTTGACAGTATCTTTATACCAGGGGCCCGCGCCGGTTGTCGAGCGCAGCAGCCTCTGGGTGCCGACAGCCCAGACGAGATTTTGGTCGACGCAAAAAACGTCGGTGAGCGCCCAATTATCAAAAACATCCGCGGGATTGTAGATCAGATTCCAGGTATTGCCTCCGTTTTGCGTCTTGTAGATAACCGGGGTAACGAAGATAAACGCGTGGTAATAGCCAACCGCCCAGCCTGTGTTTGCGTCCGCAAAGTGTATCGAGGTCAGGATGGTATTTGAGTCGGTGTTTTGCAGCTGCCAGCTCACGCCCGCGTTGGTTGTTCGAAGGATACGCGCGTTATTTCCGGTGACCCACGCCCGTTGAGCGTCGACAAAACAAATCGCACCCAGTTCGTAAAGGGAAGTATCGGCAGTCGAGGCCCACGTCAGGCCGCCGTCGGTTGTTGTCAACCGTTCGCCCCCGCTGCTCGCGGACGCGATGGCCCAGCCATCCGTTGCTGAAGAAAATTTCACCCCGAGAATATTGTCGGTTGTCCCGCTTGCGCGCGGAATCCACATCTCCTGCGCGGATAATGCTGCGGTTAATATGAGGATACACGAAATGGTAAATACGATTGAACTCGTCACTGCTTTTCTCCCAAAAAAGTAGCATAAGAAAGAATCGTCCCCCAGCGATTGGCAATATAATGAAGGGGGTTCGGAATGTCAATGAGGATTTCGGAAACCGGCTTGCTTCCCTGATATCAACTGCGATCCACCCGCATTTGGGCGTTTTTCCTTATATTGTGTGTGAATCGCCGACAGTTATGACAATTATTGAGTCCAGATGCGCGACCCAGTCTGCGGGATGACAGTAGATGAGAAGACTGCAAAATACACTTCGGAGTACTCCGGGCAGGCGTATTACTTTTGTTCGGCGGGATGCAAGAAGCGATTCGACGCGAACCCGGAACAATTCTTATTGAAAGAAGAGAAGCAGGAACGCGACACCGCGCATTCCCAGCATCTTTTTCCCATCCTTCAAAGCTCTTCTCCTCCTTCAGGTACGACCGGAGCTCCCGGAACAACAGGAGCTTCCAAGAAATCTGAAAGCCAGATCTATACGTGCCCGATGCACCCTGAAGTTCAGAGCAACAAGCCGGGTTCATGCCCGATTTGCGGAATGGCTCTCGAGCCCAAAACGGTCACCGCCGAAGAGGAAGTAAATCCTGAACTTACCGATATGTCGAGGCGGTTCTGGATCGGCGCCGCTCTTTCCCTCCCGCTCCTTATACTCGCGATGGCCGGCATGCTCGTCCCTCAGCTTCATCATATTGTTCCTGAAAATATCTCGCTCTGGCTGCAATTGATCCTTGCGACGCCTGTCGTGCTGTGGTGCGGGCTTCCTCTCTTCCAGCGAGGCTGGGCATCCGTCATCAATCGAAGCCCCAACATGTTTACGCTAATCGCGCTCGGCATCGGGAGCGCTTATCTCTATAGTATGATTGCAATGTTTGTACCCTCCCTGCTGCCTCCATCTTCCGGCGGTCAAACCGGGATGGTGCCGGTGTACTTCGAAGCATCCGCTATCATCACCGTCCTCGTCCTTCTTGGACAGGTCCTTGAGTTGCGCGCGCGCAGCCGGACAAGCAGCGCCCTCCGGTCGCTTTTGCGGCTTGCGCCGGCGACCGCCCGGATCGTCGATAAAGGGAACGAGTTCGACGTTCCACTGGCGGACGTCGAGCGCGGAAACCGGCTGAGAGTCCGGCCCGGAGAGAGAATTCCGGTGGACGGAACCGTCAACAGCGGAAGCAGCTTCGTCGACGAGTCGATGGTCACCGGCGAACCTATCCCTGTGGAGAAGCAAAGCGGTTCGCAGGTCATCGGCGGGACCGTGAACACGACCGGGAGCTTCGTGATGACCGCCGAGCGGATCGGCAGCGAGACACTTCTTGCCCAGATCGTGCGAAGCGTGGGAGAAGCGCAGCGGAGCCGGGCGCCGATCCAGCGCCTTGCCGATGTCGTCTCATCATATTTTGTTCCGGCTGTCATTTTTGTCGCAGTCGTGACATTTATTCTGTGGAGCACTCTGGGGCCTGAACCCCGGATGGTCTATGCTTTGGTCAACGCGGTGGCAGTGTTGATCATCGCGTGCCCCTGCGCTCTCGGACTGGCGACGCCGATGTCGATCATGGTGGGAACAGGACGCGCGGCAACTGCCGGCGTTCTGATGAGAAACGCTGAGGCGCTTGAGCTGCTGGAAAAAGTGGACACGGTCGTCGTCGATAAGACGGGCACGCTGACCGAGGGAAAACCCAGGCTCTCAACCGTGCTGCCTGTCGCACCGTATTCAGAGGCGGACCTTCTGAGGATTGCCGGAAGCCTCGAACATTACAGCGAACACCCGTTAGGAAAGGCTATCGTCGAGGCGGCGGCCGCGCGCAGCATTGAATTTTCTGAAGTCAACGATTTTACATCGGTTACTGGAAAAGGAGTGGCCGGAAGAATCGACGGAAAGAATATCACCCTCGGGAGTCCCGCGCAGTTCAGGGAAATGGGAATTGAAACCGTAGCATTGGAAGCGCGCGCCGAAGAATTGCGCCGTGCGGGTCAAACCGTGATGTTCCTTGCGGTCGAAAAGTCGCTCGCCGGGCTTTTCAGTGTCGGGGACCCTGTGAAGTCCACGACACCCGATGCCATCAGGATGCTTCACAGCCAGGGAATCCGGATTATTATGCTGACCGGAGACAGCCGGACAACGGCCGAAGCTGTGGGAACATCGGTGGGCATCGATCAGATTGAGGCGGAGGTGAAACCGGAAACGAAACGCGAGTTCATCCGGCAATTTCAATCGGGCGGCCACACGGTCGCCTTCGCGGGCGACGGCATCAACGATGCTCCTGCGCTCGCACAGGCGAACATCGGAATCGCGATGGGAACCGGAACCGATATCGCGATGGAAAGCGCGGATGTTACTATTATAAAGGGTGACCTTCGTGGGATTGCGCGGGCGAGAGAACTCAGCAGGCTCACGATGCGCAACATCCGGCAGAATCTCTTTTTCGCCTTCTTCTATAATACGATTGGTGTGCCGATCGCGGCAGGAGTTTTATATCCGTTCTTCGGAATTCTCCTCAGTCCGGTCATCGCGAGCGCTGCGATGACATTAAGTTCGGTATCAGTGATTGGGAACGCGCTGAGGCTTCGAAAAGCAGCACTATAATAGTCACTGCTTTTTCCGTGCGGGAATCCCAAGGAGAATCCCCCAGGGGTGCAGCGACTCAACTTGATCGCAGACGATCTTCAGAATGGCAACCACCGGCAGTGACAGGATCAGCCCCGAGACCCCCCACAGTTCTCCCCCCGCTATCAGGGCGACGATTGTCGCCACCGCATTCACGCGGATCTGACCTCCGATGAGCACCGGAACAATGACATGGTTATCGATGAACTGAACCACGATAAAGAGCCCCACGACGCCAACTGCATACCAGATGGAATCTTTCGTCAGCAGCGCCATGATCGCGGGGAGAGCCGAACCGATGAACACTCCGATGAACGGAATGAGGTTCAGCAATCCGGCAAGGAGCCCGAAGAGTAATGCCTGCTCTATCCCCAGGAGCATAAGTCCCCCGGTAGTGAGCACAACAAGGATCGCCGTCTCGATGGCCTTGCCGATGAGGTAACGGTTCACCACCGTTCCGACTCTGCTTAATATGTCAATGACGGTTTCGCGCTCGCCGGATGGAAACAAATGGACGACGAAGTTGCTGAAGAGTCCCCGGTAGTACAGGAAAAGGAAAATGTAGACCAGGACAAGCGTTGCTTGTTGTATGAAGTTCCCCACCGCCATCACGGTGAAGAGGGCAAATCCGCCCGCGCTGGAAAGCTGTTCTTTCACCCAGTCCACCTGCTTCTTGGGCGAAACAGAAAAATGATGCGAGACATAATTCTCGACGTCGGTCAACATCGCGTCAATCTTTTTTGTGAATTGGGGAACATCCTGGACCAGGAATGACGATTCGAGTACTGTGAAGTAACAGACCGCGGAGACAACAAGAACCAGAAGGACGACCGCAATGGAGATCGCGACAACCCTTGGAACCTTCCGCTGTTCGAGCCAATCTGTGCCGGGAGTAAGAAGAATCGCAAATAGAGCTGAGAAGACAATGGGAATGAAAACGTATTGCCCAACGTACAACAAGGCGATAGTCAGGCAAACACCGAGCAGGATCTGCGCGATCTTCGCGTACGACGGAAGTACCAGCGGACGAACAGACGGTTTAGACGCCACTCCCTCTCCTGTGAATGAATAATGCCTCGAGCCTACTGACATTAGAACAGGATCACCGTCATTCTTGTTCCGAACCAACGGTAAACATTGAGCATCGCTTCATTGAATTGCGCACAAATTTATCGTATACTTAGGCAACTTAGTATGGCTATCACCCTCAAGAAACACGAAGACAAACGCATCCTTAACGGCCACCTCTGGGCCTTCAGCAATGAGATCCAGAAAATTGACGGCGCGCCGAAGGCGGGAGACATCGTTGAGCTTACGAGCCATAACGGGCTGTTTATTGGAAGGGGTTTTTATAATCCATCCTCCCTTATTGCCGTCAGGATTCTCACGCGAAATCCCGACGAGATTATCGACGACGATTTCTTTCAGAAGAAGATAACTTCCGCTCTCCAGCTTCGCACGCAGATGTATCCCGACGCCGACTCGTACCGTATCGTCCATGGTGAATCGGATTTTTTACCGGGACTCATCGTCGACAGGTACAACGATCTCATCTCGGTGCAAACGTTTTCGTTCGGAATAGACCAGAAGCTCAACGTCGTTTGCGATACTCTCGAATCTCTCCTCCATCCCCGCGCCATCGTCGAGCGAAACGACGCCCCGGTCCGGCAGCTGGAAGGTTTGGCGGAGAAAAAGGGGATAATTCGTGGATCGGAGCACCGTGCGATGATTACCGAAAACGACATTCACTATAGTGTCGACCTTCTCGAGGGCCAGAAGACAGGATTCTTCCTCGACCAGAGGGAAAACAGAAAATCCTTCCGGCGCTACGTCAAGGGACAGCGGGTGCTGGACTGCTTCTGCAATAATGGCGGGTTCGCACTGAACGCCGCATTTGCCGGGGCGGCCGAGACGATTGGCATCGATATATCAGAAACGGCAGTCGGGATTGCTTCGGAGAACGCCAAAAAGAATAACCTGGATTCGCGTGTCCGGTTCGAGCCTGCGGATGTGTTTGAATATTTGAAAGGCGCGGTCTCGAAGGGGCAAAAATTCAATGTCATCAACCTCGATCCTCCCTCGTTTGCGAAGAATAAGAAGACGGTTCACAAAGCAAAACGCGGATATGCAGATTTGCATTCGCTCGCTCTTTCCGCTCTTCAGCCGGGCGGAATACTCGCGACCGCATCCTGCTCCTACCACATTTTCGAGGAAACGTTTCTCGAAATTATTAATGATAGCGCGAGAGGTGCCGGGAAATCTGTGAGCCTGTTAGAATGGCATGGGGCTGCGCCGGACCATCCTATTTTGCCTGCGATGCCGGAAACAAAATATCTGAAGTTCGGCATTTTCCGGGTTACGTAAGCCTGGAGGCCGTTGATACCGGCTTGACGTGATGCTGTGACGATCCAGCGCACAGTCGTTCACGCACCTATTGACTTTCCGCGCATTAGGAACTATATTAAAATAAGTGAAGTTAGAAAAGGTAAGAGGGTGTATAAATTCGTGACAACAAAGTATTTAATATTTATAGCAGTAGGTTGTATTCTCACCGCCGGATCCGCCCCTGCACAAACGCCGAAACCTGTCCCGCAACCCAAAACTGTCAACGTAACACATCACGATAGCACTCTTGTCTTCGGACAGGTAATTCCATCGTCATCAACGATGTCGGAAGGCACGTTGTACAATACCCTGGGCATCGATATTATGGTTTCGACGAACGGATTTGGATTGGGGACATTTTACCGCCATGAATACTCGGACGAGCTTGCGGGGTTTGTCGATTTTTCGATCTCGGAATCAAAGGACGACGACGAGAAAGAGTTTGTCAACGCGTATACCGGGCAGACGTTCGTTCCCGGCAAAGTGAATCGCTTCCTCATGTTCCCGTTATTTGTGGGACTCCAGAAGCGCATGTTTAAGGACGACATCCTGGATAATTTCCGACCATATATTACCGCAGCGGCGGGACCGACGATGATCTACGTGTTTCCGTATGACGAGGAGTATTTCAGCGCACTCGGCCGCGGAAGGCCGCATTATACGGTGGGCGGGTATTTTGGAATCGGAGCGCACTTCGGATCAGAACGGTCCAGCATCCTCGGCCTCAACCTGCGTTACTACTATATTCCGTATCCGGGCGGTCTTGAAAGCATGCAGGGCGTCGACAAGACGCAGTTCGGAGGGTTCTACATTTCTCTTAGCTACGGCGGAGCTCTATAATAGGTTAGCCCCGTCCCACGTACTGCCGGAGAAACGTGGCAGTATAAGATTTTTTCAGCGTCATAATTTCTTCCGGAGTTCCTTCTCCGACAATTCTTCCCCCTTCAGCTCCCGCTTCAGGCCCCAGATCGATGATCCAATCGGCGCATTTGATGATATCCATGTTGTGCTCGATGATCAAGATTGAATTGCCTTTCGCAATGAGCTCGTTGAACGCGTTGAGAAGCTTTGCGATGTCGTCAAAGTGCAAACCTGTCGTCGGTTCATCGAAGATAAACAGCGTATGCTGCTGTTCATGTTGTTCGGCGAGATGCGAAGCGAGCTTCACGCGCTGCGCCTCGCCTCCGGAGAGCGTCGTCGCCGATTGACCCAGCCGGATATATCCCATGCCGACATCATCGAGTATCTTCAGTTTTCGCGCGATCCGGCTTCCGGTCGGCGTTGAGCCGAAAAACCGGACGGCCTCCACGACCGTCATGTCGAGCACCTCGTCGACGGAGCGGTCGTGATACCGGATTTCCAGAATTTCCTTCTTGAACCGCTTCCCTTTGCATACCTCGCAGGTGAGCTCCAGGTCCGCGAGGAACTGCATCTCGATCGTCTGGATGCCGCTTCCTTCGCAGGTCTCGCATCTTCCTCCCGGCACGTTAAATGAAAAACTTCCCGGAGTGTATCCGTGGATTTTCGCAGCCTGGGTATTGGCAAACACGTCGCGAATGAGATCGAACGCCTTGATATACGTCGCCGGGTTCGAGCGTGGAGTTCTTCCGATCGGCGACTGGTCGACGAGCTCGACCGCATCGATGAATTCCTCGCCTTCGATGGACTGGTACTTGCCCGCCTCCTCGGTGTAATCTCCCTTCGCCCTCTTGAGCCCGGCATACAGCACTTCGTGGACCAGCGTACTCTTGCCGGAACCGCTCACTCCGGTGACGGCGACAAACATTCCCAGGGGAATGTTCACGTCAATCGACTTCAGATTATGCTGCGCCGCGCCTTTCACGGTGATAAATTTTCCCGATCCTTTTCGTCGTCGTGCTGGCACCGGGATTTTCTTCGCTCCGGAGAGATAATCTCCGGTGAGCGTCGAAGCGCCGTTCATCAACTTGCTCATGTCTCCGAGGAAGACAACCTCTCCTCCGAATTCGCCTGCGCGCGGCCCCATATCCACGATCATGTCGGCGGTGCGCATCATCTCAGGGTCGTGCTCGACAACAATGACGGTGTTCCCGATGTCCCGCAGGGATTTCAGGATTGAAATCAGCCTCTCATTGTCCCTCGGATGCAATCCAATGCTCGGTTCGTCGAGCACATAGAGAGAGCCGACCAGCGAAGAGCCGAGCGCGGTCGCGAGGTTGATGCGCTGCGATTCTCCGCCTGACAGGGTGTTTGATAACCGGTCAAGCGTAAGATATCCTATGCCGACGTCGACGAGATATTTGAGCCTGCGGCGAAGCTCCTCGAGAATTCTTTTTGCGATTTCAATTTCAAACGCCGAAAGCTCCAGCCTTCCGAAAAAGCCGTGCGTGCTCGCGATGGTGTCCCGGACAAGGTCAAAAATGCTTTTGCCGTCGATTTTGATATGGAGCGCTTCGGGGCGAAGGCGCGCACCTTTGCATTGGTCACACGTCGTGTATCCGCGGTATCTGCTTAAGAATACTCTATAGTATATTTTGTAGGCCTTCTTTTCGATCTTCTTGAAGAAATCATATATGCCCTCGTAGTCCTCATAGCCGTTGAGCACGATGTCGAGCTCGCGGTCGTTGAGATCGCCAAAGGGAACATCCACGCGGAGTTTGGCGTCATACGCGACGCGAAGCAGGCCGCGAAGGTTGTCATGCCATTTGGGAGTCGTCCAGGGTTGGATCGCCCCCTCGCGGATGGAGAGAAGCTTATTCGGTACGACGAGATCGAGATCTATACCTACCGATCTTCCGAACCCCTGGCACTTCGGACACGCGCCGAAGGGATTATTAAAAGAGAACAGGCGCGGATCGGGCTCTTCATACCGGATGCCGCAGTTCGCACATTCGAAATGCTGGTTGAACCTCAGCTCTTCCCCGGCCTCCAGCAATTTCAGTATCGCGTATCCATCCCCCGCCTTGAACGCCGTTTCGACGGAATCTGCCAGCCGGGTATTCTCCTCGTTCGGACGAACGATGAGCCGGTCCACGAGCACCTGAACGTCTTTCTTTTTTGCTTTGCTGTTGAGTTTTGACTCGTTGAGGTCGACGATTTCGTTTTTATAAAGTATGCGGAAGAATCCCTGACGCTTGAGATTTTCGAGCTCCTGCTGAAGCGTCGCTTCTTTATGTTCGTGGAGGGGAAAAAGGACATACAGTTTGAGGTCGGCGCTTTCCTTGTTCTCTCCGTTGTGCCCAAGGCGCGCACGCACTTCATGTAATCTTTCGGTAACAGTGCGCACGGAATCTTTTTCAACGAGGCGCCCGCAGTTGTAGCAATACGTCTTGCCAATGCGCGCGAAGAGCAGGCGGAGATAGTCGTAGATTTCCGTGGTCGTTCCCACCGTCGACCGCGGATTGCGGGCAGTGGTTTTCTGTTCGATGGCGATTGCCGGGCTGATGCCCTGGATAAAATCGACGTCCGGTTTGTCCATGCGCTCGAGAAACTGCCGGGCGTACGCAGACAGGCTTTCCACAAACCGTCTCTGGCCTTCGGCGTAAATTGTATCGAACGCCAGGCTGGACTTCCCCGACCCGCTCACGCCGGTGAATACGATAAACTTATTGCGCGGGAGTTCCAGCGAGACATTTTTCAAATTATGGACGCGCGCCCCGCGGATGACGATCGACGTTCTCTTGCCCGGCGATTGACCGGCGAGCTTGGCAATTTGCTCCCCCGCCGATTTGGGTGTTTTCGGCTTCGCGGCGACAGCGACAGTGGAACGTGATTTCTTTTTTGTCTGGGTTTTGGGCACGAGGGTACTGATTGCGAAAACGAAGATTCTACAATTTAACTAAATTGGGGGGTGTTTCCAAGAATTTCAGGGGAGGGGAAACCTCGTGAACGGACTGAAGCAGAACAACTAAATCTTTCGCGTTTGGTGAGGAGACGGTCCCGGCCGCCGCTCAGGCGGCCCGACCGTTACGCAAGGGCTCCTCACCAAGGCGAGAAAATCTGAATTACATCACTCCAAACATTATTGCAAGAGAGACTGAAATCTGGTTTGCGGTAATCTCATTGGTATCTTTTCCCATGAGGTTGAGCATCTGATATTTCGCCGACGCGTCGAAACTCCCGATTCCCGGAACTCCAAACTCCACACCGCCGCCCAATCCCAGCCCGCCGCGAGTGAGCGAAGTGGCCCCGGGCCCGGTATTGCTTGAACTCACAAGCATGATATCGGCGCCGAGATACGGCTTCACCTCCACGGATTGCAAAGGATACTCGAGACCGGCCGCGGCGATCCAGGAAAAATCCGATTCGCCCCCGACCTTCCTCGGCAGGCGACTGTACATTCCCTGGGCCACGATACTGATCGGCATATCGCCGTGAATTCTTAGCCTTGCAAGGCCGTGCCAGCCGGTATTATTGAGATTACTGAGATCCCCCGATGGGATCGAAACACCTCCGCCGAACCCGACTTCAACGTTCAACGGTACACCCGGTGCACCCGGTACCTGAGCATACACCGTGCTGCAGATCGCGATCAGGATCAACGGAAGATAAAAAATATGTTTCATAAGCCCTCCATCGTAATTGTTTTGTAAGATAGTTTGTTAGTGTACCCGTGTTACTTCGTAATTTCCCGGCCGACAGTACGCCATCACGAGAAGTGATATTCCTGCAGGCTCTTCACGCCCGGTTTCTTGTCACGCATCGATTGGATGCCTTTGACTGCCGCAGCTGCGGCGGAAATGGTCGTGATGATTGGTAATTTTGACTCAAGTGCGGCGCTCCCTATGGCAAGTTCGTCATAGCGTGAAACTTCTCCCAGGGGAGTATTGATGACGAGATGAATTTCGTTGTTCTTGATGGCGTCGACGATGTTGGGACGGCCTTCGTTCACTTTGTAGATGAGCGTATTTTCGATGTTGTGCTTGTTCAAAAATGCCGATGTGCCGCTCGTCGCGAAAATCGTGAAGCCGAGAGCGCGAAATCCCTTCGCCACTTCGATCGTGCGGTAGTTCTTATCGTTATTATTGACGCTCATGAAGATTCCCCCTTCGCTCGGCAATCCTCCGCCTGCGGCCAGGAACGCCTTCGCGATCGCCTCGCCGAACGTCTCGGAAATCGCCATGACTTCTCCCGTGGACCGCATTTCCGGGCCAAGAAAGATCTTGGCCTTGGGGAATTTGCCGAACGGGAAGACCGGTTCTTTCACCGCGATGTATTTCGGGTGCGTGTCAAACGAGACCCCGAGATCCTTTAAGGTTCTTCCAACCATAACTTTTGCCGCAATTTTCGCAAGCGAGATTCCGAGCGCCTTGCTGACAAACGGAACCGTGCGGGAAGCCCGTGGATTTACCTCGAGAACATACACTATTCCGTTTTTTTCGGCGCACTGAACGTTGATAAGGCCCTTTACATTCAGTGCCAGCGCCAGCTTTCGTGTAAAATCCTTAAGCTGCTCGATGATCTGTACGCTTTCGGCCTGCGGCATGATAACACAGGCGCTGTCACCGGAGTGGATGCCTGCTTCCTCGATATGCTGCATGACTCCGCCGATCAGAACGTCCTTGCCGTCGCAGACCGCGTCGACATCAAATTCTTTGGCGTCCTCCAGAAACTTATCGATGAGAATCGGATGATCAGGGGAGACATTGACCGCCGCCTTCATGTATTCTGCAAGCGCTTCAGGCTTGTAGACGATCTCCATCCCCCGGCCGCCAAGAACGTACGAAGGGCGGACGAGAACAGGATATCCGATTTTTTCCGCTATGACCTTCGCCTCTTCGGGCGATGTCGCGGTTCCGTCCTGGGGGTGCGGGATGTGGAGTTTCTTCAGCAAGTCGCCGAACCGTTTGCGGTCTTCGGCCACATCGATATCGTCCGGAGATGTTCCGAGAACTTTAATGCCGTTCGCTTCCAGAGATTTGGAGAGCTTGAGCGGAGTCTGTCCGCCGAAACTGACAATTACTCCTTCGGGCTTTTCGATGTCACAGATATCGAGGACGTTTTCAAGCGTCAACGGCTCAAAGTACAGCTTGTCGGTCTGATCGTAATCCGTCGAAACGGTCTCGGGGTTACAGTTGATCATGATCGTTTCATAGCCTTCTTCCTTGAGAGCGAAGACGCCGTGGACGCAGCAGTAGTCGAACTCGATCCCCTGGCCGATCCGGTTCGGGCCCCCTCCGAGGATGATCACTTTCTTTTCCGGAGATCTCCGGACTTCGTTTTCGATTTCGTAGGTGGAATAGTGGTACGGCGTCGAAGCCTGGAATTCGGCGGCACAGGTGTCGATGGTCTTAAATGTCGGAATGACGCCAAGGTCCGCGCGCGCGCGGCGGACGGAGATCTCGTCTGTTTTTAAGATATGCGCAAGCTGACGGTCGGAAAAACCGTACTGCTTTGCCTTGAGAAGTATGTCTTTTGAGATCTTCTTCATTTCTTGTCGGATGCCGCGCGCAAGTTTTTATACAGCGCCAGCTGGGCGTCCGTCAGGACGCTTTTCGTTTTCAGGTGAGCCGCCAGATGGACCGCACGAAGCTTTCCGCGAAGCCTTCCGATGTCGTCGCAGTCGGTCTGAATCGATTTTTCGCTCACAAGCCCTCCCGCGATCGCATCGCGGAGCTCCTGTTCAACTCGGACAATCTGCTTTCCAAGCTCTTTTGCCCGGGTATTCATTTCATCGTACAGCTTTTGAACCGACTGTTTCTGGCTGTCGGTGAGTTTGAGTTTGTCACTGAGATCGAGGACATGCTTCGGGCCGGGATATCCAGTCTGCTCCGCGTACTCTCCCTGCCCCATCCCGTCGCCGTTTAATAAAGCGGCTTTGTCCGGGGGGACCTGTGAAAACGCGTACGTGGACACTATCAGCAAAAGCACAAAGATCCCGGGAAATTTCATCCAACCTAACGACCGACGCTTGTTCATTCCAATCTCCTTTTCATCGAATCTTACAGTCATACGGTTCCTTTTCAAGCTCACAACGCATATTCCATAAGTTCGCGTTCCATCTCCAAAATTTGCTCTATATTATAGAGGAACCACCGGTCGACCTTCGTCAGATTATATATTTCATCGATCGTGAGCCCCAGCTGGAAGGCGTACCGCAGATAAAAGATATTATCGGGCTTCGGCATGCGGAGTTGCTGAATGACCTTTTCCTTCCAATGCGCGCGCTGCTCATCGGTGAGCGTGCTTTCGTCAAAGATATCCTTGCCATCTGCGCCGAGTCCGTACCGCCCGGTCTCGAGCGAGCGAAGCGCCTTCTGCAGCGCTTCCTTGAACGTCCTGCCGAACGCCATTGCCTCTCCGACCGATTTCATCTGCACACCGAGCGTGTTATCGACGCCTTTAAATTTCTCAAAGTCCCATCGTGGAATTTTAACAACCGTATAATCGATCGTGGGTTCGAATGAGGCGGGTGTTTTCTTCGTGATATCGTTGGGAATTTCGTCGAGCGTGTATCCCACTGCAAGCTTCGCGGCAATCTTGGCGATGGGAAATCCTGTCGCCTTCGACGCAAGCGCCGACGAGCGGGAGACGCGCGGGTTCATTTCGATGATCAGCATCTTCCCGTTTTCAGGATTTACTGCAAACTGAATGTTCGACCCGCCGGTTTCCACGCCGATCGCGCGGATGATTTTTATCGCGGCGTCGCGCATGTACTGGTACTCTTTGTCAGTCAGCGTCTGGGCGGGAGCCACTGTGATGGAATCTCCCGTATGGACTCCCATCGGATCGATATTTTCGATCGAGCAGATGATAACGACGTTGTCGTTGAGATCCCGCATGACCTCGAGCTCATACTCTTTCCAGCCGATGACAGATTCTTCGACGAGCGTCTCGTGGATCGGGCTCGCGGTTAAAGCGTGCTCAATCTTTCCGCGGAACTCTTCAATGTTGTAGGCTGTCCCTCCGCCCGTCCCTCCGAGCGTGAACGAAGGCCGGATGATAATCGGGAAGCTGATATCTTCGGCGAATCGCAGGGCTTCGCCGATCGTCCGGACGAACGCGCCGCGCGGTGTTTCGAGCCCGATCTCCCGCATCGTTTTCTGGAATAACTCCCGGTTTTCAGCTTTTTTGATGGCGTCGAGTTTCGCGCCGATGAGTTCGACGTTATACTTATCGAGAACGCCGCTCTCTGCAAGCGCCACGGCATTATTAAGTGCGGTTTGACCTCCCATGGTCGGCAGCACCGCGTCGGGCCGTTCACGCTCAATAATCTTCTCGATAAAATACGGGGTGATGGGCTCGACATACGTCCGGTCCGCAAACTCCGGATCTGTCATGATCGTGGCGGGATTACTATTAATGAGAATGACACGGTAGCCTTCCTGGCGCAACACGTTACACGCCTGCGTGCCGGAATAATCGAATTCGCATGCCTGGCCGATGACGATCGGCCCTGCACCGATGACAAGGATGGATTTGAGGTCTGTTCTCTTAGGCATTGTACTCCGAAGGCTTGAAAAAGATAGGAATATTTTGGGAGATTTGCTATAATTTGACAGAATGAAATTCAGGTACTACATATCGATGACAATCCTTGTGGTACTTTCTGCCAGTTGCAACGACAATTACCTTGTTGTAAACAACGACACGATGCTCTACATCCCGTTCGATGGCTCGCTGTCGGATTTCAGCGGAAATCATAATGACGGCAGCTCCAATCAGCCATCGTATACCGCAGATGCGTTGAACAGGCCGAACAGGGCGTATGCCTTCGACGGGCTTAACAATTTTATCACAATTCCGCATAGTATCTCCCTCGATCCGGCTCATCAGGTTACGATCTCGTTCTGGCTGCGGGTCGATTCCATCCAAAGCAATTATATGCCGATCCTTGTCAAAGGCGGGCCGGTGAGCGGATATTTTGAAAACCGGGAGTACGCGGTCTACGCGAAATACGACAGCGATACGTTGTGGTATCCGCAGCTGAAATCGGCCGGGGACGGCAAGGGGATGCACGAACTCGATTCCGACGGCAAATCATATGGGGTCGGAAGATGGAACTCCTTCGTTTTCGTCGTCGACCGTGTTCATCACATCATGGAGATTTTCGCGAACGGCCTCAAAACGCACGAAGTTGTAGATACATTTTCAAACTTTACCACGAACACCTATCCGCTCCTCATTGGATGGTCGGAAGAAAACCTTGCCGGTCACACTCCTCTACGGGGCGCGATGGATAACCTCCACATCTACAACAGAGCCTTATCACCGGGCGAAGTCCTTACCCTCTACAATTCCCGCAATTAACGTGTCAGGAAAAACTCCCCGCCTCATTCTTGCCGTAGGCATCGTCATGATCTTCACCGGCATGATCGGCGCCGTCGTCCTCTACATGGACATGCGCGAGCAGCGCCATCTCCACGACAGCGTCGCCGGCATCACGTTTTCGCTGGGGAAAGCCGCCGATTGGCAGCAGCAATCGTTCTCTATTATAGACTCGGGATATTACACCCTCTATCTCGCAACTTCGTCCCGAAACCCGGCTCCGGTCTCCCTTCATGGCGCGGGGCTTTATCATGGCACGTTCGAAGCGCAGATTCTCGACTCTTCGAAAAATATGCTCTGGCAGCGCGCGTTCGGAGGGCCCGAGGTTGCTATCGTTCCGCCTCCCAACACTGTCTGGACATACCTTGACAGCGCACAGCTGCATCTTCGGGGAGAAGAATCCTGCATACTGCGGATTCGTGTGACGGGCGCGGATACCGCTTTTTCCAAAACTTCCTCTGAACTTATCATCATGCCCCCGCAGGCGTTTGACATCGGGGTCTATATTTACGGCCAGGCTCTGAAACTGCTGGGCATGGGCGTTCTTGTGCTTGCAGGATTTTTTGTGATGATACTCGGAGGATACCTGCAAAAGCGGAAAGGCTCTGTTAAAATTTTCCAGCCGGCAAGGGAGTAGGCGTGGCTAAGGATTTTGAGCCCCTGATCTCGATGACCAAAGGCGAAGAGCGATTCGAAGCCTTGCGCCGGACATCGGGATTTTTCCTCGCGCCCGCTGTTTTTCTTGCCATCCTGCTCTATCCTTTCGAATCCCTGTCTCCCGAAGCTCACAAGCTTTCCGCAATCATTGGCTGCACGCTCGTTCTTTGGATTACCGAAGCGCTTCCTCTTCCGGTCACCGGCGTGCTCGGTCCGACTCTCGCCGTGCTGCTTGGGGTTGCCCCGGCATCGAAGGCATTTGGCCCCTTTGCCGACCCGATCATGTTCCTTTTTCTCGGAGCATTCATTCTTGCGCGCGCGATCAATCTGCACGGTTTGGACAAACGGCTTGCATACCGGGTGCTGACCTGGAAATGGGTCGGCGAGAGCCCCTCGCGCATTTTATTTGCCTACGGGGCAGTTTGCTGCTGCATCTCCATGTGGATCTCGAACACCGCGACGACCGCGATGATGTTCCCCATCGGCCTTGCGATTATCCACACGCTGCGGTCAAACGGCCACAACGTCAGCGATACGTACGCGAGCGCAATGATGCTGTTGTGCGCCTTTGCCGCAAGCATCGGCGGGCTTGCGACGCCGGTAGGAACACCGCCCAACCTCATCGGCATCGGATTCATTGAACGTCAGCTCGGCCGCCATGTCGAGTTCGCCGAATGGATGAGCTTCGGCGTGCCTATCGTGTTCGTTCTCTTTTCTCTTACGTTTCTCTACCTCAACTTCTTTTGTCCGGCCGGAATAACCCGCCTCACGGGGATTCAGCAATTGCTCGCGCAGCGGTATCGTGAACTTGGAAAAATTTCCCGAGCAGAGAAGAATACCATCATCGCGTTCGGTCTCACGGTGTTTCTCTGGATTGCCCCGGGAATTCTTGCCGTCGTTGCCGGGGAACAGAATGAAATCACCAGGGCCTACAGCCAATTCATTCCCGAAAGCGTGGCCGCGCTCATCGGCGCGGGACTGTTGTTCGTTCTGCCGCTCGATTGGAAAGAGCATACATTTACGATCGACCTCACATCGGCCCTTGAAATAGATTGGGGTGTCCTGGCGCTCTACGGCGGGGGGATTGCGCTCGGCCAGCTCGCATTCGAAACGAAGCTCGCGGAGGCGTTCGGGAAGGGAATGTCGGAACTTCTCCCTCTGCAGGGCGCGGGATTAATATTCCTCATGATCCTCATTTCAACGTTAACATCTGAGCTGACGTCAAATACGGCCTCGGCAAACATGATCGTTCCGGTCGTGATCCTTCTGAGCGGTGTATCGCCGTTGAAAGCTGCCCTTGCGGCGACGATGGCAGCCTCGCTCGGATTCATGCTGCCAATCTCCACGCCGACGAATGCCATCGTGTACAGCTCGGGGTATATTCCTCTCCCCCGCATGATCAAGTACGGCGCGTTGCTCGACGTTCTGGGAATTCTGGTGATTTTCCTTGCCGCGCTCTTTCTTCTGCCGGCGCAGTAGGGTCTCATTGCCTCACGTAAGCTTCCACTCGAAAGGTGATTCGTTGCCTCATGTAAGTTTCCACTCGTAGAGTGATCTGGTGTGAGTGCGTAGTATGGTGTTTTCATATCGAGAAGTCAAGTTTTTGAGTTTTTGGTTAAGATTGAAGCGCGATCTTGCTTGGATGGCCCCGGGGGATTGGGACGGGCTATTACGATATTATTACTTCTACGTAAACGGTGTTGCTCATTTGGAAATCCAGCTGGAATCCGAGGGGGCTTCCTGTCAATCGCAGAGCTAAAGAGTCGTGCCTGAAGACCGTTGATAGTGCGTTTGAGCTCCACAAGGTGAAGCAGATGATACTGCTGTGTGAGAGCATCCTTGATGCTGTCCTCAACGCTCGAATGGTCTAAGAGCCGGTGGTAGGGCGTTTTTGGGACATCGTAGCGCCGGGTGAGATGGCTGCCGGTGCGGATCTTTTCGGTAAGCTTCATCACTGGCTGGAAGAAGTTAACATAAAGGCGGAGTGAAAGGTAGAACTCGTTCAGAAGCGCTAATTGTTCCGGGCTATCGTAGCGATAATAGGCAACCGTGCGACGAATAATCGAGTAGTTCTTCTGTTCGACGAAGCAGTTATCGTTTTTGCGATAAGGACGAGATCGTGTAAAGCTGATCTTCTCGGTATCACAGTAGCGAACCAACTGATGGTTAATAAACTCGCTGCCATTGTCAGAATCCAGGCCCAGGAGCTTGAATGGAAGACGCTGGCGGACTTGCTGAAGGGCGGCAAATACGTGGCATTGTGCTTTGTTTTGTACAGCAATGGGCTCTGTCCAGCAGGTAGCAATATCAACGAGGTTCAGTGATTGAATGAAATCACCATAGGCCGATCCTCCGTCATGAGCCACCAGATCGGCCTCGCAGAACCCCGGCTGATGTTCGTTCCAATCGCTATGGGTTCGCACCGGGATATGGTACTTGAGCAGTGTTCCTGGGCGTGTGGTCGAACGTCCCTTGAGTTGCACTTTTGCCTTTGTTGTAGCCAGCAGTCGGTCGAGGGTTGCAGCACTAATGCGCAATAGTTGAGATCCGAGGGCAGGATCTTTCTCCAGCCAAGGCAACTCACCATCCCGTTTGAGCGCGGAGAAAGTCTGGGCGATGAATGCAACCAGGCGTTTGCCGCAGAGACCGTCGGAAAGAGCCCAAAAATACTTCAACGCTTCCAGCAGAGCGGGACTGTTGTACTGAGATTTACGCTTGCGTGGTGAACCCGGTGAGCGCGCATGGCCGGGGATAAATACTACACGCTGGCCATCGATGATGCGGGTTATCTCTTTACCGCAAAGACGCAGAGCATATGTCGCGTACCAGCGAGTGTAACCTGTAATGCTTACACACTGGTCCACGATCTGGCTTCGTTCCTTCTTGCTCTTTGCCTGTCTGAACTTCGGAGCCAGCTCTCGAATGATAGCTTGTCGTTCACGCATAGTAAGTCCCATTGAAATATCCTTCCGGATGTATTGGTGATACCGGAAGGTGTGAAAAATTTATCGATTTTGGAGTGGAAGGATACGT
>DATJGD010000026.1:0-40578 GCA_035495255.1 Bacteroidota bacterium | reverse complement strand
AATTTTTTCGTGCCCAATACATTCGGTCCGGGCGACCATACTGATCCAAATAAGACCCACGCCATCAACGGCATGATCCTCCGGATGATCAAGGCGCAGCGTGCGGGGGATAAGGAGTTTGAGGTTTGGGGAACAGGAAATCCCATCCGCGAATGGGGCTACATCGACGATGTCGTGGAAATACTGGCTCGGGGGGCAACAATTGCTGAGGATCTCACCTACCCCGTCAACATTGCCCAGAACAAGGGGTATTCGGTCAAGGAATCTGCCCAGCTGATCGCGAAGGCAATCGGGTTCCAGGGGAATCTTGTTTTCAATACGAAATATCAGGACGGTGCTCCGATAAAAATCATGGACGACGGGAAATTCAGAAAATTATTTCCTGATTTTGTGTTTACCGAACATGAGCTCGGAATTCGGGAAGCAGTAAACTATTACAAATCTGTCCTCGATTGATGCCAGCCTCCACGTTGATTTCTGTCGTTATCCCGACCCGTAACCGGGCCGATACCCTGAAGAGGAGCCTCGATAAACTCTTCGAGGATGGATATCCAAACCTGGAAGTCATTATCATCGACGGCAATTCGACGGATACCACCGTCGATCTTATCAAGTCGTACGGAAACAAGATTTCGTATTGGATCTCGGAAAAGGACGGAGGCGAGTATTTTGCAATTAATAAAGGCCTCGAACGGGTATCCGGTGAGATTGTCAAAGTAATGACTGATGACGACGTGCTTCGGCCGGGCACGTTTGAGATCGTGGAGAAATACTTTGCATCACACCCGGAAGTAGATCTTCTCTTTGGGCAAGTGGTTGTGTGGGAAGATCAAGCGACAGGCCCCGTGCGGCAATTTGAAACCACAATGGTCGATGAGTCAAGACTGACGCTGCGCGACTGGCTTCGTGAGCGACAGACGGTCATGAGCCTTTCGTCCTTCTTCCGGCGAAGAGTGGTGGAGAAGATCGGTCCGATGTCGACAGACTATGCGTGCGGCGACGTGGAGTACTGGGCGCGTGCCGCATCACGCGGATTGAAAATGGGGCTCCTCCCGGATGTCCTCGTCGATTATCATTATACGGGAAAGAATACCGTCATTGTCAAGAAATGGCGGATCGCCTCCGATATTGTCCGTATTAATATGAACCTGGGCACTGCGAGCGACGTCCTCCATAGCATCTGGAGGAAATACATCAAACCGTACACGTACCGTCCGATCGCAATCACTGCGAGAAAGATCTGGAAGGCAATGTTCGGTCTCGACCCGGCCGTGTACCTGCACAAGCGGCGCGGCGTAAAAGTTTGATCGTCCTCTTTTTTTCCGATATTCCCTGGTACGGTTTACACCAGCGGCCCCAGCACATCACCGAAGCGCTTGCGAAGAAGTGGCCGGTGCTCTGGATAGAGCCGACGACGCTCGTGAAGAAATCGCATTTCCGGCCGCTCACCGTCGCCCCCAATATTCACATCGTCAGCATCCCCATAATACCCTACAACGCTCGATTCCCGTGGATGCGCGCCGTGGCGCTGCCGCTTAGCCATGTACCGGGTGTCAGAACCATCGTGACAATGGTCCAGCGCTTTCTCATCCGGCGGGCGCTCCGGCTGCTGGGAAAAGGGGAAAGGGTTGCCGCAGTGGTGAATTACTTTCATGCGATCGATGTCCTCGACAAGCTTCCGACTTCTTTCTTGCTTTATGATTATATTGACAACGCGTTCGGGTTTGTCAAACTGCCGGATCATGTGAAACAAGCCTGGGAAAAGACAATCAGGAAAGCAAATGTTATCACGGTGACCTCGGAAGAACTTGCCAGGCAGCTGCAGCCGCTTCGCTCCACCGGGATCACGTACGTCGGGAACGGCGTCGAGTACGAGCATTTTGCGCATCCGAAAGTATCGGAGTGTCCTCCCGACGTGAAGCGCGGCCAGCCGATTGTGTGTTACTGCGGGGCGGTCTACCCGTGGCTTGATTATGATCTGCTGAGGTACACGCTGAAGGAGATGCCCGACGTTCATTTTCTCTTCTTGGGGCCCGTGCATCCTGATATTGAGCACATCACGCGTGAGCTCTCGGCGATGGGGAACAGCTCGTTTCCTGGCTTCAAACCGTACGCCATGCTGCCGCAGTATTTTAAGTATATCGATGTTGGAATCATCCCGTTCCAGCTCAACGACCTCACGCGGTCGGTAAACCCTGTGAAGCTCTATGAATACAGCGCGGCCGGAAAACCGACCGTCGCAACGCAGTTCTCGGGCGACCTTCTTCCGTTTAGCGACAAGATCTTTCTTGCCCGGTCGAAGGAAGAGTTCGTATCCCAGCTCCGTCTCGCGCTGAAACAATCGCACGATCCGGCGGTCGTTTCAGGACTGCAGTCGTTCGCGCGCCAGCACGATTGGAGCACGAAGACATCGGTTATCGCGGATCTTCTCAATCATCATCATCATTAAGTCATGGCAAAAGAAAAGAAAACATCCTCCGGACAGGTAAAGCAAACGGCGTTCGACCGCCTTTCAAGCACGAAAAAAGATCTCTTCTGTATTCTCATTCTGTACGGGATCATCCTCATCCTCTTCGGCAAGGTCGTCTTCAATAACATGACGCCGTTCGGCGGCGCCCCGGATAATACTGCTCACGAGGCATTCACGAAGGCGGTGGAACATATTCAGGAGACGGAAAAAGTGGAACCGCTCTGGCTTCCGTACATTTTCAGCGGAATGCCCGCGTTTGCCGGATTATTATTTCCGCGCGATGTGAACTTCCTGGAAAACATCTTCATTCTGATCGGGAAGGTATTGTTCCTTAACAGCGACCTCGGATGGTTTGTCATGCATTATTTTATGATGGGGGTATTTATGTACCTCCTTGCGCGGCAGCTGCAGTTCGGACACCTGCCGTCGCTTCTCGCCGCTATTACGATGATGCTCAACCCGTTCGCCGTGGGGCTTACGATAAGCGCGCACGGTTCCAAGCTCGTTACCCTTAGCTATCTCCCCCTGCTGTTTCTGCTGGCATACAGGCTGTTCAAGAACCGAAATCTTCTGGATTTCGGGCTGCTTGCAATCGTCACCGGAACGATGTTCCTTGGGCGGCACCCGCAAATCGCGTTCTACGGATTGCTCACGATCGGATCCTACATGCTGTACGAGATCGTCCTCAGCATCAAAACCGAACCGGCAGCGGTTCTGAAGAAGACGGTCGTTGTCGGCATCGCGCTTGCTATCGGCTTTGCGATCTATTCGTATGAATTTCTTCCCACGGACCAGTACTCTAAATATTCGATCCGTGGCGGGAGCGAAACCGGCGTCTCCAAAGGACTGGATTACGAATATGCGACAAGCTGGTCGTTTCATCCGTACGAATCGATGACCTACATTATCCCTTCGTTCTTCGGTTTCGGCAACGCATACTCCATGGAGTACCAGGGCCAGGACCTTGGGCCATATCTGTATTGGGGCTGGATGCCCTTTACCGACGGCCCTGTCTATATCGGCATCATTCCATTACTGCTCGGCATTATTGCGTTAATTTATAACCGCGACCGGCTGGCGTGGTTCCTGGGACTATTTTCAATTCTTGTGCTGTTCCTTTCATTTGGAAAGTTCTTCGGCGTGATCTACGACCTGTTTTTCAACTACTTTCCGTATTTCAACAAGTTCAGGGTACCGGTCCTTATACTCTACCTCATTCCCTTTACGTTCGGATTGCTTGCCGCGAATGGGGCGAATTTTCTCATGGGCATCTTTTCCCGGGGCAGTGAAGTCAACATCCAAAAACTCAAAAAACGGTCGATCATGATCGGAGGCACCGTCCTCGCGCTTCTTCTCATCGGATTTGTCGCCAAAGATTCGGTCAAATCCATGATGGCGGGATCGATGTTCGTCAGGGCGGATGATCATCTCCGGTATAATGCACAGACGCTCACTGTCTTCAAGGACCTCCGGTTCGAGGCGTTCTGGAATTATTTCGAATGGTTCGCTGTCATGGTCGCGGCGTTCTTCGGACTCATCGCCGCGTTTATCAACCGGAAGATTGCGGCGACAACATTGGCGTTCGGATGCATTATCCTCCTGGCGCTGGATCTCTATCTCATCGATGCGCACTTCGTCCATCCGCAGCCGCAGACCCCGCCGCACCAGGAATCGATGGCGGATCCCACGATCCAGGCGTTGAAGGCGGAAAGCGATACGACGGTATTTCGCGTGCTTCCTCTTGGCGGGCTCGACCAGGCCAGCGCCTCCGCAAATACGATGATGTACAATAATATTCAGTCGGTCGAGGGGTACAGTCCGGCAAAGCTCAAAATTTATCAGGATATGCGGGACTCCTGCTTCCCGCGGAACAACATGAATGTGTACAATATGCTGAATGTAAAGTATCTTGTCGCTCAGCAGCAGGGACAGGACGGTTCCGTGCATACCATCGCGCAGCCGAATCCCAACATGCTCCCGCGCGCGTGGTTTGTCGATACGGCCGTCGTCTCCGCATCGAAGGCACAGACGTTCGGCTACCTGAATTCACCGGCCTGGAACCCGAAATCGACGGCAATCCTGGAACAGGCGCTGCCGGAAAAAGTATCGAGCCCCGGCGCGTCATCTGTCTCAATCTCCTCGTACCATTCGCGCGATATGGAATTCAAGACAACAAGCGCGGCGGCGGGATTGCTCGTCGTGAGTGAGATTTATTATCCGGCAGGGTGGAAGGCGTTTGTCGACGGTAAAGAAACAGAAATCTACAAAACGAATTATATCCTGCGGTCGGTGATTGTCCCGGCGGGGCAGCACACTGTCGAGTTCAAGTTTGATCCGCCGATGTACCAGCTCGGGTACACGCTCTCCCAGTCGGGATGGGGCATCGCCGTGATCGTCATCCTGTGGGGATTGTCGAAAAATCCCTGGGTCAGGCAGCGCATCGGGTTAGGGAAGAAGGCTGAATCCGCCGAAGCCGAAACGCCGGCAGTCGCGGCAAGCTAGGTATGGCCTCGGATGGGGAGGTTTCCTTGTATCTCAGGCGCTGGAAGCGAGCATGAGAGATGAGGGACTGTAGAGTGTAGATGTAAAAAGAAAAGGGCCGAACGATTGTTCGGCCCTTTGTACTTTTGGGAACGCCGATGGCTACATTTCTTCCATCAATGCACGTTGCCCGCGGCGGACTGCTTTAATCTTCTTCATCCGCTTCTTCACGGAGGGTTTGGTGAAATACGCGCGCTTCTTGACTTCCTTCAAAATACCAGATCTCTCGTATTTCTTCTTGAAGCGTCGAATCGCACGGTCGATGTTCTCATTTTCTTGAATAATGATACCGACCATTCAAATCACCTCCTTCCAACATAGTTTCAAACATTCAGTAGCTGTGACTCCTCTAATTTAAGATTTTCGATAAGGCGGCGCTGTCCCTGTTTTTCAAACATTACAAGAATCGCTTCGCTGCCGTCGGATGTCCGCGTCTTGCTCATCACGCGGCCAAGATCATTCCATTCGTTGTGGAAAATCGACTCACCGACTTTAAACGTTGCCTGCGGGGTATACACTGTTGCTGAGGTGCGCTCGAGTTTTGCTGCTTCCTTGCCTGCTGCCTGGAGTTTCAAATCGATCAACGTCATATGATGGCAGCGTGTACATTTGTACCAACTCTTTTCCTGAGCTTCCTGCATCTCTCCGATGATCTCCATCCGCGTGCTTTTACTGCAGTAGCTGCAGAACTGTGCTGTATATTTTGATCGCGGCATGCATGAACCCTATCGTTTGTGAATAGATGTGTGACTTAATTGAGATGCGGTGGACACACAATGTTCACAATTATGCTGCTCTCTTGAACAAAGGCTCAACTGTGCAAAATCAGTTGATGCGGGAGACGATAAAGATGCATCTCAATACCATAATATATGAAATTCCCGCCAAGGAGTCAACGAAAAAGTTACGAAATCAATAAGAAAAACGGGTTTTTCCAATATTATCAAGTAGTTCACCCTTTAATTGTGCCAATTTGAGCAGATCGGAAGGATAATCCTCGCTGTCCAAAACGGAAAAATCGGCGGGAAAATCGATGAAGCTCAGGTTGAAAAGCTCAAGGAATGACGAAGTAGCTGCCGCTGTAATCGATGTCGAATGTACCGCCGGAAACTTCGACATGTGCTGATGTATCCGAAATGTCTGTAAAGGTCCCCGTGAATGTACCCTTGATCCGCCGTGCGCAGGTATCAATGAGCGAAAAGGTGAACATCCCGTGCTCCGCCCTGTAAATGGAATATGGTGGATGTATGCTGTCGGCAAAATAGAACATTGATTCGGCCTCCATGCCGCCGCCAGTAGCGCTGGCGGTGAGCGCGTATGCGCCAGGGCTCAACGGCGCCGTGCTGTCGTAGAAGGCGAATGTAAGAATGCGTTCGTACAAATACGTATTGTGCGGAACGTGAGCAAATGCCGCCACGGTCCCCCGCAACGGTTTCCCCGAAACCATCACATCTCCAACAAATCCGCCAGCGCCCTGCTCGCTGAACGCGTCGCCCTGGAACTTGCTGCTGAGAACATAACGGCCCGTGATGGCTACCGAATCGGACAACCTGCCCGAAGCGAGAAACCCCAGCGTTCCTTCCCCGTGGGCGGAAGCGGTACGGCCGGAGCATGGAGGCGGTGTGTTTGGAGAATCGGATTTGCAGGCTGCCAATAGGAGCGCGACCATCGTCAACCAACGCGCGGAGAGAATAAAGTTTTTTCTCATTGAGAATGATCCTACTTGAGGAGGAGCATTTTCCTGGTCTCCCGGAAGTGTTGGTTGCTGCCGACGGAAGATGCCTCCAGCTGGTAAAAATACATCCCGCTTGCCACCGACGGACTCCAGCGGACGTCATGCGTTCCTGCCTCATACTCTCCCTCTGCAAGTGTCGCAATTTTCTGTCCGACGACATTGTAAATTGAAAGCCGGATGATACTTCTGGCGGCCAGTGAAAATCTGATAGATGTTGCCGGATTGAACGGGTTGGGACTGTTTTGATACAGCCTGAATTTCGCCGGGACCGCGGCATCAGCCGGTTCCAGAACCAGTTCGCCCTTCGGAAGGTTGTTCACCGTCAGTTTTCCTTCCCTGGCACTGAAGGATGCAATCATTTTCGTCCCGTCGCCAAGCATGTAGGGGATCGATTCCTCATTCGCCAGCTGCCAGGATACCTGCAACGGATAGTTCTGCGACTGTACATGAAGGTTCAGGCTCTGTGCATTCCTCTCAGATGGCAGAAATGCCGCCTGGGTACCGTCGGCAAACCGGACGTCGAAGCATTCGGACGGCGGGAGAGGAGGGAGCTCGTATCGCGCAGTTGTTCCCTGCGCGGTTCCGAAATAGAGCGTTTGCTGATTTCCCTTTGCGTCTTTGATGGTCAATGAATTGAGCCTGGCGAACTCCGGCGGCGGCCATACCCGCTTTGAAGCGATGTACGCTGCCGGCGCATTGAGAAAAAGCTGGCCCGCATCGCTGGACTTTATCCAGTATGCCTGCCCGGGCTTAAGAGCAGGGCTTGTCGTATACGCTCCCTGGAATCCGTAGAAATTGTCGGAGGTTATATTGGGAGGATCCGTGACGATCGTCGACGTGGGGACGGAATCATTAATGCCGCCGATAAGATTCCAGCCCGGGCTCAGTGCGATTGTGTCGGAGTGTATGGGATCGCCGGCAATCCAGATCTTTTGCGGAGCAGAAAACTTGAGCCAATATCCTGTTCCGGGCTGTATCGTATCCTGATTAAAATATCCGTTTGAAAAGGCAAAGGCGTTGGAAATGGCGGTCGGGTAGACGACCCCTTTGCGCGGATCCGGAGTTACCAGCGGAAGAGAGATCATGTTCCAGCTTGCGGTCATGGGAAAACCATAGGTACTCGTGGAATAATTTCCGAAGTCGCCTGTGGTTGCCGGATCGATATTGTCGAGGGAAATCGAATACGACAGCGACTCCGGATAGGTCTGCGTCCACAACGTTTCTGAAGCCTCCGAGAGCTGGTACGAACCGAACGGTACGCTGCTGAACGTGTACGATCCCTGCGCGCCGGTGATGGTTGAATCGGATGTGAGGCCAGACAGCCGTACTTTCCAACCGGGCATTCCGGGCTCGCCGGGATCGAAGATACCGTTATTATTCAGATCGTTGAACACCGTTCCGGAGACTGTACCGGTGCTTGGCGGCGTATAGTGTATAATGGTCCCGTAATCTCCGCACGCCCACATAGAAGCGTCTGAAGCGGCAGAGACGGCGAACAGGCTGTACGTCGTCCTGCTGTACTGAAGGTGCCAGTGCGCTCCGCCGTCGAATGTCTCCAGGACAGTGCCGTTGTCGCCGCTGGCATACACGTGCGTAAGGCTCAACGCGGTCACCGAATAGAGCAAGACGTTTGTCCCGCTCGTCTGTTTGGTCCATGTTGCCCCGCCATTATTCGTATGCAGGACTGTGCCATTATCGCCGACCGCCCAGCCGTTCATCGTATCCCTGAACGTGCACCAGAAAAGGAAACTTGTCGTATTGCTGGTTTGAGGGTTCCAGGTCGCTCCGCCATTGGTGGTATGCGTGATCAAACCGTTTTCGCCGACCGCCCACCCATACTGTCCGTTCGGGAAGGAGAGGCCGTAGAGGATGTTCGGAAGGCCCGCCGCCTGAACGAACCAGGAATTTCCGCCGTCTGTGGTGCGCAGGATCGTGCCGGTGTAGTTCGTGAACTCGCCGCCAACCATCCAGCCGAAAGAAAAATTGCCGAACGTAATGCCGAACAGCGTGTTGGATGTCGGGCTTGACTGCTGCAGCCAGGTGCCGCCGTCCGTCGTGCGAAGAATCGTCCCGTTATCCCCGATTGCCCATCCGTGGTTTTGGTCCAAAAACTTTACGCCGTACAACGATATCGAAGGCGTCGGTGTCGGCTGCTGATTCCAGGTGTTGCCCGCATCCGAGGTCCGAAAGATCAATCCGGTCTGCCCGACGGTGACCGCGGTCGTCGGTGAAATGACATCCATCCAGTTTGCGCTGAGCCTGCTTCCAACGTCGAGACTCGACCAGGAAAACCCGTTGTTCGTCGATTTCAGGATGCGGCCGAATTCTCCCACAGTCCACAGAGTATTGAATGATCGGCTCATGCTGTTGAGGTTTTCCCCGTTGTCGATGACCGTCGCAGCCCAGGATTGTCCTCCATTAATGGTCTTCAGAAATGTTCCGCCGTCTCCGGTAATCCAGCCGACGAACGTATTCTGCATCATGACCTGGTTAAGATTTCCCGCGACGCCCGAGGGCACTTCCGTCCAGTTCAGGCCGGCGTTTGTCGTCCGGAGAATAACGCCGTCGCTGCCGGTGATAAATCCGAGGGATGAATCTGCAAAGGTGATGCCCAGATAATTCGAGGGAGTGATACCGATGACCTGGTGAATCCAATTCGCGCCCCCGTCAGTCGTCCGCCAGAGTGTGCGGTTGCTTCCCACGGCCCAGCCCTGGCTGGCGTTACGAAATGTTATCTCATTGATATTGTCGCCGATAACGGATTGGTGTTGTACGGACCACGATCCGCCGCCGTTGATTGTGTGAAGGATTGTTTCGTTATCACCGGCGGCCCATCCGGTGAGCGTATCGATAAAGACAATGGAATTGAGTCCCGCGGTGACGCCGGAGAATTGTTCCGCCCAGTTGTCGCCGTTGTCGGTCGTCGCAAGGATAACGCCATTATCGCCGGCGGCCCAGCCTTTGTCGCCGGTAACCATGGAAATGGAGAGCATATTATCCGTACGCCCAAATTCCTGTGCGTACCAGTTCGCGCCCCCCGTCGTCGTATGGATAATCGTACCGTAGGCTCCGACCGCCCATCCGTAGACGCTGTCAAGAAACTGGACTTGTTGAAGATCGTTTCCCTGGGGAAGAGGGGACTGCCAGCTCCACTGCCCGATCAACGTTTCGTGGATGAGCAGGACAGCGCAAAGAATGATAAACCGCTGTGAAAACTTCATACGTTGCAAATTCAGATTGATGGCACTATGCGGGCAGTAAGGTATCTACCATATATAGTGTACCGAATTTAACCGTGAATTTCAATATCCGCCGCGGTATTGGAATCCAGGTCACCGTGAATATTGAAATTTTAGCGTGAAAACGGTATAATGAAGCACGAAGAATCTGAATACTGTGAACGCATTCCATAAATGTTTCCTGTGTCTGCCGCTGTTCGTTCTGCTCGCGTCCCCGCTTTGCGCACAGAACACTGCGAAGCCTGTCCAAAGCGCACTCATTCTTTTCGAAGGTAAAGACGTCGTCACCAATTACGGCCGCGGCGATGCGAAGGAATTGGCCATGCTGCTCGGGCATTTCGACGTCACGTACAAGATCGAAGGTGTGGAATCCTACGTCAAAGGTGAAATAAATAACTTTGACATTGGATTCTACATTGGGTTCAACAAGAAATACACTCCTCCGGAAACCTTCATGCGCGACGTCTTTAACGGACAGAGGCAATTCATCTGGATGAATACCGGGTTCGATGCCTACAGCAAGGCATTCGATATCGAACAACGATACGGAATAAAGTTTGTAGGACTCGATACTGTTTCCAACTACGACGTCGTCACTGCCGGCAAGATGACGTATACGAAAGGTGAAGAGAATCTCAACGTTATCTCCGTCGTGAAAGGGAGCAACGTCGAAGTTCTTGCGACCGCGCATTCGAGCGCGACCGGCCGGACCTATCCCTACATTGTCCGCAGCGGTGCATTTATGTATATCGGGGATTCCCCGTTTTCCTCCGCCACGGAAACGGATCGCTACATTTATTTCTCGGACCTCCTGCATGATATTCTCGGGCAGCCGCACGAAGAAATCCACCGCGCGCTGCTGCGCATTGAGGATGTCGACGTCTTTGAGGATCCATCCCGGCTTCGCGCGATTGCAGACCTGCTCTCGTCCAAAGGCGCACCGTTTCTCGTCGGGGTCATACCGTTTTTCAGGGATCCCGGCTCGGGAATCTCGGTCAGCCTCTCCGACAAACCGGAATTCGTCGATGCGATTCATTACATGATCGCCCACGGCGCAACGATCGTCATGCACGGGGTAACACATCAGTATCAGGGAGTCACCGCCACAGATTTCGAGTTTTGGGACGGAAGCATGAACAGGCCCATTGCCGGCGATACGAAAGAATACGTTCGCAGCAAGATCAAAATGGGACTTGAAGAATGCTGGAAGAACAATATTTACCCGCTTCTCTGGGAGACTCCGCACTATACCGCGTCACAGCTCGATTACCCTGTCTTCGCGGAGTTTTTCAGCAGCTCGATGGAGCAGCGGATGGTCATCGACGATCCGAACTACAGCCAGTATTTTCCCTTTATCATCGAACGCGACCTCTATGGCCAGCGTATCATTCCGGAGAACCTCGGCTATATTCCCTACGATGAGGACGGCAAGGAGGAAGAGGCGGCGGTGAAGGCGTTGTTGAACGGTGCAAAAGCCCAGCTTGGCGTGCGGGACGGTTTTGCCTCAGCCTTCATTCATCCGTTCGTCGAACTGAAATACATGGAAGAGTATGTCGACGGAGTGCTGGACCTCGGATACAAATTCATGGATGTGAAACATGAACAGTGCGAAGTGCATCTGAAGGACCATGTTGTCCTGACCGGAACAGCCGCCTACCGTATTCAACTGGAAGATCAATTTCTTCGGGAGACATGGCTCAAGCCCGACGGGACCGTCGACCGCTGGGAAATTTCGACCGACCGTGTCCACGATACGCTCAGCAAATCGGTAGAAGTGCCCACGGGAGAAATGTACATCGCGGAGCCGTCGGAATTCCGCGAGATGGAAATGACGACGCTTGAAAAAGTGCGCGTCTCCATGAAACAAACGTGGGACGGGCTGTTCAAAGGCGAGCCGTCGTTTGAAGAAGCGCGGGCTGCAATTCTTTGGGATACGACCGCGTCGGGCGGAGCGATGAACGACCAGGCAAGCTTCGCGGCCGCGGTTCGGTCTGTCAATATCCCTCTTGATACCCTTGTGGGTGACACTGTCGGGAACTTGAAGCCATACAATCTTCTTTTTGTTCCATTTCACTCCGTCGACGGCCTCACGAATCGCGATTTTGACCGGCTTACCCAGTTTGTCGAGGAGGGTGGATGTCTGGTGACCGACGGCAAGAACGCGCTCGCCGAAGAACTTGGAATAAAATTTGTCCCGTCGTCATTGAAGATCGAACGCATGCGGGACCGGATGTACCCTGAAGACGCGTTGTTGCTTTCATCGTCCGAAATCATGTCGCGGTTTGAAGTTCAGAAAGAGGACGAAATACTTTGTACAGACGACCGGACAGGCGCCGCGGTGACTCTCGGAAGGCAATATGGGGACGGAAAATTCCTGTTCTTTGGCATCCGCTTCGATCCGCTGACGACCTCGGGATTCAGCAGGTTTCCGTACCTGCTGGAGTATGTGAGGAATTATTTTCAGCTCCGGCCGGTCTTGAGGAGAGAAAATCTCGAAGTGTATTTTGACCCGGGGTTCCGGCGGAACATGAGCGTCGAGGATGTTGTCAAGCGATGGGTGGGCGACGGAATACGGATAGTGCATGCCGCCGGATGGCACCAGTATCCGAAGTGGACCTACGATTATCAGCGGCTTATCCAGCTCTGCCATGCGAACGGAATGCTTGTCTATGCCTGGCTCGAACCCCCGCACGTCTCTCAGAAATTCTGGCTGGAGCATCCCGAATGGAAAGAGGTGAATTACCTCGGCGAACCCGTTCCACCCCGGTGGCGGTATTTGATGGCATTGACCGATTCTTCCTGCTTTGCAGAGGTCTCGGGCTTTTACAAGAGCTTCCTCGAAAAGTATGATTGGGACGGCGTCAATCTTGCCGAACTCTATTTTGAGTCGCAGTCGGGAGTCGCTACTCCGAACATGTACACACCCATGCACCCATCTGCGAGAAGACAATTCAAACGACGATCGGGATTCGATCCGGCGCTTCTGTTCGACTCGCTCTCGGTCTATTATTGGAAGAAGAATCCATCGGCGCTCAGAAGGTTTGAGGATTTCCGCGTAGAAATACTTATCAGGCTCCATGAACAACTGATGGCCATGGTCGCCGAAGTACAAGCCTCGAAACCGTATATGGAGCTCATTGTCACGGCAATGGACAATATCGGCAATCCCGAATTGCGGGCGTGGCATGGAGTGGACATCGACCGCATTATCGCGCTTAACCGCCGCCATAAATTTACGCTCCAGGTGGAGGACCCCCAGTCGGAGTGGTCGAAGGATCCCGACCGCTACATCGCCCTTGCGGGAAAATACCGGGCGAAGAGCAACGTCGATAGCACCCTCATGGTCGATCTGAATATTCTTCAGTTCCGAAGCGAAAAAGTGCCGACGCAGTATCCGACGCTCATTCAGACCGGAATAGAGAGTTACGAGCTCGTGAAGTCTGCAGCGATGGCAACAGACCGATATGCAATCTATTCGGAATCAAGCGTGCGGCCGCAGGATTTGCGCATGATGCCGTATGCCGCCTCCGCGAGCGCTGAATTCCAGAAGATAGCCGGTGGATGGCAGATTTCTGCTCCGTTTCCCGTTCTCCTTGCACTGCCAAACCGATTCCAATCATTGGTGACCGGAACAGGCCAACGAATTTTCTCTGACGACGGAAGATTCTTCCTGCCGGCGGGCGACCACATCTTATTCGAAGAGCGGCAGTCAGTTGGGCCGTTCCTGACGCAGCCGTCGTTTGGGCGGCTGTTATCGTTCACGGGAAAAATTTCTTCGCTTTCGACCTCAAGCCGGACGATCGAACTTTCCTATGAGAGCGCTCAGCGGTGCATCGCCTCATTTTCACACCGTCCGTACGCGTTTATCCTGGATCGCAACGAAGTGACCATGGAAACCCTTCAGGGCTATCGGAGGTTCAGCGTCATGCTTCCGCCGGGCGACCACGATCTCATCGTTATCCTGGAATCGAACGCATCGTACGGCGTCGATCTTACAAGTTTTTGGTCATCCTGGCTGATTCTGGGATTCGGCATCGTCTCATGCGCGCTCCTGCTGAGTTTCTACGGCATAGTGCGGCTCACACGCACATCTGCGCAAAGAACATAGATGCCCGAACATACACTTCTCGAGTTTGACCTCAGTATTGTCTTTCTCGTTTCGGTTATTCTCATCTGGTTCATGATTGCCTATCAGCTGGTGCTGACGGTGGTCGGCTTTTTCAACTACCGGTCCGCCGCAAAGGAAAAAAAGCGCGTTGACGGCATGCAGTTTGAATTCCCGGGCGTATCGATTCTCATTCCGGCGCACAATGAAGAAAAGGTTATCGGGCACACGCTTGAGGCCATGGTGAGGCTGGAATATCCCGATCTTGAAATTATTGTCATCAATGACGGCTCGACCGATGCTACCGCTCAGATTATCGAACGGTATATGTCACAGGATAAACGCGTGAAGATGTACAACGTCCCCGCCGGACAGGGAGGAAAGGGAAAATCCCGGGCTCTGAATCTCGGGCTTACACAGGCCCGTTCTGAATTCATCGCGATCTATGACGCCGATAATACGCCTGACCCGTCGGCCCTGAGGTATCTCATGGCGCAGATGCTCCTTGACTCCTCGCTGGGGGCGGTGCTGGGAAAGTTTCGTACTGTCAACAAGCGGCGGAACCTGCTGACGCGATTCATTAATATTGAAACGCTGAGTTTTCAATCGATCCTGCAGGCAGGAAGGTGGCATATGTTTAAGATTGCGACTCTGCCGGGGACAAATTTTGTCGTCCGTCGGGCGCTCATCGAAAAGCTGAACGGCTGGGATGAGGAGGCGATAACGGAGGATTCAGAGCTCAGCATCCGGATTTACATGGAAGGATACAGAATAAAGTTTATTCCGTATTCGGTGACGTACGAACAGGAGCCTGAAACGTGGGGAGTCTGGATCAAGCAGCGGCTTCGGTGGGTGCGGGGAAACAACTACGTCGCGAAGAAGTTTCTTACTGAAATACCGAAGTTTAAGAATAAATTTCTGGCAGCTGAGCTTTTGTATCTTCTCTCGCTGTATTACGTGTTCTTCGTCGCGATCGTCAGCTCCGATATCCTGTTTCTCCTCGGTCTCTTCAATGTTGTCCTGATTACGCTTCCCGGGCCGTACACGACTGTCTGGATCATTGCAGTAGTGCTGTTTCTCTTTGAAATTCTTCTCGCGCTATCCTATGACCGTGAGGATTCGCCGTCGAATGTCTTTCTCTCGCTCCTCATGTACTTTACCTATTGTCAGTTTTGGGTCTATATTGTAGGGAAAGCTATTTATCTTGATCTCATCAAGCGAGAACACCGGACATGGGTCAAGACAGTCCGGTTTGATGTGCAGGCGAAGCAGTAAGGCCTGGTCATGGCGGCCGACAATTCTTCTCCCGGAGAGGTTGCGAAGCGAAAACATTGGCTGCCGTTCGCGGTAACCTTCGGCTATCTTGTTTTTGCGTTCCTCACCCTCTCGCGGCAGTACACCTACGACGCGATAAGCTACCTTTGGGATATTGAGCACACACATCTGGGCATTCCGTTGGATGCCAATGCGATCGCCTATAATTTCTTTCACTCGCAGCATCTTTTCTTCTCGCTCTTTCCCTACCTGTTCTTCCATGTGTGGAAGCTCTTCGGATATTCGGGATCCGCGCTGGTTCCTGCCCAGGCATTCAACCTCCTCGAAGGGGCCGCAGCGTTCCTGCTTCTTTTCAGGCAAATGAGCAAACGCACCGGGGACACGGCGCTTGCCGCCGTCGTCTGCATTCTCATTGGCGCGACGTTCGCCTATTGGAACGACACCGCAATGATCTCGGACCATATGTCCGGCTGTTTGTTGGGACTTCTATTCTTTGATCTTCTCTGCGATACCTCGCTCCGGACGGCATCGGCTGCGCGTTTGATGCTGCTGGGCTTTCTCAATGGCGCCGCCATGCTGATGCACCAGGTGAACGGGCTGCTCGGCGTGCTCTTTCTTGTGGCGCTATGGTCGGAGCATCTCAACGCCGGAATCCGGATCAAGGCTCTCTTGATCTATTGTGCCGCGGCTGTGCTGACGGTGAGTCTTCCGTACGGGGTGATCGGGATCTATGTTCTCGACAATACGACCCTGCACGACTTTGTTTTTTGGTGCTTCTATTATGCGATGCCGGGTGTCATCGACGTAGCGGGCCATTACGGTACGATTTCGTTCGCGAAGTTCGTTCAACTCCTGACAGGATTCGGGGCTTCGCTTGTCGGCGGGTTCTACTGGATGAACCGGGTGTTTGAGATTCGCCTGCTGCAGAGATACGGGGTTCCTCTTTTTTCCATGCTTGGTGCGATTTCGTTCATCGGGGCACTGATCTTCGCACGACGAAGCAAGCCAAGGAATCGCGCGCTTACGAAAAGCACACGCGTGCGCCGTCTTGCCGGTTCGTGGTTCATAAGCTACGCCATATTGCTCTTCTGGTGGGGGCCCTGGTATTACCAGTTGTGGGCGATACCCCTCATGGGGGGCGCAATCTATTTCGCCGTGTGGACGCATGACACTCTTGAAGTTTCGGTGCCCAATCAACCGGGCGTATTCTTCGGGCTCATCGCGGCGTTCCTGTGTCTCCTCTCCGCGAATTCAATCGGGGTATTTTTGCCGGCTCACGACATTACGAACAACGATTATTACACGACAACTCTTGATATCGGAGGGAGAACGAAGGAGGGAGATCTCATTGTCGTACCGGGGAACGATGAGTACGACACGTATATTCCTTACTTCACCAAGCGTAAGATTGTCTCTCTGCACGCCCTCCTTGTGGATAATGCCAACGATCTGCCTGCGTCACTGGCTTCGGTGCGCGACAGCATCGATGCGACGTGGGACAAAAAGCGGTCGGTCTATCTTTTTTCCGAACTTCATGACACTGCGAAGGTCTACCGGGAAATGTATGATCTGCACAATCTTACGGACAGCGCGGTGGCCGGGTATTTCCGGTTATTTCCGGTTGCAGACACGTTGGAGGCGGGGGAGATACGCCTTTATAAATTAGCCAAGCGGCCTAGAAATTGAACTCTGCTCCCACCAGGAACGTCGTCTTGCTAAAATCGTAGTACGCTACGTTCGACCCATTCCGGATGAATGTTACTTCCACCTGGGGTTTAAGGCTCTTGCCTTGTGAGAGAGGAAACGTCCTTGAAATGTTGAGAACACTTTCCGACCGGTCATCAAGCCGGATTCCCAGGTTTGCTGCAGTAGAGTCGAACTCCTGAACAGAGAGCGTATACTTCTTATGCTGAAAGGCGAAAGCAGCCGTGAGGATGATTGCGAACGGCGCAGTTTGCTGGATGTTGAGAATAGCCTGGTTCCCGGAATAGCCGTAATGGTCGTCGAAAATTTCATTTTGAGAGTTCAAGGCCGCGAGACCGTCGCCGATTCCGCGCTGGTCCACGCCGGTGTTCACCTGCTCGGGAAGAAGACGTGCTACGGTGGATGGGGCGTCCAGATACGAGTATGCCGCTTTTAGTACCGTGGCAGGTGAAACGTTTTGCGTCCAGGCGAACGTAATAAAAAACTGCCGCACGGAAGGAGTATTGAGATCAATTGTCCTGGTGCGCTGTCCCCCTCCGGCTCCTCCTTTCCCGTGTCCACTCTGATTGGAACCCCCGACGGAATACGTGTAGGTAAAATTCGAGGAAATATATTTTTTTACTCCCACCCCCGGAGTCACCGTGATCCATCCGTTGGGAATCGCGCTCGTTCCGAGTCCGGCTGAAAAATTATTTTCGAAATAGCTGATGCCGGTAAGATTGGGAAACGTATGGTATCCGAACCTATACGACGGACGGACGCTTGCGAGAAGACCGAGCGGCTGCCGTAGCGTGGCTTCCGCGGCGGCGAGAGTATTATCAAATTGGGAGAAATCGCTCTTATTGAACTGCGAAGTCCCGACTGCGCGAAGGTATAAAAATCTGTCGAGGCTGTCAGAATGGGCCGTCACGGATTGATGCGCGGCTATCGAATCGGCCCGGTGAGCTGTCTCGCCGTCGGCTGAATCTTCTTCAGATGACGATTCTTCATCTGAAGACTCTTCTTCGTCCTCCTCGCGGGTGAAATGAAAGGTCGTCTCCAGGCTGAGCGTGTGGAGATGATACGTTCGTTGCGGTAGATCGCGAAAGAGAAGGAACGCGCCGCTGTAACCAAGATTGATGTACGATTCGTCGAAGTCCCAGTCCTTCGAGACGTTCAGCTCAAAGTTTGTGATCTGGTCCGAAAGTGGAGTGTGAACGTCGAAAATATTTTCGTCGTGAACGGTCGATGCTCCGATGTTAACATCCTGAGCCTTCGAACCTGCAAAGAGTATGAATACGAGAACTGAAGCGATGATAAAACGGATCTTCATAAGTCGGACTGTGATAGCGGCGGGGTGTGTCATTCTGGTGTCTCATTGAGAATAGGTAATTTCTTTTGAAATCGCAAGGCAAGTTATGAAAAACCCCTCCGTAATGGCTGTCGGAGGGGCTGCGAAGAGAGGGGGTGCAATTATCGAATTACCATCATTTTCTTAATGTTCGAGTACTTCGTGCCGGAGGAGAGAGATTGGGCCTGCATCCGGTAGTAGTATACCCCCGACGCCAACGCGTCTGCATTGAACGTATATTCGTACCATCCACCCTGGTAGGTCTGGTTCTCTGCCCATACCGCGATCTCCTTTCCAAGGATGTTATACAGTTTGATCGTCAGGATCGCGTCGCCCGGTATTCCGAAACTTATTGTCGTCGTGGGATTGAACGGATTCGGATAATTTTGTCCGAGGGAGTACGTCTCCGGGATTGCGCCCGGCTCCACAGGATTGTGCTGAAGATTCAGAGCGGACGGCAGATACCGACCGAATATGCCTTGTCACAGAATTATCCCAATCCGTTCAACCCGACGACCTCGATCAAATACGGCTTGCCGGAAAATTCCAGGGTAACGTTGAAGATCTACAATGTTCTCGGGCAGCTGGTAAAGACTGTGCTCGATAACGAACGGGAAGAGACCGGATATTACGTATTCCCGTTCAACGCCTCAGAAGTGGCGAGCGGAGTGTATTACTACCGGCTCGAGGCACAGAGCGAAGTAACACCGAGTAAAACATTTGTGGAGACGAAGAAAATGTTGCTGGTAAAGTAACTCCCACATGAGGAGACGTGTGGCAGTTCTACAGCAACTAGTCCTCGGATTAGAGAAGTAAGCCCCTGGAACTAGTCCGTTGGACGCAAGAGGGTAGCCGAAAAGCTACCCCCTTTGTTTTAATAGTCCAGAGATCAGTCTATTGGATATAACAGCTGTTTTTTTTACATTTAATCTGCAAATTGTTGCAAGGGCCCTTAGCTCAGTTGGTTAGAGCAGCTGACTCATAATCAGCGGGTCGCAGGTTCAAGTCCTGCAGGGCCCACAAAAACACAGATTTTCGTGTATCGTTTTAAAATCTGGTCTGTCCGGCAATGTCCGCACGAACGCAGATGCCTTCTTCTGACCTTCCTGTTCATTTGCTTCTTCCTTTTCATCTCTTGCCATGCTCATATCTTCTGATGATGTCGGCGATTGGGACTTTTTCCGAGAGGAGCGTTGACGATTCAGAGCCTCTGACCCATTCGTCGAAATATGTTTTCAGATCTCGTTTTGATACCCGCTCGCAGAGCTGCTGGTATTCGGCGAAATCAATCGTGCGTCCCGAGAAGTCGCTCAACATTGTCCGTATGATGGATGCAAAGGTTTGTTCGCCGACCAGTTCATACAATGTGTACAGCGACCAGGCGCCTTTTGTATACGAATGTCTGCCCATTTCTTTGTCTCCGTACCGGGCTATTGGGACTTCGAACACCTGCCGGTCGCGCTCCGCCGATTCAATAAACTGGCGCCGTGCAGCTTCCATTTTTTCCTCAAACGCATTCTCACCGCGAAACCGACGGATTGCCAGGGCCTCAAAAAAAGACGCAAACGCCTCATCGAAATAGCGGCATCGTTGGACCTCAGCAGACGCACGAGCATTCCAGGAGTGGCCAATTTCATGAAAGGCCTCGCCCACGCGCATCGTATCCCTGAACGCGGCGGCAGTTTGCAGAAAGTAGTAATCGCCCGCCTGCGATCCCCAGCCCTCCGGAATTTCCACGATCGTATAGCCTTTGTAGTGTTTCGGCGCTCCGAACAAATCCATATAATAATGAATCGCCCTCGTTGAGGCCTTGAGAAGATTGCCGGCTCCGCCGCTGTCCTCAGGCAGGTAGTATGTTGTCAACTGTTCAACCGAATCGCGAAGGACGCGGAATTTTGCCACCGCAAGATCCATTCTCCACGTCGGAAGCTTGCTTTTATAGAGAAAGAGTGTCCCTTGCGATCCGCTTGTCTTTGAAACTAGCTCACCGCCGCAGGCGACAGTGTATCCTTCAGGCACAGTAGTTCGGAGTGTATACTCAAATCTTGCGCGGTAGGAAGCAGCAACGCTGGCGAAGGTCGTCTCGGCCAGCATGGGAAATGCGAATGCGTCGGGGCGAAGCAGAGAATATTCCTCATCAACCCGGTCTTTGACGTATGCCATCACTTCCGGATACCCGAACATAGATCCTTCATACCTCAAAGTCAACGTTGTCGAGTCTCCGGGCTGCAAGGCCATGGGAAGATTCACGATGATGGCGTTGACTTGAAGAGATGGCTCGTCACTCATCGAAGTGATATGCTGACTGAATCGCAGCTTGCTGCCGTCGTGTCCCAGAACAGACGATACACCGAACAGCCGATACAACAGGAACGGTATTCGCTGATACGGTTGTGAAGACTGATTGCGCACCGACATGGTCGCGGCGATGTCTGCCCGCTGCTCCTTGAGCCCTAGCTGCAATGTCAGGTCGTAGTTTGTGATCGAAGGTAGTTCCGAGGCTTGAGTCGCAGAGAAATTTAAAACAAGGCAACTCACGAGTATACGGACAACGTGCCAGCGGGATGCGAGCTTGCGATCAACCGGATGGTCATGTCCTGCGGAACTGCTCATCAGAAATGATATTCTCGGGAGGATGTTCATATCTACAAAACTCCCTCCGATTCAAAAGGTTACACTGATGAATCCACGTGATCAAGTTTTTCCCGGCTTACCTTGTGGCGCATTCGGCCGAACGTTCAAAGCTTACCATGGAGCGGATACGCATCGCGCGTGGGCAGAATCCGGGTCGTCCCTGGCCGGCAAATCGTAGAGTTGGTGTTCTGCATCCGGAGCACTGTATCCTAGTTCTCTCCAAGCCATCGCTCCGCCCTCTTGACAAGGTCAAATTTAGTCTTATATTACGGCATCACGATAATTACTTGGCTTTGGTATGATCCGCAAGTTCAAAGTACTTTCGTTCTTCCTGTTGCTGCATGGGTCGATCGCATTCGGCCAGGCGCCTTCCGCATCCACGACTCCAACCCTAATTCCGTCCAGACTAACGCAGAGTCTCCCGGCATCATCCGACCTTGTTCCCCAGGCTCCACCGGATATGTCATGGCCCCGCACGATTGCAGTGCAGGGATTTCTCGGCTCGCCGACCGGATCGCATGCTCCGGATGGGACGTACGACCTGAAGTTTGATCTTTATGATTCTTTATCAGGAGGATATGTCCAATGGGAGGAAATCCTCAATGGAATCTCCGTCCTCAACGGTTCGTTCAGCGTGGAGCTGGGAACATCTAATTCACTCGACTTCAGAGATTTGATCTCGCTCCGTTACCTCGGTGTTCAGGCTCTCAACGGGCCGCCCGGTTTTACGTATCCCATGACGTTCTCACCCAGAACAACTCTTTCGGGGATGCCGTATGCTCTCGGGCCATGGAAAAAGAATCCGTTGGGTGACCTGTATTATGATGGCGGCAAAATCGTAGGAGCGGGAAGTACCGGATACTCTCCGTTTAAGTTTGCAACCGGCGCTGCGGATTTGCAGGGCTCGGTTGGAATAGGAACCACAACTCCGGGGGAAGCCCTGACGGTAGCAGGTTCGATGGAAATCGGTACCTCCAGTGGTGATTACAGACATCTTCGCATCGGAGGCGGGAACTCCTCCGGATATCTCTACGGGAGTTATCCTGCTAACTCGGATGGTATCAGTATCGGTTACAACGCATATTATGACGCCGCGGGATCATCTCATATTACAAATCAGGGGGGAGGAACGAGCCGGATGTACGTAGGATACGGACGAATGGCTTTTAATGTCGGCGACGTAAACCATATTCCCAATAATCCCGGCATTACAGTATTGGACATCGGGCACGTCGGATTCGGCTCATATACTCCGGGTTATCTTCTTCAGGTCGGAGACGGGGGGGATGGAACGGTGGGGAGGGCCAATGCCTGGAACACATTTTCTGACGGCCGGTTCAAAACAAACATACTCCAGGTGAAAAACGCCATCGGTACGGTCGAACGACTCAAGGGAGTTACGTTTGACTGGGCATCGGGTGCCGGAAGAACGAGCGGATTCATCGCGCAGGATGTCGGGCGGGTATTCCCGCCGATCGTTTCCAGAGACAATGCCGGGTACGAGTCTCTTGATTACGCGAAGATCACGCCCGTCCTCGTCGAAGCGATCAAAGAGCAGCAGAAGAGAATTGATAATCTTAAGCACATCATCCGTGCTATCGCAGCAAAGAAGAAGTTGCAGAAAAAAGGAAAATCTCTATGAAGACATATCTACTCGCCATTATCGGTCTGACGATCGCCTTGAGCTCTGAGGTCTCATCGCAAGCGCTCCCTACGATGTCATATCAGGGATTGCTGACGACGACCGGGGGACTGCCGGCGGCAGAAGGAAACTATGACCTGCAGGTGGATCTTTATGATTCTGCAAACGGCGGATCATCACAGTGGTCGGAGCTGCATATTGCAGTCCCTGTCCACCTGGGGACCTTCAGCCTGATTCTGGGAGCAATAACGCCTCTGGGAATTGACTTTAACAGACAACTCTATGCAGAAGTAAGGGCGCTCAACGGACCTGCCGGGCCCGCCTATCCGCTCACGTTTGCGCCGCGATCGATGTTGACTGCCGCCCCGTACTCGCTTGGGCCATGGTCGACCTCATCCGGTTCCGTATCAACATTCAGGAAAGTCGGCATCGGGACATCAAGCCCCAGCAATTTCCTGTCAGTCGTAGGGGATAGCTATTTCGGCTCACTTGCGATCGGCGCTCCGGTCGCGAATGAAGCACTGACTGTGGGGGGCTCCATGGAGATCGGCACCAATAGCGCTGATTACCAGCATCTTCGCATCGGCGGAGGGAATTCGTCCGGCTATCTCTATGGCAGTTATGCCCGTTACGGCGACGGCATCCATATGGCATATAATTCATACGCCGCTTCCGATGGATCGATCGTTATCCCGAATACAGGCGGCCCGACGAGCAGGATCTCGCTCGGGTATGGGTATATAGGCATGTACGTCGGCGATGTCAATACCGAGCCGACGTATCCGGCTGTCTATATCAATTCAGCAGGTAACGTCGGTGTCGGAACCACTGCTCCCGGCTACCAGCTTCAGGTCGGTAACAGCGGAGACGGGACTCAGGCCCGCGCAAACGCCTGGAATACGTTTTCAGACCGGAGATACAAGAGGAATGTCCGGGAGATTGAGAACGCGCTTGAGAAAGTGCTCAGGCTGAGAGGCGTTACGTTCGACTGGAAAAAGAGCGGTGAACCGTCGGTGGGTTTTATCGCCCAGGAAGTTGAGGGAGTGCTACCTCATATCGTTTCGACCGACGCAGAAGGATATAAATCGCTCGACTATGGTAAGATTACGCCGTACCTTGTGGAGGCAATCAAGCATCAGGAAAAAGAAATCAACGATCTGGAAGCTCTTGCGAAATGTTTGATGAAAGATATGGATCCGAACGACGTCAAACAGGTGCTTGACATTAAGTGAAACCGAAGGATACAAATATTGTTCACGCCGTCGCAACGGTCGTTCTGCTCCTGCTTGTTCATCCGGGGCTTGCTCTGTACGGACAGTCCGTGCCGCTCAGCCACCCTCTTCACGTTTCCGATGCCGGTGGGGGGAAATCCGCATCAGGAGGCCTGACGCTCTCATCGTCGTTCGGCCAGCCGGTTATCGGCATCACGTCGTATAATCAGACAAACCTCGAATGGGGATATATTGCCGGGGTCCGGCAATCCACAGGCACGGTCGCGACACTCGATTACTATTCGGGAGGTGGGTGGAACCTGGTTTCGTTGCCGTTCCTCATGAGCGATCTTCGGAAGACGACGATCTTCCCGACGGCAATCTCCTCAGCTTTTGAATATACCAATGGATATCAATCTCGTGATACCCTGAGATTCGGGCCTGCGTATTGGGTGAAATTTTCCGGCCAGGACACCATTGGATTGTCCGGCACGGCCGTCGTCCGCGAGACTCTTTACGTGAGTCAGGGATGGAATATGATCGGCGCTCTTTCGTACCCCCTGACAACCGCCAACATTATCGCGATCTCCCCGGTCGTGATCGCGTCCCCCTATTTTGGATACCAGGCCGGCGGCGGCTATTTCGCTGTCGATACGCTGCAGCCTGCAAACGGGTATTGGCTGAAGGTGGTGAATTCCGGAATAATTATTTTATCTGCCGGTCCATCGGCGGCTCCGAAGGCCACACGCACAATGCCTGTGAAGGCACTCCCCTCAGCCGTAAGAAAGTAGCCGCGAACCAGAGTTAGTCTCCGTCTTCATCCGCTTCAGAAGCCCCTGCGTTAACAAAGGCACTTCGTGTCAGCGGGGGGATGGGCACATCCTTACCCTTGATCGCTTCCCACAGCAGGTTATTGAATGTTATGTCCGGCACATTATCGGGATGCGTGAGATCAAAATCCTTGAACTTGTCCATGAGCTCGTTGAACGCGATGTTGCGGTCGCTCAGGTTGACATTGCTGTTGCGCACCAGATAGGGACGCGCGTCGGCGCTGTCGGTAAAACACCGCCACATGGATGTCGCTCCCGCGTCGTACTGGCTCATCGGGGGTAATCCCAGGATCAACTCCATCGTTCGCAGCATCGACATCGTTGAATACATTGTGTGATCGACGAATCCCCGCTTGACAAATCCTCCCGCGATGAACGCGGTAGCGCGGTGAGCGTCGACGTGGTCGGGGCCGGCCTGGGCGTCATCCTCGAGCACGAAGACGGCGCTTTCTTTCCATATCGGGCTCTGTGCGAGATGGGCAATACATTGTCCCACTGCCAGGTCGTTGTCAGCCATTGCGGCATAGGGAGTATATGCATCTTTCGCCAGGCCGCTGGTGTGATCGTGGGGGAGATAGAGAATATTGAGTTGCGGAACCGCATTCGCGGCGAGGAGAGAATCAAAATCGTGTTCCCAGATTCGTTCCCGGAGCGTATCAAGGATACCCATATCAAATCCGGGATACGGCATGCAGGTGTGAGCCAGCAATGGCTTCAGGAACGGGGCATCCAGGTCGGCCATTTCGCCGTAATTTCGGAGCGTCACATTGTGGCGCAGAGCATTATCCCATATGTACCCGCCCTTGGGCGTGGCGAGTTTTCTATATCCGTTGTAATCGAAGTTACCGCCCCTGTTTCCATACAGTGTTGGCCACGTCTTTTCTATATAGTCTGTTGCGTAGGCACCCATACTCCAGTTATGCCCGTCAGCGCTCACTTCCGCGTTGACATAAAAATTATCTAACAGCACAAACTCGTCCGCCAGAGCATGCATGTTCGGCGTTATCTTTCTGGGAAACAGGCAGAGTGAGGTGTCGCCGTTCCCTTGCGGATGATCGCCCATGACCTGGTCGTATGTTCTGTTCTCTTTGATAACATAAAACACGTGCTTGATCGGAGAAGGATCGCCAAGTTTCATGGGTACCGGGTTACCGGCCATTCCTTCCGATGTTGTTTCACGTTCTTTTGTGTAGGGGGAATTCGCATAGACCGACTGAGAATAGGTCGCAAGGTGTTTACCATCGGGTTCGGGAATAAAGCTGAGCGTGCCGCGGAACAGGCCGCCGATGTACTGTTGCTTTTTTACCGTTTCCCCGGTGTGAATGTTCGCTTTTTGTTTCGGCACCATCGGGTTCGGCCCGTAAGGGTCCGGAAGGGATTGAAAGCCCTTGCCGTTGGCGACCAGCAATGTATGACGGACGACCCGCACGCAGGTCGGGTACCATCCGGTGGGAATGAATCCTTTCGACGCGCTTTGCCCCGGCTTGCTCACATCGAACACCGCAAGGCAATTATTGTCAGCGTTTGCGATGTAGAGAGTCTTGTTGTCAGAGCTCAATGCAACGCTATTCGTCGTACTTCCCTGGAGGGCATCGGGATAGAGCGCGGCATTCAGGGTTTCAATGTTCTTCAGCACTTTCAGGTCGATAACGGAAACGTTGTTATCAACCGAATTCGCCACGAACAGGAAGCGGCCGTCCCTTGTCAGGCACATATCGTTCGGATTACGGCCGACGTCAATAGATCCCGAAAGTTTTTCCAGTTGGGTATCGTAGAGGGAGACCTTGTCGTCGCCCCAGACAGAAATGTACAGCATCGCATGGTCGGGAGAGAGGAGGCATGTGTATGCCTGTGCGCCGAGAAATAGCTTTTTGAGAATATTTCCGGCCGCAAGGTCGAAAACGTAGAGGCAACTGTCTTCTTTCGTGACGACATACATCCTGTTGTGTACTTCATCGAGCGCTACGCCGGCCGGGGAAATGAGCACCGTGTCCGGGCCCAGGACATAGTTCTTTGTGGAGTCAATTTTGTTCTTCCGGATCGCATACTCGATGATCTTGTTATCGTTTCCTCCCGAGGCGTAGAGGCGCTTCCCGTCCGCGCTGAACTGCAGGCCAAGCCATGATTTAGCGATAGCCACGCTATCCAAAACTTTTGCATTCTTAATGTCGATGAGCTCTATCGACTGGTCGCTCTCCCCGTTGTTTGTGACGGCCGCGTAATCGCCTTTCGGGCTTATCGCGATGTTCAAGGGCAAGTCTCCGAGTGTTATCCCGTGTCCGGCGGGCGTGAGGTGCCAGCCGTTAGGAAGATCGATGCGCTTCTTGGCGGGTTGGCCAAACGATGCCGTTGCTAAGAAGAGCGAAAGCAGAACAAGAGTGATTGCATGGCGCATGAGGAATTCGGGAAATAGTTGTGACGTAAGGGTTTTGTTCAACATTGCGTGAAATGTAAATCAATAAAAGAGACTATCTGCGTTATACGTAGAAACCAGGGGAAAAGTTATGGAGAGCTTCTATTTGCGAAGGTCGGAAACGCGTTCCTGAAGCCCCGTAATCCCCAGTTTTTTGCAATACTTGGTGAACCCGCTGGTTGCACCGGTCCATTTAAGATCGTACAGCTTTTCAGCGAGCGGAACATCCGTGCGGAGCGTTGCCAGCTGGCGAAACAGCAGAACCTCGTTGCGAGAGCGTTCTAAGTTCTCAGAGATAAATTCGGCTCTGCCGACAGGAACTTTCCATTTCCTGAAGTCATTCGGTATCGCTTCCAGATGTTTGTAGCGGGAAAGAACCATGGACGTGGACTTTTCGCCCCATCCCTGAATACCGGGATAACCGTCAGCTGTGTCTCCGACAAGCGCAAGCCAGTCAGGTATTGATTCAGGGCCGACGCCAAACTTTTGGTGTACAGCGTTCTCATCGAGTATGATTTCGCGCCGGCGATCCCAGCACACGATCTTCTTGCCCCGGACAAGCTGTGCAAAATCCTTGTCGGGAGAGCAGATAACGACCTGATCTACGTTTTTCAAATCGCTGAAGCGGTCTGCCGCCGTTGCGACGGCGTCATCCGCTTCGAACTCAACCATCGGCCAGACGACAATGCCGAGCGCCGCAACTGCTCTCTCGGCGAGCGGGAATTGCGCCAGAAGTTCCTGGTCTATCCCTTCGGATGTTTTGTAACCGGCGAATAGATCATTCCGGAACGACTCGATGACATGGTCGAAGGCGCACGCTATATGTGTCACCTCCGGCCGGGCGAGAAGCGCAACGAGAGTTCGGAGAAGGCCTACCGTCGCCCCGACTTCCCGCCCGCCGGGTGACGTTCGTTTTGGAGCGCCGAAATAGTTTCGGAATAATTCGTAGGTGCCATCGACAAGATGAACCTTGATTCCGCTGCGGGATTGCACCTTGCTTTTTGTTGTCATGGTGGGAGGGAATCTACTGAAAGGGAAGGGGAAACGCAATTGCCGGGATTTTGGCAGATCACTTCATCTTCACATAATCCCGCTCAAGCCTCCTGGTCGGAACGATGCTGAAGTTGACCATGCTTACCGTAATGTCGGCGCGGCTTGGCACATCGGATTCCATAAGCAGGGCGGGCTGCGCCTCCCGATTCTTGCAAGCCTGGGGTCAGCATTTACAGGAATTTTTCAAAAAGTCATTTTGTGACTATATTAGAGAGGAGGTCACGCCATGGAAGACGGACAAGTGTTGAAGCACATCAAAAAGCTCACCGAGGAGGAGGAACGCCTGTACTCGAAAGGCAATCTCGAGGATGCTGAAATCGAACGGCTTCACAAGATGAAGATCGAGCTTGATCAATGCTGGGATTTACTGCGTCAACGCCAGGCTCTTCGGGCTGCCGGGAAAAATCCGGATCAGGCACATGCGCGTCCGCCGGGCATGGTCGAGAACTATGAGCAGTGACTGAGATTTTATCAATCCAATCAAATTTCCGGGAAGGATGCCGTATGAAATTCGCTTGTGTTATTGCAGTGACGTTGATGTTCATGGGAATGACGCGGCCCGTCCGGGCTCAGGAGATCCCGCAACGATATCGGGATGTCCTTTCTGAACTTGGAAAGAAGGGGGATTACAAAGACCGCGTACTTAAAGTCGGCCTTCCCCGAAACGATCTCAAGGTCACCGTGGCTGGAGTCGAAACCCCGACTCCGTTCGGTTTTGGCGGATGGGTAGCAATGACATCCGGCGGGCACGGCATGGAGGTCATGATGGGAGATCTTGTCCTGCTTCAGGAGGAGGTGAACCCGGTGATGTCCGCGCTTTTGGATAACGGACTGGAGGTCACCGCGCTCCATAATCATTTCTTCTGGGACGAGCCGCACATCTATTATATGCATGTCCACGGGCATGGACGTGCAACTGAGCTTGCGCGAAAGCTCAAGCCTGCGCTGGGTTTTCTTGGAAAAGAGCTTCCTCCCGAAACGAAGCAGAAGAATATGCAACTAAATGCTTCCCAAACGGAGATGCGGCTCGATACGTCGCTCATAGCAGGAGTCGTGAAACACAAAGGGGAACGCAACGGCTCGGTCTATAAAATAACGATCGGCAGGGATGATATCCGCCTTCGTGAAATGGGCGCGCTCATCAACGCGAGGATGGGATTGAATTCCTGGGCGGCGTTTACCGGATCCAATGATAGTGCCGCGGTTGCCGGAGATATCGCGATGCTTGAAGGGGAAGTTACGCCTGTGCTAAAAGCCCTGCGTGCGCACGCGCTGAACGTCGTGGCGATCCATCACCATATGACCGGTTCGCGGCCAATGATCATTTTCCTCCATTACTGGGGAACGGGACATGCGGACCAGCTCGCCGCAGGGTTCAAAGCTGCAATCGATCAAACCGGCATAAGAAGGGCCCAGCGTACACGCCATTCCATGCAGCATCGATAGGCGTCAGAGACTATACGCTCTTTACTCTTTGAAGGTCTTGCTCAAAGCCTCTATGGTTTTTTCAGGGGAGGCGTGCCTTGGAGCGCCTGGTTTGCCCTCTCGCGCATGGCATGTGTCTTCTGGTCACCTGGCCGCGCGGACAAATAGGCATCGTAATATGCAACTGCTTTCGGATAGTCTTCCAGGAAGTAATCCAAATCTGCAGCGTACTTGAACAACATGGGGTCCCGCATTCCCAGCTGGATCGCTCCTTCGAAGTACTTCTGAGCCAGGCGATACTCATGCTTGCTTGTATACAAGATGCCAAGGTTCGCATGCGCCTTGTCCTGTTTCGGGTCAAACTCCAACGCTTTCAGATTATATTCGATCGCCTTATTTGTGTCCCCGCGGCTGGCATACTCCACCCCCAGGTTTGAGTAAATTCCCGGATCCTGCGTCTGCAGGGTCACGGCCTGGATCAGCGAGGCAAAATATTTTTCCTTCTCTCCCAGCTTCCGGTAAACATCCGAGATGTTGCCGATAATCCTTGAGTTCCTCGGTTCAAGCGAGATATAGTGCTCGTAGTATTTCTTGGCCTCGGCATAACGCTGGTGGTCGAAGAAGAAATTCGCCAACGCCTCGTCGTAAAACAGCTGGGTGGTCGGAGAAAGCAATTGCGGCACATCGAATGCTTCCGCCCGCCGGAGATGCCGGTCTTCATCTGAGTTAACCCCGATCCAGGGGAGCCAGTGAAAAATACAGACGCATGCCATGACCCCAAGGACATACTGCTTTCGTTCGAAGGAAACAGTGATCAGCAGATACGTATCCAGAATGATCAGGGGGAGAAAGAAGCCGGCCAGCAAGTCCCAATCGCGAACCATGCCGAGTGCGGAATTGATGACCCATGTGAAGAAGAGTCCGCACGCCGCAGACGCAATGAGAAATACAAGCGCCGGACTTTCCCTGAACCGTTCTTTCGGAATTACAGCGAGCAACGTGCATGCGACCGCCAATCCAACCGGAGCAACAAGCATGTTAAGATTAAACCAGTCGATAAGATGCATCCAGGAAAACATCGGGTATGGAAAGATACCGTTGCCAGTTTCGAAGAGATGCAGAAAGTCCGGATGGTCTGCCGTGAAGTGTCGAAGAAGGGAGGGAAGGTAACCTACAAAATATAAGCTAGCGAAGCCGGCGATGCCGATTCCGGCCAGGATGATAATCGTTCTCATTAAATTCTTCCTGAAATACAACAACAGGAACACGATGAGAGCCGGAAGAAAGGCGATATTGCCGAGATGAAAGCCGACATTAACGCAAAAGAAGAGAATGGGAAGAACAAAATGTACTCTTCGTTCAAGCGCGAACCATCCGCTCACCACGAACAACCCTGTTGTAACGTATTGCAGAACATAGTTTTCGATGTAGCCGAAAAAGAACTGGCTGCCCGCATTAAAGAAAAGAATGCATCCAATAAAAAACTTTTCGACCGGTGAGATCCTTGCCTTTGACAGGGCCCAGAATGCCATCCCGACAAATACCAGGGCGCCGAACCTGTTAATCCCGATGTAGAGGTCGTATGTGTTCAGGGGGGAGTCAATTAAATGGCGGTCCAAAGCCATTCTGAAAATGCGGTATAAGAGGGGCTGGTTGTTGAAACTCGCCGTAATATTGTCTCCCCAAACCGTACTCGATAGCGACCGGAGCAGGAGTGCTCCGTCCCCCAGCAGGTGCAGTTTGGCGGCAAAGTATGCTCCCGCCGTGCAGAGAGCAATCGCCAGAGCAATCACTATCAGCGGAATCGGCAATCGTTCAAGTTTTCGTAATAACGAAGAAAGCGCTCCTGCCAGGCCCGACTGAGTGCTTTTGAGGCTTAGAAGTCCAACTGCAATGACAGCCGACCAGAGAAATGGAGAATCGAAGAAAGAATACAGGCTGAATCCCCAATTGAAGTATCGGGATCCAAATGCTCCCCAAATATGAATTCCAATTATCAGGGAGCACAGGGCGAGGAGTGTATTAGCGGCGTACTTCATCCGGCCCAATATACGATAATCCGGCCTCAGCAGCAATTTCCAATCGATGAAGGATACGGTCCTCCATCTCAAGGATGGCCTTAAGCCGGATACCCGAACAGCTTGAATAAAAATGAGTTGCACGGAAAAAAAGCCTTGACTCTATTTACTCATTTCCGTACATTTCAAAGGTTTTTTGTAAAGGATAGTATGACCTTTTCGGTCATCGTACCAACATACAACAGAATTAATTTATTAAAGAATACGCTGGCAAGTTTGTACAAACAAGATTTTTCTGATTTTGAGATCATTGTGGTAAACGACGGAAGCACGGATTCAACCCATGAATATCTCTCATCTGCTGCAGAAGAGGGAAAAGTGGCCTATCTCCATCATCCAAACCAGGGATTAGCTGCTACCCGGAGCGCAGGATTGAAAATCGCCCGGGGAAAATTCATCGCTTTCACCGATGACGATTGTGTTCTCCCTCCGAATTGGCTCTCACAGTATCACGCGAAATTTGAATCAGAAAATGCAGTATGTGTTGGCGGAAATTGCATCACGGGAAACCCCGAAAATCCTTGCGCCGAAGCCAATGATGTCATGCAGAGCTATTTCAAAGAAAAAGGGAATGATTTGGGGATTCCGTTCTTTACAGGAAATAATGTCGCTTATGCGCATTCGGTGCTACTGGAAGTTGGCGGCCCGGATAAGAAGTTCCGGATGGGAGCAGAAGACAGGGATCTCCTGGAGCGAGTCAGTTCTACCGGAGGGAAGATCGTCTATGCTCCGAATATCACCGTGACACATTTTAATGATTCAGATTTCAGCCGTTTTGTGCGGCATCAGTTTGAATTTGGAGAAGGCTCATATTTGTACTACAGCGTACAGCGTTCACGATCGAAGAAAAGATCGGCATTTCCGCTTTCCGCGTATTTGGGAGTTTTTCTTGCTCCGTTTAAAAACCGGACGGGAGCCCGCGCGATCCGCCTTATTCTTTTGATCGTAGTAGCTCAGATGGCAGTTACTGCGGGTTATATCCGTCAGTACATGGTGCACATGTTAGGCTCCACTACAGTTTTCGCAGCAGCATGAATTTTGATAATCCATCATTTCTCATTTTAAGGCATACGAAATGGAAATCTTATCCGACCAGTTAACCACTCTCATCGAACAGCCCACCGGGCATATCATTCCACAGCTCTCGGATCCGCTCCTTGCCGTGGAACACTATCACCGGTATCTGTACGCGCTCCGGTTTGTCACCGGCAAGCGCGTTCTTGATGTGGGCTGCGGCGACGGATATGGAGCCGCATTTCTCTCGCTCGCGGCGAGCGAAGTGCTCGGCGTCGATGTCAGCGAAAGCGCAATTCAGCAGGCGCGCCAGAAGTATGTCGAGTTTTCAAATGCCCGCTTTGAAGCAGCGAACTGTGTCGATATGAGGCTTGTGGAACAACCGTTCGATGTCATTACCTGCTACCAGACATTCGAGCACCTCGATGGCGAAGAACAGGTCCGCTGTATGGAGAGCATGAAGAACGTGCTTGCGCCGAAAGGAATCATCGTGGCATCGACGCGCGACCGGTCGGCACAAACGAGTTCGCCGTCAGCCCCCGGCCTCAAGCACCAGCTCTCCGCCGTCGAGTTTTACGAGTTTCTCAAACGCTATTTCAAGAACGTTATTTTTGTGGGACAGAAGCCGCTCATGCTTTCCGCGATGTGGTCGCTCCACGGCTGGCAGGATGACTCGTTTGCACTCCAGGCACGCGAAGGACTCTTCTCTCCCAAAGAAGAAGGAGAACAGTTTACCGAGCCGACGAATATCATTGCGGTCTGTTCCGACGAGTATCTTCCGAGATTGATCGCCGACAGCAGCAACTCCTTTTATTTCGACAGCAAGCACGAGATCCAGGTGAAGGATGTCCTTTCCCGTTCGAAACAGCTTGAAACCGAGATGGAGTCCTTGCGTGCTGAGATCACGCGCATGCGGAAGGAATACAGCCAGAGCACCGATGTCGTTCAGAAGCTCTATGCCGAGAACATTTCGCTGAAGAACGCGAACGCTGAATTTCAGATAGCCATCGAAGAGCGGACGACGGCATTACACCGCCTGGAGAACAGCATTGCCGAACGCAATGACGTCATGGAGAAGCTTCAGAATGAACATGCCACCTTTGGCACCACGATCGCCACGCTCACCGAGGATAATTCCGGGCTCAATGCGTGGGTACGCGAGCTTCAGACTCAACTTGAGGACCAGGCTCTTCGTGCACAGAGGAACAGTGAGGAGTATGAGAAAGCCTCAGCGGCTCTATCTGTGGCACAGCAGCAAGCGAATGAGTACCAGGCTCTCTTTACCGCCCTTGATGAAGAGCATGTCAGTGTGAAAAACCACTTTGCCGAACTCCAGCGTCAGGCGGACTCGGCCGCTCACACCTCCAGCCAGGAGATCGAGCGTCTCATGGAGCATATCAACGCCCTCATGCTGGATCTCGAGCGTGCCAGGACGTCATCCAAGTATGTGAACGATCAGCACGAAGCGTTGCAAACCCAGCATAGAGAGCTTCTGCAGCGGTTCGATGAGCAGCTGCTCTCCGTTTCAAAGGGAAGGGACGAGGTCGAAGGGCTTCGGAAGCAGGTCGGCGAGATCATAGCCCAACTGGATGAACAGACGACGTTCTCGCAGCTCTACAGCGAAGAGAACGATTCTTTGAAAAAGCAGCTTGCCGAGCTCCAGATGCACGACGACCAGGAGAGAAATCTCGCTAAAAATATGTTCCGTGAAAATGAGGAATTGAAGGCTCAGATTGCCGAACTTCAGAAGAACGCCGCTTCGGTGGCAGAACTCACGGGCGAACGTGCAGCACTGGTAGAGCAGCTCCATAAGCTTCAGCAGGAAAAAGAAAGCCATGCGACGGAGATCCTTGCGGTTGAAGAGGGCTTTAAAACAAGAGTCGACGAGGCAGACACCGTGCTGCGCCAGGTTGAAGAGCAGAAGATCGCCATGCGTCAAATGAGGAACGACATGGAAAAGCAGGCGATTGCCTTCGATACGTACCAGAAATCACAGGGTGACCTGCAGCAGCGATATAACAAGAGCCAGATCAGAGTCCAGGAACTGACAGCTGACATCTCGATGCTGGAGCAGAAGCTCGAACGAATTTCCCACAATCCCGCATACAAAGTATTTTCATCGATGGGCGTCTTCCCGAAAGGGGAGGCGTAGAAGGAATGGCAGCACGACGTCATCGCAAGCGAACGAAGGTTGTTGTGTGTCGTCTGAAGGATGACGACGCATTGAAGGATTACAGATATTGGATGTCGCGGCCGCCGGAAGAGCGGATCGAAGCTGTCGAAATTCTCAGATTGCAATGGTACAAACTCAGGAATGATCGTCCAAAAAGACTTCGAAGAGTTTACCGAGCTGTCAAACGATCATGAGGTCTGTTATCTTATCGTCGGGGTAGTATACTCTCGCTCGTCATGGAGTCCCTCGGTTTACCGGTGGCATCGACATTTGGATAGCATGCGAAGAATCGAACGCCGAAGCGGTCGTTCATGTCGTCGAGAAGTTTGGATTCAAAAGCCTCAAGTTCACCAAAGAAGATTTTCTCCTTCCGAATTATGTTCATCAGCTGGGCCTTCGTCCGGTGCGCATTGACATACTCACTGATATTGGAGGGGTGAAATTTGAAAATGCCTGGTCCCGGAAAGTCAGGGGTAAGATTGGAAAGCAGAATGCGCGGTTCATCTCATGGGAGGATTTCCATTCGTATTTACCGCTGCCGCTCGTTCCGCTCCATTGAGGTGTAACAATCCCCATTTCTTTCTTGTTGTAATTGTTATGGAAAGAATGATATGAACCTGCTGCCACACCTTAAACAGTATCTTATTGAAGAACGGATCGTTTCTCCGAACGACAGGCTGAGTTTTACACTTTCTATCGGAGATATCAACAGAAAGAAATCCCGGATCATCCGGAGGTATATCGTCACGAAACAGACCCGGCCGATGCTCGTGGCGAGGGTCATTCCCAATGACTGGATGTTCCCCCTTGATGATATCGAAAAGACATACTCCAAGTACAGCTCGCTGGGATCGGTGAAGGTACCGAAACTCCTTGGCAGGTTTTCGACTCCCGACGGGACGTTCTTCATTGAAGAATTTGTCGGCACCGTTTCAAGCCTCGAAAGCCTTATTCGTTCAAAAGAAATCGAAGTCAAGCAGGGCATCGCGATTTTAAAGAAAGTGTTTTCAGAGATTTGGAGCCTAGCCCGCGTGCCCTCTAAAAAATTTATTGCCAAAGAAAAAAAGCGATTTCGGAGATACCTCTCGGCGTTCGTTCCGCTGGGTGCTGAGGGAGAAACGGTGCTGGAAAAGTTCGATAACATCATTGATACGTATTCCGGATCGTTAAAGAGGGTCTGGTCGACCGGCGACATCATCGACCGGAATATCCTCCGCTCAGGAAGCGACTGGTATCTTATCGATTACGAATACAGCCATGATACGCTCTTTTTCTTTAAGGACGTATTCCGGAACATCCATTTCTCACCCTGGACGCAGGGATTTTCTGTCCGGGAGATATTCCCCGGCATTGGGGAGTTTCCGGAAGAGATGGCGAAGCTTATTTCGCTCGCGTGGGATCACCATCTCCAGGACAAGACCATCGAACGGCGCGCACACCGGCCAACCTTTGAATCCATGCGGGAAACCTTTTGGCACGTGCTCGGCGGGGCAACGTGGCATTCCGGGAAACCCGATCGGTCTCACCACCCGCGGCAGTAGAACGTACCTTCCGATTATTGTGCCTTCCGGTCCGGGATTTCAGATTTAAGGAAAAGTTGACTATCTTAAGAGTCATGGAATATGACTCCAATTGGGCTGCTCGCACCTCAATTTTGCCGCTAACTCATTGATTGTACATCCCTTTACGCTGTGAACGCCAGGTACGATAATCGCCGGACAATCCTGTTTATGAACCTCTACACAGAGATGGGTGGCGGAGAGTACGCAGTGTACAATCTCGTCAAAGAAATGGACAAAACACGATTTCGGCCGATTATGGCGTTCAACCGTCGCGGCCCATTTGTCGAGAAGGTCGAAGAGATCGGCGTAGAGACGGTAATTCTGCCCTATCCGACTGTGATGTTGAAGCGGCTGATTCTCCCGCGGGTATTTCTGGATGTCCTTCAGGCGTCAAAGCGGCTGAGTGAGTACGCGCGCGAGCAAGATATCGATTGCATCCATTGTGTCGATGTGCTCACGCTTCTGATCTGCGCACGTGCAATCGTGCGATCTAGTATCCCGGTCGTCTATAATGTTATTTTCTTTTACGAATGGACGCGGATGGTGATGTTTAATTTCCTTGCCATCTTCCTCGTAAAAAAAATAGTTACAAATTCACAGGCAATCAGAAACGACCTCGAATCGAGGACAATGTTCTTATCGGGGAAGACAGAGGTTGTCTATTACGGCATCGACAGCTCGCGCTTCCGGCCGGCGGTGAACGGAGAAGCGAATAAGCTGCGGAATGAGCTTCGTGTTGAACGGCCGGCAAAGCTTGTGGGAATGATCGCGCGCTACGACGTGTGGAAGGGGCACTTGACGTTCCTGGAAGCCGCTTCGATCATTAGAAAATCAAGATCCGATGTGAAATTTGTCATTATCGGAGGGTTGCTGAACGCTGAAATCATTACGCCGCTTCGCCAATACTATGATAGTGTACAGGAGCGGCGCACGTCGCTGGGATTGGATCAGGACGTCATCATGATTTCACACCGCGATGACATACCTGAGCTACTCCGCGGCCTTGACATCTTTGTGTGTCCCTCGAAACGGGAGCCGATACCCCTTATTGTATTTGAAGCGATGGCAAGCGGCGTCCCGGTCGTTGCGGCGGATTCCGGCGGGATTCCCGAACAGATTTCGCATGAGAAAGATGGGTTTCTCTTCCGCACGGACGATTCCGCCTCACTTTCGAAAGCAATCTTGACTGCACTTGATGAGAAAAACGGAAATCGCGCGATGGTGCAGGCGGCGAGAACTAAGATTGAGCAGCAGTTCTCGGTGGGGAGGTTTGTGAAGGATATGGAAAAAGTGTATGGAAATGTTATGGAGATGGCTGCATAACCGATGGAAACAACACAGCAGGATACAACAGTGAAGGAGGAGGAACGAGTATTCAGGCCGATGGCAGGACAAGCTCGCTCGTCAAAATTTCGGCGTTACATGAACATCGTCTGGGAGCTATCACTCGTCGATTTCCGGAAGAAGTACCATAATTCGACGCTCGGATATTTCTGGTCAATGCTGAACCCACTGTTCCGGTTCCTGGTTTATTATTTTGTCTTCTCGTTTCTCTTCGTCGTAAAAACAGACAAGTTTACGCTCTGGCTCCTGATCGGAGTGTTCTGGTATAATTTCTTTCAGGATACAACCTGGAGTATTATCGGCGCCCTCGACAGCAAATCGCGGCTTGCAAAGAAGATCTATTTCCCGCCATATCTCATTGTTATTGCCTCGACGTTGACCGCATTTCTTTCCCATGCGATCAATTCCGTGATGATATTCCTGACGATACTGATTTTTGATCACGCATCTCTGTACCAGCTTTGGGTTCTCGTTCCGTTTACATTGTTGCTTTTTCTTGCACTTGGAATCGCACTGGTCGTCGGAACACTGTATATTCATTTTAGGGACATCAGCGAGATTTGGGGTGTTGTGCTCGCCCTTGGCTTCTGGCTTACACCTGTGATGTATGATCCGACCAATGTTCAGGAGCCTCTGCGTACTGTGGCCCTCTTGAACCCGGTTGGCAGAATTCTTACAATGGCCCGATCGTTTGTGTTGTTTGAGAATTCTCCGCCTTGGACGTTCAACGTTACCACGATCGCCTTTTGCCTTGGTATCTTTGCGGTCGGCCTCTGGCTGTTTAGAAAATATGAACACAGAGTCGTGGAGTATTTATGATTCGCTTGGAGAGTGTCTCGAAGATATTTCAGATACCACACGTGAAGACGAAGACGTTGTTTCATAAGCTGCTTTCGTTTTCGAACCGCGGATACACCTATGAAGAACTGTATGCCGTCAGGAATGTCTCCCTCGAAGTAAAACCGGGAGAATTCCTCGGCATCATCGGAAAGAATGGTTCGGGCAAATCAACGCTCCTGCGGCTCATTGCCGGGATTTACCAGCCGAGCAAGGGAACGGTACGGGTGAACGAAGAGATTACGCCGCTTCTTGAGCTCGGGCTTGGGTTCGATGATGATTTTTCGTGCAAGGATAACATTTATGTCTACGGTGCTCTTCTCGGGTATTCCAGAAAACAGATGAGCGCGATGGTAGAGGAAATACTATCATTTGCCGAGCTGGAAAAGTTTGCGGACACGAAGATCGAAAATCTATCGTCCGGCATGAGAATGCGCCTCGCATTCGCCATTGCCATACAATCGGTCACGCCGGTAATCCTCTTTGACGAAGTGCTGGCGGTGGGTGATCTCGTGTTCAAAAAGAAATGCGAGGATATTATCACGCAGTTCAAGGCGGAGGGAAAAACGATTCTCTTCGTAAGTCACACATTCGACTCGATACGTCAATACTGCGACAGAGTTGCCGTTATGGATAAAGGTTCGCTTGTCGGCATCGGCTCCGTCGAACAAATGATTGAGCTGTATGAACAAACCATCCTGACGGCGGCATAGTTGTTCGCCCGCGACACATTTGGAAATGCGATATCGATTATTCGCCGGGATGGATTAGGCGCTTTCTGGAAATCGCTTCGACAAGTAATTCAGGTCAGGCGCGCCGATCTGAAGGCTATGGATTCACAGAAGCCGATTCCACCGTTTGTCGTTGAACCGGTGCTGCGGACTGCAGCGGCCCGTGCGGGAGAGAAGTCGATTCAAGATTCCGGAAGTCAGCTGAAGATTCTCTATCTCGTCCATGGATTCTTTCCGGAGAGCTACCTGGGCACCCAAAAGTTTCTCCTGAATCTTGCAACGATGATGCAGAAGAAGGGGCACGATGTCAACGTAATGACCTACAGCTCGTACGAGAATTCCTGGTATGACGCATCCGACGGAGACTTCCATTCGAAAGAATACGTCTACAAGAATATCTCGGTCCACGCCTTTAAACAACGACATCCTCCGATTTACGGACACTGGGATATTGAAAATGACGCAACTGGCGAGTATGCCGCTTGCTTGCTCCGTGCAGATAGGCCCGATGTAATTCACATCGCGCACGGGATGCGGGTGAGCAGCGTCGCGATTGCCGCTCAGCGGCTCGGGATTCCCTATGTCGTGACGTTAACAGATTTTTTCTATCTCTGTCCTAACTGTAAGCTTCTGACCTCAAATCGAGATCTTTGCGCTGGTCCCGAACAGGGTGAAAAGTGCAGAACATCATGTCCCGTATATGAAAATGACATAGTCCGGCGTCGATTACAGCTATCGGAGAGAATTCTTCGGGATGCAAAGGCAGTCGTGGCGCCTTCATGGTTCCTTGGAAATCTCTTCAAGCGGGAATTCCGATGGCTTGAACCGATGATTATCCCATACGGAATCGACCACGGCTCTGCTAGGCACAATACGAGGCGTTTCGATGGAAGCGATAAACTGGTAGTCCTTTTTGCAGGACAGCTCGATGTTCATAAAGGAGTTCATGTTGTCATCGATGCCGTCCGTCATATGAAAGCGACGAACATTCTTGTAAAGATTTACGGGTCCGGTCCACCGCTCATTGAATGGAAACTTAGGGCGAAGGCGAAGGGTGATCCGCGTATATACTTCGCCGGCGTGTATAGAGAGGATCAATTGGGAGACGTCCTCAGCGCGGTTGATTGCGTTGTCATTCCTTCTCTCTGGCATGAGAACAATACGATTGTCATGAGAGAAGCGCTTGCCTCGCACATTCCCTGCATCGTCTCCGACGCAGGCGGTATGGTGGA
>DATJGD010000025.1:0-11512 GCA_035495255.1 Bacteroidota bacterium | reverse complement strand
GGCGAACTGACCCCGCGGACGAAGGACTCCTTCTATTCCTACGGCGAGCTTCTGTCTTCGAGAATCGTCGCGGCGGTGCTGAACGAGGAAGGGATAGAGGCGCAGTGGATCGATACCAAAGAGTTCATGATCACCGACGAGAACTTTAACTCGGCGATGCCGAGAATGGAGATCGTCAGCGAACGCCTGCCTGCGATCGTGGATCCGCTGATTAAGAAACGAATTGTCCCCGTTACGCAGGGATTTATCGGATCGACCCCATCCGGCAGGCGCACCACGATGGGCAGGGAGAGTTCCGATTACTCGGCAGCCGTCATCGGCGCCGTGGTGAATGCCGACGACATTGAAATCTGGACCGACGTCGACGGCGTACTCAGCGCGGATCCGCGCGTCGTGGGTTCTCCGCTGAAAGTGAAAGTTTTGACGTTTGATGAGGCGTACGAGCTTTCATTTTTTGGGGCGAAGGTGCTTCATCCGAATACCATGCTTCCTGCGATCGAGAAAAACATCCCGATTCATGTTTATAATTCCCGGCGTCCTGAACGCTCCGGGACCTCGGTAATGCCGGCAACTTCTGCCGCGGTAGCTTCAAGCAGGCCGGTCGTAAAATCAGTCGCATATAAGAAGAATATTGTCGTCATCTCCGTCAAGCCTTCAAAAAGGTTCAGCCAGTTTATCTTTTGGGAGCATCTGACCAGCATTTTAACGAAGCATGGGGTGGAGGTGAGCCTTTCCGCATCTTCGGAATACAATATTGTTTTCGCGTTCGACCGGAAGTATTACACGGAAAGCATCATGCACGAGATGTCGAACCTGGGCTTGGTTGAAGTGCTCACCGGCAAGGCCATCCTCTGCCTGGTAGGGATGAACATTCAATCGGACCATGAGCTCTTAAAGAAGCTCTTCGCGTCAATCGAGCCAGCGGCCGCGTCGATGGTGTCGTTTGGGGCTACATCGTCGAGCGTAAGCCTCGTGGTCGACGAAGAACACGTTCTCGATGCCGTGAAGAGGCTCCATTCCGCATTCTTTCCGGCGAATACCCGCAACGAGATTTTTGAGTCGCTGGGATAACCGGCATCCGTCTCTGATCTTTTGATAACGTTCCAATGCGCAGAGTACTGAAAGGGATTTCTACGATGTCCTTGATCCCTTAGGAATCCGGACTGTCATCCTGAAACTTTCTGTGTTTCAAAGCCGTAAGCGAAAGTAAGTTCCTATCGCTTTCAATCATTTCGGTGCTCGCATGAAACGTGTCGGATTCCTGCTAACGGTTCTTCTCTTTTCATTCATCACCCGGTCACCATCCGCTCTGCCTCTGAAAGAGTATGAAGTGGTCAAAATGGCCGAAGGCGTTTACGGATTTGTGTGGAAAGATCCATTGCAAAGTCCCGCCGAGGGAAACTCTCTCTTCATTATCAACGACAACGATGTCGTCGTGGTGGACGCCGGGCTCTTTCCTTCCTCGACTCGCCGCGCCATAAGGGAGTTGCAAAAGCTCACGTCAAAACCTGTGCGGTACGTGTTCAATACGCACTTTCACGACGACCATATCAACGGGAATTTCTTGTTTCGGGAACTCTGGCCCGATGTCGAGTTTGTCTCCCATCGCGACACGCGCACTGATATCATCGAGCTTGACAATAACTCGCGCGAACAGGACATTCAAAACATGGTCGAAAGCGAAAACAAGTACAAGGAATGGCTCGCCAGCGGCAAGGATGACCAGGGGAAACAACTCGATGAGGCAAGAACGAAACGCGTGCAGGAATTAGTGCTCGTCATGGAGAAAGGCGTTTCCGAGTACAGGACAATTCAAAATGCGGAACCGAACCTGACCTACACCGACAGTCTCATATTGCATCGGGGCAATCGTATCATCAAGTTCCTCTGGCTCGGACGGGGAAATACCCGCGGGGACGGCATTGTCTATCTTCCGAATGAACGCATTGCGGCAACGGGAGATTTGTTTGTCTATCCGGTTCCATTCGGCATTGGTTCGTACTACAAAGAGTGGATTGCGACATTATCCCGTGTTGATTCATTAAACGCAGACGTTTTGTTCCCCGGTCACGGACATCCTCAACATGACAGAACATATCTCAGAAAGCAACAGGCTCTTTTACGCAGCCTTGTCAGCGAAGTTGAAGCATCTGTCGCGGATGGAGATTCGCTGAAGAAGACGCTAGAAAGAGTTACGCTCAGAGAATGGAAGCAGAATTTCTCCATGAGCGATCCGGTGAAAGAACGGGCGTTCGATAACTATTTTGTGGTTCCGGCAGTTGAGCGGGCGTGGCGGCAGGCAAAAGGTGAGGCGGAGGCATTGAAATAGAGATCCCGACTTTGTCGTCAGTGGCTACCGCCTGAACTAGGTGGAGCGTTGTTCGATAAGGGTTGCCCTCGCCCTCTCTTCCTCACATAGTTTGCCTGTATTTCTTCGGCCCGATCCCCATGCGGACCGAGTACTGAGTTCTCCATTTGAATGCCACGCCGCGTTTTTCTATATTTTACTCGTGAATCTCGAGAAATCGCAAATACGCAGCATATTAGTAATAAAGTTGCGCGCAATCGGGGATGTTCTGCTCTCGACCGCGGGGCTGCCCGACCTTCGGAGGGAATTTCCCGATGCGAGAATCGATTTTCTTACAGAGAAAGCCAGCCGCGAGGTCATCGACGGAAATCCGTACATCGATTCATCGATAATCTTCGACCGCAAGAGTGCAAGCGGGCTTGTGCTCCTCGCCGATATCAGGCGCCGGAACTACGACCTTGTCATCGATCTTTTCGGAAACCCGCGGAGTGCTTTAATTACCTTGGCCAGCGGCGCCCGCTACCGTGCGGGGTTCAGGTTCAAGTGGCGCCAGTATTGCTACAACATCGTGATCGAGCCGCGTGGCGGCAAAGTGCACAACGTGGAATTCAATCTGGACGCACTTCGCGCGCTCGGGGTTCCGGTGTCCGATCCCGTTCCGACATTTCCTCTGAACGGCGAAGCTGAACAGTTCGCGAACGAATTCTTTGAAGAAGCGAAGCTCGCGCAGAAGACGGTTGTCGCCCTCAACGGCGGAGGAGGGTGGTACACAAAGCGCTGGCGCATACCGCAATTCGCGGCGCTCGCCGACCGGATCGTCGCAAAATATGATGCCGCAATAATGATCACCTGGGGTCCCGGAGAGGAAGAAGACGCCCTGCGAATCAGATCGCTCATGAACTCGGAGGCGACCATCATCCCGCGGACAAGCCTGAAGCAGCTCGGAGCGCTTCTGAAACGCGCCTCCGTCCTTGTAACAAACGACTCGGGTCCGATGCATATCGCCGCCGCCGTGGGGACGCCTATACTCGCGATCTTTGGCCCGACCAACCCTGAATTGCAGGGGCCATACAACGTGATCAATGAAATTGTCACCCATCAGCAGCTCGTTTGCTTGGGCTGCAACTTTACGCGCTGCCCCATCGGGAATCCCTGCATGGAGTCACTTGAAGTGAACGACGTCTTTTCAACCTTTATGAACCTCATGTCGAAAATCCGGAAGCCTCTCGAACAGCCGGTATGAAGAAGAAACCATCCCGCAGGCCGAACCCGCGCAAGCTTGCCATTCCCGATTGCAAACATTTTAACGGTTATAAGCCATGCTTCCCGGGAACGAACTGCCTTGAAGAATGCCAGGATCCCCAGCCGCATGGGACCAAAATATTGATCATTAATCTTGAGGCGATGGGCAATGTCCTCGTGACGACCACATTGCTGCCCGCAATCAAACGAAAGTATCCGAAAAGCACGGTCTCCTGGATTACTTTGAAGAACGCCTATCGTTTGCTGGATAACAACCCTTATCTTGATAAGGTCTATGTGTGGGATCCGGAGAGCTTGTTGAAATTAGGCTCGATGGAGTTCGACGTCGTCATGAACATCGACAAGGCGGCGAACTCATGCTCCCTTGCAATGTCGGTGAAGGCAAAGAAGAAGTTCGGATATGGGTTGAACAAGAACGGCGTCATCGTGCCGCTGAACAAAGAGGCCGAGTATAATTATCGTCTTGGATTGGACGATCATCTCAAATTTCGAGTCAACCAGAAGCCGAACACGCAGCTTCTTACCGAGGCGATGGGGTTGAAATATGCGCGGGATGAATACATCCTCCGCCTTACGCCCGAGGAAGAGACCTTCTCCGCAACGTACCGTCAAAGACTCGGGTTGAAGCCTTCGGATATCGTCGTCGGCATGAATACGGGCTGCTCGCTCCTGTACCCGAACAAGAAAATGACCGTGGACCAGCACGTTATTCTCATCAATGAACTCTCGAAGAAGGAGGGAGTGAAGGTTGTTCTCCTGGGCGGTCCCGAGGATACTGAGCGGAACGCGGAAATTTACCGCCAGGTCGGCGACAAGGTCGTCTGCACGCCGACTACCGAAGGCCTGCGGCGGGGGATCTGCTACGAAAACATCTGTGACCTGGTCATATCCGGAGACTCGTTCGGAATGCACGTCGCCATCGGCCTGCGCAAGCACGTCATCGTCTGGTTCGGCGTAAGCTGCCCCCAGGAAATCGATTTGTTCGACCGCGGGGTGAAATTTATCCCCGAAGGCCTTATGTGCTCACCATGTTGGAAGAAGCAATGCCCCTTTGACCTCGAGTGCGTTCAACTGATCGACCTCGAAGGCATCGTTCAGCACGTAGATCGGTTCCGGCAAAACTTCCTGCAATCGAAATAATTCGCTTCACTTTATAATTCAGCACTCAATCACACTATCACTATCTCAAACAATGAAGAACGTAACACGTTGGCTCGCGGTTGCATTTTTGCTGGTATCACTTGGTCATCTCACGCACGCAGAATCATTTGCCGTCGACCGGACCCATTCGGCCGTCGGGTTCGCGATACGGCATCTTATCAGCACCGTGCACGGTAGGTTTACGAAATTTTCCGGAACAATTGAATACGATTCGACGGATGCCTCAAGATTCTCGATCGAATTCACCGTTCAGGACAGCAGCATCAATACCGACAATGAAGGCCGCGACGGGCATCTCCGCAGCGAGGACTTTTTCTGGACCGATTCGTTTCCGACGATGACGTTTAAATCGACGAACTCATACATCAAGGACAAGCAGAATTACGTCGACGGGGATCTCACGCTGCGGGGCGTCACGAAGCACGTCTCGATACCCTTCAATATCATCGGGGTTCTGGGTTCCGGGGAAAAGAAAGTGCTTGGGCTGCACTCGACGTTCGTCATAGACCGTACCGATTACGGAATCAAATGGAACAATCCCCTTGAGGCAGGAGGATATGTTCTTGGCACCGACGTGACGATCAATATCGATATCGAGGCGCGCAAGCCCCGGCCGCCGCGTCAGTAATTGTACTGCAGTAAAACGAAAAACCTCCCGAATTGGGAGGTTTTTTGTTTGCAGTACCTGGTTCGGACTCTTAGTCTTTCTTGTTGGGATCCTTCTTGTTCGTCTCTTTCTTATCCGCGGTCTTCTTATCCGGCGAGCTCTTCTTTGTGTACTCCTCCCATGTCATCGATTTGTAGCTATCGTCTCCGATGAAGGTGAGAATCGGCAAGAATCGTTCGGCATCGACATATCCGGGGATCGACGTGATGGGCTCGCCCTTCCCGTCGAAGAACACGATTGTCGGGTATCCGGTCGCGCCTAATGCCTGCGCCATGCCGGCTTCTGAATACTCTTTATCCTTAAAATTAAGTTTGGTGGCTGATTCGGCATTCAGCTTGATAACGACATACTGAGAATTGAGATAATCCATCACCTTCTCGTTGCCGTAGGTGTCTTTGTCCAGCCGCTTGCACCAGCCGCACCAGTCGGTGTAGATATCGAGCATGATCTTCTTGTTCGACTTCTTCGCCTCGGCAAACCCGGCGTCGAACGTTTTCCACTTCAGTTCCTGCTTCTCGCCGGCGAAGAGGATACTCACTCCCAAGAGGAGGAATACCAGAAGCCGGCTCGCGTAATATGTTGGTTGTATTTTCATGTAGTCTCTAACAGAATTATACGTGGAAGTGTTCCACCTGCTCAGGGAAACACGAAACTGAGTGAAATCGTGTGCGCGCTGCCTAGATCGTATTTAAACGGGACGAACGCGTAATCCAGAGAAATCGGGTTTGCCCGGAAACCGATCCCGGCGGAAAAACCCTTCGACTCGTAATCGGTCTGATAGCCCGCGCGTATCATAAACAGGCGCTTGTAATCGAATTCTGAGCCAAGATGAAAGTGCGTCTTGCTTTCACTACTCAATGAAACGATATCCGAGGCTAATGTCAATACCCCCTCAAGGCTCTCAACAGGGATCTCGTACGCCCCGCCGATACGGACTGTTACGGGCAGGACAGAGGCCTGCTTGTCCAGATCGTTCATGGAACCAAGATTGTTTACGGCGAAAGCGAGCCTGAGATTCCAGGGAGTGTTATACAGCGCGCCGAGATCGGCGGCGTAGCCGGAGGCCGAGCTTTCCAGGATCTCTTCATAGAGCAGCTTTCCCGTCACGCCGACAGCGAAGTTCGAGTCCAGTTTGTACGATCCGGAAACGCCGATCGAGGCGTTGCGGGCGGTAAATGTCGTGATTGGAGGCCCGGGAACATTGCGCACTTCGATGTCGCCGACGCTTGTCGCGTTCACGCCAATGCCGAACGAGAAATCACCCGAATTCGTCGCGGCGCCCAAGAATTCCGTCTTCGTCCCCTGAATCCACTCCTTATGCATAAGCATGATTTGCGGAGATGTCACAAGCGAGAGAGCAGAAGGATTGTAGTAGGTTGCCGCGGGATCCGAGGCGAGCGCGGAGTACGCTTCTCCCATCGCCAGGGCCCTTCCGCCGACGCCTAGTTTAAGAAACGACAGCCCGGTTGAACCGGTCTGAGCGCTCGTTCGCGCGCTTACTAATAGAAGCGCGAATATCCCATAGAGGAAGTATCTTCGCATTAAAAACCTACCGAAAGTGTGATGATATGCATGCCGCGCGGAGCAAATCCTTCCACGACATACGCGTAGTGAACTGAGGGAGTTAACCCGTTCATAGAAGTTCGCGCCGAAAATCCGAACGTCGGCTTGATTCCCGTCGTGTTGTCGTCAAGCCCCCATCTGTCGGCTCCTGCCCGCACACTGAAGTTCTCGATAAAGGCATACTCAGCGCCCAGCCGGATGATATTCGACTTGTCGGAAGAATGTTCAAACTCTCCAGCGACCAGTGCCTTCGTTCCGGGAATCTGGTAGGCAGTGGCCAGGCGGTAGAGCGTCGGAAACTTATCTTCTGTAACCTTTCCATTGACGTCGTAGATCGCTTTCGTGTCCCACTTGTACTTCGAGTTCAGGTCCTGTGCCACGAGGCCGATGGAGAGACCGTCGACGGGTGTTACGAGCGCGCCGAGATCGAACCCGACCGTCGTCGTCGTCACCTGGTCGAAAAGCTTGCTGTAGTACATTTTTACGGTAACGCCGAGGGCGACGTGCTCGTCGACCCGGTTCGAAAACGAAAGGAAGAACTGGTTTTCAGTTGTCGAGTAGTCTTCGGTATGGACACCGTCGTTGTCACGGCCGTCGATATTCCTGACTCCGGAGTTGATAAGGCCGACCGAAATGCCGGCGTGAGGCTGCACTGACTGGGTGTAGTTGAGAAAGTTCAGGTACCGGTCGAGAGACATGATGCCGAACGTCGCCGAGCCGGTTCGTTCCTGGGAGAACGCGGAGAGTGCCGGATTATAGTATGAACTGACTGCGCCGTCAGTAACGGCGCTCATTGCATTGCCCATTCCCATTCCGCGGGCGCCGAAACCAAGGCGGGCAAACGCGCCCGCGCTACCCGATCCGTAGGCAAATTGGGAGACGAGGAACAGCGCTACAGCGAGTATCTTGATAAGAGATTTCATTGAAGCACCAGGATCTTTCCAAACAGCTCGCCGCCGTCTAATTTAATGCGGTAGAAGTAGACGCCGTTCGCGACAATCTTGCCATCGTCGTCCCGGCCGTCCCATTGTTCGTCGTATTCGGCATTGGATGCCCGTTCGGCGTTGTGAACCACCGTGCGAACCCTGTTCATTCCAAAATCAAAGATGTCGATGTTCACGCTCGTTGTGCTCTGGCCGGTGGCGAAGTAATGAATTCTTGAAACTCCCTGATTCGGCGCGAAGGGATTAGGATATGCGTACGAAGTACCTGTGGTTCCTACCTTTTGGTAGGAACGGTATATTTTCCACGATGATCCGAACTGATTCGTGCTGTTATCGATCGTTGTCACAAGTCCGTCTCCTGTTCCCACAAGCACGGTATCGCCAATCACGTCGACGGAGAAGACCTGCGATGAGGAAATTGACTGTCTCGTGGACGGATCGCTGAATGATGAGGCAATTGAAAAACTTAATCCGCCGTCCGAGGTCCGGTAGACCCCGTCATCGGTAGCGATGTACGCGACGGAATCCTTGAACGCGAGGTCATACGCCTTTATTCCATGAAGAAGGTTGCTCCAGCTTATGCCGCCGTCGTCCGTATAGCTGACGCCGTACTGTTCCTGGGGATCCGACGCCTTCCAGTTGGTCGTCCAAAGCCGGCTGATGGAAGCCTGTTCCTTGATCGCAATGACCCAGTTCCCGAGGATGCCGGCAATCTGGTTTTGATGGCTGAACTTTGTCCAGCTCTTTCCGCCATCGACCGACTTGTTCACGCCGCCTGCCGTACCGCACCAGATCGTCGAGTCGTTGAGGACGAGGACGCTGAACGCCAGGAAATTATTATTCTTCCTTGGATCGAACCTCTGGAAGATGCGGTGCTGTTGCAGCGTGTCGGTTGGCTTGTACGTCCAGAGTGTGTCTGTCGGTTTCAGAGTATTACGGTCGTCGGGAGGGAGAGGTATGCGGATCCATGTCTGGCCATGATCGGTAGTCTTCCGGAGGCCGCTGGCCCAGCTCGCGATCCAAACGGTATCACCGAAGATGGAGGCATCGAATGTCACGTTCTGTTCCGGAACAACGACAGGGAGCATCCACAATGAATCATTGATTCCGTAGGATACAATACTGTCACCGCGGGCGTCGAGCGTCTGGCCGACATGGGTCCATGTAGCGCCGTTGTCCGTTGAAAATGTATACCCGCTACCGGTTTGAACGGTTCCTCCATCGACAGGTTTGTCATATCCCGTAGCGGACCAGACTAAGCCGGGGGTGACATCCAATGCGAAAATTCCGTCATTGACAAAGGCAGCATTCGTCCTGAAGCTTTCCCAGTTCGCGCCGCCATCGACACTCTTGGCGACTCCCTTGCTTGTTCCAATCCAGACAACGCCGTTCAACGTGTTGATTTGAGAAATGCTGTTGCTGGGTGGAAGGGTCGAAGTCAACGGAGCTTCCAGGCCATAGGACTTAAGAAACCGCGCCTGGGAAAAGGCTAACTGCTGGAGGAGCAAAACAAGCAGGAGGCTGAGGATATTCTGTTTCATGGTATCACCGTGACAGTACGAAACAGTGAATCGCTCAAAGCGCCGCTACGGTCCTGTGCAAGGAAAACGAAAACCTGGTTGCCAAGTATGGCATTCGCGCCGATCTGGACTTTTAAGGCAAATACTCCGTCGCCCGCGGCCGAATCTCCGTGCAGCGTCAGACTGCCGTCGTCGAACATTTCGTTTATGCCGCCGGGAGGGGAAATGCGCTGGAAGAACACCTTCACGATATCGTTGTAGCCGTCCGAGTCGCTCGCGGTCAGGGAAAAGAGTATCGGGGGCGAAAAGCCGGTGGGCGGCCGTTGAAGTGTGTCTGGGGCGACCGGATTCCACGCGAGAGGTTTGCTGTTGTTTCGTGTGATCGTCAGAGGGACACTCAGCGCGTTGCTCGAGAGACCCGAACGGTCTTTCGCCCGCGCCTCGATCTGGTACATGCCCACATCGCTGCGGTCTATGACAAAAGTGAAGTTTCCGGAAAAGGATGCGCCAGATTTTGTGAGGCTCCCGCCGACAATTTGATCTGTAGTGTTCGGTTTGTGAATCGAGTACGTAACCAGGTTGAGATCCTCCGCACCGTTGGGATCAGTGGCATTTGCGGAGATGGTCCCGGAAATCCTGAATGTTCCATTCGGAAGCCGGCTAACCGCCGCGCTGGTGGTGGTATCCAGATTGAGGGTTGAGTTATCGACCGTCAAAGAGCTTAAAAAAGGCGAATCGATGCTGGGATTAACGAGGCTTCCATTCTCTTTTTCGCAAGCATAGATAAAGAGGCAAATAACTATGAGAAATAGAGAAAGCCGGGATTGACGTTTCATAGGCGGCTGGGTAACTCGAATCTCCCCAAGCGAGGTTGGTTATGAGACACAATAATCTTCAATTTTGGTTGTTTTGAGATAAGCAAGTTAGCAACAATTTACAGAATCCCATTCTTCAGAAAACTCCTCGATTTATCGAGGAGATCAATACGGTCTTTACCGTATTGCTTTTGATCGTTGATAATGGCTTATTGTCGGCATGGATTCATAGACATTCCAAACATCATCGCGGAGCAAAGCAAGAATTGATAAGAACATTTCAATATCGTGCTTATTGTCATCACATAACCGAAGCGAATGCGCTTGGTTGGTTGGAACTTTGCCGGACTCTATACAATCTTGGGCTTGAGCAACGGATAATGTTGTGGAGTCAATTCCGTAAATCCGTATCACTTTACTCCCAACAGATGCAACTGCCTGAACTGAAACAAACTTTTCCGGAATTCGCTCAGGTCGGCTCTCAAGTTCTTCAAGACGCTCTTGAACGTCTTGACCGCGCATTCCAAGCATTCTTTCAACGCCGTAAGCAGGGCAAATCCGGCTTCCCTCGTTTCAAATCCAAAGACCGCTACGACTCCTTCACGTTGAAACAATGTGGTTGGAAACTCGTCGAAAACAAATACCTCGTCATTGCCAATGTCGGTAAGTTCAAGCTCAAGCTCTCTCGACCGATTGAAGGAAGAATTAAAACTGTAACGGTTCGCAGGGTAAGAACGGGGAAATGGTTTATTTCTTTTTCCTGCGATAACGTTCCTCTCCGACAATTTCCAGAAACTCAAAGTGTTATCGGAATAGATGTCGGGCTGAAACATTTTCTTGTTGATTCCGATGGCAATGTCGTTGAAAATCCAAAGTTCTTGAAGCAATCGATGGGTACACTTGCCCGGCGACAGCGATCGCTTTCCCGGAAAGTCAAGGGTTCTCACCGGAGACAGAACGCAAAACGCCTCGTGTCGAAGTTGCATGAAAAGATTGCAAACCAACGAAAGGATTTTCTTCATAAAGTTTCCAATCGCTACATCCGGAGCTTTAAAACAATTTTCATTGAAGACTTAAACATCGACGGCATGATTCGAAACGGGTATCTCTCACGCAGTATTGCTGATACGTCGTGGGGTATGTTCTTTGAGATGCTTCGCACCAAAGCGGAAGAAGCTGGGCGTGAAATCACCAAAGTCAAACCCAATGGCACATCGCAACTCTGTTCTGCGTGCGGTGAAAAAGTTCCAAAATCGTTGTCGGTTCGCGTT
>DATJGD010000024.1:0-22732 GCA_035495255.1 Bacteroidota bacterium | reverse complement strand
CGAATTGCGGACGGGCCCATGTCCACGCCGCGTCTTCCCTGCCCCAAATCCATCGGGACTCCTACTATGTGCACCGTTGTCATGCGGCTAAGATAGCAAAATATCGCAAGATATCAAAGGGTTTTGAAGCAAAAGGTGAGGAAAAAGGGTATAAATATGAGAAATAGAGGGGGTGGATGTTTTCAAAACCGTCAGTCAAGACAATGTGTCCTCCATCCTTACAAGAATAGTCATACGTTGAACAAGAATCAGTATGGTAGATGAGCTCTCCCTTCTTGTTCGTGGTGCGGGTCCTAAGCGAGTCGATGGGGTGCTGATGCTTGTCGATGATTACTACGCGGAACTCACGATACTCAGTCGTGCAGACACAGGATTCACCGTCGAAAATGCATGAGAGATTAAAAATGCAGGTGGTCGCTGCACGGCTACTCCCACATCAGCTTCAGCAGCCTCGTAATCGTCTCTTTCATCTCTTTCCGGTGAACGACCGTGTCGACAAATCCATGCTCCATCTGGAATTCTGAACGCTGAAATCCCTCGGGAAGATCTTTGCCGATCGTCTGCTTGATGACGCGCGGGCCGGCAAAACCGATGAGCGCACCAGGTTCTGCAATATTAATGTCTCCAAGCATGGCATAGCTGGCGGTAACCCCGCCTGTCGTCGGGTCTGTCATGACTGAAATAAACGGGACTCCCACATCGGAAAGCTGTGCGAGCCTGGCGCTCGTCTTGGCGAGCTGCATAAGAGAAAGCGCGCCTTCCATCATACGGGCGCCTCCGCTGGAGGAAATTATGATAAGCGGGTATTCGGATTTTCTTGCCTTATCGATCACGCGCGCGACCTTCTCTCCTACAACCGATCCCATGCTTCCGCCGATAAAACCAAAGTCCATGACGGCAATGGTAACCTTGATGCCGCCAATCTTTCCCGTCCCTGTGCGCACGGCGTCGTTGAGCTCTGTCTTACGGATCGTATCGCGGATGCGGTCTTTGTACGGCTTGTTGTCGACAAACTTCAGCGGATCGGAGGAACGCATCTTCCGGTCCATCTCTTTGAACGAGTTCTCATCAATCAATATGGAAATGTACTCCGCGCTGCCGATCCGGAAATGGTAATTGCATTTCAGGCACGTGAACATCTGCTGTTCGAGCTGCTTGCGGTGAATGATCTCGCCGCACCCCTCGCACTTCGTCCACATTCCGTCGGGAATATCTTTTCGCTGAGGGTCGCTTGCCGCGATGGAAGCTTTCGATCTTCGGAACCAGGCCATTAACGTTGTTCGATTGGTAGTGGAGTCATCGTTGTATAAAATTCTTTAACATAGAGCGGTTCAAGCGATGCGACATCGGCTGTTGTTCCACGTTGCAGCTCATGCTCGCCGAGTAAACCGACTGCGGCCGGACTGCATCTTTTGATGTGGTCCGGCAGATCAACGAACCGCTGTATGTCGTCGCCATGCTCTTTTACATAGCGAAAAAACTTACCTGCGCCGTTTCCGGTTGGAATGACGAACGCTTCGCTTTCAACCATCCGGGCAACATGCTCAACGGTTAAAGCGGCAGGAGCAAGCTCTTCTACGAGCCTATTATCGTGTATGCGGTACGCGGCCGCGAACACTTCATCACGGCGGGCGTCAATCATCGGCAAGAGTAGTGAATTCTCGCCATGGTTCATACTTCCATTGACATGCCGTGCGAGCGCCTTCAGCGTTGGCACCGGGACGATTGGTCTATCGAGACCGTACGCAAGCCCTTTCGCGGTGCTGAGCCCTATGCGCAATCCGGTAAACGATCCGGGGCCGATCGAGACGGCAATTCCGTCGATGCGGTCCATCTCAAGGTCCGCCGACGCAAGGACTCTATCGATGAGGCCCATGATTTTTTGTGAATGTACCTGAGGCGCTTCGATAAATTCTTCAGCCCGAACAAGCCCATCCTGCACAAATGCCGCTCCGCACACTTCCGTGGCCGTTTCTATCGCAAGAATGTTCACGACGGCACCTCTGCGGTACGTTCGATTGAAACGTTCCTTGTATTCGGATCGTCTGCGGACTCCATCCGCACATCGTACCGCTGCGGCGGAAGAAGGTCCTCCGCCTTCTCAGCCCACTCGATCAGGCAGATGCCGCCCCGCTGAGTATATTCGTCGAATCCTATCTCGCGTATTTCCCGTACCGATGTCAGGCGATAGAAATCGAAATGATAAATGGCGATGCCTCGCGCCTGGTACTCGTTGACGATAGTGAATGTCGGGCTCGCGACATGCTCATGCACACCGAGCCCCTTACAAACCCCCTGAATGAAATGCGTCTTGCCGCTGCCGAGGTCCCCGTAGAGCGCGACGACATCGCCGGGCTTCAGCTGCTTTGCGAATTGTTCACCGTACTCAATCGTCGCCTGCTCGGAATGTGTCGTCGATGTCGTCGGCATTATTACTGTTTCGGCACCAGCTTGGCGACCGGGAGGATCATTTCTTCCATCGAAATGCCGCCGTGCTGGAAGCTGTCCCGGTACTGCGCCATGTATTTGTGGTAGTCCGTCGGGTAGACGAAATAGTAATCCTCTTTGGCGATGAGATAGTTAATCGTGACGCTCCGCTTGGGAAGGCGGAAGTCCGCCGGGTTCTTGACGAAAATGGCATGCCGCTCGTCGCATTTTAAGTTACGGCCGTACTTGTACCGCAGATTTGTCGAGGCTTCGCGATCGCCCAGCACTTTTGTGCCGCGCAGGCTTCTGATGCTGCCGTGATCGGTCGTCAGGACGATGCGGACATTCTTTTGCCGCGACAACGTCTTCAGCATATTATAAAGCGACGAATGCATAAACCAGGATTTCGTCAGGGAACGGTATGCCGCCTCATCCGGAGCGATTTCTTTCAATAAGTCGGAATCCGATCGGCCGTGCGCGAGCATATCGACGAAGTTCACAACGATCGATGTCAGTTTGTTCTTTGAATAGGTAAGAATATTCTGCTCGATGCTTCTTCCGAATTCAGCATCCAGGATCTTGACATACTTTGAGTCGGGCGTAACCTTGACTTTCCGGCGCTCGAGGAGATTATCCAGGAACTGGTGCTCGTAGCGGTTGCGGCTGTTGTCGTCGTCTTCCCATTCCGCCCAGATGTCGGGGAAACGGGTCTCGATTTCCGAAGGATACACGCCGCTAAAGATGGAATTCCGGGAGTAGGGCGTGGCGGTCGGCAGGATCGAATAATAATAATCGCGGGAAATGTCGTAAAACTCCCGAAGAACTTCTTCCATCATCATCCACTGGTCCATGCGCAGGCAGTCGACGACAAAGAAGAATACCGAGTTGTTTCCTCCCTGAAGCTCGGGGATGAGATGCCGCTCGGCGATATCGACGGAAAGCGTCGGGCGCTTCTGCTGTTCGAGCCAGTGACGGTAGTTGCGTTCGACAAACTTTGAGAATTCGACATTGCATTCGCGGATCTGGTCGGCAAGCGTCTGCTTGAGGCCGAGATCGGCGTGACGGTCCATCTCCATCGACCAGTCGACAAGTCGCGTATAGATGGATATCCATTCCTGGGAATTGGGATTCGACTGCAGCGAAAAAGTTATCTCGTTGAACTCTTTAATGTAGTCGCGCGAGGCGTATTCGCCGGCGATCTTCTTCCCTTCGAGGAATTTCTTGCAGGCCATGAGGACCTGGCTCGGATTGACCGGCTTCGTCAGATAATCGCTGATCTTCACGCCGATCGCCTCTTCCATCAATCCTTCGTCTTCATTTTTTGTAATCATGACGACGGGGAGCTCGGGGCGGATTTCCTTCAATTCAGAAAGAGTCCGCAATCCTCCCATGCCGGTCATCATTTCATCGAGGAAAACAAGGTCAAAAGGGCGTGCTTTGACCATTTCGAGCGCATCTTCACCGTTTGTGGACGTTTCTACGGCATATCCTTTTTCAGATAACAGCAGAATATGCGGGCGAAGAAGCTCAATTTCATCATCCACCCAAAGAATTCTTCGTTTTGCAGCAATAGCAGTATTCATACATACCTCATTATTATAATAACCAATTCAAGTTCCAGAATCAACGGCCAGAATTAACGGAAGGTGCAGCGAACAACGTTATATGACTGACAACAACGTTTTAGCGAATTGCGATATGGATGTCCAGGCCTGCGGCGTTTGTGGTGGTCCCGAATGTCGTAGATCCCCCTTCATCCGGTGCGATGCGTGAGTATTGGTAGAAAATCGAAGCGTACACGTTGGAGCTGAGGACATACTTTAACCGGGGCTCCATCGTCGTCCTCGTATTGCCGTCGAGCGGAGTCCCCTCCTGGAATGAGGAGAGAAGGCGGGGATCGTGCTGCTTACGGGTATTCTTTGTGCGTGAAAACGTAAACGTGACGTCCACATCGTTGTTGAGGTTCAATCCAAAGAGCGGGAGCTTGAACCCATGCCTCGAATACGTCATCGAAAGGGACATTTCCATGGCGTTGGTCTCGACGATGTTTTGCGCCTGGAGGTTGAGATCATACGATGTCGTGGAGTTCATCCTGAAATTCCCCGACATGTTGCCGCTAAGGAGTTCCTTGAATGTCGCGTTGATCGAAGCCAACGGCGCAAATCCGTACGTAACGCGCTCCAGATCCGTCTGCTCGCCGTAGGTTACGTCGCCGCGGAAGTCCCGGCGGAAGCTTGAGGTGTACGCATTCTCGAAGGACAACCGGTCGACAACGGAATTGAGGCCGCCGATTTTTTCGATTCCATCCCACCGCAGCGACCAGTTTGGCCGCGGAACGTATTGTCCGAAAACCTTGCTGAGGAACGGCAGCGCTTCCAGGCCTTGTTCAAATGACTGGGCGAGAGCGGCGTTCGCCGGGACGCCTTCAGTGATAAGCCTGTCATATTTCTTTCCGACATCCTCAAGAGTACTCTTGAATACTTTAAGGAAGAGTACCGGCGGAAGCGAGAGATAGGACCGTTCGACGCTTCCCCCCGTGACGATGATTCCGGGGGTGGGGTGTCCGAGCGAGTCGGTCGTGATATTGGTCGTCTTATTGTATTGCCATCCTACTTTCCAGTTAATATCTAAAATAGCTCCCTGCCACAGCGGACGGGTCGTCTTCAACGTAATTGAATTTGCCTGATTAAACTGATCGGTAAGCAGCGCGTTCGGAGCGCGGAGTCCTCGTTCTGTCGTCCATCCGATAAAGGGGAATCCCGATGTGGGCGACCATCTCAGCCTTCCGCTGGGATCGGTAATGAAACCGAGCTGGTACAGGCGAGACGGGCCGTTTTCAGTGAGCGAACCTTGCCACGGCAGACGGCCCCAGAAGTTCTGAAATCCGGTCGCCCCGAGAACGCCGCTATTCCCCACGCGGTTCGTTTGGGCGAATCCGATGTTGATCTGATCGTAATCGAGGAACGGAATCTTAATCAGCACCCTGCCGACGTTCTTTATCGTATTGAGAATATTTTTTGAACTAGTTCCTCCGTCGGAGCCGGATTTATCCTGATTTTTTGTCGTATCATTCTTCGCACCCTCGTTGCCGCGGCGGTCCGGAGCCGCAGGCTTTGCCGGTGCATCGTCGGTCTTAAACCAGCCTTCGGTCATTGCGCGAAGCCGGAGATTCAGGTTCGCCGCGATATTATTATCGAAGCCCGAGCTCTTGCCAAGGTCGCCGTTCTGGAAGGTGTTCTGCCAGCCGTACGTGACGCCGTACCCCAGCGTCAGATCCATATACTTCGCGAGATCGAAGATGTTGATGATTTTCGGCTTTGAATTGATGGTTACGCGTTGCGAGTAGCGTGAGTCGCGTCCGCCAAAGAGCACGCTGTTGAGAAGCGATCCGAATCCCCGGCCGCCCACAGTGTCGTTGTCGAGCGCGATAAGGCTGCGGTCTGTTGAGAGCCCGTAATCACCCGCAATCCCGGTCAACCCGCCTTCGGTGAGCTTCCAGCCGAAGCCGATTTGTTTACTCACACTGAAGCCCCTCGTATCGCGCGGGGCGCTTCCGGGCACACGGGAAACTTCGAAGTTACGGTTTCGCGTCGCGCCGAGATTCGCCGAGAGGCCGGTGAAGGGAATATAATAGAACTTCCAGTCTTTGAACTCATCCAGCAGGAAGATGCCGTTAAAAATGCTCTTGAACGGCATGATGTAATAATTGTTCTGGATGGAAATCGCATATGATGCACGCGCGTTCCATCCCCAATTCGACCGTGTCGCAATGCCGGGATCATGCGCCCGGGCGTTGGTATAATTGAATGAGAACGCCAGTTTGCTGAACGTATCGCGGATGTACCAGGCCTGCGTCGGAGGTACGATGCGGAAGTTTGTCAGCGAGTAGGAGTCCTGGACGATCATCGTCTGAGATTCGGTCACAACCTTATCCGCGGCAGCCGCCGGGTCCAGGCCGCGATCTATCGCCTGGGCAGCCGCGAGTCCTGATGCTTCGGTGACAACGATATCGGTGTTGGGAACGTATTTCGGTTTTGTGAGATTTTCCGAGTGCGTATATCCGACTGAAATGGCGGTGCCCGCCTGCCAGTCGGGGGGCAGAAATTTGTTGAGTTCCATGTTCGTTGCCAGTGCCCAGTTCGTCCGGGTCGTTTGATCGCCGAACCGCGCCTCAATGCCGTGGAAGTTCGGATCCGTCCTGTTATAGTTGAACGAGAACGCTCCCAGGTCGGCAAGCTTCACCTGGGTATCGAAGCGGTAGGCATACCCCGGAGAATTGTCGACATCGATAAGCCGGAGCTCGTTCACCCACACCTGTCCGCGGAGAGGGGCCGCCGTCGGAGATTTGCCGCTGAGCCTGGGATTCGTTATCCCGATACCGACATAGCGAATCTGCCGCAGGGATGGATTCCCCTTAATCCCATAACTAATCGATGAGTTGGCGCTGTCCGGAAAATAATGAAATACGACGTTGATCGAATCACGCAATCCCTTAATCGCAGTCAACTGAGAAAAAATAACAGCCATCTCATCCCACCCCGCGCGAACCGGCTGCCGGTATTCATAAAAGTTGTTTGTGTCCGCACCGAATCTCAGGTACACTTCAGCATCGTAGTTTGTGGGGCCCGCGTAGCTGAACGCAGGATCGCCGTGCACAAACATCTTCATGACTCTGTAATTAAAAAGGTCGAGCGGCCGGATCTGATACGACTTGTAGGTTTCGCGCGATTCGCCCAGCTGCAGGCCATCAAGGATAAGCGAAAGTGACTGTTCGTTCGCCAGAATAACCTGATCGGGCTGGGTCCTGTCGCGCTCACGGATAACTCCGGGAGGCGATGAATAGTCCGGATTATCTTCGATATTCACAACAGAAACTTTCATCGTGGAATCCGAATTGTACTGGACCCACTGGTTTCCCACGAGATCCATTTCCGCGATGCGAATCTTCAGCGGCTCTGCAAAACCGGAGACTCCGAGACGAATAAACTGGACATTGCTCAGAACGTTCTGTACCGAAAGACCTGCAGGACCGACAATTCGTTTCGCATTCAGCAGCGGAATGCGGATCTGATGCCATCCGTTGCTGCCGCCGACAATGAGATCGTTATGAAAAATACCATTCGTCGAATCGTCAAAGGTTGTCGCTTCGTAGAGCGAATCAAGCGGGATGACATACTCCGCGTACTGATTGTCGGAAATAAGATTGCCCGTATTGACGAGGTCTTCCGTATTCGGGAACCTGCCGTTCGTGGCGTCATAGTTTCCTTCCGAACCGTTGAAACGGCTGAAATCGGGTGTCTCGCGCTTGTAGGCCCAGTCGTCGCCGCTCGGGTCTGCTACTCTGCCCAGATTGTCGAGCGGAAGATCCGGATCTCCGGCGTTGACGGCGAGGAAGCCCGCATACTGACTTCGTTCTTCATCATCACCCATCATATCCAAGCCCGCGTCGTTGCCATTTGGGGGCACACCCGGAGTAACAATGCCTCTCGGGATGCCGCTCGGATTGTCGGTGAACCTCACCAGATCTTCCGAGTTTAACACTTTGTTCGGTATAACATCTTCGTTCACTCTGCCGAGATCGACATAGAGCCTTCCCCGCCGCAGATCAGCGAGATCACCGCTTTCCGCCTTGAGCCATATTTCCAGGTAACTCACGTTCTGCTCAAGAATATTGCCCGCGATAGGCTGAATGTACCGCATGACTCCGTTCCAGTTGCTCTCGCGCGCCACCGGGTCGTTGAATTGGCCGGTCGTTCCGCCGATGTTCACCCGATGCAGCGACTGATCCAGGTTCGGGGAGAAGTTATACATTCCGCGATGATTCGGATTATAATCCAGGAAGAGCAGCGGCACTGCTCCGGTTCCGCGGCTGACGCTTCTGTTCGGCCAGATTTCAGTGGGGGGAACATCGTGCCCCACAAATCCGGATTGAGGTACGTTATTATAGTACCACAGGCGTGCTTTTGAATACGTCTTGATCGAATCATCAATGAACCCAAGCCGTGAATATCCCGGCGGAGCGGCGAATCTCCAGTTCGACGCAGTGACATCGAGCGTGATGGTCCTGCGGGATCCTTCAAAATCGTCAAGGTAGGCGATGCTGGCATTATTGTCGCTCGCGATCGGGCTCTTTTTTGAATTCGGATCGGGCAAACTGTATGCAGCTTCTCCCCCAAAACGAATCGTCGAAAGCTCCTTGGTCCGGTAGAACGGCAGGAGATCAAGAGCGCGTGTCAGGAACGGCAGATCGAATCCTGTCGATCCGTCCACGCCCATCATCATGTTGTTCGTGGGCTCCTCACCGAGGCGCACCTTATCGCTCAGTGTGGCCTGGTTCAGGTTCATCACCGTAAAGCCCAGCTTCGTATTGGGAAAGAGGTCTATTTCTCCCCGGGCACCGATCAGTGTTTTCGAGGCAAGCTGGAAAAGATCATTCTGCTCGTATTTCACCTGGACATTCGATCCCGGCTGGAGTGCCAGAGGATTTCGAATGACAACCTCGCCCGTGATGTAATCGACGGTGTAATCGACGTTCGCCGCCATCGGAATGCCGTTGAGAAGCACCTGCACGCTTCCTTCCACAATATTGAATCCGAGATTATAGCGGCTCGAGACTGAGGTCGAGGACTTCACTCGCAGATAATACTTATTGCGGATGCTGTTCACGACGGCGTTCCCGACCGTGTCGTACACCTCGCTGAACAGAAGAGAATCCCCGATGGTCTGAGGCGGACTAAGAGCTGCAAAATATTTGACGATTGTCTCATCGAACGGACGAAGGGTCGGGAAGATAATCTCGGCCCGCTCGATATCGACCGTGAGGCCGGGTATGAAATCGAAGGTGTTATCCGGCACCGGGTCATTGTTCCCGTTGAAACGGTCCAGGCCGAGGATGTTCAGCAAATATTGTCCCTGGACTAATTCCTGGGGCTCAAGACCTTCGGTTCTGCGGTAGATTTTGAGTTCAAAACCATCTTTCTTCAGGTCCCTTCCTCCTAAGGGATAGATATTCTTGAGCAGAAGGTCCCATCCGGGCTCGATATACGGGGCAAAATCCTGAGCGGGCTTAATAAGCTTCAGGAGGACAGTTGTATCGTTGAGCGCAGAACCATAGATCTCCGGGCCGTTCCCTCCGACGATCGTGTAGGTGACCGCAAGCGCCTGGTTGGAGCTGATGCTCTGATTGAGAATGATGTATCCGCCCAGCGACTGAGTCTGATTTCCGAGGTTGAATATATAATCTTTCCCCTGGTCGAGTTTCTTGAAGTATCCCTGAAAGAATTTTGTAGGATCCTGACGAGCCTGGCTCAACGATGGGTCTTCTTCCAGGTCGGGAGGGTAAGGCTGTGAAACCGGATGAGACGGCAGGAAGGCATATGCGCGCCCCTTGAGGATACTTCGGTCAGTCACTGTCTGAGCGATAGAGCTCACCCACACGTCGATGGCGATGATGCGATGGGCATCGAGATCTGCTGTAATTGTGGGCGATTGCGAGCGGTGAAGCGTTTCCCAGAATCCACGGTAGACAGTGTCAACAAAGAAATATGACCGTGAGTATGCCTGCGGGAGAACATCGAACTTGTTTTCCTGCGAGCCGCCGGAGACCGTGAGTTCCTTGGTCTGGCCTTTCTTTTGCGAGAGCAGCGAGGTGAGGGTGAGTGGCCCCGCCTGCATCCTCGCCTTAATGCCGAACAATGCCTGACCGCCGCCGATAAGTGAAGGGGTTTGAAGAGAAACGTTTCCCGCCTCGACGCTCTGGACAATTTCGTCTTCGTAGCCGGTATACTTAATCTTCAGCTGGTTCTCATACTCGAACGTACGCTGCGTGTTCCAGTCTGCTAAAATATTGAGCTTATCGCCGACGGTACCGTTGACATTGATCTGCACCTGCTGGTTGAAGTCGGGCTCGTTCCGGGAAACGTCAAAGCCGATCTGAGAGACCTGGTCGGATTTCTGGCTTCGGAACGCGGCACGGATATCGACGGCACCGGATATTTTCAGGTTAATGATTGGCTTGCCAAAGATACTCAGAAGCGGATTCGCCGGGACTGGAATATCGATCGTCGTGATATTCGAAATGAAGCGCGAGAGCTCGTCTCCCCCCTGCTTCATCGTATACTCGCGCGTAAACGTGCGCCAGTTATTCAGCTCCTCCTCTTTATACCGCATGTTGATGTACTCTTCCAGCGTCATCGTCGTCGGGACTTTGATGTCAAGCCCGTTCACCCGTTCGTGGACGGTGACGAACTGGCCGGTAGAATCGAGGCTCACGTCACGCTGAAGCGCCGGGGAGTTTGAATTAAGAAAAAGGCTGAACTTATGGCGGGGAAACATGTCGGCCGCGGGACGGTCGGTACGCTTGTACTTGAACTGTTCCAATCTCGATGTAGAATCGAGATAGACAACCCACGTGGTGTCTTTTTTCTCGAGGCTATCGAGGCCGCCGATTAGCGAATCAATGGGAAATCCGAGCGAATCGTAGCCGGGCCGACGGCCCTGCATCATCAGCAAGCGAAGGGAATCGGCGCGGCGGGCGCTATCGGCAGTGTCGGCATGGGCCTGAATATCCAGCGGAGAAAAATCATGATGCGCCCCGGCATAGAAATCCGCCGAAGTATAGGCTCGAACAGTCGCTGGTGAAGAATCAGGGAGGAAAACAAACGCCAGGATGGTCAGACTAATGAGAGTAATCACTCCCATCAGACGCCACTGCTTCACAGTACGTTGGTCGCGTCGATGTGCGCGAAAAAGAGTCAAGTTGTGTATGTAGTTCTTGTAAAGTTACTCTGCAGAGATAACGTTGCTTCGCGGGATCACGAGCTTGGCTCCGTTTCGGCTGCTAAAATCGTCTCAAGAATCTATACCAACTGCTCCTTTCACTTGTCCAACATCTCGAACACATGTAACTGTATCTAAAAAATAGGAAAAAGGATTGATAATTGCAAGCGTTACTTGAGCTTAGACACGATGTTTGTAAAATGCTACGTTTACGGTTATATTTAATCAGGAAAATCATGCGCCTCTATTTTTACATTCTCCGGAGCCATATTGCTCCGTTTGTTCTATCCTTCGTCATCCTCATGTTCATCTTCCTCCTGCAGTTTCTCATGAAAGCGATGGAACAGCTCGTGGGGAAAGGACTTGGATTCTGGGTCATCGGGGAGCTCATCGCCCTGAGCCTCTCGTGGATGGTGGTTCTCGCGGTGCCGATGTCCGTCCTCGTGGCTACCCTTATGGCCTTTGGAAAACTCTCCGCCCAGCACGAAATTACCGCCATGAAGGCAGGAGGACTGAGCCTGTACAGGATGATGGGACTTGTCACGGTATGCGCCGCGGTTCTCACATACTTCCTTATACAGTTCAATAATACTGTCTTACCGGAGGCGAATCATAGATACAAAACCCTCATGATCGATATACGCCGGATCCGGCCGACACTGACGATCGAACCCGGGGTCTTCTCACAGGAACTTCAGGGATATAGTATTCTCGCCCGAAAGACCTTCGAGTACTCCAATGATCTTGAAGGCGTGACTATTTATGATTACACCGATCCTCAGGAAAACGTCGTCGTAACCGCGCAGAGGGGGAAAGTGACCTTCACCCCGGATTACCGGAAACTCGTCATGGATCTGGAGAACGGGGAGATTCACCAGGTCGGCGCGATCGCCGGGCAGGCGTACCGCAAGTTACGGTTTGCCCAACACCGGATCGTCATGAAGGCAGAAGGATTTGATTTTGAACGATCCGCCGAGAATTCCTTTTCCCGCAGCGACCGGGAAATGAGCGCTCACGATATGCAGTTATACGTCGACAGCCTCGAGCAGATCAACTACGGCGTCGCACTCCAGGCTCAGCGCGCCGACGGCAAGTACTCGGGGAACAGGCTTCCCGCCCAGGGGCAGGAAGAATCCTCAGCTCTTCGAAGGGTACGCGCTACCACGCTCGCGCTGAGCAAAGCCCGCCTCGCGATCAGCATGATTGACAATCAGCTGCTGATCATCAGGAGCAACCAGGAAGAGATCAACAGGTACGTCGTCGAAATACATAAGAAGTATTCGATCCCCTTCGCGTGCATTGTCTTTGTGTTCATCGGTGCGCCGCTCGGTATCATGGCGAGACGAGGGACATTTGGCGTTGCCGCGTCCCTGAGCCTCGGCTTTTTCCTTCTGTATTGGGCTTCGCTCATCGGTGGTGAAAAACTGGGCGACAGGGGTATTGTCTCTCCCTGGGTGGGCATGTGGGCCGCGAACATCATTCTCAGCGTCCTCGGCCTCTATCTCACGCTGCGTATGGGACGCGAGTCGCTGAGCATTAACTGGCGATTCTTTGGCCGGCTGCTTCCATCATCCCTCCGTACTGAGTCCGGCGATGCAGAGGGAGAGCGCGCGTGAGAAGCATTGACCGATACTATGTGCGCCAATTCCTCATTACTGCTTTTTTTGCTCTCGTGGCGTTTATCATACTGTTTGTCGCGATCGACATGATGGAAAACCTCGACGATTTCCTCGACCGTCATGCGACGATCTCGATCATCGCGCGCTACTATTTTTACTTTATCCCCGAGATCATCAAGCTCATGATCCCGGTGGCAATGCTGCTCTCGGCGCTTTTTGTGACGAGCCGGTTTTCGGCTCACAACGAGCTGACCGCCCTGAAATCCGGTGGTATCAGTCTCTACCGTTTCATGCTTCCGGTGGTTGCACTTGCACTTCTCGTGAGCGTCCTGTCGGTCTACGTCAACGGATGGATCGTTCCGTACGCCAATCAGAAGAAGTTCGAAATAGCCCGCGTCTACTTCCAAAAGAACATCGAATACGTCTCGAAGAGCAATATTTTTATTCAGGACTCGCGCACACGCATTTTATCGATAGGCATGTTCGACGATCACCGGAACGCGGCGCAGCGGGTCAGCGTCCAGGATTTCGACCCGGACGACATTACGAAGCTTGTCGCCCGTTTCGACGCCCAGCAGATGCAGTGGGATACTGCGACACGCTCGTGGACATTGATGAATTGCATCGTCCGGAGGTTCGGTCAGTCAGGCGAGAACCTTCAGAAGTTTACGAGCCTGAATATCGGGCCATTGAACTTCTCTCCGGAGGACATCCGCAAGAAGCAGGAACGTCCGGAGGAAATGGATTATACCGACCTGAAGAATTTTGTGGAAAACCAGCAGCGCGCGGGGCACGACGTCTCCCGCTGGCTTGTCGATCTCTACGGAAAGATATCCTTCCCGTTCGCGAGCGTTATTGTCGTGATGTTCGGCATTCCGTTTTCTTCAATCAAAAGAAGAAGCGGGCCGGGGGTTGAGGTGGGAATTGCGATCGCCGTCTGCTTTCTGTACATGGCGCTCCTGCAGATCGGTCAGGCGTTCGGTTACAACGGAGATCTGCACCCGATATTAACCGCGTGGCTGGCGAATATCGTCTTCGTTGTTGCCGCAATTGTTACGCTGTGGAGAGTTCCGAAGTAGGATCCAGGCCGCCTTCGGCCTGAAATGGCCGAAGGTTCCCTTCTGCCTGGCCTGCAAGGCTGAAGGAAACCTTCGTTTCTATTCTATCGGGCGAGCGAACGTTCGGTTCGCTATCCAGTCAAAAATTGTACCTGAGTGTTACTTCCGTGCTTGGCACCAAACCGAAGGGTGTCGGCTCGAATCGCGTCCGCGCTTCGGCGTGGAGCGCGCTGTTGTATTTTGTCGCTGACCAGAAGGCATCAATGGCGCTAATTATATGGTTGACCACTGCAACCGTCACCCAGGTTCCTGAAACATCGTAATATCGATTCGCCTGAGCGCGCATGTTTGCATACTCGTAAAACCTGGCCGATGTGCTGACGATCGGCAGTTGCTGGTCAAGAGTGCCGTCCGGATCCAGAACTCCGGAATCATCCCACCCCCTGCTGAACTCCGAATATTTTCCAATCAATTCATAATACTGCTGCTCGGCGTAGTATGGAAGCCGGTGAGTATATCCGTTGACGGCACCTCCCTGATAGCCGCTATAGTGTCCAATCGAGTCTTCCATCTTATTCAACGAGCTCCAGTCAATGCCGCGGAATGGAGGAGTATAGGATGGGGGCTCTCCGAGAGGATCGCTCTCGTCGGGATAGATTTCGTCCGCATACTCGCCTGCGGTCTTGACCGCCAGGCCATTCGTTAAATGATCGAAATTTTTCAGGGTCCAGTTGACGTATCTCGTTGCGCTCCAGTGGTCATTTGCAAACGCCTGGAACTCGTCGGTCTGACGATCCCCTTTTTTGTGGTAGGTGTAGGCGAGCGTCCATGCCGCGACATCGGCGACAAAGAAGATTGCGCCCTTGAGATAATTCTGGGTGTACAACTCGCCGGCTCCCGGAATGACGAGCGACATCGCGCCGGCAGCCCACGGCGATTTCTCCTTTCGGGATGTCTCATCCATATCGGACTGCACGAAGGGATTTGTGTACGCCGGAGGTTGAGACAGGGAAAGCGATGCTCCGCCAAGCGTGGACCCGCCAAAAAAATCGACTCTCGGGTTTCCGGTTAAATACATCGAGGGCTGCTCTCCCGCGCAGAGAGGAAGTGCAATCGCAAGAAGGCCAGCTATAAAGAGAATACGTGTCGCCATGGAACGTTCCTTTCTATTAATCAAGATCGAACCCGAAGAGAACACCGAAGTGGAAATTCCACTCTTTGCCGTAGGTAACATTGGAGTTAATCGTGCTCACATACCGGTCGAACTGGTCGAACCCGTAGGTCGCATTAAAAAAGATACTTGTCGGAAACGTATAATATGAAAACGCCTGCAGCCGCAGTTCTATGCCGGCATCGCGTCTGAACCGCTGCCCCGATACGCCGCCGCCGGTCCATGCCGTACCTGCATCGCCATACAACGAGGCGTAGAGTTTGTCGAAGTAGAGTTGCAGCACCCTCAGGTCGATATGCTCAATGAGAGGAAAGCGGTATGTCACATTTGCTGAAGCATACTCGTTTCCGCCGATCGAATAGAACGGATAACCTTTCATGCCCGTGAGCCCGCCGATATAAAAATCGAAGAAGTCGTCCTGCGGGGGCCCCAAAATTGAGCCGCCTCTCGCCTCCACGGAGAGCGTGTGCTTCCAGCCCGGCAGAGGTTGCGATTCGCGCCATCGTGCTTCGAGGCGGTGGAACCGGGGGTATTGATACTTCGGGACAAGCAATCCGTTGGAGACTTCGTACTCGCTGTTCGGATTGAATTTATTGAATTCATAATCGTAACGCAAGCGGATCTTCCTCCCCGTCGGGTTGATCTCGGAGGTGCGGGAAGGATTGATCGCTTCAAACCTCCATGTCGCCGAAACGTCGTTTCCGACAAAATAGAGATTGCTGAAGGCGGAATTGAGGAACGGAGGATCGCCGCTTAACGGATCAAAGAAGAAGAACGATCCCACATTGGCTGAATACCGGCTGTGCGCGTAACGCGCCTCGAGCTCAAGAGCTTCTGTCCAAACCTTTTGCTTCATCACGAGATCGAGTTCGACAAGGCTGTAGGTCACCGTCACGGGGATGTTGATGTCGGGCCTTCCCTCAATGCTCAGGCTTGCGTCCTGGCTCTCGCGCGTGATGTTGTACGCCTCGAAGGACACCGCCGGCTCCAATCCCAGCTGGTATAAACCCGGCACTTTCCCACGGTATTCGAACGATGCAAATAAGTCCCGCTCTCCCTTCCGATTGAACGCAGCACCGGCGAGCAACCCATACCGATCGATCATATCGTACGAATATGCATAGAGCCCAACCTTAATCACGTCGATTCCCTTGCTTTTCGTGTTATAGTTGTCGACACGGATGAGCGGGAGAAATGTCAGGCTGGTCGCGACATTCCGGTAGCCGGTTTCATGAACAGGCGTGGGAACAGTTCTGTCATCATAATGACGAAGCGAATCCCATGCGAACTGGCGGCTTGCAAAAGAATCGCCGGATCCGGACATGTGATCGCCCGGCATCGACACAGGCTCAGGTTGTGCGGAGGCCGGCGCGTACGATGCGGCATCCTCCATTGGCGACAGGCTGTTCATGAAAGCAATTTTGTAGCCTGTCGATGTATACGTCGCAAACGCGAGCTGGCCCGCAGCGTTCGTCGTCGGCATGAACGCACCGCCGAGAACGTTCGTCAGCTGGCGCACATCGTTGGTGCCAAGATGAAGTTCATAAAGATTGAAGATGCCGGAGGAATCGCACGAGAAGATAATGCTCGATCCGTCGGGCGTGAAGATCGCGTTGCGTTCGTCTCTCGGAGTTGCAAGAACAAACGACACTTCACCGCCGGACGAAGAGACAGTTGCGATATCACGGCCGTCCTTTATTGAATAGTCAAAAATAATTTTCTGCCCATCCGGCGACCATTTCGGATTGAAGATCTGCTCGCCGTCGTGATAGCTCGTCAGTTGACGGATGTTTGTGCCGTCAATGTTCATTGTGTAAAGATTGATGGTGCCGTCAGCGCCGGCAACATAGGCAATCGCCGCGCCGTCCGGGGAAACCGCGGGTGAGTTCGCGCGTGATCCATGGGTGAGACGCTGTTCATCCTCCCGCTCAATATCATAGACATACAGGTCGAACACATTCGACCAGTGATCGTTGCGCCGCGTCGTGCGGGAATAATAAATTTTCTTTCCATCGGGCGACCATGAAAAATCAGACCTCACTCCCCCTTTTAACAGCTTTTCTTTCTTCTCTGCGACATCGTAAAGATAGAGCGCCGAAAGGCCGAAATAATCCGCCTCCTTGTTTGAAACGTACGCGATCGATTTCCCGTCGGGGGAAAATGTGGGATAGAAATTGCCGAATCCGACGTTTGCGATGATGGTGTCGGATGAGAGGTGCTGGCGCAGGCCGGCAACCCGGATTCCGTAATCTGTCCTGAGATACTCCCGCCATTCGTCGTAAAGGTCCTTGCCGGGCTTGCCGGTCGCCTTCTCAATGGCACCGTCGATCGTGAGCGCGGTCAGCGAAGAGAGATTCTTTGAAATCTCCCGCAGCTTATCGTCTCCATAGCGCTGGCCGATATACCGGACGAACGCAAATCCGGCATTATACGACGACTCGTTCCCGAGGCTCGTCTTGCCGAAGACCGACATCTCATTCCACGTCAGCATGTTATTGTCGAGCGAGTACATGCGGAGAATCATATCCCGATGCGCGTCCCATTTGTCGTAGCCAAGCTCTTTGCGGTTATACTGCGCCACTCCCTCGGCAAACCAGCTTGGGACAGTGAACCCGGAAATCGGGTACGACACGATGGCATTTGGAAATCCATAGAGCACGTCCGGGCGTCGTTCGTTTTCATACTGGAACCACTGGAAATAGATCGCCGGAACGCGGCGGCCAAATTTCAGTGAGGTCTGGATTTGGACGACGTGAGTAAATTCATGTGTGATGACGTTTCGCAGCCAGTTGTGCGTACCGCGCAGGTCAAAATCAAGCGATGACGCCCAGATTTCTATTTTGTTGTCGAGGAAGTAGGCGGCGCCATTCGAATAATCGTCGTAGTCCTTAATCACGAAGCTGACTTTTCCGTCGGGCTTGTGATTGTAGAGCGTCGTGACTGGTTCGTAGATCTCCTCGGCGATTTTCGCGACGATGCGGGCGGTCCGCTCGGTGCCGAGATGGTAGTGGACGAAGAAATGATCCGTCTCGATGCTGCGCCACTCAAGCTCGGGGTGGTAGAATTCATCCTGCGCACGCGCTGCGGGGATGATGCAAAGTGCGCAGAGCAGTGCCGCACAACAGTAAGAAAGTGACTTCATTGAAGGATAAATGTTCTGGTCGTAATTTTGTTAGAAAGGAGGCCGACATCGTAATAGGTCGATATCTGCCCCAGCCTGGTGAATCTCAGGTTGATGGTTTGAGCGACCCGGTATGTGCCGAGATACGTGTTCGTATTATCGTAAATGTCGAACACATCACCGATGGGAAGCTGCGTTCCGGAGATGGTGAATTTGCCTCCGACGTCTGTGGCCGCCGTCGTATGTGCTTCGACGATCCAGGGCGTATATTTTACGATCGTCGTATCGATGACGTACCGGATAAGATACTTTCCGCTGGGGACAAGATTGTTGTTGCGGTCGCGCCCGTTCCAGTAGAAATGGGGAACAGGTCCCTCGTTGCGATTATCGAAAAATAGCTGGCGGACAAGATCGTAGGTCGGCGTGTAGACGGCGACATCGACAAAACTTACCGGTTTCGTGACGACAACCTGTACGGTATCCGACGGAACATCGCCGAGAAATTCATAGTTGTAGACGAGGCTTACGTCCGCACCCTCGATAGGAACACCGCTCGCCGTCGTCAGCGCTCCGTTCAATTGGTAGCCCGTAATTGTCGTGATATCCTGAAACGGAATGACGTCGCGGCACCCGGAGACCGCCGCAATGAGGATAACCGCGAGCATGGGGCGCCGCATGAACTCACCTCACTTCACGACGGCAATTTTGATGATCGCCGTGCCGCTGCCGCTGCTTCCCTGGGCATCGATGTGCGCGAGATAGACGCCGCTCTGGATTCCGCTGACGTCCCACTCCATCTCGTTATCCAGTCCGCCAATACCGTTGCCGCTCAGCTCCGTGACAAGATCGCCCGCAAGGTCGAATATTTTTACCACGACCTTCGCATCGGATGCAACATAATACCGGATGTGCGTCTTGTAATTATCCTGGGCGCGTACCGGGTTCGGCCAATTGTAGGCGCGGGACTCGGGGAAAAAGGTCTGGGATGGTGCGCCGGTCGGCGTCGACCCATCGAGCCCGCTGTTTTGCTCGTCGTGCATGTATTGCGGCCATGGCATTTCAGGTGGTGCCGAAGGACCGGTTATCAGTGTCCCGGTTTTCCAAGCATACACTTGTCCATCATCGGACGCAACCGCAAGACCAATATCGATGCAGCTAAGGCATGCGCTTGGCATGTAAAATGCCGCGGGAGTTGATCCACCATTGGTGCCTGCAAGTATCGGGAATCCGCGAACCATCTTCCCGCTCTTGTCGTAGGCGACCATGAGGCCTTCCTGCGTTACCGCGACAATATCCGGTGTTCCGTCGCCGTCGAGATCAGCCACAATCGGTGATGTCAGAATTGTTTTGGACGTCGAAACTGTGATCGGGAAGTGGTCGAGTACTGCACCAGAGGCGTTTATTGCCCAGATTTTGTTGCCGCTGAACACGATAATATCCTTGCTTCCGTCGGCATCGATATCGGCAAGAACGGGCGAGTTCTTGATTTCCCCTCCGGTCGAGAACGGGAAGCCGGGAAAATCTGTCAACGATCCGTCGACTAGATAGACTTTCCCCTCCTCTGTGGCGAGGGCAAATGCTCTTCCCATTGTTGACGAGATGAGACCGGTCGCACAGGGTGAATTCATTGTAGCTGAAAAATTTCTTGACTCAACTTGATCCGGTACAAATCCTGGAGTAATAAAACTTACTCTCCCCGCGGCGGAGACCGCGATGAATTGATCAGGCTTTTGCCAGAGACTTACGCCGACGATGTCACTCGTATCTGAAGCAGCAATAATTTGACCTGAGACACCAAGTGATGGGCCTCCATAAGTTACGAGAATGAGAGCGCCGTGCTGGGTGCCAATCGCGAGGACCGAGTCCCCTCCCACGACGGAAGTTGTAACACGTTGGAAACTTGACGTCAGGCCCAAACGTTCCGCAAGACTGTCATTGTTAGAGTCATGAAGCTGCCATGCATCGAGAGACGGAACGTTATTGAAGAGGTCCGGTTCAATGAGGTCAGGAGAAAGATCTTTATTCACATCCGCAATGACCGGAGTGCCTGTAAATGTATATTCCGGCGGATACTGCGGAGTTTCCGCGATCAAGCCCGATGTAAAAAAACCATTAATTGAAGTGCCATCAACGTTCCAGCCATAGAGACGAGCGCTTACAGGTACAGATGCGATCGGCCCATGGCTGGGCATGAATTGTTGAGTTGCAATGAACAGCTGTGAGCCTGAAAAACGCAGTGAATTTATTCCTACCATTCGGCTTGTCGCTTTAGGGAAATTCACCAACCCCTTTATCTCATCGTCTCCAAGCTGTATCTTCGCCGTCATCCTCGGGCTGCGGGTCGAAAACTCTTTTATATAAATATGGCTGTTCGCGAAATCGTTGCTCAGGCTATTCGGATGGGAATTAGGAGTAAATTCATTCGAGAGCAATCTCGGCGTGGCTGTATTACCATTGTACCAGAAGTCCAACGGCGTTCCGTCTTCGCTGCCGGAACCTGGTGAAATAAAGCCGTAGTTTTGGCCGATATCCTGCGAACCGTCCGCCTCTTCAAGATCGACGCCGCGCCTGTCCGGATTGGCATTCACCGCATCGCTCGCGAGGTTCGCGTCGATAACGCCCTCATCGATGTGCCAGATGAGGATGCCGCCGTCGAAAAATTCACCTGTCCGGCTGTTCACTCCGCCGGGAAGGCTCCAGTCGAATTCGTCGACGTCGATGACGTTGCCCCAGATGGAATCCTGGTCGAACGCGTTGAAGTTTGTCGTGTCGCGATAATATGTTTTCTGAATAAGAAGTCCGTTGCGTTCGATGGTGACCGTCGCCCCGTCCCGGTTGGCATCACGGTTACGATTTTCTACGAGAAAGTACTCCTTCGCGCTGATCGGCACACGATAGACCGAATCGGGATCGCTGCTGAGGCCCGGCGCCGGGAGTGAATACACCCCTTCGCCCGGGGGCACTGTAATTGGAGAAATCCATCCAAGATAGTACTTCTCCCACGCCGAGGGCTCCGGCGGGAAGACACCATCCCAGCTGAAAATCGATTGACCGTCCATCAACCCGAACCGCCCGATGCCGCTTCGGCCTGTCTTTGTATCGAAGAGATCCGGCAAACCAAGGTGGCTTCCGAGGCTTGCGACGGTGAGCCCGTTGATGCCGAGCTGGAGCAGCGCGATGCCAAGGCCGGTATTTATTTCCCGGTTCTCAGTTTCCGGAAGTATAATAGAGCTGGTGATCTTAAACGACCCGCCTTCGACGGAAATCCCGTCAAACGAAGGGCCGAACATTTTCTGCAGTGCCGTGAGGTTAATATAGAGCGATGGAATATCGAACGGGGTCGGATCGAACCCGAGCTGGCTGCTGAGATCGACGTCTCTTCCCACGCCGGCGTGGAGAATCACGAAGGCGCTGTAGTTTTGAAATTGCAATCCCGGCGTCAGTGAGTCGACGAGATGCCATGCATCCTGCATGAGGTTTCCGATTTGCAGGTTCGTCGTGCTCGAACGGGGCGGGCTGTAGGACGCCATCTTCTGCGCGAGCCGGTAGACGCCCGGGAGAATCGTCGGTGCGACGACGAGCTTGCCGTTCGACGCCTTCTGAAAATAATTTTCCGCAAACGTCAAGTGGTTCTGAACGTACGCAAGGTTGTGCGGCGGAGGATCGATAATCTTTCTTGTGGAAATCGTTGTGTCGAAACTTCCGGTGCCTGATGTCCGGGGTTCGTTGTCTTCCTGGAACGCGATCATCGCTACAAGAACCTTCAGTGTTTCCGGAACCAGCACAGCGCTTCTGACGCCGGCGTTGAATTCACGGCTCATATTCAGCGGATGGCTGAATGCAGGCCTCGTTGATTCCTGCGCAAAAAGTGAACACGCCAGGAGCAGGAGAATCGACAACACCAGGACACGATAACGGGGAAATGGCACAGCGACGTTAGAATTGTGAGTAATGGGAGATTATTCCATCCTTGTGGGGTAGCCTCTGCAAATACCAACAGGTGCGGACCAAGTCCGCACCTGTCTGTCACACATTGTTACTGGCCCCAGGCGATCAGGAGCGTAAATCGCAATGTCTCGCCGAGCGGATGATTTTCTTCCACAGCGGACAGGTAACTGAAATCGAATCCATACACGTCGTAGCGCACACCCGCGCCGAACGTGAGGAACTTTCTGTTGCCGAACTGGGGATTCTCATAGAAATATCCGAACCGCAACGCGATGAGCTTCGGCGCGCCGTACCAGTATTCGATACCGGTGCCGATCGTTACCTTGTCGAATGCATGGTCACCCCATGCGCTGAAGAGAGATTTCGGAAGATCGTCCACACGCGGATCGGAGATCGATACGATTCCACCCTGCGCGTCCTTCACAGTGTCGCTCGGATAGCGGCGGACAAGCAAGCGGGCAAAGTCGACGACAAAGTTGACATTGTTAAATTCGCTCTTGATGATCTGTGCGGCAATGCCCAGCCGAAGATTTGTCGGAAGCGGATCTGCCTGCGCAGCGTCGATATACGTCATCTTGGGGCCGAGGTTCGAGAGGTTCAGGCCGATGCT
>DATJGD010000023.1:0-32128 GCA_035495255.1 Bacteroidota bacterium | reverse complement strand
AGGGGTATTGGCTCAAGCATTCCGATACAACCGTCTATTCATTTCCGGGACGGGTTCTGGAGCAAGATACATTCGAAGTACAAAAATCGTGGAATATGATCGGGTCAATATCGTATGCAATTCCGACCTCGATGATCAGTAGTATCCCCGGCGGAATTGTCACCTCACAGTTCTTCGGGTATCAACATAATGGCTATTACATAGCAGATACGATCGATCCCGGAAAGGCGTATTGGGTCAAAGCGGGAGAGGATGGCGCACTGATTATCTCCCATTCGGTGGTTTCCGGTTCATCTTCCAGAGTCCGCATCATCCCGGATGGTGAGTTCCCGCCGGCTCCCCCGGGAACTGAGAGCGATGATTCGAAACGAATCCCGGCGAGATTTTCTCTTTCTCAAAATTATCCCAATCCGTTCAACCCGGAAACGCACATCCGCTTCAGCGTTCCCCGAAATTCATTCGTCACACTGAAGATCCTTGACCTGCTCGGGCGGGAGATCGCGACACTCTTCGACGCGCCTGCCACACCGGGTGAGCATACCGTTCATTGGAATGCTGAGGGATACGGGACCGGCGTCTATTTCTATCGCTTGCGGACATCTGATTATAGCGAGACAAAAAAGCTGCTCCTCTTGCGATAATATAGGGCGGTTAGGTTCTGCCGCTGTCTCTTACCACTCATTCTGTACTCTCAATATTGCGAATTTGAGTTCACAAATTCTCAAGTCAGAGAGAATAACCCACATACTGCTCGTTTCCTTTATGTTTTGGCTATTTTCAATTGTATTCATTCATGGCATAAGATTTGACCTTCTTTATGATGTCTTACAACAGGAAATCATAAAGCATGAACGAACAGCTCTTCTCTCTCATCAAACAATACGGCGTGAGCGGTCCCCGCTACACGAGCTATCCGCCGGCCCCGGTATTTTCACCCGATTTCGGACCCGCCGAGAATAAGCTCGCGATTCTCGAAAACGAATCCGGAAAACACACGACGGATACATCGCTTTATGTTCATGTCCCGTTCTGCGACACCTTGTGCTATTTTTGCGGATGCACGACGATCATAACGCGAAATATGCCGATTATCGCAAGGTATCTGTCGTATCTTAAGAAAGAGATCGATCTTCTCTCCAGGATGATCGATCCTCAGCGAAACATCGTTCAAATGCATTGGGGGGGAGGCACCCCGACATATCTCAGCCCTGAGCAAATTCTTGAGCTGGGAGCGCACATCCGAAAGTCTTTTCGCTTCGATCCAAAGGCAGAGATCAGCGTCGAGGTAGATCCGCGGGATCTTACGTACGAGCATATGAAAGCCCTCGCGGCGACAGGATTCAACCGCATCAGCCTGGGGGTTCAGGACTTCAACGAAAAGGTACAAACGGCGGTTAACCGTATTCAGAGTGAGGAAATTTCACGCCGGGCGATCACGTGGAGCCGGGAGATGGGGTTTGCCAGCGCCAATATTGACCTTATCTATGGCCTGCCGCTTCAGACTGCCGCCTCGTTCTCTGAGACCCTGAAAAAGATCATCGACATAGCGCCGGAACGGATTGCGGTATACAATTTTGCCTATGTACCCTGGATGAAGAAGCAGCATAAACTCATCCATCAGGAAGATCTGCCGTCGGGTGAAACGAAGATAGAGATTCTCATGTCGACGATCGAGACACTTACGGCAGCCGGATACGACTATATCGGCATGGATCATTTTGCGCGCCGCGACGATGAGCTGGCTGTTGCGCAGCGAACCGGGAAGCTCAACCGTAATTTCCAGGGATATTCCACGCACGCCGGCGCGGATCTCTTCGGCATTGGAATGTCCTCAATAAGCCACTTCGGAACAACCTACGCGCAGAACGCAAAAACTATTCCCGACTATGAGCGTTCGCTCGATGAAGGCATTCTTCCCACACGCGTCGGGTACAAGATGTCCTTTGACGACGAAATTCGAAAATATGTCATCATGCGGCTCATGTGCGATCTTACGCTCTCCAAGCGCGACACGGAAGAGAAGTTTAATATCCGGTTTACCGATTACTTCGCCCATTCGATGGAAAGGCTGGAGCCCCTTATCGGAGACGGACTCGTCATCGACGACGCTTCTGCGATACGCGTGACGGAGCTCGGCCGTCTCTTCCTGAGAAACATTGCTATGTGCTTTGATGCCTCCATGCTCAGGAGCGAGAAGCCGAGAACCATCTATTCTCAAACAGTTTGAACTCTCGCCAACATTCCTTAGATTATACCGCGTTTGGCAGGCATCCGGTGTAACAGGAATTCTATTACCATTATGAGACAACCAGTCGTGAAAGAAGCGTCCGCTGACGGTGGCGGGCTGGGACGCATGATTATCCCCCAGGAGCTTCTTAATCTCACGCCAAATTTCATCGCAGTTTTGAACGTCGACGGAACGGTCGTCGAGCTCAACGCCGCGGCCGAGCAGCTGCTCTCTCCGGGCACCACTGGGACCGTCGTCGGGAAACTCTTCTACGATTACTGCCTCGAAGAGGAACGTCACCTGATACGGCAGGGAGTTACGGAAAGCATACGGGAGTGCAGCAAGGTCTCTCTCAAAACAAAATTGCGGTCAAACGACGGGTCCATGTTCGATGCCGACCTCTCGCTGAGCTGTTATCCTTCGGATACAAAAAAACTCGTCCGCTATTGCGTACTCGTCGGCCGCGACATTTCGGAGGAACGGCAAAAAGAGCTGGATCTTCTCCGATTCTCGAACATTGCACACTTTACCGTCAACCCCCTTGAGATCACCGATTCCCAGGGAAAGATCATCTACGTCAACCCTGCCTTCGAAAAGGCGAGCGGCTACTCCAAGGAGGAGCTCATCGGCAAAAATCCTCATATTTTCGGAAGCGGAAAACAGCCGAAAATCTTCTGGAAGAGGATGTGGGAAACCATCACCTCCGGGAAAGTTTGGGTCGGGGAGGTCGAGAACAGGCGGCGCACCGGGGAACCGTTTTTCACGCAGCTTCTGATTTCGCCGATCGTAGAGGGCGATGGGAAGATCGTCGGTTACTTCGGCGTCCATCGTGACGTTACAGGCCAAAAACATCTTGAACAGCAGCTTGTCCATGCCCAGAAGATGGAGAGTATCGGGATGCTTGCCGCCGGCCTCGCGCACGAAGTGGGAAATCCGTTGACTTCGATTTCATCGCTGGTACAAATTCTCCAACGGGAAACGTCGGATGAATTCACCCAGGAAAAACTCGAGCTCATTAAAAGCCAGATCACCAGAATTTCAAGGATTATCCGCGACCTCGTGGATTTTTCCCGCCGCTCGTCGTATGAGGTCCAGCAGACCGATATCAACAAAAGTCTTGCTGAGGCGGTGGAGATCGTACGCGTCGGCAAAAAGGCAAAGCAAATATCGTTTCACGTCGGGCTGGATCCGGAGATCCCGAAACTCCCCCTTGTGCCGGATCAGATCGAGCAGGTCTTCATTAATATTCTCATCAACGCCGTCGACGCGATTAACTCACACAACGCTCAGGGCGCGGGCCAAAAGGGGGAAATCCATCTGACATCCTCGGTAACGTCAGATCACGTGGTTGTATCGGTCCGGGACAACGGCAAAGGAATTCCGGAAGAAATGCTCCCGAAAATCTTTGAGCCCTTCTTTACAACAAAGAAAGTGGGTGAAGGAACCGGATTGGGATTATGGGTAAGCTACGGCATAATAAAAAGTTTTCAAGGAACCATCACTGTCAACAGCTCTCCCGGAGAGGGAACAACCTTCACCGTGACGCTTCCGATAATCACTGAAATGTCGATCACCTAGAAGAATACCATGGCAGACAGAATCTTAGTCGTAGACGACGAACAAATTATCCGCGAATCCATTTCTTTTGTCCTGAAAAAAGAAGGCTACGCAGTTGTCGAGGCGGCAAACGGAAAAGAGGCATACGATAAACTGTGCACGGATGCGTTCGATCTGGTTCTTACCGACCTGGAAATGCCTGAAATGAAGGGGATAGAACTTCTCGATCATGCCGTCCACATGAACAGCGAAGCGATCGTCATTATCATTACCGCCTACGGCTCCCTGGAGACCGCCATCACCGCTCTCCGGAAAGGAGCGAGCGATTACATCCTGAAACCGATCGAATTTGATGAGCTGCTCGTCAAAGTGCGCCGTTTGCTGGACAACAGAAAAGTCGTCCTGGAAAATCAGTATCTCCGGAAGGTCGTCAACAGCGATTACGATTTTTCAAAACTTGTCGGCAAGAGCGCCGAAATGAAGAAAGTCTTCGAGATGATCCAAAAGGTCGCCGGAACAGACAGCAACGTATTAATTTCTGGAAAGAGCGGGACGGGGAAGGAGCTCGTCGCGAGAGCGATACATTTTAACAGCCGCCGCAACAACAAACAGTTTATCGCGGTCAATGCCGGGGCAATTCCCGAGTCATTGATTGAAAGCGAGCTCTTTGGGCATCGCAAGGGGTCGTTCACCGGCGCGGTGGCCGATAAAATCGGCTATTTCAAGGCCGCCGACGGCGGGACGCTGCTCCTGGACGAAATCAGTGAAATGCCTCTCCAGCTCCAGGTAAAGTTGCTCCGCGCGCTGGAGCAAAAAGAAATTACCCCCGTCGGGATGACCACCGCGATCCCGGTGAACGTCAGGATCATCGCATCCACGAACCGCAATCTTCAGGGTGAGGTAGAAGCCGGGAGGTTTCGGGAAGACCTGTACTACCGGCTTAATGTCGTCGAAATTCATCTCCCGTCTCTGTCGGAACGAAGGGACGATATCCCGCTGCTCATCGATCATTTCATACAGAAATATTCAAATGAAATGTCAAAGAATATCAAGGGGACAAAAAACGACGTTATGCGCCTGCTGATGCAGCATACCTGGAAAGGAGAGATCCGTGAGCTTGAGAACATCATTGAACGGGCTGTCATCTTCTCCTCTCACGAACACATTACGATGGATGATCTCCCCGGCTTCTTGCAGCCGGAGTCGGGCGTTACCGTTCCGACGGATAAAGCTTCCCTGGAGGCGGCGATCAAAGACTTTGAGCGCCAGTATATCCTTACGATACTTCGAAAATGCAGTTTTAACAAAGAACACGCCGCGCACGATCTTGGCGTAAGCCTCCCCACGTTATATCGCCGGATCAAAGATCTGGGCATCGAGCAGGAGTAATTTCCCGCTTCTCAAATGTGAGAAGGTTCACTGAACCCCCTCTCTCATATGTGAGAGCTACAGGGTGTTCACTTACTCATCGTTGAAGTTTTAACTCCCGTCGGGGCATTTTGAGCCTCTCTTTCACTATTTTCACAACTGACAAAGCACGTAATGATGGCACAGAGATTGTCCTTTAGTACTCTGGAAAATGAAAGAATCAGAAGAGAGGGAATTGTGCTAATACACTCCGACATAACGAGACAGGATCCAACCCTGAACCACGGGCAGGATACCCAGGCGCCGAGAATCGTGTTATACAGTCCAGATATGGACTTATGCATGAGCCTGAGACTCTTACTGCAGGATCGCTACAATATCGTTACGACAACAGATGTGAAGATGCTCACGATCATGGTAGCCTCATTTCAACCCGGCCTGGTGATCCTGGACGGCCTCCCGATCGGAATGGTCCAGCGACAGTTCGAATCCATCAGGAAAGAGCATCCGGAGCTTCGCATCATGTACTTTTATGCCTCGTTGTTCAATAATTCCTGGATCCACGGGCTCATCCGAAATTCCGTTGACGCAGCATTTTCCAAACCCATTGAACTTTCAGAAATCATGGAGAGCATACGTGAGCTGATGCCGCAACATGCTTAGCAGCCATGACTGCCATATCCCACGATCTTGAGCGAAGGAATTCAGTCCTTCCATACGGAAGGCTCGAGATCAAACGTTTGTTCAACCGGACTATGTCCGTATCCCTCGTTGTTTCAATCTCTCTCCATCTGCTGCTTATAACCGGCTACTATACCAGGGAATATTTCGCCGGCGATGACGACGCGCCGATCATTACCGTACGCATGATGAAGTACAGCGAGCTTGGACCCCCGCCGTCAATTCAGCAGGCTGACCAGGTTCCGGCTGTCGGTGTGACGGCTGCCGTCACGAAGCCCACCATCGGCATCCCGGTGCCTGTTCCCGACGTCGAGATCAACCCTGAGCAGACAATCGCGACGCAGCAGGAGCTTTCCCAGATTCAAAGCGCCCCCGTGGGAGAGGGCCAAGAGAGAGGAAACCTCGCCATTGAAAAAGACATCCAGATCGCTCCGGAGGACGATCCCGGAATGGATGAATTTGTTCCCGTAGAAAAGGCTCCCATCCCCGTAAAGCAAGTACATCCTGAGTATCCTGAGATTGCACGGCGGACAGGTATCGAAGGAACCGTCTGGATTCGCGCCCTCGTTGACAAGCAGGGGAAGGTGAAGAAAGCCGTTGTCGCCAAGAGCGACTCAGAATTGTTCGAGGCTGTAGCTATTGAGGCGGCATTACACTGGCTCTTCACCCCCGCGATCATGAACAGCGGGCCGGTCACTGTTTGGATCGTCATACCCTTCAGGTTTCAGCTCAACAAACAAACTCCGTAATCAAGTTCGCTCTGACGAGGGCCGCTGAGGCTTTCGGTTTTTCGAACCAATATCATGGTCATGCTCTCACTGTTAAGATTACTTGACATTGAGATGAAAATTTCGAACATTAGATCGTAGTACTGCTCATTGATAGGGGTTGGGAACATTTCAAGGAACTCACTCGATGCCCTGGAGTATAGCTGGACTGATCATTGTTCTTCTCTTCTCATTACCTTCCACTTCGGTGGCCCAGCGGGTTGCCGGCCGGTTCAGTACATCCGTCTATACGTTCGAAAGGTTCGATACCGTCAACAGCTCCCGAATCATTGCGCGCGCGTATCAATCGATGCAACTCACCGTGTCGGAAGGCAGTATCTCCTTCAATAGTTCACTCTACGGCGTAACGAACATCTCCCAATCATTCGGAAATGATGCTGCAATTCGTGTGAGTAATCTTTTTCTGGAATGGAAAGACTCCGCTGGTTCGGCTGATGTACGAATTGGGCGATTCCCAGTCTTCGCGGGAGTAGGCAATGGATCTGTCGATGGCGCCTCAGTGAAATTCAACCACTCCGGGATCACAATCCTGGGCTACGGAGGGGAGAACGTTCGCCCAGACCTCAGATCGACTGGCTTCGCGGACCTGAATGAGAATTTCTTTCTCGGCGGACAGATCATCGCGGCGTTGCCCGAAGATATTCGCGTCAGTGTTAGTTATGCGAATCGGCATATCCAACGCGACGAGTATAGTGCGTTGCGTTCGGATTCGCTTTTTAATCCCGTTGTACTTCAGATTGTTCCCGACTCGCGCGCAGACCAGGCTTTTGGTGTCGATACAAGATACGACGGTGAGGCACTTAAGGTGCACGGGCGATATGATTATGACTTGAACTTTAAGAGAAGCCGGCGCGGAGAGCTTGGAGGGCGTATGACGGCGAATGAGCATGTTACGTTTACGGGGGATTTTGTGTACCGCGAACCTCTTATTCCCTTTAATTCGATGTTCGGTTTCTTCCCGGTCTCGTCGATCCGCGAGTACGAGGGAGGAATTGAATACACACCCTTCCCGGATTTCTTCACGTACGGTCGGTTTGCGTTTGTCGATTACAGAGACGATCGGAGCAGGCGCATTTCCCTCGGTATGTATTTCAATTATGGAAGCCTCGGCTTCTCCGGCACCGACGGTTATGCCGGCCAGCTGAGCTCGATCGATGGGCAAGCCGCCTATCCGTTCCTCGATCGACGGCTTATTCCGACCCTCGGTTTTTCTTTTTCGGCCTATCGCCTCGACGAATCAAGTCCTCGCGAAGATATCTTTGCAGGGACGCTGGGAGCTGTTGTGCGGCCGTTTCAATGGTTGTCGGGAGATTTTCAGATCCAGTGGCTGAGGAATAAGGTCATGGATCACGACGTCCGGCTGTACGCGAAGCTGAACTATTGGTTCAGCCGCGATCTAAAGTTGTTTGATCGCGAGGAGGCACACGAGTGACGAAAGGTACTGCGGTCTTCCTTGCCATTCTCTTGTCTGTCCTTGGCCTGGCTCTGGCGATGGACGGAACTTCCGGTAGTGGTTACTGGAAAGATGAAAATTATGATTCGGGTTTGAAATTCTCGCATAAGCTCCACGTACAGGATAGGGGAATCGGCTGCGAAGACTGTCATACCGCCGTGAAGGCTAGCTTGCATTCCTCAGACAGATTGATAGGCGATCATCAAAGCTGCACGACCTGTCACGAGGAACAAATATCCACTAAGTGCGCATACTGTCATAGTTCCATCGATAGTGTTTCTCCTGCCCACCAGGTGAAACCCGAGCTCATCTTTTCTCATCATTCGCACACGGAGAATCTCAAGGTTTCCTGCGAACACTGCCACGCCGGCGTCGAGAATGCATCGCTTGCGACCAGCCGGAATATGCCGTTGATGTCTGCCTGCATTTCCTGCCACAACGAACATAACGCGGCGATTCAGTGTGAGGCGTGCCATACGGACTTTATCACGTTGGTGCCTGCGGACCACCGTGCGGCAGATTTTCGCCGACATCATAAGGAGCAGGTGCGTGTCGGCATGCTGGACGTTTCTTGCCGGACATGCCACGTGGAATCTTTCTGTCAGGACTGTCATACGGGCACCGAACTCAAGAATTTCGGATCCGACAAGGATCTCATGGTGGAACCGGGTTCGCGCACGTCGACAAAAGATTCCCCGAAGCAGCTTCGGCTGCAGCAGGTGCATAGCCTGAATTATCGGTTCACGCATGGCGTCGATGCAAAGTCGAAACTGCTCGATTGCAGCTCATGCCATGAACAACAGACGTTTTGCTCCACCTGCCATGAGGCGGGAGGAAATATCTCTCAGGGAAAGATCAAGCCTGCTTCACATACGATGGCCGGATTCACGACGATCGGAAAGGGATCGGGCGGGGGCCGGCATGCCGATCTTGCCCGACGGGACCTCGAGGCCTGTATGTCATGTCATGATGTTCAGGGGAGCGACCCAACCTGCGCCTTGTGCCATACAGAAAATGGAGTTCGGTAAGAAATTTACGGGGTAGTCATAATTCAGAAAACTTCTTCGAACAAAGGAAAGTTGTATGAAATGCATGAGAAAATTCTCTATTGCCATACCTCTGCTTCTTGCAGGATCAATTCTTTATTGGGGCTGCAAGGGAGAGACCGGCCCTCCGGGGCCTTCCGGCGATCCTTCAGACAGATTTGAAGGGTTTGCTGATGGAATCAAATGTGCAACATGCCATAGCTCTGACCAGGATACGACGTATTATGTGGCAGGAAGGGTCTATCAGTGGTCTAGCTCCAAACACGCAATCGGGGGAGATCTTGAAAGAAACGGCCCTTCGTGCGCCGGTTGCCATACCACCGAGGGCTTTCAGCAGCGATGGAGAGATAATTTTGCAACACAGGTGGTGAATGAAGTATTTAATCCGAGTCCCCCGGGATGCTTTGCGTGCCACTCTCCTCATGCACGAGGCAATTTTACGCTTCGTGACAGAACGCCGGTGACGATCGCGTCATTTATCCAGGGCGTTCCTGATGCGAACTTCGATTATGGCAAAGGGAATCTTTGCGTGAAGTGCCATCAAACCAGAACCTCTTCTCCTATGACTCCAAAACCTGATCCGTCCAAAACGGCGATGACCGATACGATAACAATTACGTCGAGCCGCTGGTATCCTCATTACGGTGTGAACGGTCAGATGCTTATGGGAGAGGGGGGCTTCAGATTTTCAGATTACACGTATACCGGAAATTCCAATCATTCATCCAACGCGATGATCAAGCAGGAAGGCTGCCCGATCTGCCATATGGCGGAAGCGTCGTATCCTCCGAACGCAGGCACCGGGAAGGGGGGAGGGCACACGATGAATATCCGTTATGAATGGGAAGGCGCCCCCGGATCGGTGCTCACCGGCTGTAAAACGAGCGGGTGCCATCTTTCGACCTTCAGTTCACCTGACTATATCAGTGAGGCAAGCTCGTTAACAGGAGGCCAGGGCGTTCAGACATTCATTGACCGATATCTGGATACGCTCTATGCGCTTATGAGCGACACGAACGTCGTGAAGAAGTGGAATGTTGGCGGCTCTTCGAAGAAATGGCTTGTGAAGAGTGCGGCGGGAGAAGTTACCGTTAATGCGAGCGCCGGAAGCCCGCTGAAGATCAGACCCGCTGCTCTTGCAGGTGCTATTTACAATTACTACTTCCTCGAGCATGAGGGAAGCCACGGAGCGCACAATAGTAGATTTGCGGTAGAACTTGCGCTCTCATCGGTTGCTGAATTGCGAAAACCCTGACATCGATGCATCGGACGAAGCACGATATATTGAGCCTCCAGGTTGTTCTTATTGGATTGATTCTCGCCGGGTGCGCGGAATTGAAAAAAGATCTGCCGCCACCCTCTTCTCCTCTTACGGTTCATGGTGAAGGGTGGGAAGATCCTGCCTCGAGCAACTTCCATGGAAAAGCAATACGGAACGCCAAATGGGATATGAGCCAATGCAAAACATGTCATGGCAGGCTGTATGATGGCGGGGTCGTGAATGTTTCGTGCCGCACATGCCATGCGCTTCCCGGAGGTCCTGAGAATTGCACCACCTGTCACGGAGGAACGAACGCCGCTCCACCGAACGATATTGCTGGAAATACTTCTCGCTCGGCTCCGGGCGTGGGTGCGCATCAGAAACATCTCGTGGGAGGAGCAATTTCCGCAGGCTCTGCCTGCTCCGAATGCCATACTGTGCCCCCTTCACTCTATTCACCGGGACACGTCGATTCGGAATTGCCGGCTGAAGTTCCAATGAATGGCTACATTGCCACCACGGTGACGAATGAAACCCCGACGACGGATCACGATGCGGGATTGCCCCTATTCTCTCCCCAGCCCGAATTTGACGCTTCCTCAATATCATGCGCGAATACCTATTGCCACGGGAATTTCAAGAATGGTAACACCGCGTTCTCACCTGTCTGGAACGACTCGTCAGGATCACAAATGGCTTGCGGTACCTGCCACGGTGACGTCACGAAGGCGACGCTTGCAGGTCGGGCACTCCCAAAGTCCGTCGCAGAGGGGGGAACTCATCCGGATTCTACGGCATGTTCAAACTGTCACGGCGATGTCGTGAATTCGAGTCTTGTAATCATTGACAAGGCAAAGCATATCAATGGCAAATTGAATGTCTCCGGGGAGGAGAGGGATTTCTAACCTCGTTCTTTTCAAGATTGAAAATGAAGGCCCCGTTTTTTCATCTCTGAGAAGGAATCTAGAAATTCAGACGAATGATTGAGGAAATTTGACTGTTTTGAGGCACTCCAAGCTCAGCCTTTTGGCATGTGCCTTGATTCTCATCAGTGTAGAATATTCCTATGTTGATTATTTAGCCAGTATATGTAAGCATCTTTTCTAAAGCTCAAAACCACATCTCAAGGAGAAAACATGAACAGAACACTCATAAGATTGATCATCGTAGCTGCCGTATCGTGCAGTTGTATCTCAGCGTGGGGTCAGGACAAGAGCGCGAACAAGTACATTGGTGTGAAAATGTGCGCGCCCTGCCACAAGTCCGACAAGACAGGAAATCAATTCGCGGTCTGGCAGAAATCGAAACACTCAGAGTCATTCAAGGCGCTGGCGTCACCCAAGGCGGCTGAGATTGCCAAGGCAAAAGGACTTGCGAAACCCGCGTCCGAAACCGCAGAGTGCCTGCAATGCCACGCCATTACTGCCGACGACAAAACTGCAGAGAAGACGTTTGACATGAAGGACGGTAACCAGTGCGAAATGTGCCATGGTCCCGGATCCGGATATAAGACAATGTCCGTCATGAAGGACAAAGCGAAAGCAGTTGCGGCGGGATTGGTATTGTATAAAGATGACGCGGCAATTGAGGCAAAATGCAAAACTTGCCACAACGAGAAGAGTCCGACATTCAAAGGATTCAACTTTAAAGAAAGCTGGGCAAAGATTAAACATTCGGTTCCCGCAAAGGGATAGTAAGCTCTGAGCTCTTATGCTCAATCGTAGTTAAACGCGTTCTGGCCGATGAACGATAATCGGTTGCAAGTCGGCAGAGAATATCTTATGAAAATGTGTATACGAATCGCACTGGGGTGGTTGTATGGGTATCTGCTCATGCAATCACCCTTGGTATTTGCTCAGACACGAACCGACTGCCTGACGTGCCATTCCGACAGCGGTATGACGAAAGAGGTTTCAGGGAAAACCGTCTCTCTGTTCGTTCGGGAAAAGGTTCTTGATAAATCCCCGCACCGGAAACTTGTCTGTGTGGCCTGCCATGCGGGATTCAAGGCAGACGATATTCCCCATAAGGCAAAGATTACACCTGTTGAATGCCTCACATGCCACAAAGACGCCCCCTTCAAGCATACCTTTCATCCTCAGCTGGCCGCGGCCATCCTGAAGCATGAGGAGCCGGATGTTTCGTGCAAAGATTGCCATGGGACGCACGACATCGTGGCTCCATCGGTGGCTGATTCCAAGTTCTCCGCTGCGCATCTCAGCGAATCCTGCGGCGAGTGTCACGGAGACGTGAAGGATCATTATGGGGAATCCGCGCACGGAAAAGCTTTCGCGGCGAACGTAACGGGGGCCCCGAATTGCCTTACCTGTCACAGTCAGCGGATTGCCTCTTCGGGAGAACCTCAGGATTCGTTGGTCAAAATCGCACAGATGAATCTTTGCCTTTCGTGTCATCGTGACGATCCCGACGTCCGGTCGCGTACCGCTCCGTCGACCGGGTTTATTTCCTCGTACGAAACGAGCGTTCACGGCTCTGCGCTGCTTCGCGGTAATCAGAAAGCCGCGAATTGCGTCGATTGTCATGGAAGCCATGAAATGAAGAAAGGGAGCGACCCTGCGGCACTCGTCAACAGAAGCAAGCTTCCCGAAACGTGCGGCAAGTGTCACGCGGATATCGCGAAGGAGTTCAGCTCAAGCGTTCACGGAATGGCGCTTGCGAAAGGGGTAAGCGAGGCACCGACGTGCACGAACTGTCACGGCGAACATACCATTTACAAGCATAACGACCCGCGCTCTTCGGTATCCGCTTCGAATATTTCCGCCCAGTGTTCTACATGTCATTCCTCCGTTAAACTCACCACCAAGTATGGCCTGCCCGGTGGAAGAACGGAAACATTCGCCGACAGTTATCATGGCCTGGCGATAAAAGGAGGGGCTGTCAATGTGGCGAATTGCGCAAGTTGTCACGGCGCCCATAACATCAGGCCTTCAGCTGATTCGACCTCCACCGTGAACAAGGCAAACCTGGCAGGTACCTGCGGCAAGTGCCACCCGGGGGCGAACACGCAATTTGCAGTCGGAAGTGTTCACGTGGCGATGACGGCGAAAGAGGATCCCATGCTGTACTGGATTGCGACGATTTACCTCATCGGCATCGTCACGATTATCGGCGGAATGGTCCTCCATAACGGCCTCGATTTTCTGAAAAAAGCCCGCCGAAAGCTTCGTGTGAGACGGGGGCATGAGGCCGAAGAGAGCAATGGCCACGCCCTGTATCTTCGCATGACGTTGAACGAGCGCCTCCAGCACGCATCGCTCATGATAAGCTTCTTCTTCCTTGTCCTGACAGGATTTATGCTGAGGTATCCGGATGCCTGGTGGGTCGCGGGGATTCGCAGCCTCAGCGACCGTATGTTCGACATGCGGAGCGTCACGCATCGAATTGCCGCAATTGTGATGATTGTTGCAGGAGTCTATCATGTTCTGTACATTGCGGCGACCCGTCGGGGCAGGGAACTCGTGCGGGATCTCGTACCGAAATTGCAGGATGGCCGGGACGCGATTTCCGTATTGAAGTACAATCTGGGGATATCGAAGGCAAAGCCGAAATTCGGCCGTTTCAGCTATATTGAAAAGAGCGAATACTGGGCGCTTGTCTGGGGGACAATCGTCATGGCAGTGACCGGCGTGATCATGTGGTTCGACAATACATTCATAGGTCTTTTCTCGAAGCTCGGGTATGATATTTCACGAACAATTCACTTTTACGAAGCATGGCTCGCGACCCTCGCAATAATCGTCTGGCATCTCTATTACGTCATCTTTAACCCCGACACCTATCCCATGAACATTGCATGGTTTAAAGGAACGCTTACCGAAGCGGAAATGGAAGAGGAGCACCCTCTCGAATTGGAAAACCTTCGCGCGGCAGAAGCTTCGGTTGCGGAACCAGCGGAACAAGCGCAGGAAGTTCGCGGCGAACCGAACAAAGTATTCACGACCACCCCCTAACATAATCACTTGCACGCATGAAGCGTATTTTCCCCAGTTCTTTCTATAATCTTATTACTCTCATCGGCGTGGCGCTCGCGAGTATCAGCGCGGGGGTGATTCTCTTTATGGTCCTCCTCGAAGCGACTTCGGAGAATCCGAACCCCTACATGGGCATTTTCGCATTCACCATCGTCCCGGTATTCCTCATAGCCGGGCTCATTCTCATTCCCATCGGCATCCGCCGGGAGCATCGCCGCGAGCGGCAAGGAAAGCCTCACGGGCTCCATTTGCCGGTCGTCGATTTCAACAATCCCCGTCATCGCGCAGCCGTGACATCGATCGCAATCGGGACGCTCCTGGTGTTAAGCATCATTGGATTCACAAGTTTCAAGGCCTACGAACATACTGAATCGGACCAATTCTGCGGTGAAACATGCCACACTGTTATGGAACCCGAGTATACGGCGTACCAGTTTTCTCCGCACGCCCGCGTCGGGTGCGTTCAGTGTCACATCGGATCCGGTGCAAGTTATTTTGTAAAATCGAAACTCTCGGGAAGCTACCAGGTGTACTCGGTTGCCTTCGACAAGTATCCGCGTCCGATTCCTACTCCTATCGAAAATCTTCGGCCGGCGCAGCAAACCTGTGAACAATGCCATTGGCCGAAGCAATTCTTCAGCGAAAAAGAACACGTCAACACGTATTTCGTTTCAGACGAGGCCAATACCAAGTGGACATTAAATCTCCTGATGAAAATCGGCGGCGGTAATATCGAGGCGGGACCGACTTCCGGCATTCACTGGCATATGAACATCGGGCATGAGGTGACGTATGCCGCCCTTGACCGGGAACGGCAAGTGATTCCCTGGGTTCGGTCGCGCACTCTCGATGGGAAGGAAACCATTTACCGCAGCACTGAAATGAACGTGTCAGACGATTCACTAAAGAGCGCATTTACACGAAGGATGGACTGCATTGATTGTCATAACAGGCCGACGCACATCTATAATCCTCCGGCGCGATCGGTGAATCATGTCATGGCCCTGGGCTGGATTGATCCGGCGCTTCCGAACGCGAAAAGCATCGCCGTGAAGGCGCTTGAAATGCCCTATACGACAAAGCAGAAAGCGATGGACAGCATTAGAACGGTTATCAACGAATTCTATCAACAAAATTATGCGTCGATCACGTCTTCAAAGAAACCGCAGATCGACAGCGCAATTGACCAGACGCAGAAGATCTACTCCCGAAACTACTTCCCGGAAATGAACGTCAGCTGGAAGCATTATCAGGATAATCTCGGCCACATGTACTATAAGGGCTGTTTCCGGTGCCACGACGGAAAGCATGTGAGCGGCGACGGCAAAGTCCTTTCCCGTGATTGTAATACCTGTCACACAATTCTCGCGCAGAAGTTCGAGAAGGATACTCTGAGAATTTCCCTCGGGGGAATCGACTACAAGCACCCGGTGGATATCGGGGATGCGTGGAAGGAAATGAATTGCAGCGATTGCCATAACGGAGACCAGTAAACCCAAATGCCCAACAACGATACCGCACGCGAACCGGGGGCGCAAGGCGTTATAACTCCCAAATTTTATTTCTAACCCATACCACCACATCTCTATGCAGACGACGACAGACGCACCTTCACCGAATGAATCCAAGCGGAGTTTTTTGAAGTTCATCCTTGCCGGCGGGCTGACCGCTCTTGCGGCATCGATCTTCTACCCCATACTTGCTTATATGAAGCCACCGAAGCAAGGGGAGGTGGAGATCTCGAGCGTCAAGGCCGGAAAGCTCAGCGATATTCCGAAGGACAGCGGAACGATCGTGAAGTTCGGGACCAAGCCGGTCATTCTCGTCAGAAACGCGAACGGGGATCTCCGTGCGCTGTCTGCGACATGCACCCATCTCGACTGCACCGTCCAGTACAAGAAAGAGCTCGGCCTCATCTGGTGCGCATGCCACAACGGAAAGTATGATCTCAACGGCCGCAACGTGTCAGGCCCTCCTCCACGGCCTCTGGAAGAATACCGTGTTGTGGTTCAGGGCGAAGAGGTACTTATCTCAAAAAATGCATAGCGGATCTTCGACATGAAAACATCGCTTAAAAAGTTTTATGGCTGGGTTGACGACAGGGTCCATCTGCAGGATCTCGTCAAATTCCTTGGGAAAAAATACGTCCCGATCCATCGTCATTCCGTGTGGTATTACTTCGGAGGCGTTTCACTCTTCCTGTTTATCATCCAGGTAGTGACAGGGATATTGCTCCTCCTGTATTATAAGAGCGGAGAGGAGCTGGCGTTCGAAAGCATTCAATTTATCATGTCGAAAGTGCAATTCGGCTGGCTCATGCGGTCGGTTCACAGCTGGTCGGCAAACCTCTTTATCCTTGCAGCGTTGATTCATATGTTCAGCGTGTATTTCGAAAAATCGTACCGCAAGCCGCGGGAAATGACGTGGTTGACCGGTATGCTCATGTTCTTCCTCGCCCTCGCCTTCGGCTTTAGCGGATATCTTCTGCCGTGGAATGAATTGGCGTTCTTTGCCACAAAAGTGGGCACGGATATCGCCGGAGTCGTTCCGGTTGTCGGCAAACCAATCATGCAATTTCTCCGGAGCGGGGAGGAGGTGACCGGGGCGACGCTTTCACGGTTCTTTGGATTTCATGTGGCAGTATTTCCTGGCATCTTTACCTTGCTTCTCGGTATTCATCTCGTTCTCGTGCAGCGTCAGGGAATGAGCGAGCCGCTCGGGCACGAATCGGGGACGACAGGCGAACAGAAGACGATGCCGTTCTTTCCGAATTTCCTCCTCCGGGATCTCCTGCTCTGGCTCATCGTGCTGAATCTTCTTGCGATTCTGGCAGTCTTTTTTCCCTGGGAACTTGGCAAAAAAGCAGATCCGTTTGCACCTGCACCGGCGGGAATCCGGCCTGAGTGGTATTTTCTGTTCATGTTCCAGACGTTGAAATTCATTCCTCCCAAGCTCCTGTTCTTCGACGGGGAGGTGGTTGGCATCATGCTCTTCAGCTTTGCCGGGCTTCTATGGATGCTGGTGCCCTTCTGGGATCGAAAAAGCTCCCTTGGAGAACGGAACCGGTTTGTGAATTACCTCGGGATGTTCGCGGTCATGTACATCATCATATTGACAATCGTGGGGTGGCTGCTATGAAATCATTCATTCGTGGCATATTGACGATCATTGCGGCTGCTCTTCTCATCTCAACAGCGTATGGCGAAGACAAGTGTTATACCTGTCACAAGGCCATCGACGACAAACCTTCATCGCAGTTCAAAACTGATATCCATTTTCAGAAGGGGATCTCCTGTGCAGGATGCCACGGAGGCGATGCATCGAAGGAAGACCAGGATAAGGCAATGGATTCAACGGCCGGGTTCAAGGGTGTGCCGCATGGCGACGACATTTCGGCCCGCTGCGCGAGCTGTCATGCGAATTCCGGCAAGATGAAGTCATTCGGATCAGCCCTCCCGACAAATCAATGGGAAAATCTCCAGGCAAGCGTTCACGGGAAGCTTGCGCTTTCCGGAAAAGAACATGTCGCGCAGTGCATCACCTGCCACGGCGCACACGGGATCGTTTCAGTCAAGAACCCGGCCTCTCCTGTCTACCCGTTAAATGTCGTCAAGACCTGTTCAAAGTGCCACTCCGATGCTGCGTTCATGCGCGACTACAACCCGGCGCTTCCGGTGGATCAGGTAGAGAAGTACCATACAAGCATTCACGGAATGCGGAATGCAAAGGGAGATCCAAAAACGGCTGAATGCGCGAGCTGCCACGGGAGTCACGACATCCGGTCAGCCAAAGATGTGAAATCGGCGGTGTACGCCGTCAATCTCCCTTCGACTTGCGCCCGTTGTCACGGTGATGCAAAGTATATGGAAGAATACAAGATCCCGACGGATCAATACGCAAAGTTTTCCCAAAGTGTCCATGGAATGGCACTGTTGCAGAAGCACGATGTCGCCGCGCCCGCATGCAATGATTGTCACGGGAATCACGGGGCTGCTCCTCCGGGGGTGGAATCGGTCTCGAAGGTATGCGGCTCCTGCCATGCGCTGAACGCCGATCTGTTTTCTTCCAGCCCTCATAAGAAAGCGTTCGATGATGCCGGGCTACCGGAATGTGAAACATGTCACAGTAATCACGATATTGTGCATGCGACAGACAAGCTTCTCGGGGTAGATGAAGGAGCAACATGCAGCCAATGCCACCAGGCGGGAGAGTCGTCCAAGGGATTCACCACAGCGAAGGCGATGCGCTCAATGATCGACAGCCTCGAAGCCGGTGAGCAACAGGCTGCGGCAGTCGTGGAAGATGCAGAGCAAAAGGGGATGGAAGTCTCCGAGGCGAAATTCAAACTGCGCGATGCGCATCAGGCGAGATTGCAATCCCGGACAGCCGTCCACGCGTTCAACGAGGCGAAATTCAGGGAGGTCGTGAACGTGGGGATGAAAGTCGCATCCACCGTAACCAGTGAAGGGAACGCCGCTGTCGAGGAATATTACTTCCGGAGGTGGGGTCTGGGTGTTGCCACACTCATCATTTCGGTCGTCGCTCTCGCGTTGTATTTTGCCATTAAGAGGATTGAAAAGCGGCAGCGCAATACTCATTAAGGTAGTTCCCGAAGTCGTTGTACCCCTTGCTTTTATTGAGGTGATATTCCGTTCAACCGGGTGTCACCTCTTTATTTTCCTTCAGCCCTGCAATTTCACCCCTCCAATTTCTCAATTCTGATAAAATAACTCTTTAAATCGTGGAGTAATAGCCATTTTCAGTGATTTCATGTTGGAACGGTAATTGACTTGTAGAATGTCAGAATTGGACTAACATCGAAAGGATTTTCAGCGTGAACTTTGGAATTGTAGCGATCTGGCACGGATTCTTCGCAGCCCTGGCAGCAGCCATAGTATTCATTATCGAGGGAAGAAAATTTAATCGCGGACCCCGGGAAATGCTTCCCGTTAAGAAAAGCCATGCCGTGAAATTATTCTACCTTGCCACGGGAGCCAGTGTCGTCGCCTCGTTCCTCCTTTTTGCCGACCTGCTCAGCCATCAATTTCAATTCGCATACGTAGCTAAAAACAGCTCGCTGAATCAGCCCCTGCTGTACCTCATCTCCGCGTTCTGGGCGGGGCAGGAAGGGACGTTCCTGCTTTGGACACTCTTGGTAACGCTGCTGGGATACGTTTTTTTGAAAAGGTCCAACGAACGCGACCACTATGCCATGTCGCTGATCAGCAGTTATGTTGCGTTCCTCTTTCTCCTCATGATCGTGAAAAGTCCGTTCGAGACCTCGGCTGTGATCCCGCACGATGGATCGGGGATGAATCCATTGCTTCAAGACCCCTGGATGGCAATTCATCCCCCCATTTTATTCATCGGATATGCCGCGGCGCTCTTCCCATTTGCCCTGGCCGTTTCCGGGCTGATTCGGAAGAACTATGACAATTGGAATAAGTCCGGCTTTGCATGGACGCTGTTCGCCTCCGTTACACTCGGCGCGGGCATCGTCATCGGCGGCTTTTGGGCTTACGAAGTCCTGGGATGGGGCGGATACTGGGGTTGGGATCCGGTAGAGAACTCTTCTCTCGTCCCATGGCTTGTTTTGCTTGCGCTGATCCATGGCTTACTCGTGCAGAGGCAGAAGAACGCGCTCGTCAGGACGAACCTGTTTCTTGCGATCGTTTCCTTTCTCCTGGTGTTGTACGCGACATTTTTAACCCGCAGCGGAGTGCTGGCTGATTTTTCGGTGCATTCGTTCGCAAATCTCGGCATCAGCAATTACCTCATCGCCGCGATGGTATTCGGTACTGCCATCAGCATCGGGACATTTGCGGTACGCTTCAGGGAAATTCCATATTCAAAGCTGGAATTTAGATTTAACCGCGAATTCGCACTGCTCCTCGGGCTTTTCGCTCTTTGTGTCGGGGCTCTCTTCACGTTCTTCGGAATGTCTTCCCCGATTTTGACTGGACTCTTTGGCCAGGCATCCCAGGTTGAAACCTCGTTTTACAACAAAGTAAACCTGCCCGTCGCCATTTGCATCGCTTTGCTCCTTGGGGTGACCCCGTTCCTGGGATGGTCTGAGGAGACAAAGACCGGGATCCTCAAACGCTTTTCGATGTCGCTCGCTCTGACGCTGCTCTCGTGCAGTATCGCCTATGTCGCGGGGGTGCGTTCGGCCATGCAGATGATCTTTGTAGGTTCTGCGGCGTTTGCCCTTATCAGCAATGTCATTATTACGTTCCGGCAGTATCGCTCAGGCTGGATGAGCCTTGGAGGACCGGTTTCGCATATCGGCGTCGGGCTGCTGCTCATTGGGATCGTGGGATCCGGCGCATTTGATGTGACGAAACAGGTCGTCCTGAAGCAGGGCGAACCTCAGAATGTTCAGGGATATCAACTGACGTTTAAGGGAATCGAGGAACACGGTGCGAAACCGATCGTTCTCATCGATGTCTCCGACGGGACACGATCATACACCGCCTCGCCGAAACTTTATTACAGCGAATACAACCAGGCGGTGATGCGAGAGCCGGATATCAAGATCTTTCCGTTGAGCGACCTCTATCTATCGCCAATCGATTTGAAATCGACCGGCCAGCCGGAAGGTCCTGCGGGGACCTATGAACTCACAAAGGGCGAAACGAAGGAAATTAATGGATATAAAATCACGTTTGCCCGGTTTGACATGTCTTCCCACGGCCAACCGGGTGGCATGTCTGTCGGAGCCGTGCTCAGCGTTTCGGCAGAGGGGGTGGAGCATGAGGCGACTCCACAGTTAGTTTTCAACGAACGCGGTGAGCGGCAAATGATGCCGGCAGAATTACCCCTCCTTTCAAAAGCCGCGAATTCCACCGCTCCCAGGATTTCGTTGAATGCCATTAGCGTCGAAGAAAAAAAGGTCCTCGTGGAACTGCATGGGATCGGCGCTGAAGTACGAGAGCCGGCAGGACAGCAGCTGATCCTCGAAGTAAGCATTAAACCATTAATGATGGTGGTATGGACAGGTGTTGTCCTTATTATCGCCGGGTCAGGTGTTTCACTCAAACGCCGAATCACTGCCGCATAAGATCGCCATGAGAGTAAACGTAAAGTGTTTTGGGATGAACCACCGCACGGCTCCGCTTTCTGTGAGGGAGCGGCTCTGCTTTACGCCGGAGGAATTGCGCACGTGGCTGCCCGTTCTTAAGCAGCATTACGTGGAAGAATGCGCGCTTATTTCGACGTGCAATCGTACAGAACTTTATTACGTCCCACGGCCCGATGTCGACGAGTTCTCTCTTCACCAGGCACTGCTTTCGTTCAAAGGGGTTACCGGGCAAAATGCCGGCGGGGGATTTTACGTCTTATCATCGTTTCAGGCCGTGCATCATCTCCTCAAACTTGCGGCAGGGGTTGATTCCATGGTCCTTGGCGATGTTCAGGTTCTCAATCAGGTGAAGGCATCATTTACGCTCGCCCAGGAAATTGGCGTACTCGGGCCGGTGCTCAACAGGCTCTATTCAGTTGCGATGCATGCCGCGAAAAGGGCGCGCACGGAGACTGAGATCACAGAAGGGGCTGTTTCGGCCGGTTCTGCGTCGGCGGAACTGGTGAGAAAAATCTTTGGCGATCTTTCACAAAAGTCAGCACTCCTTGTCGGCGCGGGTGAAACAGGCGTCCTCACCGCAAAGCATCTGCATGGCAACAGCCTGGGGAAATTGATCATCGTGAATCGAACCCGTGAGCGGGGAGAAAGGCTGGCCGCCGAGATGGGAGCTGAAGCCGCCGGTGTAGAATCAATTCAGACGATTCTCAGTGAAGTGGACATCGTTATCACCTCGGTAGCGGGCGAATCGTACGTCCTCGATCTCCCGATGCTCAGGCAGGCAATGAAACAGCGCGGCAACAGGTCACTCGTCGTTGTCGATCTCGGCGTTCCGCGCAATGTGGTCCCGGAGGCAGCAGAGATGACAAATCTCTTCCTGCACGATATCGACGGATTGCAGCACATCGTTAACCGCAATGCTGAGAGGCGCCGGCAGGAAGTGCCGAAGGTTCAGGCGATACTCCTGGATGAGATGATCCAGATCGATCATTGGTTCGCTACGCGCGAAATTTCTCCGACAATCCACGATTTACAAAAATGGGTAGAAGAGATCCGCCAAAAAGAAGTAGAGCGCGTGCAAACGCGATTTAGTTCGGAAATGAACTCTGAACTGACAAAGCTCACCAAGCGAATTGTCAATAAGATCCTTCATGAACCCATGTCGAACCTGCGAAGCGGAGATCAGGGGGACCTCAAAAAGGCAGCATCGCTGCTTCGGGTAATCTTTGGCCTGGATTCTGAACTAGCACGGACCTCTCATCAATCCTCCCTGAAAAGCTAACAACCGGGCAATTTTTACCCAATTTTCCCTTTCTCAAAATTGAAATTGGGACGAGGAATATCCCCGATTTTAGAGTCATTTTTGAAATAACGAGTCGGAAACTTGCCAATACGTCTAAAAAAAGATACTTTCTTTTGGCATCATAAGTGTAACCCTATCTACCAAACGACGATTTCCAGTTGAAGACCCTCATCACATATTTGCTCCTAAGTCTCACCGGCATTATGCTGTTAGGAGATGCCCCGCATCGGGATATCGTCATCCTCGTCCCCTCCACGCCTGATTCAGTTTCTTTCGATCAGAGTAAGCTGCTCATTATCTCCGCCTCAAAAGAATCAGCCCCCCAGCTCGTCGTATCGGCCCAATGGGAAAAACGGAAATCGTTCAATCTGGCAGAAGAAGGAGTGCGGGAAAAATTCGCGGCGGACTTCTATCGTCTTGTCCCGCCGCAGGCCACCATCGAGTTGTTGTCCTATTCGTTCAAGTATTTTAAAGGATATCTAGACCCTGACACGCTCAAGTTTGGTTACACGGACACCCTTTCGATCAGAGGCCTCTGGCAAAAAAAGGAATTTGCGGAGCTCGCCAAAACGGTGCAAAAGCAGTCGGATGCATCGGAAGTAGTGATCTACCTTCGGGGATGGATGGACAGCACGTATGCGGCTACCTACGATGATCCGAATAACGACGCCAGGACACTGTACAAATTGCATGTCTCGCTTCTGCCGGGCGCGAACGCGATCTATTTTTCATCTCCGGGACAACGGGAACATGCCGTGTCATTTGTGACGACAACCGCCCTGGAATCAAAAGCTACCGTCGACCGCGGATACCTCTTTCACAATTCAGCTCTTGAGCAGAGCTGCACCACCTGCCATGAAGGTCTTCCCAGCGCGGACAGCGGCCAGACGATGAATGCGGACTGCAATGTGTGCCATAAGGAATTAAAGCACTCAACATTCCTTCATGCCCCGGTCGAAATGGACGAATGCAAGTCGTGCCACAGCTGGTCGAAGGAACGGCACGCCGTAGTGGTGGAGAAGGGTGTTCCCACCGCATGTTATGATTGCCACAGTGAAAAGCAGCAGCAGGTTGAATCATCTTCGTCGCTTCATCCGGTAGCTAGCGAATGTCTCACATGCCATTCACAGCACGGGACACAGCGTGACCATCTTTTGAAAGCCGATGTTTATGACATCTGCACGAGCTGCCATGAAGATCAAAAAATGAATCACCCCGTGGGCCGTCATCCCCTACGGTACGCGAAACTCAAGAACGGAGAGGAAATCTCATGCGTAACGTGTCACAATCCTCACGGCTCGAACTTTGAAAAACTCAAGCGCTTTCCGGGCGGGCGAATGGATATCTGTACCCAATGTCATTAACATCGCGCATATATTGCCTCGTCCTTCTTCTCACCGCCGTGTCCGCCGGCGGGGCACAGACGTTTTCTGATCTCGGCCTGATGAGCGGATCCGGCCTTGTTGTGCTGCCGACCGCAACGATCGCGCCGCCTTCGGAATTTCGGCTGCAATACGCGCGGGTCGACTTTCTCAATAAGCGATATCTTGGCGTACACACGATGAGCCTGAACTGCGGGCTCTCGAGTAATGCCGAGGCGTATATAAGGTTTACCGGAGAACAAATTGGAACGACAAACTCGCAATTGGGCTATGGCTTCGGCGGCAAGATCACTATTCCCGGGGAGCTTCCTGTCGTACGGCGACTGTCCGGCTGGATTGAATCGACCATGTCGGATGAAGATCAGCACGACGGATTTTTCCCCGTTGAAGCGTTCCGGGCGGCGGCCGTCGCGACGCCTGATTCCGACGGCGTTCATCCCACGTTCCTCGCAGGAATTGCCTCGATTGAACATGAGAGTGCGCCGATGTTCGGAGCCGGAGTAACAGTGACACTCGGCCATGGCGCTCAGGCAGGTCTCGAGCTCATCGAAGGTTATCTGGGCCGGAATAGTTACCAGGCCATCGGCTCGCTGGCGTTCCGGGTACTCCCGAACATAAGCCTGCATGCCAGCCCGGGGTATTATTCGACATCCTCGGCGGCATCATGGGTTCTGACTCTCGGCATCACCTGCACCACCGCAGGCATCGATTTCAAACCATCGGCCGAAGAGAAAAAGAGGGACGATTTCATGCTTCCCTCAATAGAAGAAATTGAAAAACAGTCTAAGGAAAAACATCATGACTAGACACCTGTTCTTGCTCCTTTGCCTCTGCGCGGCGCTCGCCATAATTTCCGGCTGCGGAACGACACATCAGGCATCTGTTGAACGGGCGATCGTATGGCCCGAACCCCCGGATAGTCCCCGGGTGGCTTATGTGACGACGTATCGCGGGGAAGATGATTTTTCCGGCGGCATTGGTTCGGTGCTCGGGTCCCTCGCCGGAAAGGCGAGTATCGTGAAGCTTCAACGTCCGTTTGATATTTGCGTCGGCGATGAAGGGCAATTCTACGTGACGGACGCAATGCAGGGAGTTCTTCTGTTCGATACGAAGAAAAAAGAAGTGAAGGCGATCGGCGAACATAGCGTCGTCGAGCTTAAGGACCCGCGAGGGATCGCCTATGCGCACGGAAATATCTACATCGGCCTGGCCGGCTCGGGCAAAATAGCCGTCCTTGATAACGAAGGCAGGTTTGTCCGGACGATCGGCAAAGACAAGCAATTTCCCAATCCGGTCGACGTCGTTGCTGATACGGTGCGCAAGCGCATCTATATCGTGGATAACCGGCTTCATCAGGTATTCGCGTATACCGAGACCGGCGACTCGCTGTTCGCAATCGGCCGGCGTGGGGACGGCAACGGAGAATTCAATCTCCCGCAGAGCGCCGCCGTTGATACAGCAGGCAACCTCTATGTGGTGGACTCGTTTAATTTTCGGATCGAGATTTTTGACGCTTCGGGAACGTACCTGCGTACCTTCGGCAAACAGGGAGACGCGTTCGGAACGTTCGCGCGCCCGAAAGGGATAGCGATCGACACCTACGGAAATATCTACGTGCTGGACGGCCAGCATAACAATTATCAGATCTTCAACAACGCGGGGGAGATGCTCATGTTCGTGGGCAGATACTCGCCGGGAAACGACGGATTTGAAAATCCGGTCTCAATCGCGATCAACCAGGGGAACACGATTTACGTAACGGACAATCTTAACGCCCGTGTACAGGTGTTCCAGCTGCTCAAAGGAAATTAAGGTAAAGGTAATGGTAACGAAATCTATTTCTCTATGCCTCAAGGGAACATGGATCGTATGGAGTACGAGGCAAACAACTAACTTGAACAACATAAACAAAATGAAAGGAGTACAACCAGTATGAAACAGCTAGCATTCATACTTCTCGCAGTGCTGGTGGTATCCGCTGTAGCTTTCTCACAAAAGCAGCCACTTCCGACGATGAACGGCGGGACGCAGGGAACGCGCGCCGCCATGTTGAAAGGACCGCATGATTTTACGCCAGATTCAGGCGCGGTGAATACGTTCGGCTCAGACTCGCTCGGGAACCCGGTACCTCACCCCGTAGGCGGTTCAAAGAGCCTTTGCAGTTATTGTCACGCTCCGCACATCCCGAAGGACGGGATTGCGCAGCCTCTTTGGGCTCGCGCATCGCAGGTTGGCAAGACGTTCGGATATTATTCTAATCCTAATTCCATGGATGCGAACGTCCAGGACGCGGGAACGAGCGATAATTACAGCTCATTTTGCCTGAGTTGCCACGATGGAAGCGCCGGTATTTTCGCGGCCGCGGCATATACGCAACCGCCGTTCGGCTCCCCGGCTCTTGACAATCACAGCGTGTCGTATTCGGCGAACGTTGTGAGCGGCGAATTCGATCTGCAGCATGTGCATCCTGTGAACTTCGACTATAACGCCGTGCAGGCACTGGTGCCGCAGGAATTGTATGCGGCACAGAACAGTACCTACAAAGTATGGGGCGGCGACAACGGTTCAGGACAGCAGACCACCGTTCGGCTCTTCAACGGAACAATGCAGTGCTCCAGCTGCCACAATCCTCATATGAATTCGGGGATCGGCCTGGTGTATTCAAGCAACTACGGCAAGCTGTGCGTTTCATGTCACAAGAAGTAACTGTAGTACTACAGTAAGCAGTATGATGTGCCCCGGAGAGATTCCGGGGCACGTCACTAAGTAGGGCCGGGGAGCTTTCGCCCGGCGAATTGCAAGGGGAAATGTGATTCGAGTTGTTACCATAGTATGCGTACTGCTGGTGATCCAGCAGTACTGCGACGCTCAATCTCCGGTTGTCCGCGGGGAGTTGCGATATGAGCATCAGTACCAGGACTATCTCCCTGACGGGGGCAATTTATCCACCTCCCTCCGTCAGGGTCCCGGGATTAATCTGAACATTCTCGGGAATATTCTTTCGAAAAGAATCCTTACCTACTCATTGTTTACCTCCCTCGCGATGAATTTTAGCTCGACGCGTTCCGACAACATGCTTTCCACAAATTCGCAATACAATTGGAACACGTATAATCTCATCGTCAACCTGCTTCCATATTCACGGACGAAATTCGATCTGTCTGCGCGCGATAACGTTGTGGATATCAAATCCAAATACGATATCACGGAGTCTCATGGCCGCACCCGCCAGCAGGAGCAGCGTATCGCATTTTCCCTCGATGAGGTCCCCGAACTGCCCACCACGACCCTTTCCTATACGCGCAACAGGTCGTGGGCGCCCCTCGGCGAACCATCCGAACAACTCAGTCAGCAGTACACGTTCGGCTTTGCATCGTCCCACGGCACCACCGCTTCCGTCGGCTTCTCGGGATCGCTGAACGACATCACCGAGCGGTACACGAATTTTCACGAACGTCTGCTCACGCTGAATCTTACGGGGACAAAGCAGCTCAGCGAGCGGCATTCCCTCAGCATTAATTCCGATTATAACAAGTATACGGCATATAGCAACCTCAGAGGATCGATAGGGTATTCCGGGCAGGTCAGCGATCGTGTTCGCCTCGGCGCTTCGGTTTCCGGGCTAAGCTTTTCCAGCGCCTATACTGTCGGCCGGACAGGAAGCGCGGCGGGTTCGGTCACGTACGGCTTCAACGAACACTTTCAGGCAGCGTTCAACATCAATGGCAGTACGGGCATAACGAAGGTATCATCGCTGTCGTTCGCCCGGACCTATCTGAGTAATGAATTTGGCAGCACCGTGGCTCTCCAGCACAACCGGAATCTGGGATCACTCGCGCTCTCGAATAATGTAACCTTCGGCTACGTTCTTCAGGAATACATCGATCGCTATAGGATCTTCAACGGTGCGATTTCCAATGGAATCCAGCTTCCTCTGGGGCTATTCTCGATCAGCGGTGATTACACCTTTACGTTCAGCCACACCCGCAATGCCGAAGTCTGGAACAGGATAGGAAACAATGCCGGACTTATCGTGAATGGAACAGTACTCGGAAATGTAAAATCAAACTCAAGCCTGCGATACCGTGACGATCACTATAACGGCGATATTTCCTCGTACCGCAACCAGCAAAATTTGCTCCTCAGCCAATCGTTTGACGGGTCATTTTATTATGCCATACCGTTCAACCTTGGGGTGGGATCTACGGTAAACTGGTACTACGCGAGCATCCGCGGACATACGCATGGATGGCATGTGAGCTTTAGCAGTCCCGAATTCTTTCTCCGCGGCCTCTTTGCGAGCTACGTGTACACCCGCACATTCGACCCGTATTACACGAGGGAAATCGCGGAACACAACGCGTCACTCAGATATCAGTGGAGAGCCCTGATGTTTCAGGCCAGGTTCCATTATGCGACGTTTCCGGTCCGCGTTCGCGATTTTTGGTTCAGTGTTTCAAGACCGTTTTGATATGCCTGCCTGCCTCTCTTCGATATTGCCTCAATCATCTGAACACTCTCTGCATCCCCTTGCCAGAGAGAGCCGGGACCGGGAATGTCCTGTTCTCATAAAGGCTTCCCGGTTTTCGGTGCTGATTTATTCGCAAAATTCATTATTTTGTGAATTATGATAAGCAGAATGAACTTGCTCCAGGCAGCGATCATCGTCCTGTTCCTCAGCAGCCCGAATCTCACGGCGCATCCCGCCGACACATCCTTGGTATGGCCGCGGTATCCCGAACGCGCCCGGATCCGGCATGTGCGGACGATCAGTGCATTCGACAAATCTCAGGAACGTACAGGATTTTTCGAAAGCCTCATCAGGTTTTTTGCGGGACAGGAGAGACCGGCGGGAGGAGCAATGGTTCAGCCTGTCGGAATCGCGGTCTCAGGTTCCGGCAGCATCTATGTCACAGATCCGGGGGCACGAGGCGTTCATGTGTTCGATGAAGCTTCGGGAAAAAGCGATTTCCTTTCCGGTAGCGCAATCGGGGGGGCTGAATCGCCGGTTGGCATAGCAATCGCCGATGACGGCACGATCTACATTTCGGACTCCAAATTAGGTACCATCACGGCGCTGGACAAGGACCGTGATGTGCGGTTTACGATCCATGATCATCTTTCCCGGCCGACGGGGTTATGCATTGCCAACCGGAAGCTTTACGCGGCGGATGCCGGCACGCATTCCATCGCTGTCTTCGACCAGGCAGGAAAGTTCCTGACGGCGATCGGGCAGCGGGGAGCGGGAGAACGGGAATTTAATTTCCCGATAGGACTTTCGGCCTCTTCAGATTCACTCTTCGTTGTCGACGCTCTGAACTACCGTATTGAGGAGCTCGATTCGGCGGGAACGTTTCTGAGCGCGTTCGGCCAGCAGGGGAACATCGCCGGACGTTTCGCAAGCCCAAAGGCGGTCGCGCTTGATTCGGATCGCAATCTCTACGTCACCGACGCCCTTATGGATAATATCCAGATCTTCCGTCCTGACGGGAAACTTCAGCTCATCGTAGGACGCAGCGGGATGCAGAACGGCGAATTTGGAAACCCGGGGGGGATAGCGATCGGAAACGACGACCGGATCTACGTGGTCGAGACACTCAATAAACGCATCCAAATTTTTCAATATCTTAAGTAGATGCGACCTGCGAAAACATTGCGGATGGTGTTGTGCCTCTGCGTCCTTGCCTGCGTTGAAGCGCCGTTGGTGAGCGGCCAGGTCCAGGGTATCTCCGGAATGCTGTCGACAAAGCATAACTTGAGCGTCACCGGTACGGGGACCGTGCGCGCTTCCACGGAGAACCAGCTTTGCGTTTTTTGTCATACACCGCACGTCCCGAAACAGTACGCGGCCGAGCAGCTGTGGAACCATCAGCTGAGTGCGGCGGAGTACACGTTATATTCGAGCGACTATCTTACGAACCTCAACTACAGCGCGCCAAACCAGGCAAATGCCCGTTCAAAGCTCTGCCTGTCATGTCATGACGGGACAGTCGCAATAGGTGCGGTCTATAACAATGGCGGATCGCAGGCCATTGCGATGCAAAACGGGGTAACGACAATTCCCGCGCATGACCCCGAAAACCTCGGGACGAACCTCACCGACGACCATCCTGTAGGATATATTTACGACACGAGCCGGGATCCTGAGCTTGTAGCGAGATCCTGGCCCTGGAAGACGCCTGTACGGCTCGATCCGGATCTTTCAAACGGCACGCTCGAATGCATTACCTGTCATGAGCCCCATGACAACACCTATGGAAGTTTTTTGCGCGTGGATAATACAAATGCATCCCTCTGTACGTTTTGCCACATGAAGACGGACTGGACCACCGCTATTCACAAGACTTCTACGCAGGCATACACTCCCCCCGGCGGGGCGCCGACGACGGTGGGTGAGCAGGCATGCCGGAATTGTCATCAGTCGCATGGCGGTAAAGGGGTGCCGTATCTTTTGAAATCCGAAGAGGAAAATACATGTTTTGCCTCCGGCTGTCACGGGAATACCTCCACCGGTGCGACGACGAAAGACATTCAGTCCCAGTATGAAAAGATTTACGCGCATCCAACGGTCAGCACGGCCGGAAAGCATCGCAATCCGGACAATGCTTCCAGCCTTGGCGCCGCGAACAGGCACGCCGAATGCCAGGATTGCCATAATGGACATCAGGCGGTCAAAGGGCTTCATACACCCGGATCCAATCTCGTTTCAGGCGTACTCACCGGCGTGGAGGGCGTCCTCCCCGGCCCGGGAGCTGCCTGGACGCAGCCGACCACGTTTACGAACCTCAAATCCTCCCAGGAGGAAAATCAGATATGTTTCAAATGCCATTCTTCCTACGCGTTCGGGCAGGTGCCGAATGGTGTTACGACGATCATCGGCCCGTCGGCAGTTTACGGCACAGACCAGGCGATGGAGTTTAACCCCGCGAACAATTCAGCACATCCTGTGCGGGTCTCGCTGAACAATCAGAGCGGTGCGCTTGCGCCAAAAGCTTTGGCCCCCTCTCAAATGACGAATGACTGGATGAGCGTCGGCGTCCAGACAATGACATGTTCGGATTGTCATGGGAACGATGAAGCTGCTTCGGCGGCGATTCCGCAGGGCCCGCACGGCGCAAATTCGAAATTCATGCTGACGGGGCGCGGCAAGTATTGGCCGGCAAACTCAGCCGGCGTTCTCTGGTCGCTGGACGACATCAAAAACAATAAGAACAATTGGCAGAACGATCTCTTCTGCGCAAACTGCCATGTCATGGCGACAGGCGGTATATTCACAAATAATGTTCATGACGGTTCTCACCATCAGGGAAGCGACGTAAAGTGCATCACGTGCCACATCACGGTCCCGCACGGGTCCAAACGATCGCGCCTGATAGGGTACGCTTCTGACGTAGCTCCCTACAACAATCTTGGCCCCGGAATCTACGACAAAAGTGTCATCACCGGATTCCAAAAAGCCAACGGCCCAACGGGTTATCTGGAGAATAATTGCTCGATGCAAGGGGTTTGTCACGGTGCACAAACCGGGTTTTACGAGCAGTAAACCGGCCGGAAATTGACAATTCTCAGTATTGACAGTCCCGGGCCCGCTTTTTCCCAAAGCTGAGATTTCCCTCCTCTTATTACTTTCTTTTTCCTGCAAAACAGGACAATCTAGTCGTTTTTCGGCACCGATGTCACAATAAGATGGCATAATCGTTGTCATTTATCTCTGAGGAAACGCAGTAGTATTCCCCTGCTGAATGGGGGAGATGAGAGTACCTCAACAAGGAGATGAACAGTGTATACGGTAAGTAAGATATTGGTGACGACAGATTTTTCGGAATACTCGGGCGAGGCCCTGGATTTTGCTATCTCCATTGCGGAGAAGTATGAAGCAGAGATCCACCTCCTTCACGTCGTCGACACAGCTGGAAAAAGCAATGCAGACGAGGAGCAGAACGCCCGAAAAATTATGAAGACGTTTGTGAACGAACACATCGATGAGTCTGT
>DATJGD010000022.1:0-3378 GCA_035495255.1 Bacteroidota bacterium | reverse complement strand
GCGGGGGAAGCGGGATGCTTCACTCGGTAGACTTACTTACTTCATCAACATGATCTTCTGTGTCTGGTTGAATTCATCAGACAGCATGCGGATGAAATAGATACCCGTGGGCGCGCTCAGTCCGCGTGCGTCACGTCCATCCCATTCCATCGTGTAATATCCTGCAGATTGCTGTCCACTCATCAACGACTTGACCTGGCGACCTAACACGTCGTAGATCGCGACCGTGACATACGCTGTCTTCGGTATCGATACGTCGAAGTGTGTCGTCGGGTTGAACGGGTTCGGATAGTTCTGGCTCAGCGTGTATTTGGAGGGAATCTGAACATCTGACAGGCGCACCACAATCGACTTCATAGCAGCATCTGGTAAGCGAACCGAGCCTGACCCGCTCATCACCGTGTTGCCGAGTTTTCCGTCCGCGCTGCCCAGTACAAAGCTACGACCGGCAGGTTTCACGACATTCCAGCGTACGGTGACCGGGTAGGCCGCTTCGTTGATAACGATCGGGTATTCGTACACGCCGCCTTTATCAAGGATTGCAGGATAGGTTTCTACCATGCGGCCTGAGGTGTATCGCGCGTCGAAGCCGGGAGGAGGGGGAGGGAGCTCGTAGAAGCTCAACGGTTCACGAACGGTTGAAGACTCGCCAAGGTACAGGGTCTGCTGGCGGCCTGCCGCATCGACGATGGTGATCTTGTTTAACGTTTCTAAATCCGTTGAGGGATTTAGTTTCGGGACGGCTTCGTTGTCGCAGCAAATCTCGAGTGAACCGCCGCCGACCATTTTACACCAATACGCGTACCCAGGTGTAAGAGTGGACGCAACAAAGTAGCCCGAGAGGCCATACCCGAAGTAGCTGGATGCGATGATACCGCCTCTGACACTGATCATGGATGTCGCCACAGGACAGCCCGGGCCGCAAACAATATTCCAGCTATTTTGAACCTCTACCGTGACGCATCTCGGGAGACGCCCCCGGGCCCCCACAAGCTGGCCTGCGCCGCTAAACTTTGCCCAATATCCATGACAGGAAATGAGGGGGTCTTCCGCGATATAGGCTCCGTTGTACGTGAACATCGGCCCTATGGCGGTCGGAAACATTGACGATTTCGAATAATCGTTGTTATACGGCTCGACGCACGCGCAGACGAGATTCCAGGAATCAATTGCGACGATTGCTTCACCGGGATAAAAACGCACGCACCAATTGTTGCGGGGCCGTGTCTTCTCCGGGTATCCGTTAAGATTCATGAAAATATATTCGGCATTCGTCTGGCCCTGCATGCCTATCAATGACGTCGTATCCAGGCCGTTGTACCCAACGTTGTCATATTGGAATTCAATTGTTCCGTCGCAGCGGTTGAGGACGCAACGGAACCGTGATTCATCCTGCTCGCCGGTGCTGCCGGTTGGCAGGAACTTTCCAACTGAATCCCACTCCGCGACGAACAAGCATGTATCGCCGCCTGGTGCTGCCTGGTGCCGGATATGCCCGAACTGCGTGCCGAGCGTATCGGCGACAATCATGTCATTCCAAGCGGGCGCAATGAAGTTAATCGGCATGTGGCTCATGACAGTTGAGCTTGTATCGCGCCCGGTTCTGAGAACGTTACCGTATGGGAATGACCATGCTGTCGTAAAGTCGCCGTTCGAGTTGACGTCGAGCGTATCGGTCGCGTTCTTCGACAAAGCTATTCCGCCATTGACGCCGATCCATGCGTATTTGAAGTCGCCGCCAAAGAACGTCATATTTCCGCCGAGATAGAATGGGCCCGCAGTCCCGCCGTCGGTCGCAAGGCGATCTGACGGAGCCGTAGGGGGGAGGAAAAAGCTGCTATTCGGAATAACTGTTCCTGAACCGGCAATATTCTCTGTCGTACAAGCGGCGCCTGTGTCCGGGTAAAATGAAGGGCTGCCAAAACAGACGACGGAAAATACGACTTGGACTCCGGTACCGGTTTCGCCTTTGTTATCGTACGCTTTTACTCTATAGGAAATCTGATGTCCGCAATTCTGCGCGGGAATTTCTGCCTGCCAGATCGTACCCCCCTCTCTCAGCATGCTGATAGCTGGCTGAGCAACGTTATCAACGCTGTATTCAAGATCCGCGTGATCGACATCGGCATTCCCCGGATCCGAAGGGTCGCAATCCCGGATGTCAGCTTCGATCGTGTAGGGCCCGCTGGAGAAGGTGGATTGCTGGACGGAAGTCATCCTTACGTCGGGGGGTGTGTTCGACGTTACCGTCATCGCGTACCACCAGTTGAACACTCCCACATCGAGTGAATCATCGCCGAAACCGCCGCGCGCGACCCATCCGCGGCTGATCATGGTGGGGTTGTGTCCGGAGCAGTTTGACGGGCCCGAATCGTGCATGTAAAATTTCCAGTCACGCGACGGAAAATTTTCGTTATCGAGCGTTACCCTGAAACCGGACGCGGCAAATTCCGTTCTTGAGTCCGTAGTGTGTCCCGCCGGGCCGTTCACTCGTTGCGAAACCCAAAGGAGATCGCCCTTATTTACTTTCAATGTATCGAACGCCGCCATGTCCTGATAGTTGATCATGCCTGAATGTTCCACTGTGCTGAACCCTTTCGATCCTCCCCAAATCGCAAGACCGATCGTCGGCGGAAGAGTTGGTACGGGTGCACCGGATCCGAACGTGGAAACCCAGTTGGTATCGGTTGCTTCGTCGAGATACGGCGTAATGCCGCCATCGAGTTCATTTGCATCCGGATAGTATCCCCACATTTGACAGGGAGCAGCGAATGGATTGCCGCCATTGGCGCCGGGTCCGTAATTCGGGCCGATCCTGGACTGATGCACGCTTATTAAAATCGTCGAATCCTGAGCGCCGACAGAACCAAGTACTTCCCAAAACAACGTATCAAGCGTGCCCGATGTCGGCATGATTAACCATTCGGCAAGAACATCCTTGTGCGTCGCGCCAAAGTTCGAGTTGGCGGGAAATTTATCTTCCGGATATCCGAACGTGAATCTGGTACCGCAGATAGCAGCCGAGCCAGAGGGAAGAGAAGCTCGTTGTTTTAATACATTTGCGGCAGCCTGGTTTCTTCGAAGCGGAATTACTTCGTCTTTGGGTGTTACGAGGTACCGCTGTTGCGCCGATGCCTGAAGTGCAAAAATAGAAAGCAGTAAGAGATATCTCATGGCGACTCTCCTATTATTCAAGAGGTAAGTATAAGAGAAATCTACCGTTTTTGGCCCGGATTGTCAATGGGTGAAACTACTATAAAATAGAAAAGCCCAAACCATTGCTGGTTTGGGCCTTAAGGCTAGGATCTAAATGCCGTAGGGGCGTATCGAGGAGAGCCCCTGAACGACTTACTTCATCAACATGATCTTCTGTGTCTG
>DATJGD010000021.1:0-39960 GCA_035495255.1 Bacteroidota bacterium | reverse complement strand
TTGAGCGTCCTGGAGGTTCGAAAGAGCCGTTAGCTTCCGGTCGCGGGTTGAATTACGGTTACCTCCTTTCCGCGGTGCTCCTCGTTGCGGTTGTGGCCTTGTTATGGAGTCCCTGGAAGAAAGAGGTTCAGCAGGTGAGTCCGGTAGTACGATTCTCCGTCAAACTTCCCGACAATGCGCCACTCCAGGGAGGCACAAGCGGACTCGCTATTTCTCCCGACGGAAAATACTTCGTTTACCGCGCGCATGTGACGAATGGGACACAGCTGTACATTCATCGAATGGATCAACTAACTTCTCAAGCGCTTCCCGGGACGGAAAATGCTAACGAGCCGGCATTCTCGCCCGACGGGCAGTGGATTGTCTTCGGCGCAAATCTAAAACTTATTAAAGTTTCGATTACCGGCGGAGCGCCGGAGGTCATCTGTCCGCTGCCAAACGCGACGCGCGGCATTTTCTGGGCTTCGGACAACACGATTCTCTTCGGCATTGTCAACGATGCGATTTTCCGCGTACCCGCTGCCGGGGGAACGCCCATTCAGGTTACTTCTCTTGATTCAACCGGGGGCGAGATCAGTCACCGGTTTCCTCAACTCCTTCCCGATGGCAAAACGATCCTCTTCACCGTCAAGCACAACAATATTACGACGTTTGATGACGCAATCATCGTTGCGCAGAAGCTCGACAATAGCGAGCGCAAAGTCCTGATCCGCGGAGGCGCATACCCGAAGTACCTTCCAACCGGATATCTGACGTATATGCGGGGTAATTCAATGCTGGCGGTTGCGTTCGATGTCGATCATGTTGAAATCAAGGGCACGGCAGTTGCAGTTGAGCAGGGGGGATGGTTCCTCCAGGGTGCCGGGAATGCGACCATGGATTTCTCTTCCAACGGAACATTGGTCTTTGCTCCGACAGGAGCGCAAACCGGCAATGCAAATTCACTTTCCTGGATGGACCGTACCGGGAAATTATCTCCTCTCTACGACACGCTGAAGCCGTACACAGTTGCTCTCTTATCTCCGGATGGGCAAAAGATTGCTCTTGGTATCAATGCGGCCAATAACGACGTTTGGGTCTATCATATTGCGCGCAGTGTCCTGAGCAGGATAACATTCGGCGGGGGGAATAACGACAATCCGATCTGGTCACCAGACGGAAAGTACATTGTTTATTCGGCGGAAAAGGGTAAGACTCAGAATCTTTTCAGGAAACCATGGGACGGAGGCGGTAATGAAGAGCGACTTACGACAAGCCCGAACTTCCAGGTCGCAAATTCATTTACCCCGGATGGAAAGATCCTTTCATTCAATGAAAAGGGAGATATTTGGATTTTGAACATGGAAGGGGATCACAAATCTCAACCATTCATTCAAACCCCGGCAACCGAAACGGATGGGTTCTTTTCACCTGACGGAAAATGGATGGTCTACACCTCCGATGAGACGGGAAAGAAAGAAGTCTATGTCACCTCTTTTCCCGAACACCGGGGAAAATGGCAGGTATCGAACGGCGGAGGCGGCGGCGCGCTTTGGTCGCGCGACGGAAAAGAACTCTTCTACTTTAACGGAAGTACGATCATGAAAGTGGATGTACTTGCCCAGGGCGGAACATTTGATTTTTCGGTTCCCCGAAAGCTCTGTGAAGAAGCACCGGATACCGATACCCAGGATATTTCGGTCGACGGAAAGCTCTTTCTTGTGCGCGTCGCACAGACTCAACGGGTGACATTGCCCGAGCTTGAAGTGGTCACGAATTGGTTCCAGGTAGTCGAAAACAAATTTGCGGCGAATCGGAATTAGTCACACTGCATAACGAATTAACAATAGGCGCATGATCGGATCCAACGTATCTCATTATAAAATTATCGACAAGCTCGGCGAGGGGGGCATGGGAGTGGTCTATAAGGCCGAGGACACAAAGCTCGACCGGGTCGTGGCGCTCAAATTCCTTCCCCAGGCTCTCACTGCCGATCCTGTTGAGCGTGATAGATTTTATCAGGAAGCCCGCGCCGCCTCACAACTTCTTCATCCTAATGTCACCGCGATCTTTGAGATCAACGAGTCGGACGGACAAATCTATCTTGCGATGGAGTATGTCGGCGGGACGACTCTCAAAAAACGAATTCAGCACGAGAACCCTATTCCCCTTGGAAAAGGACTCGATCTCGCAATCCAACTGTGCACCGGGATCTCCGCCGCGCACGAAAAAGGGATTGTGCATAGGGATATTAAATCCGAAAATATTCTTATCACTCCTAAAGGCGACCTGAAGATCACGGATTTTGGGCTTGCCAAGCTCAAAGGCGCGACGAAACTTACGAAAACGGGCAGTACCCTCGGCACTGCGGCGTATATGTCCCCCGAACAGGCCCGGGGCGAGGATGTCGATGCGCGCAGCGACATTTTTTCGTGCGGCGTCGTATTCTATGAATTGTTCACCGGCAAGCTCCCCTTCGAAGGCGAACATCAGGCGGCGATCCTTTACTCGCTCGTTAATGAAGAACCGTCGCCTCTGGCAAGATTCAGCTCACAGACCACTCCTGAGCTCCAGCGGATTGTATCCAAAGCGCTTGCAAAAGAAAAGGAAGAACGGTATCAGCATGCCGACGAAATGCTCGCCGACCTCAAGCGAGAACGGAAAGGAATGGAGTATGCAAGATCCGGCTTCACCACGGCGCAGCCGCAGGCGTTCCCGTCTGGAACATCCGCAGCACAAACGTCCGGAATGACATCCGGACCTTCAAAGCTGAGATGGGCCATTGCCGGCATCTTGATTCTCCTTTTGCTCATTGGAGGATACTTCTATTCCGGAAAGTTTTCGGGAAATCAACCATCGACAAACTCCCAGGTCAGAAGAATCGCTGTCCTGCCGTTTGAAAATGTCGGGCCTTCCGACAAGGAGTATTTCGCCGACGGCCTCACCGATGAAATTCGTACGAAACTCAGTGGTTTATCAGGCCTGGCCGTTATCGCCAGGGCAAGCTCGATGCAGTACAAGAAAACGACAAAATCCGTTTCCGAAATTGGGGCCGATCTGAATGTCGGATACTTGCTTCAGGGCACGATACGATGGGAAGAAAGCGGAAATGCTCCGGGGGCAGCCGCGCATCTCCTGGTCACTCCATCGTTGGTAAAGATTTCCGACGGTACTCAAGTCTGGTCGCAATCGTTCGAAGTCACACAGTCTTCGGTGTTTCAGATGCAATCCGATATTGCCCAACAAGTGTCGGGTGCGCTCGCCGTGGCGCTGAATCCTGTCGACAAACAAACGATTGAGTCAAAACCGACGACGAACTCCGAGGCGTACGATTACTATCTTCGTGGTTTGGAACTCATAGAATCTTTTTCAAAGCGGGATCTGCAGGAGGGAATAAGACTGTTTAGCAAAGCCACCGAGCTGGATCCCAAGTTCGGCGGTGCGTATGCTCAGCTTTGCCGCATATCTGCGTTTGCTGTCTTTGGGCAACAGATGCCCGATAGCCTGCTGGGATTGGCGAAAAAATCGCTTGATAAGGTGCTTGAACTGGAGCCAAATTCATACGACGCGAACTACGCACAAGGGTATTATTACTACTACGCTTTCCGAAACTATGACCAGGCATTGCGGTATTTCACCCCTGCGCTCGATGCCCAGCCCAATAACACGATTCTCATGAAAGCAATCAGCTTTGTCAAGCGCAGGCAGGCGAAGTTTCAGGAGAGCCGTGATCTCCTGGTAAAAAGCAGCGAACTCGACCCGCAGGCATGGCGCACGTGGTTTGAGCTTGCTTACAATGAGTTGGTCATGCGGCAGTATCGTTCTGCCGATGAACATCTAAAACGGGCGCTGCTGGTGTCCCGAAGAAAATCGACTTCCCTGGCGGGAATACACTCTCTTATTGTCTTTTCGATGAACGGTGATGTTAAGGCAGCGCACGATGTGTATGATGCTGAAGTAGACGAGACAACTTCGTGGTTGTACAGGTTAAGAAATTGCCAGTTTCATATGGCGGAAGGAAATCTCACAGCCGCAAGAAATGATCTTTCCCGGAGCGCGCTCGGCGAGGTGGATATTGATTCGGCGTCGTATTTTCTCTCACTCGGCACGCTTGATAAGCAAACCGGTTCGCCCGGCCAGGCCCGCGCACGGTTTGATACCGCAAGAGGCATCGCCCAGCATGCCGTTCTGAGGAATCCCAAAGATTTTATTGCTCGTTCGAATTTGGGATTAGCACTTGCCTATCTTGGCGACAAAGCAGGAGCGCTTGAGCAGGGCAAGAAAGCAGTTGAGCTTATGCCCCTCGAAAAAGATCCGCTCGACGTAGGTCCGCAGATGCTCTATACGCTCGTCCAAATTTATGCAATTACCGGCGATTCAGACTCCGCGATTGACACGCTCGATCGGCTCCTGAGCATTCCGAATATTTACTCCGTTCGGTTTGTTGAACTGGATCCCGATCTCAAATCGCTGAACTCGTCGCCGCGGTTTCAGAAAATGTTGGAGAAATACAGACAAGCGTCATAACACATAGAAGTACAGTTTCCATTATTCTATTCTAACATAGATGATCGGTTCAACAATCTCTCATTATAAAATTATCGACAAGTTAGGCGAAGGCGGAATGGGCGTCGTCTACAAGGCCGAGGATACCAAACTCGAACGGCTTGTAGCCTTGAAATTCCTCCCTGAACATCTCGGTTCCTCGCCGCAGGATAAGGCAAGGTTCGTTCAGGAAGCAAAAGCCGCGTCATCCCTTAACCACCCGAATGTTTGCACGATCCACGATATTCAGGAACACAACGGCCAAATGTTCATCGTGATGGAGTTCGTGGATGGCCAGACGCTTCGGGAGAGGATGCCCTCGCTGAACCAGGCAAAAGCGATCGATGTCGCAGTTCAGATTGCGGAAGGACTCGCGGCGGCGCATGAAAAGGGGATCGTTCACCGGGACGTCAAGCCCGAGAATATCATGGTCCGAAAAGACGGCATCGTACAAATCATGGATTTCGGGCTTGCAAAGCTGAGGGCAAGCGGAAGTAAAATTACACGGCTGACAAAGGAAGGGAGTACTGTAGGGACGGCGGGCTATATGTCCCCCGAGCAGGTGCAGGGGCAGGAAGCCGATCACCGCTCTGATATCTTTTCGCTGGGTGCGATGCTCTATGAAATGATTGCCGGTGAACTGCCGTTCAAGGGAGTGCACGAAACCGCGCTCATGTATGAGATCGTCAATGTCGATGCCGCGCCGATGCGGAGCGTCAAACCCGATCTCGACCCCGAACTGGATCGCATCGTGCTCGAATGCCTTCAGAAAGATCCTGATGAGCGTTACAATGCGGTGAAAGACATCGCGAAAGATCTGAAGCGTTTCAAACGGGAATCGAGCAAGGCGCGGATGTCCCGAAGTTTTGCCGCAGTGCCTTCGCAGCGATCGGCCGTGACAATTCCGATACCGAGCGACGAGCAGAAACCATTGTCGGAACCGGGCAGAACGAAGCCGTGGCTCTGGATTGTCGCCGCATTCCTCGCAGGCGCAGTGGTGACGGCATTGATCTGGCAGCCGTGGGCTGGGAAGAAATCGGCAGCTCCCTTCCCGATGCAGTTCACCATCAAGTTGCCGGACAGCGCGACGATCCCGCTTGGTTCCTCGGGAGTAAGTATTTCACCCGACGGAAAATTCATGGCATTCACCATACAGGCAGGCCTGGGTTCCCAGGTGGTCATGCGGCCCATCGATCGTGAAAAATTAGAACCGGTTGCCGGATCCGAGACACATTTTCTGGTGCAGACATTCTACCTGACGTTCTCGCCCGACGGGCAATGGCTCACGTTTAATCCGGGAAACATCATAAAGAAGTCTTCGGTGTTTGGCGGCGCGCCGGTGACTCTTTGTGAGACGGGCGACCAACCGCGCGGTCTCTGGTGGGGCGTCGACAAAAACGTTTACTACGGTACGATCAGCGGCGGTATTTATCGCGTGGGTGAAGAGGGGGGACAGCCTGTCCAGATAACGAAAGTGGACTCCGCAGCACGAGAGATAAGCCACCGCTTCCCGGAGCTGCTGCCGGACGGCAAAAGCGTTCTGTATACGGTGAAGTACAACAATATCATGACCTTTGATGAGGCTGCAATCGCGGTTTTCGATCAGAAAGCCGGAAAATCTAAAATCCTCATCCGCGGTGGGACATTTGCGAGATACGTTCCCACCGGCTATATCGTCTACGCTCGCGGCAGTTTCCTCTACGCTGCTCCGTTTGATCTTGATAAGCTCGAAATCACGGGACCACAGAAACAGCTTTTCCGGGGAGGCTGGATGAGCCCATATTCAGGAGATGCAAATTACGCCTTTACCTCCGAAGGTACTCTTGTCTATGTTCCTCGCGGAGTTGAGTCCTATTCCGTCGGAAAAGTAATGTATATCGATATGCAAGGAAATCTCTCTTCCCTCATTGATTCGACGAACTCATATTTTTCCGGCTCCATTTCCCCCGATGGGGAAAAAGTGGCGCTCCATGTTCAGGAAGCAAACGACGATGTCTGGCTCTATCACAGCGGCAGAAAAAGCATGACGCGAATTACGTTCGGCGGCGGGAATAACGGATTTCCCATGTGGAGCGCAGACGGCAAGTATTTGTACTACGCCGCTGAAAAGGGGCAATCCCCCAACATCTTCCGGAAACCGTGGGATGGCGCCGGCAGCGAGGAACGTCTCACGACAAATGCACATTTCCAGATTCCCAAATCCGCATCGCCTGACGGGAAAATGCTTGCGTTTGTTCAGGATGGCGACATCTGGATGCTTTCGCTGGACAAGAGCCTGACAGTCACTCCCTTCATCCATTCTCCCGCTGAAGAAGTAGCTGCCGCGTTTTCGCCTAATGGGCATTACCTTGCATACGAAACAAATGAATCCGGGAGATTTGAAGTCGTCGTTGTCCCGTATCCTTCGCGCAGTGGTAAGTGGCAGATCTCCTCAGGCGGGGGTTCCAATCCAATATGGTCGCCGTCAGGACAAGAAATTTACTATACGCAGGGATCAACCATTTACTCTGTCAGTATCCATCCCGGAGAAGGGTTCGACTATTCGGCGCCAAGAAAAGTTCTCGACTTGCCCCGTGATGGCGCGGCGCTTAATGGAATTTCTCCCGACGGGAAAAAATTTATCATCATAACGTTTCCATTTAAGGACCTTGGCACCTCCGAGTTCACGCTCGTGACCGATTGGTTTGAACAGCTCAAGAATGCATTCAACAAGCAGTAATGCGTCGTCCGTCTCCAGTATCGAATGTTTTGAATCGCAGAAAATTATCGGTGGCATTCAGGACGTCAGCGCAGACGGGCAGAAATGTCTTGTGCTCGTAGGCGAAGATCATAAAACATCACCCCCGATGACGCTCGTCGTTCATTGGGATCAGGCGTTGAAGAAAAAATAACTCGTTAACAATTCATAATTCTGGTTTCCATGACAGGTCAGACCATATCGCATTACAAAATCCTTGAAAAGCTCGGCGAAGGAGGAATGGGCGTCGTCTACAAAGCTGAAGATACGAAGCTCGACCGCATCCTGGCGCTGAAGTTTCTCCCGGAGCATCTCAACGCATCGGAGCAGGATAAACAGCGCTTTATCCAGGAGGCGAAAGCTGCCGCGGCGCTCAATCATCCGAACGTTTGTTCGATCATCGATATCCAGGACCATGATGGCCAGATGTTCATCGTCATGGAATATGTCGACGGACAGACGCTCAGGGATCTGGGGGCGACCACCCTCAAACAGGCGATTGATATCGGTATTCAGATCGCCGACGGCCTCGCTGCCGCGCACGATAAAGGGATTGTCCACCGCGACATCAAGCCGGAAAATATCATGGTCAGGAAAGACGGGATTGCGCAGATCATGGATTTTGGACTCGCAAAGCTCCGGACTGCTTCGAGCAAGATTAACAGACTGACAAAAGAAGGGAGCACTGTTGGTACGGCAGGGTATATGTCGCCCGAGCAGGTGCTGGGCCAGGATGCCGATCATCGCTCGGATATCTTTTCGTTTGGGGTGCTCTTATATGAGATGTTCACCGGTCAGCTTCCCTTCAGGGGTGTGCATGAGACAGCGCTGGCATATGAGATCGTCAATGTGGATGCGGCGCCGATGAGCACCGTAAAGCTCGGACTCGATCCGAATCTTGACGCTATCGTGCTTGATTGCATCGAGAAAGACCCGAAAGAGCGCTGTCAATCAGTTGCTGAAGTTGCCAGGGATTTACGGCGCGTCAAGCGGGAATCAACGCGACAACGGCACAGCCGTATAACAGCGGCACGTCCCGTGGTAAATCCTTCCGCGGTACTGCAGTCCCCCGAACTCCTGACAGAGGCGGCAACGCATGGCACAACAGGTTCGTCGCGGTTGCCTTGGATTCTCTGCGGTTTGTTCTTACTCGTTGCTGCCGGGGCCGTCGCGTTCCATTTCCTGACTCTTCCCAAGCCGGGGGAAAAACAGGTGATGCGTTCGCTCATCCTCCCTCCGCCGGGAAACATCTATGATGTTACTTGGGGCGGGCATATTGCCATTTCTCCTGACGGCAAAACGATCGCATTTGCGGCCATAGATACGGTCGGTGTCAACCATATTTGGGTCCGTCCGGTTCATTCTTTGACTGCGATCGAATTGTCGGGGACAGATGAAGGCAAATATCCCTTCTGGTCTCCCGATAATAAGAAGATCGCTTTTTTTGCGAGAAATAAATTGAAAAACATCGACGCGACGGGAGGGCCTGTCCTCACGATTTGCGATGCCAGTGATGGACGCGGCGGCTCGTGGAATCACAGCGGGGTCATTCTATTTAGCCCGGGGCCGACGGAACCAATATCGAAAGTCGCGGCAGCGGGCGGAATACCGATACAAATCACAAAGTTTGATACGATTCGTCACGAGAGCAGTCACCGGTGGCCGGTCTTTCTTCCGGATGGAAATCATTTTCTTTATTCCACGCTGACGGCACTTGGGACGTCAACCGACAACGATGTCGTCAGAATCTCTGCCCTCGATTCGTCGGTGAACAAAGTCTTGTTCAATGCAAGCACGAACATTGCATTTTCAAACGGCTATCTCTTTTTTATCAGGCAGGGAACGCTGATGGTTCAGCAGTTTGACCTGCAAAAGCTCGACGTCGCCGGAGACGCGGTACCAGTCGCTGAGCGGATTATTTTGTCACCCCCGTATGCGCGGGGTTCTTTTTCCGTATCCAATACGGGCATTCTCATTCTCCAAAGCGGCGAGAATCAAATACAACATACGGCGTTGTTCGACATGGCAGGTACCAGGACCCGGATTGTTGCCGATATGAACGCGAGCGGGCCGCGCTTTTCTTTCGACGGAAAGCGGGTAGCATTCCATATCATGGATCCTTTTTCCCGCAACGGCGATGTCTGGATTAATGAGCTTTCCCGGGGGGCGAGCTCGCGGCTGACCTTTCATCCGGCTGTCGATATCATTCCGATCTGGTCGCCTCGCGGCGACTCGATCATCTTCCAGTCGAACCGGAGCGGTGTCTACGATATCTATATCAAAGGGGTGAACGGTACCGGAGATGAACAACTCCTGGTTCAGTCCAACAGGAACAAGCAGGGATCGGACTGGTCACTCGACGGTAAATATTTTACGTATAATTCCGTAGGTGACCCCAAATCCAAGAACGATCTTTGGATTTTACCGATGTTCGGTGACCGGAAGCCTATTCCATTTCTCCAGACAGAATTCAACGAAGTAAACGGAAGCTTTTCTCCGGACAGCAGGTGGATTGTCTACGCATCCGATGAAACCGGAAGTTCTGAAATTTACGCGAGACTTGTCGATGGAAGCGGCGGCAAGATCAAAATATCGACCAACGGCGGAAGAAGGCCGTTTTGGAGATCCGATCCCAGAAAGATATTTTTCTCCTCGTTGGATAGAAAATTGCAGGTGGCGTATGTCTCCGCCGGCCCCTCGACAATTACTGTCGACAGCATCCGCACGCTGTGGGATTATGAGTCCCGCAACCTCTCCGGAAACACAATTACGGATATCAGCTCCGACGGTACATTAGCGACGGCGGTCGTGACTGACGTTAAACAAATCTCTGCGCCAATCACACTGGTAGTGAACTGGGATGAAGAGGTGAAGAAAAAGTAGAGAGATGGACCTTCAGCTTCAGAAAATACTGGAAACGCTTCAGCAATCGAGTGCACTTACTCTTCGCCAACAGGAGTTGTTGACGAACGCAATTGAAGGGCAAGAACGAGAGCTTGCGCTCGAAGCAGCTCTCGAGCGCGTTCGCACCGTTGCGATGGGAATGAAGAAGGGCGACGATCTTCTGAATGTCTGCGAAGTACTGTTTAAGGAATTGCGCTCACTTGACATTGGTGCATTGCGGAATGCAATGATTAATATTCATGATGACGAGAAGCGACAGCTCGTGGACTATGATTATTCGGATTCTGAAGGTAAGACGGTAACCACGTTTGCGTACGATCTGCATCCCATTATTACACGACAAGTACGTGAGACAAGGGCTGCCGATGATGCTTTCATAGAGTTTGCCTTATCAGGCGAAGAATTGAATGAATTCCGAGAGCTAAGGGTCCGGAATGGGGAGCAGGATGATCATCGGTTAGATAAGATTGCTTCGCTGAACTACTATTTTTATTCGATCGGAACCGGCTCTATCGGAATCTCGACGTTTGGCCCAATCAATGCGGATAAGCAACTGATGCTGAAACGGTTCAGAAACGTCTTCAGTTTATCATATCAGCGATATATTGATATCTCGAACGCAGAAGCGCAGACACGTGAGGCACGCATTGAGGCGGCGCTCGAAAAGGTACGAGGCAAGGCGATGGCGATGCATTCGAGCGATGACATTTCCGCGACGATGAATATCGTCTTTGCCGAACTGAAGAAGCTGGGAATCGAGTCCATACGCTGTGGAGTCTGCCTGCTTTCAACGGCGTCGCGCGATGCCCACGTGTACGCGGCGACGACCTCACCCGGCGGTGAACTGCAGACGTTGCGACGATCAATCGTCATGACTGAACACCCCTCACAGGTACTGCAGTATGAAAGCTGGCTCAATCAGGAGAACTATATCGCAGAGTTGAAGGGTGAGGAACTTAAGGCCTATTACCGGCTGCCGTTCTTCTATTCTTCCCCTTCATATGTTCCCCCCGAGACCTATGACCAGACCGAACTCGGATACTATATCCCTTTTTCAGAAGGATTATTTTACGCATGGACAAAAGAAAAGTATTCGGACGCTGAAGTAAATATTCTCCAGAGGTTTAAGGCAATTATCGACCTCACCTTCCGCCGGTACCTTGATCTCACCAAAGCCGAAGCGCAGGCGAGGGAAGCGCAAATAGAAACAGCGTTGGAACGTGTCCGCACAAAAGCCATGGGGATGCACCGGAGTGAGGACCTGGCCCTCGCTGTGGGGATAGTTTTCGAAGAACTTGACAAACTCAGGCTTGGCATGCTGCGCTGTGGAATAGGCGTTCTGAACAGGGAAAAAAGAACTGCCGACGTGTGGACGACGCTGAAATCAGATCTCGGGTCGATTGCACAGGTCTCCGGCGACGAGTCGATGGATATTCATCCGCTGCTGCAGGGCGCATTTGAGTCGTGGCTTACCCAAAGAGACTTTTCCTATGTGCTTGAGGGGGATGACTTAAACAATTATTATAAGTCACTCATGCAGGGAAATTTCAGGCTGCCGGAATCCCAATCCTTAACAGACGAAGGCGGCTTGCGGCAATATTATCATTGCGCCGTCTGGCAGTCAGGGGGATTATTTGCATTCCGGGAAACACCCTTCCCGGATGAGGCAAAAACAGTGATGAAGCGTTTTGCCGATGTTTTCACTATGACATATACACGTTTTCTCGATCTTCAGAAAGCAGAAGCCCAGACGAGGGAGGCACAAATAGAAGCGGCCCTCGAACGGGTGAGATCGAGAACGATGGCGATGCAGCATAGCGATGAACTCAAAGGGGCTGCGGCATTATTGTTCCAGCAGATAAAATCGTTAGGCGTCCCAGCGTACAGTTGCGGGTACAATATCTGGGAGCCTGATGATTCCGTGTTTACTTCGTGGATGAGCAGGCAGGACGGAAGCGATTTCAACGCCGTGTTGAATATCCGGTTGACGGAAGATGCCAATTTCAAACGTTTTGCGGAATCGAGGCGAAATGGCGAACAGTTTTTCGTCCTCGAACTCTCCGGCGAACGAATGCAGGAACATTACCGGTATCTTAAGACCATACCGGAGTTTAAGGCGTGGTTTGATTATGCTGCAAGCATGGGCTATCCTTTGCCGGAGACGCAATTTCACCATGTGGCAAATTTTTCTCACGGCAACATACTCTTTATTTCGCTCGAGCCATGCCCTGAATTTCATGACGTGTTTAAGAGGTTCGCAACCGTCTTCGATCAGACATATACCCGGTTTCTTGATCTTCAAAAAGCGGAAGCACAGGCGCGGGAATCGCAAATTGAGACCAGCCTGGAACGGGTCCGGAGCAGAACGCTGGCAATGCAGAAGAGCGACGAGCTCGCCGAGACCGCGGCTGTTCTGTTTCGACAGCTCATTATGCTTGGCGTTGAGCCAAACCGCCTCTATATCGCGATCATCAGGGATGAGAGCGGAAACGCGACGTTCTGGATAACCGACGAGGACGGGACGAAGGTGAATTTGGGATTTGAGGCGAGCTTACCTGAGAATCCGACGTGGAGCAAAATGTTCGAAGGATGGAAAGCGCAAGAGAAATCCCTCGTCATTGATATGCAGGGGAAAGAATTGGAGGAATATTTTGCCCATCTTACGAGCCTTCACGTGCCGTTCAAAGGAGGGCTCTCACAACAACGGAGAGTACAAACGATCGCTTACTTTTCGCAGGGATTTCTGGGCATCGCCTCGCCTACTCCTGAATCGGAGGAGGCGCTGGTTCTGCTCGAACGATTCGCCGGAGTGTTCAATCTTACCTACACACGGTTCAATGACTTAACACTAGCGGAAGCCCATGCATTGCAGGCTGAGCAGGATCTCATTAACTTGAAAACCGAGAAGAAACGGGCCGAAGAGGCTCTTACGGAGTTACGGGCTACACAGGAACAACTTATCCAGCAGGAGAAACTAGCCTCCCTGGGACAGCTGACAGCAGGCATCGCCCACGAAATCAAGAACCCACTGAATTTTGTCAATAATTTTTCCGATGTCAGCATTGAACTCGTTGCCGAGGCAGTCGATGAACTGAAGAAAGCCAATGGCGATGGTAGACCGGAAGAGGTGCTTGCCATACTCGGCGATGTACACCAGAATCTGAAGAAGATTAACGAGCACGGAAAGAGAGCCGACGGCATCGTGAAATCGATGCTCCAGCACTCGCGCGGAAGCGGCGGAAAACTGGATCCGGCGGATATGAATGCCGTCATCAATGAGTATGTCAACCTGGCGTATCACGGCATGCGCGCGGGAAAGAACCCTATCAATGTCGATATCCAGCTCGAGCTCGACGCCTCATTGAAAGCGGTGCCGCTGATTACGGAGGATTTCAGCCGCGTGGTCGTGAATCTTTGCCAGAATGCGTTTGACGCGATGCGCGAAAAATTGAATTCCGCAGCCAAAGGGTATAGCCCGCGGCTGACGGTGAGAACTTCGCGATGTGAATCGAAGGTCCAGGTAGAAATTGAAGACAATGGCCCGGGAATTCCCGACGATATTAAAAATAAAATTCTCCAACCGTTCTTTACAACGAAGAAAGGGACACAAGGAACCGGGCTCGGGTTATCGATCACGAACGATATTATTAAGGCTCACCGTGGAGAACTGCGGATCGATTCAAACGGAACAGAAGGGGCGAGGTTTGTCATCGTACTTCCTGCTTGACATTGAATGAGTGATTTGTTAATTCATAGATTCTGAGGAACAACCGGTTGATGGTACGGGGAACACTGAAATAACATTGCATCCTTGAAATGATTGGTTCTACAATATCGCACTACAAAATTCTTGAAAAGATCGGCGAGGGGGGCATGGGCGTCGTCTATAAAGCCCAGGATACCAAGCTCGACCGCATTGTTGCCCTGAAGTTCCTTCCTCACCATCTGACCGCAAACGATGCGGAGAAGGCACGCTTTCTGCAGGAGGCGAAGGCGGCATCGTCGCTTAATCACCCGAATGTCTGCACGATTTACGGCCTCGATGAGCACGATGGACAGCAATTTATCGAGATGGAATATGTTGACGGAGTGACGCTCCGTCAGAAAATCCCATTCGATAAGCTGAATGACGTTCTCGGGTATGCCATTCAGATTGCGGACGCTCTCCAGGAGGCGCACTCAAAAGGTATCGTGCACCGGGATATCAAAGCCGACAATATCATGGTGAATTCCAAGAACCAGGTCAAAGTAATGGATTTCGGCCTTGCGAAACTCAAAGGTTCACTGAAGCTCACCAGGACTTCCAGTACTGTAGGGACGCTTGCCTACATGGCTCCGGAACAGATCCAGGGCCAGGATGTCGACCATCGCAGCGATATTTTTTCTTTCGGAGTGGTGCTGTTTGAGATGCTTACCGGAAAGATGCCATTTCGGGGAGACCACGAAGCGGCCATTATGTACTCTATCATGAATGAGGAACCGGAGTCTGCTCAAAAACACAGACCGGATCTCTCTGCTGAGGTCTTGCACATTCTTTCCAAAGCGCTGGAGAAGGATCAGGCAGATCGTTACCAATCAGCGCAGGATATGCTTATTGATCTCCGGCGACTGCAGAAGCAATCGACAAAACTCTCCCGCGCATCTCTGGCAACAATGCCTGTACCCACTCAGGAAATATCGGCGCAGACCCGGTCTTCATCGACAGGTACTCAGCAGAGCTCATCTAAACGGCTATTCATTGCCGGGGGTGCAGTGCTCCTCGTGGTACTCGCGATCCTCACCAGAATCTTCGTGTCTGATTCAGGGGCGAGTAATGACGCTCCATTTCAAAAAATTTCAATGTCACGGCTCACCTCCTCCGGCAAGGCATCTCTTGCGGCAATTTCCCCCGACGGAAAATATGTTGCGCACGTGGTCGTTGAAGGCGAACGGATCAGTCTGTGGATGCGGCAGGTGGCTACATCAAGCAATGTCATGATCGTGCCCCCGGCAGCTACGAGTTTCAGGGGGCTGACTTTCAGCAATGATGGGAATTTTGTTTACTACGTCAATATCGACGACAAAAACCCCAACGGCTCATTGTTTGAAATTCCCGCCCTCGGCGGTACTCCCCGCAAAATTCTTACCGATTTGCGATCGGCAGTTACGTTCTCACCCGACGGTAAGCAGGTTGCCTTCGTGCGTCAATACAGTGCAGTGGGGGAGGAGGTCTTGATGGTGGCCAATGCCGACGGATCCGGGGAGCGGAAACTCTCCGTCCGGCGAGGGGACGATTTTTTTATAACGGATGGCGTTGCGCCTTCCTGGTCGCCGGACGGAAAACTTATCGCTATGCCTGCCGCGACGAACAAAGGGGGACAACACGTGAATTTGATGGGCTATGATCCAACCAGCGGAGCGGAGAAGCTCTTAACTCCGGAGGATTGGGGAATCATCGGCCGGGTAATGTGGTGTAATGGAGGAAAAGGAATTGCGTTTGTCGCAGTACGGCGGGCAGCGTTTTACAGGCCTCAGCTGTGGTATCTTCGCTATCCGGAAGGAGATGTGCGAAGCGTTACGAATGACCTCAGCATCTATGAAATGGCAAGTCTCGGTGTTTCGTCTGATGCTTCGTCGTTGGTATCTGCTACAGTCGAACTACGATCGAATCTCTGGGTGCTCACGCGCTCAGCGACCCGTCAGGGGATGTGGGAAAGCCAGGGAGCGGTGCGGATAACGTCAAGTGCTGCCACACGTGACGGAGACGGGGGGCTTGCCTGGACGCGCGACGGAAGAATCGTTTACGTATCGAGCCCGACGGGCACCCGACTTCTTTGCGTGATCGATAAGGATGGTTCAAACCAACGCCGATTGTCTGTTGGATCGTACCGCGAATATTATCCGCAGGTTTCCCCCGATGGCAAATACATTTATTATACAAGTGATAAGGATACAACCGCCCACATTTGGCGAATGGATGTTGATGGCGGAAATCCCATGAAATTATCATCCTCTGAAGATTATCATGCTGACGGCACCCCGGATGGGAAGTGGGTTATCTACAGCGGTTGGGCGACCGGCAAGGAAATTATGTACAAGAAGCCGTCTTCCGGAGGGGAACCGGTCCCGATTTTATCGAACCCCGCCGGCAATCCAAGAGTATCGCTGGACGGGAGATTGATCATTTGCAATTATTACAACGAGGCTGAAAAGAGATGGGGAATCGGCATCATATCATTTGCCGACGGAGCCTTGCAAAGATATTTTGCCCCCTCCAACACCTCAAACGAAGACAGCTTTGTGTGGTCGCCTGACGGTAAGTCGCTGACCTATGTTGATACGGAAAACGGCGTTTCGAATATTTGGAGCATGCCTGTCGCCGGCGGAACCCCGAAGCGGCTGACAGATTTTACATCGGATCTCATTTTCGCCTACGCCTGGTCTGCCGATGGAAAATACCTCGCAGTGGCCCGGGGCGAGGAGCAACGTGATGTCGTTCTGATAAACAGCACAAAGTAGACTTGCTCCAAACGTTACTTCATACACACGTACAACCAATTTCACGGAAGGATTCGCATGAAAATTTCACAGCTTGGCGTTAGGACGTTCATTGCTTCAGTGTTTGTGCTGGCAAGCTCGTCGTTCGGACAGAAGCTCCAATACCCCGTCACACAGAAAGTCGATCACACCGACACGTATTTCGGTACTGAGGTCGCCGATCCGTACCGGTGGCTCGAAGACGACACGACAGCGGCAACGGCGCAATGGGTAGCGCAGGAGAATAAAGTCACGTTTGATTATTTATCAAAAATCCCCTTCCGGCAAAAGATCAAGGAACGGCTCGAAGAGCTCTACAATTACCCAAAATACTCGGCCCCATTCAGAAAAGGGGAGAACGTCTTCTTCTATAAGAACGACGGGCTTCAGAACCAGAGCGTTCTCTACATCCAGAAAGGGTTGGACGGCTCTCCCGAGGTTCTTCTCGATCCCAACAAATTCTCGGCAGACGGTACGACCCGGCTTACGGCATTTGCACTATCCAAGGACGGGAAGTATGCCACATACGGTATCTCGAGGGCCGGCTCGGACTGGCAGGATTACTGCGTCATGGATATGTCAACCCGAACAACTTCCCCCGACACGTTGAAGTGGGTAAAAGTTTCAAATATTGCATGGCAGGGAAACGGGTTTTACTACAACCGGTACGACGCGCCGGTACAGGGAAAAGAGCTCTCATCCAAGAATGAAAATCATAAAGTCTACTTTCATATGGTCGGCACACCTCAGTCAAAGGACAAACTTATCTATGAGGATCCTGCGCATCCTCAGCGGTTCAATTTTGCCCTAACCACGGAAGATGAGCGATTCCTCTATCTTGTGATCTCAGAACGAGGAAAGGGATTGAAGGGAAACTCGCTTTTTTACCGGGATCTTACTACGAATGACCAATCGTTTACTCCGATTATCGATTCGATCGGCAACGATTCCTACAACGTCGTCGACAACGTCGGGAACGCATTCCTGATACGGACAGATAAGGATGCTCCAAATAGTAAAATCATCAGGTACGATATAGCCACGAAAAGCTGGAGTACTGTCATTCCCGAAAAACCCGAGCCACTGCAGGGGACGTCGACGGCCGGAAACAAATTATTCATTACCTACATGAAAGATGTAACGACGAGGGCATATGCATACTCGCTCGACGGAAGACTTGAGAACGAAATCCAATTCCCCGACCTGGGATCGGCATCGGGATTCGGCGGTGAGCGGGGAGACGAGTATGTCTTCTACACGTTCACCTCTTTCAATTTTCCTCCGACGATCTATCGATACGACCTTGCAGCCAAAAAAAGCACGATGTTCCGGGCCGCGGAGATTCCTGGGTATCATCCGGCCGACTACGTGACGGAACAGGTATTTTATCCCAGTAAGGACGGCACAAAGATTCCGATGTTTATCGTGTACAAGAAAGGGTTGAAGAAGGAAGGAAGGAACCCGACGCTGCTCTACGCATATGGAGGCTTCAACATCACCACTGCCCCCGGATTCAGCTCGCTTCGCCTCGCCCTGCTTGAGCGCGGCTTCGTTTACGCCTCGGCGAACATTCGCGGAGGCGGAGAGTACGGCGAAAAGTGGCACGAGGCAGGGACGAAGCTTCACAAGCAAAATGTGTTCGACGATTTCATTGCAGCCGCCGAATGGCTCATCGCGAACAAGTATACATCCCCCGAAAAGCTTGCTATTCAGGGAGGTTCCAACGGCGGCCTGCTCATTGGAGCGGTGATGAATCAGCGTCCCGACCTCTTTCGCGTAGCGATTCCCCAGGTCGGCGTCATGGACATGCTGAGATTTCATAAATTTACGATCGGATGGAATTGGATTCCGGATTACGGATCAAGCGACAACAAGGATGAATTCAAGGCCCTGTATGCGTATTCCCCCCTGCAAAATATTCGCAGCGGGCTCAAGTATCCCGCTACCCTCATAACCACCGCAGATCATGACGATCGCGTTGTCCCCGCGCATTCATTTAAATACGCGGCAACGCTCCAGGAGAAATACGGGGGTGATAATCCCGTGATCATTCGAATTGAAACGAAATCGGGACATGGAGCGAGCAGCACTTCGAAGTCGATTGAACTGACTGCAGATATTTTTTCGTTTATTATTCATAATCTTGGGGCTACTCCGGGATTTTGATTCTGAAATGTGAATGAAATTACCCCCTGGCCGAAGGCAGCATGGCCCGAGCGACAGAAAGATGATTTTTCAATGATTGGTTCGACAATATCTCACTATAAGATTATTGAGAAGCTGGGTGAAGGCGGCATGGGAGTGGTGTACAAAGCCGAGGATACCAAGCTCAAGCGCACGGTAGCCCTGAAATTCCTGCCCGCGCGTTTATCCACGTCTCAGCAGGAGCAGACCCGTTTCCTCCAGGAGGCACAGGCTGCATCGGCCCTCAATCATCCAAACGTGGCTACCGTCTATGAAATCGACGAAGCATCAGGACAAATGTTCATTGCGATGGAGTATATCGATGGCCAAACATTGAGGGAAAAGATTAACGACAGAGGAGCGCAGAAGGGCGAATTGTTTCCGCTACAGCAAGCCATCGAGATTACCATCCAGATTGCCGAAGGGTTATCGGCCGCGCACAAAAAGGGGATTGTCCACAGGGACATCAAGCCGGAGAACATCATCCTTACGAGGGAAGGCGTTGCGAAAATTGCAGATTTTGGACTCGCCCAGCACGCTCTTTCTCTTCACGGCGACGAGGGAGGAAGCACTGCCGGCACCATCGCATATATGTCTCCCGAGCAATTGCAGGGCAATCCTGTCACCCACCTTACCGATATCTGGTCGCTCGGCGTCGTGCTGTACGAACTGGTCGCCGGGAGACGCCCGTTTGTCGGCGAGTATGAACAGGCGATCATGTACGGCATCGCGAACGAAAAGCACTCGGCTGTTTCAGCATCCCGTCCGGATATCCCGTCGTCTGTTGAAAAAATCATTGATCGCTGTCTTGAAAAAATCCCCACGCTTCGCTTTGACAAAGCCTCCGAAATCGTGAAGGAATTGAAAGACGCGGGGAACGTTCAGATCAGCGTCCGGGATGCAAGCGTCCGGTCGATCGCTGTGCTGCCGTTCGCGGATCTTAGCCCGGATAAAGATAATAAATATTTCAGCGATGGATTGACGGAAGAAATCATCACGAATCTCTCGAAGCTTCGTAATCTGAAGGTTATTTCGCGTACATCGATGATGAGGTACGAGCGGTTAGAGAAAACGACGAAGGAGATCGCCTCTGAACTCGGTGTGAAGTACCTCCTCGATGGAAGCGTTCGAAAGCAGGGTTCCGCCCTTCGTATCACGACACAGCTTATCGATGCAGAACAGGATGCCTCTCTGTGGGCGGAAAAATTCAGCGGGACGATGGAGGAAGTGTTTGATATTCAGGAAAAAGTCGCCACCCGCATCGTGAAGGCGCTGAAGCTTCGGCTGACGCCCGATGAAAAGAAACACCTCAAGAAACGCGCGACGAAGAACACGGAAGCGTACCAGTTGTATCTGAAAGGCAGGTTCTTTTGGAATAAGCGGAGCAAAGAGGGAATGCTCGCTGCGATTCGTTTTTTTGAACAAGCGATTGAGAAAGATGCGAAGTACGCGCTTGCCTGGGCGGGGCTTGCGGATGCGCATAGCCTGCTCATCGAATTTGCCGACTATGTGCGGGAAGAGTCGTATCCCAAAGCCAAACTGGCGGCAGAAAATGCCCTAAAGTACGATGACCAGCTTGCGGAGGCGCATACTTCGATCGCGAGCTTAAAAATGCTGTTTGAATGGGACTGGACCACCGCAGAAAAGGAATTCAAACATGCTATTCGGTTAAATCCGAATTATGCAACAGCGCATCACTGGTATGGCGAGTGGCTGCTGTTTATGGGTGAGTCGGAAAAGGCCCTTTCGGAGGTTACGATCGCCTCGGAGATCGATCCGCTCTCTCCGGCGATTCTCAAAGATCGGGGAATGGCGCTGTATTACACACGGCATTATGACGAGGCGATCGAATCCGGGAAGAAAACTCTGGAACTGGATCCGAAATTCGCTTCGGCTCACCGGCTGCTCTCCCTTGCATATCAAGGGAAGAGAATGTTTGCGGAAGCGTTAGAAGAGAACGTGCGGTGGGGGGAAGCCGGATGGGATAAGGCAGAGGTGATGGTTGCGGCGGCGCAGCTGCATGCGGCGGCCGGGAACGAACAAGAGTCGCGTCGCCTGTTGCAAACAGTGCTTCAGGGACAATCGCTGAGCGGAAATCTTCATCGGGGTATCGCCCTTGTCTATGCATCCCTCGGTGAAAAAGAGCTGGCGCTTGACTGGCTTGAAAAAACATATCACCGCCAGGCTGAATCGATCAGCAGTATTAAAGTCGACCCGAAATTCGACATCCTCAGGTCTGAACCGCGGCTCATCGAACTTATGAAGAAAGTGGGTATCGCGGATGAGCATGGGAAATGACCCGCTTATTGAACATCAACCATATTCCGTCGATGAAGCGTTCGCCTTCTGCGCCCGCGTCACGAACTCGCACTACGAAAACTTCCCGGTAGCCTCGCTTTTTCTTCCGGAAGCGCAACGTCCTTATATTCAGGCGATATATGCTTTCAGCCGGACCGCGGATGACTTTGCGGATGAGCCCGGCTATTCTCCTGAAGAACGCCTCCAGGCTCTCGAACAGTGGGATGAACAGCTCCGCGACTGCTATAAAGGAAAAGCGAGCCATCCGGTCTTCATCGCCTTGCGGGAAACAGTCACAAATCTCGATATTCCTATCGAACCTCTATTGAATCTACTCACCGCATTCAAACGAGACGTTTCTCAAAACCGCTACGAGACCTTTGATGATCTGTTGTCGTACTGTGCCTGCTCCGCGAATCCTGTCGGGAGGCTCATACTGATGATGTTCGGGTACCGGGATGAGGCCTTCTACGCCCTTTCAGACAATATCTGTACGGCATTGCAGCTGACGAATTTCTGGCAGGATGTTGCCGTCGATCAAACAAAGGACCGGCTGTACCTGCCGCTTGAGGATATGAAGAGGTTTGGATATACGACGGAACAATGGAATGCGAGGATCGTGAACCAGCCGTTTAAGGACCTCATGAAGTTTCAGGTTGAACGAACACGCGAGCTCTTTTACCAGGGTGCGTCGCTGCCGACGTCCGTCGAACGCGATTTGCAGCTTGAGTTAAAGCTCGTCTGGTTCGGAGGCATGTCGATACTGAGGAAGATAGAACGTGTAAAGTACGACGTCGTCGGCCGGCGGCCATCTCTCAGCACTCTTTCCAAAGGATTGATCCTGGCCCGCGCTCTCCTGATTAATAGGCTGGATCGTTTTGGAAGAAAAAAAGATGACTGGGATCTTCAATAATATTTTCTTACTTTTGAGGCCATGATCACCGCATTTTCCCCTGAAGCCGTTCTCAGGCCGGGACGTTCGAGCTTCCAGTACTCATTTTCCTTCCTGCCGAAGACCCAGCGCGACGCGCTAAAGACGGTTTACACATTTTGCCGCGTCACGGACGACATCGTTGATAATAAAGAAGATGTCGTCACGAATATCGACCGGCTGAAGAAATGGCGGACTGAGCTGGAACGCGCGCTCGACGGAAGATCGGAATACCCGTTGCTGAATCAGCTCAGTTCCATCGCCCGTCGGTTTAATATCCCGGTTGTCCATTTTCACGAGCTCGTGAAGGGAGTGGAGATGGACCTTGTCAAGAACCGGTATGAGACCTTTGCGGAACTTCAGGAATACTGTTACCTTGTCGCCTCTTCTGTCGGACTGATGTGCCTTGGAATCTTCGGTTCGAGAGACGAGCGAACCCGGGAATATGCTGTGAATTTAGGGATTGCGCTTCAGCTAACGAATATCCTCCGGGATGTCGGAGTCGACGCTTCGTACGGAAGGGTTTACCTTCCTTCGGAGGATCTCCGGCGATTCAATGTTAGCCAAGAAGACCTTTTGAACAGCCGGTACAGCCCCGAATTCAGGCAGTTGATGGAATTTGAGGCAGCGCGCGCGGAGGAGTACTTTACCCGCGCACGAGCCGCATTGCCCGCCGGGGAAAAACGGTCGATGTTCGCCGCGAAGATTATGGAGCGCATTTATTTCCACACGCTCATTCGCATCCGCGAAGAGCAATTTGACGTTTTTTCCAAGTCGGTCTCTCTTCCGCGAACCCTGCAATTGCTGATCGCGATCAAGTATTGGGTGAAGCAGCGCCTCTTCGGCAGATGAACGAAGCTTCGCGTATTCAATCTCTATCCCAGGTTCCCGATCTTCAGGCTCATTGTGATGCAGTAATCATCGGCGCGGGTGTAAGCGGTCTTGCGGCCGCAGTGGAGCTGAGCAACAAGGGAGCGAGAGTTGTGCTCCTGGAACAAACTGAAAAGCTTGGAGGGCGATGCTATTCATATATTGACGTGTCGACCGGCGATATCGTCGATAACGGCCAGCATATCCTCGTCGGCGCCTACCGCCATACATTGCGTTACCTTGACATGATCGGCACACGGCACCGCCTCAGGGCCGCCGGAAATCTTCGTCTTCCGCTGCATCATCCTACCAAAGGATTTGCGGCGTTCGAGATCAGCTCGCTGCCTCGTCCGCTCGACATTTCTACAGGCATGCTGAAATTCAAGCTCCTGAGTCTTGGAGAGCGGCGCAGATTATTGAATGTTGCGCGAAGCCTGCAAAAATGGGATGGCGCAACTGTCGGTATGCTGGCCCACCGTACTGTGGAAGAGTGGCTCACGAGTGAAGATCAATCCGAAAACGCGAAGAATTGTCTTTGGTACCCGATTGCGATATCGGTAATGAACGAAACTCCCCAACGCGCCTCAGCGTTGCTCTTTGCCAGATCTTTGCGCGATACGTTTCTGGGGGAATCAACCGATTCGCACATCCTTATTCCCGCGACCGGACAATCTCAACTGTATGTTGATGGAGCACTGAAGTATCTCCAGGACAACAACGCTGTCATTATGACGGGAGCGGAGGTAAGCGAAATCATCTCCGAAAAGAATGGCGTCCGGGGAGTCAGCCTCAGGAACGGACAAACGATTCGCTCCCGAAACGTCATTTCAGCGATACCGTATTTTGCGTTGTTTCAAATTTTGCCGCCTGCTCTCCTTCAGGAATCTCCGTTTGATCGCGTTCAGGAGTTTCGCTCGGTCCCCATCGTCGCAATTCATCTTTGGCTTGATGCCGATGTCATGCCGATGGAATACGTTGGATTGATCGGCAAGAAGATCCAGTGGCTTTTTAACCGGAGGAAGCTTATTGAACACGCGGGAACGCACAAAGGGTACCTGACGGCGATCATCAGCGGAGCCTACAAGGAGGTAAATTTCTCCAAACAGGACCTCGTTTCCATGGCACTCGACGAAATCCACGAGGTATTCCCCGAATCAGCAAAGGCACGGCTGCTTCACAGCCTTGTGATCAAGGAAAAACGGGCGACGTTTTCTGCCACAAATGAGATCGAGGCATTGCGGCCGTCCACCAAAACTCCGCTGAGCAATCTTTTTCTTGCGGGAGACTGGACCGATACCGGATTACCCGCGACAATCGAGGGGGCGGTGATGAGCGGGTTTACAGCAGCACAGGAGGCCCGCTAACCCGCGGGAAACAGGGGGGAGAAGATCTTCCAAAAAAAGTTTTCCAGCGGCATGAGAATCACGAACAGTACCGTAGCGACAATCCATTTATGCCTGACGATCTTCGTATCGTGGATAATCGTTATCGAGAGAAACAGCATCGTCAGGGTATAGAAGCAGAGGATGACGACAAAGGCCGTAGGGTCTTTGAAATGAAACAACTGCATCGACAAGCTTTCGTCCGTGACGTGCGTAGCCTCCCGTTTGAACATCAGCTGGAAAAAGACAATAAAGGATTCGGGTACCCTGCCCGACGCGTTCACAAAAGCCATGGACGCCAGGAAGATGTTCCTTGGGTGGTGAAGAAAGAAGGCAAACGAGGCGAATGCCAGTACGCAGGTTGAAACGATTCCGGCCAGCGCCGCGGATGGACATCCCGATTCGTTTTCCGTGAAATCAAAAATGTCGACCACCTTATGCGCAGAAGTTGTTCCCGGCGTACAGGAGTACTTTTCGATCGCAATGTGGGTATATGAGTGGATGAACAGGGAGAAGACCACCGCGGCAATGAATGCGGGGATGCCGGCGAGAAGCATAAACCGCCAGGAGTAGTTCGACTCGGGCTCGATCAGCGGCACAAAAATTCCTTTGGAGGTAACTTCATCATCATGGTAGGTGCCAAGATAACGTATTTTCTTTTTAGTTTCAAGACTTTTTCGCGAAACGCCCTCGTTGCCTCACGTAAGTTTCTCCTCGAGCAGTTTTGCTTTTTCAGCAAGAAGATGGTAATTTAAAAATCTTATGACAGATTTGTACAAAGAATTAGAGTGGCGCGGCCTGATTCATTCGTCAACGCCGAGCGTTCAGGACCACCTGGCGAAGAATAAGGTCACGGGTTACATCGGCTTTGACCCGACCGCCCCCAGCCTTCATGTCGGTTCGTTGCTGCCCATTATGGGATTGGTCCATATGCAGCGGGCAGGCCATTTCCCCATTGCGATTGCCGGAGGCGGGACCGGAATGGTCGGCGATCCGAGCGGCAAGACACAGGAACGAAAGCTTCTCACCAGGGAAGATATTGAAGCAAATCTGGTGGGAATTCAGCAGCAGCTATCCCACTTCCTTGATTTTCGATCGAAAACGAATCCGGCCAGGCTTGTCAACAACGCCGACTGGTTGTCAAAGCTTACGATGATGGAATTTCTGCGGGACGTCGGCAAGCACTTCTCCGTCAACGAAATGCTCGCGAAGGATTCCGTAAAATCACGCATTGAGCAGGAGCAAGGGATGTCCTTCACCGAATTCTCCTACTCGCTCCTTCAATCATATGATTTCCTCGAACTCTTCGACCGGTATGGATGCACTCTTCAAATGGGAGGGAGCGACCAGTGGGGGAATATCGTTGCCGGTGTCGATCTCATTCGCAAACTCAGGGGCGGTGAGGCCCACGCGATCGTATTTCACCTGATCACAACCTCAAGCGGCGTAAAATTCGGCAAGACCGAAAGCGGAACCGTTTGGCTCGACCCCTCACGTACATCTCCGTACAGGTTTTACCAGTTCTGGTACAACACGGAAGACAACGATGTTGTGAAGTACCTGAAATATTTCACGCTCATGGATCACGGGAAGATTGAAGAGCTTGAACAGTCATTGCGTACCTCGCCGGAACAGCGGGCGGCACAGATCGCGCTGGCCTCCGAAGTGACGACAACGGTTCACGGAGCTTCAGCCCTCTCGCAGGCGCAGAAAGCGTCAAAGATTTTTTTCGGCGGCGAGATTTCGGGGATCGACGAGTCCGGGCTGTTGGATGTATTCAGCGATGTTCCTTCGGTGGAGACGGCGAAAGATCAATTCGGGGATGCAGGCATGCCGCTCGTAGACCTCATGGTCACTGCGGGAATTGCGAAATCAAAGGGGGAATCGCGGCGTCTCATCCAGGGCGGGGGAATTTACGTTAACAACCAGGCGGTCGCCGAGGCAGAAAAAAAGATTGCATCTCACGATGCAATCCATGGCAAATTTATCGTCCTGAGGAAGGGGAGGAAGAACTACTTCCTTGTAAAGCTTACGTAAGACTATTCTTCACGGCCGACAGCATCAGCCCGGTCTCACTCGCGCCGGTAATTCCCGCCATTATCGGCATCCATTGTTAACCTTCCTTCGACACTTCCAGCATACACCTAGAGGTACCGTCCTGCTGAAATTCGAACGTAGCGCGGTTAATCCCGATCATCCCATTGCTCACAAGCGTCAGCACGTTTCCCGCGAAATATTCTTTCGAAGAACAGCGTGTTTTTGGCAACAGATTGTCGGCGGATCGTGGTTCGGGTGCGGTGCGCGACAAAACCTCATCTTGTGGTTAAACCAGCCCGCTTTTCCGATGTCGAACCATCAATTGACGCAATTCTGCATGGGACAACGACAAAAGCTTGACTATTTACGAAAAATTTCATTCATTCTACCGCTTTAATTGTACATACTCACAACTCAAGGAGATCATATGAAGCATAGGTTACGATTCGCTCTGCTCTGTTTGCTCATGCTCGGGAGCGCGCTCTTTGTTTTCCCCCAGGAGGCAGAACATCATGGGGTGGTTACCGGCACTGTCATCGATGATTCGACCGGTTTACCGATCAACGAAGTTTCCGTAGGTTTTTTCAGGTCCACAGGATTGTGGGTCCAGCGTGTCCACACCGACACGACCGGCGCGTACTCCGCTGAACTCGACACGGGCAGATATCTCATCCGTTTCGAGCGATTCCCATACGTGCCTGAATGGTTCGATAACGTTTACGAAGTGCATGATGCGTTCGTCGCGGATGTTCATGCCGATACGTCGATCATTGCCAATGCGGGGCTTCAGCCGTTGCCGCGACCTCAGCCGGTGACAGTATCCGGCACCGTTACCGATAGCGTGACGGGACAGCCGTTGCCGAATACGTTTGTGGCATTTCTCCGGCCGCACCGCGAACTACGCGAGCTGGAACACGAACTCGAACAGTTTGGCGGGTTTGATAATGAACGGTTTACATTGCCCGGCTTCGGCAGGTTGTTTGGAGTCGTCTGGTTTGGATTTACGAACGATGCGGGCCAGTATCAGGCACATTTGTTGAAGGGATTACGGTATGTCGCCTTTGCGTTCAAACCGGGATTTGTGCATCAGTTCTATCAGAAAAAACTCACTCCGTTCGACGCCGACCAGCTTACATTCAACGGCGATACATCGGGGATTGACTTCCCGCTTATACCCAACCCGTTTGCAGCGAATTCGTTTTCCGGGCGGGTTGCAGATACGACAGGGGTCGGAGTTCCTTCTCACGTTGTTCTCATTCGCGTCACTCCGCTGGGATGGATCCCAGTACGCTACCAGGTGACCGATTCCGCAGGCAACTATATGTTCCAGCATCTTGTCAATGGCAGATTCCTCGTGCACGCGATTCCGGTGAGCGGGTTTGCGCCGGCCTGGTACAAGGAAGGAGCATGCGGGGTCCGCAACTGGCATAACGCTGACGTTGTAGACGTTTCCTCCAACGTCACAGGAATTGATGTATGCGTGAAGCCGCTGGATGAAAGCGGATTCTGCCATATCGACGGACATATCACGAGTGGAGGAGGTAATACGTTTGCCTCTGCTGCGACAAACGAAGCGGTTGCAGTCTCCGCAGTTTCGACGACTACCGGAGAAGTTGCCGGCTACGACGTGACGGGAGCGGACGGATCGTATTCCCTCGACAATCTCCCCGCCGGATCGTACACGATTGTCGTGGATAAAGAGGGCTTTACCGCATCGAACGCACCGACCGTAACCGTTGATGAGTCGGGCGGTTTCCTGTCCAGCGGCAATGTCATCGGTGTCACGGGAGATACGCCATTAGGTGTAGACGAACACCAGAACCAGTCGCCGGCGTCGTTTATGCTCAGGCAGAATTATCCCAACCCGTTTAATCCGACGACGGAAATTCACTTCGACGTGGCGAAGGCAGGTAATGTCGCAATCAGGATCTATAACATCATGGGTCAGGAGATCGCGCGGCTTGTCGATCAGCGGCTGGACATCGGAAGCTACGTCGCACGCTGGAACGGCAACGATGCCCGAGGCCTGCAGGTCAGCAGCGGACTCTACTTCTACAGAATGGACGCGGATAACTTCCATGATCTGAAGAAGATGATACTCATGAAGTGAATTGTGGATACAATTTAATCGACTCTTCGATTGGTCCGAAAATGAACCCTTCCCGACAAACAGTTGGGAAGGGTTTTTATTGTTCGGGATTCTTAGTAGATTCTATCATGAATTTCTATGCGATCATCATTGGTACCGCGCTCGTCGGCGAATATCTCCTCGGGATTATTGCGGACGTGCTCAATTTGAAGACTCTCGGCGCAGGTGTCCCCTCTGAGTTTAGCGGGATTGTCGACTCCGGCGCTTACGCTAAATCTCAGGACTACACCCGTACGACGACGACATTTGGAATCATCTCGTCGACAATCAGCCTGATCGCTACGCTCACGTTTTGGCTGGCCGGCGGGTTTAATTGGCTTGATACGATTGTCAGGGGCTGGCAATTAGGGGATCTCTGGACGGGCCTGGTGTACATCGGTATCCTGGTACTCGCGCGATCCACGCTCTCGCTGCCGTTCAGCATCTATTCGACTTTTGTCATTGAAGCGCGTTTTGGATTCAATACCACGACTCCAATAACTTTTGCCCTTGACTTGCTCAAAGGGATAGCTCTGGGAATTATCCTCGGCGGCTCGCTGCTGCTCGGTGTACTCGCCTTTTTCGAGTATGCCGGTACGATGGCATGGCTCTATTGCTGGGGTGCGGCGACCCTGTTCATCCTTGTCGTACAGTTTATCGCCCCGACCTGGATCATGCCCCTCTTCAACAAGTTTACTCCCCTCGAAGACGGAGAACTCAGGGAGGCAATTCTCTCCTATGCCAAATCGGTGAAGTTCTCGCTGAGTGACGTGTTTGTCATGGATGGCTCGAAACGATCGACAAAATCAAACGCTTTTTTTACCGGATTCGGAAAGAACAAGCGTATCGCGTTATTCGATACGTTGATTCGCCGGCATTCGGTTTCAGAGCTTGTCGCAGTCCTTGCGCACGAGATCGGCCACTACAAGAAAAAGCATATCATTCAGGGGATGGTCATCAGCATCGCGCACATGGGTGTCATGTTTTACGTACTGTCGTTTTTTGTAAGAACCCCCGGGCTATTCCAGGCGTTCTCGATGGAGCATATTTCAGTCTACGCCGGGCTCATCTTTTTCGGGATGCTCTTTACTCCGATAGAATTCCTTCTTTCGTTGCTTATGCATATTCTTTCAAGGAAGAATGAATTCGAGGCGGACAGGTATTCGGCGGAGACGTATCATGCACCGGGGGCAATGGTGGAAGCGCTTAAGAAACTCTCACTACACAATCTTTCCAACCTCACGCCGCATCCGTTTTACGTCGCCCTCCACTACTCGCACCCGCCGGTTCTTGAACGCATCCGGGCGCTGGACCGCGTGTAACTTCTCCGGAGACTTCCTCTGCGGGTTCAGGACGTGCGGAACGGCCACTGTTTCGACCGGAAAGATCTCACGAGAAATAATACCAATCCGAGAACGATGAGAATGACGGCATAGCGGATCTCTTTCTGGAAGTTCGGACGCATCACGAGAACGTACGCGAATCCAACAAAGGCCGCGAGTGCGGGAAGCGGGTAAAGCCACATTCTGAACGGCCGTTCGAGCCGGGGTCGGCGGATGCGAAGGACGATGACCCCCACGGTTTGCGCCAGAAATTGAATAAGAATGCGGATCACGACGAGCGCCGCGATGACATCGGCGAGACGAAGCGAGCAGAATAGAAGTGCGACAACCCCCAGCACAATAAGCGACACATGAGGGATAAGATGCCTGGGGTGAATTCTGGAGAATATTCTGAAGTAATCCCCTTCTGAGGCCGCCGCGTACGGAATACGTGAGTAGCCGAGGAGGAGCGAAAAGACCGAAGCAAATGCCGTCCACATAATGAGGACCGTTACCGCGATGCCTGCCCATGTTCCGTAGAGCCGCTCCATAAAGACAGAGACGATATACTTGCGCGCATCCGATGTTGCAGTGTCGCTTAATTCCCGCCAGGGGATCACGCCGAGAATGCTCGTGTTCATGACGATATAAATGACCCCGACGAAGAGGATCGAGTACAGAATTGCACGAGGAATAATTCGACCCGGTTCTTTTATCTCGCCCCCCAGGAAACAAACGTTATAATATCCCCAATAATCGTAAATCGCCACGAGCATACCTGCGCCGAGCCCGTTGAAGAAGCTCGCCGATAGTGTGAACGCGCCCGGAGGAAAATCGAATGCCCGTTCGCTGTTAAAGTGCGTTACTCCCGAAAAGATGACCCAGGCAATTGTCAGCATGACGCCGATCCAGAGAAACTCAGAGATGCGGCTTACAATGGTGATTTTTCTGTACAACAAGAACACCGCAAGCAGGCATATTGCCATGGCCAGGAATGTCCCCGTCGTAATTTGGATGCTTGCGGCGAGAGGGCCGATGAGAGGCAGATCTATTGCGAAGTCGTGCTGTGCAAGCGGTGTGCCAAGAGAGGGAATGAGATACACCGCATATTGCGATAATCCTATGCAGCCGGACGCGATCGAAAGTGGTGCGCTGAAGGTCAGCTGCCAGATGAACAAAAACGACATGAGCTTCCCGAGCTTGTCCGGATTGTATATTTCTTTCAAATACCGGTATGATCCTCCCGATCCGGGCATCGCCGCTCCCAGCTCAGCCCATACCAGCCCATCGCACATGACGAGGAATGCGCCAATGATCCAGCCAAGCATCGCCTGCGGCCCACCCATGGCTGCGATAATCAACGGGATCGTGATAAACGGCCCGACGCCGATCATGTCGATCATATTAAGCGAGGTTGCCCCCGCCAGGCCTATCCCCCGGACAAGCTGGGGAGAAGATTCCTGTTGATCGATCGAGGAGGCCTTTGCCGTTTGTGATGCCACTTAGTGCCGGGGCTGGGAGAGCATATTGAAGAACAGCTTTATCGCCCCTTCGTTAGCGATCCGCAGTTGTCTGTAGAGCGCGAGGGCGCAATATGTGTACGTTCCCTTCCCGTAGGTTGCCCACAGGAGAGACGTCGGGGGCTGCTGCTCATCGGTATCGCTCATGGAAAGAAGCCGCTTATAGTTCCGGGACGTCTTCGCCGTATCATCGCTCGGCAGGTAGATGCTGCGTTCCTGTATCCAGCCGTTCCAATCATCTGCCGTAATCCGGTTGGGAGTCGAAAGGAGCGGATGATCGCGGAGGAGCATCGTCACTTTTGCGTCCTCTTCGGTTACGCGCTCGCTGGTGATGGTGATAGGATAGGGGGCAGGGTTTTTTCCGCTCCAGTCGTCCGTCTTGTTATAGAAGGCGACGACGTTTCCCCCTTTTCTGATATACTCGAAGAGCCTGCCCCGGTACCGTTCGATGTCCTGACGGTATTGATAGGTCCGAAGGTCGAGAATGATGACAGAATACGGGGTCAGGTCATCACGTTCGAACTTGTGAGGATCGAGGAGGGTCATAGGAATCGAGCAAGCAGTGAGAACTTTCTCGATTGTATCGTCGTACGTCTTCACGAGGCCGACATTAATGTGTTCGGAGCGTTTTGCCCTGGCCTTCGTTGGATCCCCGAAGTCGCGTAACGCAGAGTGCGGCGGCGGCGGCGGATCTTGTAGCGCAACGATTTCCCGTACAGAAGGGTCTATCCCGGAAAAAACATCCAACCCGTCGAAAGGATAGTTCTTATTTTGCCGGAGAAGATAATACCGTTGGTTCGGGGATGGCCGCAGCATTCCCTGGGAGCGATGTTTCTGCAGCGCTGCAACAGCCACGTCGTACATGGATGCGCCGGTGGAATCTTTTTGCCGGACATCGATGACAACAGGAGCTTGGTGGAGAAGAGCGCTGTCCCGGTCGAAATACCGGATAAAGAGCTTCTTCACCTGCCAGGGGGTGATGCTATCGTGCAGCTGTTCCGGATGATATGAGGGGTCGCTCGCCTTTTCGAACGCCTGGTATGCGCTGATGCCCACTGCCTGATGATTCCCATGCTGGCGGTTCGGTTTTGTCGTCACCGTATCATGGTTGGTGATGATAACATCCGGCTTTAACGCCCGAATCACATAGACCAATCTTGCCAGAACGCTGTCCTTGCCGCCCCACATTGAAAATGTTTCTTTCGCGGTCTTTGAAAATCCGAAGTCCCGAAATCCCAGGAAGTGCGCCTCGGCGCCAAGGATCTTTGCCGCTTCCAGCGTTTCCCTGGTGCGGAGGATCCCCAGGTCTTCGTACAGCTCTGAACCGATTTCATTCTGTCCCCCTTCGCCGCGCGTGAAGTAAATGCTGAATGTGCTGACGCCTTTGAGCTTACCGTAATACGCGAGGGTACCGCCTCCTTCGTCATCCGGATGGGCGGAGAGGGACATGAGCGTGAGAGAAGGATGGCCCGCCTGCTGCGCGAAGGATGATACCGCAAGGAGAGCAGGGCAGAGCAGGACGAGAATGATTTTTAAAATTCGTGACAAATCGTGCACTCTAAAAAAGTTGGTTAAACTGAAATAATGTAATGATTTCGGGCAGATTTTCAAACGAATCAGGCTTGACTTTTGTCCGGTACTTTGTTATACTTCGGTATGAAATTTACGCGTTCCTCATATTACTATTACAGCTACTTTGGCTAATTGCCGGCAGAGGAACGTTCTCCACATAATCAATTTATTCTGAACGAACCCTGCTGAACAAGCAGGGTTTTTTATTTTTTCCGGTACGAAAGGATTTCAGCATGATTGTCGTAATGAAAGCCGGTGCGTCAAACAAGGACATCGAGCATGTCGTCGAACGCATCGAGGAACTCGGCCTTAAAGCCCACCTGTCGACAGGCGTCGAGCGCACGATCATCGGGGTGATCGGCGATGAACGCCTCATCAAGAAAGAGCAGCTTTCACTGCTGCCTCATGTTGAGAACGTTATTCCCGTGCTCAAGCCGTATAAGCTGGCGAGCAGGGAGTTCAGGAAGGCAGACAGTATCGTGGATGTGGCCGGAGTAAAGATCGGGGGGATGAAGCTCGCGGTCATCGCAGGGCCCTGCTCGGTCGAGACGGAGGAGCAGCTCATGGCGACTGCCGAGACGGTGAAAGCGACCGGCGCTCAGCTTCTGCGCGGTGGTGCTTACAAGCCGCGGACAAGCCCCTATGCCTTTCAGGGGCTGGGAGAAGACGGATTAAAGCTCCTGGCAAAGGCGAGAGAAAAGACTGGCCTCGGCATCGTGACGGAAGTAATGGAGTCGGCTGAGGTTGAACTTGTCGCTGAATACGCGGACATGCTACAGGTCGGCGCCCGCAACATGCAAAACACCAAATTGCTCCGGTCTCTTTCGAAAATCAAAAAGCCGGTGCTTTTGAAACGAAATTTTTCAGCCACGCTTGTGGAATTTCTTATGAGCGCGGAATACCTGCTATCAGGGGGAAATGACCAGGTTGTGCTCTGCGAGAGGGGGATACGCACATTCGTCGACTTTACCAGGAACACGCTGGATTTAAATATTGTCCCGGCTGTGAAACTATTATCGCACCTGCCCATCATTGTCGATCCGAGCCACGGTACGGGCAGAATCGATCTGATCCTCCCAATGAGCCGGGCCGCGATCGCCTGCGGCGCCGACGGACTGATCGTCGAAGTCCATCCAAAACCGGCTGAGGCGTTTTCCGACGGAGACCAGTCACTTACGCCGTCGATGTTCCGGCAGCTGACAACCGAAGTCAAAACGATCGCAGAAGCAGTCGGCCGGACGATGTAACTGCCGGCAGGTACTATCCTGTTTTCAGCTTCTCCAGAGATAGGACATTTTCATGAATAATCCCCGCCGCATCTCGAGGAAACCGTCATACTCCGCGTACGAGGTCCCATTCCACCGGACTTTGTCATAGATCGAGCCGTATCCCAGGTACACGACCGTTCCGGGAATATAGGTGAACGAGGCGAGAAATTCGGTCGAAAGGTCTTTCCGGAAATCGTTATACTGCGCGATAGTCCTGAAAAACAAATACTGATTGACCTGATACGTTATCTTCCCCCGGCTGATCGAGTAATCGAACAATTTAACGTCTCCGGCATCGGCCGCAAAATCCGTAAATGTATAACTCGCTTCGATGCTTAGGTTGTCCGAGGGTTGGAGCGTCATGGAGGCGTTTACGACGTTGGATTTTCCCTGCTCCGGGGTATCATAAAAAATGGAGCGGATGCGCCGGTAGAGCAGATTCGTATATAGTTGTTTCGTGATCTGGCCGCGTATCTGAGAATGGATCCCGCTCGTCTGGAAGGTCTGGTTATCAAACACTTCTGTCGAGTAGTTGAGCCTCGTCCGCCACAGCCACGTCCCCCCGAAGAAAATATTGAAGGCAAGATCGTTCGTGGTCTCCCATAATCCGCTCGGGATATCCTTCGTCTGGCCGCTTGATAATTCAAAGCTGACCTTCTGGAAGAAATCCGAATGTGGATAGAGCTTCGGGCTGATAAATCCGATGAAGTTCAACAGCCCCGTTCGTGTAAGAAATCCCATATCCGCCCGAAAATCCTCGGAGACCTCTCTGAAATTCAGGTTATAGTCGAGATCCCGCGTGCTGCTGGCGAACCGGGTGCCAAATGTGTGGCCGGTGATCGATGACGGGGAAGAGACATCTTTGGCCGACGAGACAAATCCGGTGCTCGAAAGCACCGCCGCATCCGAAACTCTGTACATTTCGTCATACCCGATAACGCGATTGTTTGAGTTCTCGAGTTCGCGTCCGGTGTACAACAGGCCGACATAGCTGTCGTCTGAAAGGGACCGTTTATATCGTATGATAGGCGTGTGAACATATCTCCCGAGCGTGCTGCGATCCTGCTCCAATACGTTATCCATTGCGTAGAGAACCGCAAGGGTGTTCTCTTTTCCAATCTTGCCCGTGAGTTTCGTGCCGAATACAGGATCAGCAATCGTTCGTGAGTAAAAGATGAGCGGATCATATGTATTCGCGGTCACTGAGGTCGTGTAATTGTCCTGGCCTTCCAGAAAGAAGGGGCGTTTCTCCGCGTAGTAGAGACTGTATCGAAGATTTACGTCAACCTGCCCTGCGTCGGATTCCACCTGGCTGAAATCCGGATTTACCGTACCATCGAGAATAAGGTCTGAAGTAATTCCGTATTTGGCGGTAAGACTTATCTCGGCTTCCTGCTTGTCGCGAACGAGGTTGGTCCCTTGCCGTATGTCCTGGCGCGTGGCGGTGACAGCGGGAAGGAGTTCCCAGAGCGCGTAGTGTTCGACGGTCGGGTATGAGATGGGGAACATTTGCGTGAGAAATGCGAGCCCTTTCGCCGGATCGAGCCGCGGGAACGAGCTATGTTCATCCCTCCTCCGGATGTAGCGTTCGAACACAACGCCCATCACTGTCGGATCATCGTTTGCGTACCGCAGGCTCTTGAGCGGAAGCTGAACTTCGATCGTATATCCGACAGAGTCGATCTTGCCGGCGCTGTACCAGACAAAGTCGGGACTGAAATCTTCATTGTTCGCGGCGAACCTGCTGTCTCCCTGGATACCGAGCGGGTTAACATAAAACGCGTTCAGGCCCTGCTGATCGTTGAATGAATCGAGATTGATGCAGATAAAGTCGTCCTGCAGCATCTTGTCGCGCGGAGAAACAGACGACTTGATCTTCGTGATATCGTCATAGCAGCGAAACGCAAAATAGAGGTTCTCATCGTCGTAGGCCATAGCCACTTCGGTCTGCTCGTCGGGAATCTTGTCAAAATCCGGAATGAAGGTCTTGAAGCCGGTGACGTTTGGAGCGAGCCTCCAGAACGGTTCGTTGAGATCTCCGTCGATGACCGGTGAGGCATTTACACGCATCGGACGCAACGTGTCAACCGAAATCAACGGTGAGGAAAAGGGAGAGTGGGTATTGCCGGCACGTGCAGTCGGAGATTGCAAGATGAGCGCTCCTACGACAAGGGCAAGCAGGGCAAAGAACAAGGGACGTGGATTCATAGTCCGGGCAATGAGTTCGTTGAAAATGAATGATGTATAACCTAATCAACGGAAAAGTCGGAAACAAGTTGCACCGGCCGAATCGGCAGGAAAAGCGGCAGGCCGGTGGGGAGATGAGGTTAGTTCAGCCTATATGAAGTACATCGAATTCTCGATTTACTTCATGAGCAGAAGCTTTTTTGATTGTACGAAATTACCGGCGTGAATCCGGTAGAAATACACTCCGCTCGGGTAGCCCCCGCCGTCCCATTTTACCGTGTACGTTCCCACCGGCTTTTCCTCGTTCACAAGAGTTTGGACCTCTTTGCCGAGGATGTCGTAGATCTGCAGGGTTACGTACTGGCTGGTGACCACTGAATACTGAATGCTGGTCACGGGATTGAACGGGTTCGGATAATTTTGTTCGAGAGCATAGGCAAGAGGCAATCCTTTCTCATCATGCACAGCCAGAATGAGCTGCCGCAGTGAGGTGTCAGCCAGAAAGCCGCTCTCGATCGTCAGACCCGAATTCAGTGTCACCCCGACTGCCATTTGTCCGGCGGAAGAAATCGCCTTGAGGCTTACCGTATTGCTCACGGCAAAGCCCGAACTTTGGCCCGACCAGGGAATTTTAGATTGCTGGGCGCAGAGACGGCATTGCCCGAGGGCGAGCAAGCCGCCGACTACTACCCAGCAACCAGTTCGGAAAATTCTCGTCACATCCATACCTTATTTCATATCTCCGTGCTTCTTCGCGACCTTCTCCAATCCTTCTTTCTTCGCCTTCTTCTCAGGAGAGTAGTTCACGTCCTTTTCCTCAGGCATTCCAAAACCCTGAGGATAGAGATACTTGCCGCGCTCGTCGCCGATTTTATCCTGCTCGACCGGGATGCGGTTCTGTTCCGCATAGGCGTCGTGCCGAATGCCGGTGACCTGCCAGGAGACTTTCATGTTTGCTGAACCGCCTGCGATCTTGAAGACGTTGTTTGCAATCTCCTTTGCGATGTAGAGATTAGGACCAGGAGCCCCGATCGCGGTAAGCTGGTACCGGAAATCCCGGTTCAGCGCGCTGAACCACGCGGGCAGTTGCACGGTCGCTTCGCCTTTTTGATCGAGCACTGTCACTCCGTCATAAATATTTTTCATATCGGGAGATTCGACGAACGAATGATAGAGATATTTGTTGGCCGGATCGAGAGGATGGTCGATTTTGAATGATCCCGCTCCTTTGGAAAGCGTTCCGGTGACAGACACATTCCCGACAAATTTGCCCGCAAGGCCGTTCAGGGTAGTTCCATAGACTCCCGCTCCGGCAAAACTGTATCCGTAAACGCCTGCGCCATTGTTCGCATTCTGTCCCCAGACACCATACGCTGTCGTTCCCTGGTCTGCGATGCCGATAACGCCGCTTCCGTTGAGCTTGCCAGATTGGCCTAAAACGCCGCCGTCCCCGCCTGTCGCGTTACCGTACAAACCGTACCCGGTAGCGCTGGTACCGTACACTCCGTATCCTAATCCGGCTGCCGAACCCCATACGCCGTACTGATCGACGTCGGTGCCCTTGTTCTCGCCGCGGACACCGCTTGTCAACTGCTGTAAAGCAACTGAATTTATCACTCCATGGATTGCCCTTGCAGTGTCAAACGTACTGTTGGATTGTGCATAGATGCCGGTGCTGGTCGATGCGGTACCGGTGTTTGTGATCGAAAAAATCGGATTGGTCGAGCTTGCACTGCCTGAGAATGGAAGCGTGAGACTGCTCGCAGTCGGATTACCCCAAGTGACGCTGGAGCCATTGTACATCATTGCCTGGCCGCTCGACGCACCGCTTGAGCTCACCTTAGCAGTTGTTACCGCCGCGTTAGCGAGGTCCGCCGTAACGATTGCACCGTCGAGTATTCTGGTGGTGGTAACTGAACCTACCGCAAGTTTCGAGCTGTCGATTGCAGCCGAGGCAATTTTTGCGGTTGTCACCGAGTTGCTCGCCAGCTCGGCAGCGTTGATGGTTCCGTCCAAAATCTTACTTCCTGTTACAGAACCGGTCGCAAGTTTCGTGCTGTCGATTGCACTGGCCGCGATCTTTGCAGTCGTTACTGCGTTTGAGGCGATCGTGGGATTTGGGTACGTTCCGGTCAGATCACCAGCCGCGGCGCCCGTGGGTGCCGCGCCGCTGATCGCGACATTGGATGCACTCGTCACCCGGCCTTTGGCATCCACTGTAATGGAAGCGACTGAAGTTCCGTTGCCATAGCTTCCCGCGGAGACGCCCGTGGACGAAAGAGCGGGGTTCGGATATGAACCGGTGAGATCTCCGCCTGCCGTCCCACCCGGCGGCGCAGACTTCGCATAATCTGCCGTATCGGAATATGGCGCCTTAAATCCTGCGGCCGCATCCGCACGCACGATGGTTCCGTCGACTATTTTTGCAGATGTGACTGAATTGTCCGCGAGTTGGCCGGATGTCACTCCCAGATTCTTGATATTGATCGTTGTCGTCGGGCCGCTGGGGTTAATGACATCAAGAGTACTGTTGGTGTTTTGAATGCCCAGGATACTCCCGCCGCCTCCGCCGCCCGGGGAATTGATATAAATCGTATCATTGCTTGTTGTCACGGTCGTTCCGTTCGCACCTGAAATCGTCAGTGTATCCTGTATGCCGTTGACACTCTTCACAACGTTGGCGGGGGCAATCTTGGGGGCCGTTACGGCGTACGCTGCGAGTTTCGCCGTAGTAACTGCATTTGCCTGTATCGTCGGATTCGGGTAAGTACCCGTCAGGTCACCTCCGGCACCTCCGCCCAGGGAAGCCGCTCTCGCATAATCTGCCGTATCCGCATAGGGAGACTTGAAGTTCGAAGCTGCGTCAGCGCGCACGATCGTGCCGTCAAGAATTGTGGTTGAGGTAACTGCGCCCGTGGCAAGCTTTGTGTTATCAACTGCACTGGCGGCTATCTTTGTCGTCGTTACCGAACTCGAAGCGAGATCGGTGCTGTTGATCGATCCGTCGAGTATCTTGCTGCTGGTTACCGATCCGGTCGCGAGCTTCGTGCTGTCGATTGCGGATGACGCGATCTTTGCCGTTGTGACGGCATTCGAGGCGATCGTTGGATTAGGATATGATCCCGTCAGGTCTCCGCCCGCCGTGCCGGATGGGGGAGCGCTCGTTATCGCGACGCTTGAGGCGCTGGTCACGCGTCCTTTCGCGTCGACCGTAATGGATGCAACCGATGTGCCGTTACCGTAGCTTCCCGCGGTAACTCCTGATGCCGCGAGAGTTGGATTGGGGAATGTACCTGTGAGGTCTCCGCCTGCCGATCCCCCCGGAGGCGCCGCCTTCGCGTAATCGGCGGTATCAGCGTATGGAGCCTTGAAATTGGATGCGGCATCTCCACGTACGATTGTTCCGTCAAGAATGCCTGCGGACGTAACGGCGCCTGTCGCGATCTTCGCGCTGGTGACCGAACTGCCGGCGAGGTCTGTGCTGTTGATCGAGCCGTCGAGTATCTTGCTGCTCGTTACCGAGCCTGTCGCGAGTTTCGTGCTGTCAATTGCGCTGGCCGCTATCTTTGCCGTCGTCACC
>DATJGD010000020.1:0-33865 GCA_035495255.1 Bacteroidota bacterium | reverse complement strand
CGGAAATCGGAAATTCCTTCTTTTCTTTCCCCGACCCTACGAGGAGCGTATAGGTTCCGCCGTCATTGGCTCCGTCCCAAGTTATGGTCAGGGGATAAACGGCGCCGGAGATCTGAAGGGGAAATTCCGACTTGCCTTGCGCACCGGCGAGCTCCGCAACTCTTTGTGAGCGGAACCGGACGTCCAGCATGTCACCCGGGGGGACGGGCGGAAGTTCAAACCGGGATACATCGATGTTCTCTGCGACACCCGAAAAGAACAGCGTGCGCTCCTGCCCCCGCACATCATGCACATGGAGTTGTTGGAATCCGTCCAGTTCCCCACCGAATGAAGAACTTTGTTTCCCCTGGACAGATCGCACGTTCTTCAGCACTGCAGCCGAAGTGGCGGCGCGAGGTGCGATGAGGGGCGCCGTTGAAATGGCAAGCTTCCCGCTCCCGCTGCTCTTGACCCAGTAGCCAAATCCGGATTTGAGCGTATCTTCCGAATAATATCCGCTGACTGTGTACCCAAAATACGGGCTTGTGATGCCGGCACCCGAAAGGGCAACAATATTTGCAGTTAATGCAGGATACGAGATCGTTCCGATAAGATTCCACCCTGCCGAAACATCTACCGTTTCAGGCGCAAACGAAGTTCCCGTCATCGACACGACTTGCGGAGACGGAAATTTCAGCCAGTATCCCGCTCCGTTCTGAAGAGTATCCTTCACCACATACCCGGAGGGAGTATAGGCAAAAGCGTTCGATACAGCTGCGGAGTAGAGCGTCGTCTTGCGCATATCGTCCGTGACGAACGGGACCGACAGCAGATTCCACGCTGATGCCACGGCAACATCAAGGCTTGAAGTACTCCCCGATAGTTGGCGAAGCCCCGGAATGAATCCCCCTTCGAGCACGAATCCGGTGCCGGTGATCGTGCCCGATGCAGGTTGTCCCACCGAGCTCATGAGGGTAAATCCGCTTCCGGCAGATTTACCCCCTCCTCCGTCCTGCACCGACCAGGGATGCGCAATGGTCTGTCCGTACGCGCAGACGCAAGAACAGGCAACGCAGATCATTATAATGAATGTTTTCATGGTTTCGTCCTGTCAATGATCGCTGCCCGGTCCTTGAGAACTCACGGTCGAACCTGCGGCGTTCGCGCCTGGGTTGGCGCTGCCTGCATTTGCGAACCCGGGATCATCATATGTTATGGTAGCCCGGTAACCGTAATACCTCAAGTTGCCCGATGCAGGCAGGACTGCTTCAACCGTATAGCTGTATTGAGAATTGTCGATGGCCCATCCGGGAGATACCGTTACACTGGTGTTTCCTCCGGCGAATGCGGCTCCCGTACCCTGCAGTACAGTCTGAGAGAAGCTGTTCGTACTCAAGGTGTGGCGGTACAATCTGACACTTACCGCCAGAGTTGCATCGACATCGTAGGCGTAGACGTCAATAGAAGTCAATGTAGCTCCATCCGGTAAATGCAATGGGACCTCAAAATATCCCTGGTGGGTTCCACCGTTGTAGATTCCTCCTCCGGTATAGAGGAGCGTATCATTTGGAAAAAGGCTTTTCCCGTCCGAGAATCCAGAACTCGTGATGTATCCTGTTCTCGGAGTCGTGTAAAGAAACTGGCTTGCGCGGACGGTGTCCGTTGCCTTCAGTGTTCTGACAGTGAGAGCACCGGAGTTTGTCAGATTCATGGCTTCCCCATTGTTGTACCAATAGAAACTCGGTTTGCCGCCCAACGAACCTGTCCATCCGGTACCTACTGCCCACGTCGGATCACCGCCGGAACTGTAGTCGATGTCCGAATTTCCGTTGCTGGTCGAAGTGATAATAAACTGGTCGTTATCGCCGTTGATCGTCAGCCGCTGGGTTGGATTTTGTGTGCCTATGCCGACGTTGCCATAAAGGTAGTAGATATTATATCCGCTCGTCATCCAGGGCGCGAGGGAAAATGGCGAGGCTGCCAGATTTATCCGGGGCGAAAAGACTACCGGCGCGCCGATTCCCGGGCCTCCGGTGGCCGTAATTTCAACATATGTCGCCTGGTAGAAATAGTTAGGTAACGGCGTTATTGATCCCAGCCGCACGCTGAAGACCCCCTTTTGAACATCCACGCCTGGGTGAGTTTCAGTCCAAAGGGAAAGCCCCCCTGCCGAAACATTATAGATGTCGAATTGCAGCGTGTAGCTGCCGTCGGTCGCAGGGCCAATGCCCCCAGATAAGAATCCCTGGTATGAGATCTCGCGGGGGAATTGAAGAAACCCCTCTGATCCCGACGGTGTGTTCGTTTTTTCCTTGACCGGCGTCTGAGCCCCGGCCCACAGACCAAAGAACAAGACGGTGCAAATTATTGCGAAATATCTCATGCGTTCTCCTGAAAAATGAGTGAGTGATAGTGTGAGTGATATGTTGTGGGGTAATAAAAAACCTCTCGAGCCTTCTGGTGAAGACCGAGAGGTTTCCAATTCATAAGTTGATGACCCAAAAAATCCCCTGTCATTAAATGAGTCGAACTTCCAGCTGCCTGATTTTGCTGGGACAGTATAGGGAAATCGGCCATGATTGTCAAGGCTTTTCCTTCGGAAATTTTTCCTAAGGAAAGATTGTTATATCTATAATACCCGGATTCGGCATTTTTGCTTTTTCATGCAGTCATTTGTACATTATTAAAGAAAGATTTACTCCTCATGAGACACCGCATCGTAACATATTATTTTTTCTGCATTCTTCTCACTACACAGTTCGCTTTCTCTCAGGGCCGCCGCGACCAATTTCCGGGATCCGTCCGGTTTCCTGCTGAAATCGCGATTCAAACCGTAAATCTCGTGTCCCAGGTTCAGGGCCGAAGCAGGCTCGATATCGCGTACAGGATTCCAAGAACATTTTTTGTGTTTACCCGTGACGTCGACTCGCCCGCGCCGCAACATTTTAGCGCGAACGGCGAAATCATCGTCGAAGTTCTCGATTCCGGCAAAAACTCGGTAGCCCAGACTGTCATCAAGAAACAGCTCGATTCGGACATCATGCCGGCGGCGCAGGATTCGTCAACCGTCGAAGGAGCCGTGACATTCGATCTCCTTCCGGGAAAGTACTCGCTCGCTCTGGAAATCGACGACCATAACTCCAACCGCAAGACCCGCGATCTGTCGCGTACGATTACTCTGAAGGATTTTTCCCGCGGAGACCTTGAAGCCTCCGACGTGGTGTTTCTCGACCCACAACATGGAGGAGAAACTACCCTGGAGCCGTACAATCTGGGCGGCGATGTCCCGTTCAGCCAAAACACGAAGTGCTATGTTCAGGCATCCACCACGATTGCTGCGGAGTCGCTGGTCATTGCGTATCGCATCGTCGAGACTCTGCCCGACGAGAAAATGCCCCGGGCCGTCATGAACGATACGATCAGGGGAACGTTCCGCGCTGCAAAAGATCCGGTGATACAGAAAATTGAAAACAGTTTTATCTATGGCGAGGTATCCACTCTTCCCTCTCACGTCTACACCTGCTCGTTCGATGTCATGACGGATACCCTGCCGGTCGGGATGTACAGGCTGGATATGGAGCTCCTTGCGGGCAACCAGTCAGCATCGATAAAGAAGAACTTTCAGGTACGGTGGGAATCGATGCCCGCCACCCTTCGCCAGATTCGGCTCGCCGTCGACGCGATGCAGTACGTTCTCTCCGAAGATGAGGGGAGTAAACTGGAGTCAGCGAGCGCGAAGAAACAACGGATGATGATTGACGATTTTTGGAAGCCGCGGGATCCATCGCCCCATACCGCGTTCAATGAAGTGATGACCGAATACTTTCATCGCGCCGATTACGCATATAGTAATTTCGGTACGCTTCCGGAGCCGAACGGCCTTAGATCCGAGCGCGCGAAGGCGTACATCCTCTACGGTCCGCCCGCTTCGATCGAACGGAAGCTTGTTCCGTCATCCGACCCCCAGGAGATCTGGCTCTATCCCAATCTCCAGAAAAAGCTTGTCTTCGTCGACGAACACCACAACGGAAATTACAAACTCGTCATTGCCGAATAACTCTAGTCTCCTTCGCACAGGCAGCCGATGAAGCCTCTCATCGCCATAACGATGGGGGACTATAACGGTGTCGGCCCCGAAGTCATATTGAAAAGCCTCGCATCCCCGAAGGTACAAAAAATCTGCCGGCCGGTGCTGATCGGATCGATCGATGTTTTTGCCTGGTATGCGGAACGCCTTCGTCTGAAAGCGAACCTGGGAGAATTCGACGGCCGCGTCGACCCAGGAAAACATTACCCCGTCTTCAATCTGCACCCATTTGAAGTTCCGAATATCCAGCCGGGGAAACAGACCGTACACGCGGGGCGTTGGGCGGGCGAATCAGTTGCAGCGGCGGTACATCTTTGCAACGCCGGTATTTTTGATGGGATGGTAACTGCTCCGGTATCCAAAACGACCATGGTGAAAGCGGGCTTTCATTATCCGGGCCAAACTGAATTGGTTGCCTCCCTGTCCGGCAAAAGCAGGCCGACGATGATGCTGCTTGCCGGAAACTTCAGAATGGCGCTGGCGACGGTACATTTCCCGTTGAAGAAAGTTGCCTCCCGTATCAGCCGGGGGCTCATTGCAGACCGGCTGACGTCTCTTGATCATACGCTGCGGAACGACTTCCGGATCCGGAAACCAAAGATCGCGGTGCTCGGGCTCAATCCGCATGCGGGTGAATTCGGAATGCTCGGGAATGAGGAAATGCGGTTTATCTCCCCTGCAATCAGGAATGTTGTGAAGAAAGGGATCCGGGCCGAGGGGCCGTTCCCTGCCGACGGATTTTTTGGAATGCAGATGCATCATGAATATGACGCCATCCTGGCAATGTACCACGACCAGGGGCTCATACCACTGAAAATGTCCGGCTTCCACCTTGGAGTAAACTTTTCCTCGGGCCTGCCGGTCGTGCGCACTTCTCCCGATCACGGCACCGCGTTCGCAATTGCCGGCAAGGGAAGAGCAAACCCCGGAAGCATGATTGAGGCTATCAAACTGGCAGTTACCATTATCCACAACAGGAACAAAGCCCGATGATCGACTTTGACAGAGTTTCGGTACTCTATGACGAACGGCCTGTCCTGACCGACGTCAATCTCCACGTCAAGCCGGGAGAGTTCATCTCTCTTGTCGGTGAAACCGGGGTGGGTAAAACGACACTGCTTCGGCTCATCTATTTCGATCTTTTTCCGGAAGTCGGAACCGTGACGGTCGGCGACTATGATTCGCAGTCGATCAAAAAGAAAGACATTCCGAAACTGCGAAGAACGTTGGGAATAGTCTTCCAGGACTATAAACTTCTCGACGACAGGGATGTGTATCACAATATCGCGTTTCCGCTCCAGGTGACCGGGGTAAAGCGAGGGGAGATAGAAGACCGTGTGATCGAAGTACTTGCCGCCGTCGGATTGAGCCATAAGATGAACAGCATGCCGCATGAGCTCTCCGGAGGCGAGCAGCAGCGGGTGGTTATCGCCAGGGCACTCGTGAATAAACCGTTGGTGTTGTTGGCCGACGAACCGACCGGGAATCTGGACCCTTCGACCTCGATGGAAATCCTTCAACTGCTGAAGATGATCAACTCGGCAGGAACAGCCGTACTACTTGCGACGCACAATTACGATCTGGTGAGAAAATCCGAAAGCAGAATACTGCAGATTAAAGAAGGAAGAGTCGGACAAATCGAAGGCCTGTAGTCCGGCGGGAAGAATCGACTTATTTGATTTGTTCGATGCGTTTGACTTCCGGCGCCCTGCGCATGATCGCCCTCTCGATGCCGGCCCTGAGCGTCATGCGGGACATCGGGCAGATAACGCACGTTCCCAGCAGCCGGAGCTCCACAATCCCCTCTTCGCTCACTGAAACGAGCTCAACATCCCCCTGGTCCGCCTGTAAATAAGGACGGCACACCGCAAGCGCCGCTTCCACCCGCTCCCTGACAGAACTAACGGCATCACCTGGCATGATTATACATTCAGGCTGATTTCCATTTGCGGTTTGGCCTCGAACTGCCGAATACTCAATTGTGCTGCCATCTTGCGGGCAATGCTCCGGATTATCTCCGATTGCTCGGCCTTCGGCTCCATGACGACGATCGGCTTGCCGATATCTCCGCCAACGCGAATCGGTGTATAGATTGGAATCGCACCAAGGAATGGCGATTTGAGTTCCGCTGCCTCCTTCTCTCCTCCGCCCGAGCTAAAGATATCTTCCCGGTGGCCGCAATTGCTGCAGATATGGTAGCTCATGTTCTCAATAATGCCGAGGATCGGGACGTTGACCTTTTCAAACATTTTGAATGCTTTGCGCGCATCGGCAAGAGAAATATCCTGCGGCGTCGTCACGACGACAGCTCCTGACAGCGGGATCGTCTGCACGAGAGTGAGGTGGATATCGCCTGTGCCGGGAGGCAGATCGAAGACAAGGTAATCCAGATCACCCCACTCGACATCCGACATGAACTGCTTTACCGCGCCGCTCACCATCGGCCCCCGCCAGATCACCGCCTGCATGGGATCGACGAGAAATCCGATTGACATGACCTTCACCCCATGCGCTTCCAGGGGAAGTAATTTCTGATTTACCAGCTGTGGACGCTTATCAGTCCCCATCATCAGCGGGATACTGGGACCGTAAATATCGGCATCAAGGAGCCCGACCTTCGCGCCATCCAGGGCCAGAGAGACTGCAAGGTTTACCGCGACCGTTGATTTGCCCACACCCCCTTTGCCGCTTGCCACCGCGATGGTATTCTTCACCCCGGGAAGCAGAGTGACCTGCCGCTGCGGAGTCGTCCGGACGGTCGCCGTAAGATCGATGTGAACGTCCTTCACTCCGTCGATATTATCCCGTATCGCCTTCTCTGCCACCACCTTGAACTCGTCCCGCACAGGGCACGAAGGGGTCGTGAGGTCGATCGTAAACCGGACGGAGCCGTTTTCAATTTTCAGATCCTTAATGAATCCCAGGCTCACAATGTCTTTGTGAAGATCAGGATCCTGGACCAGCTTTAATGCTTCAAGAATATTAAGTTCGGTGAGTGCTTTTTTCATATTTATCTATACTATAGTTAACGTACAAAACTCCTGGGCGTTTCCCAGCCTAAATTACCTTCATCTTCTTTCCCACCTTCGCGAACGCTTCGAGAGCACGGTCAATGTCGCTTTTCTTCAGTGAAGCGGATATCTGTGCCCTCAATCTCGCTTCGCCGCGGGGAACTACCGGAAACCATAAGCCTTTGATGTACACCCCCGTTTTGAGAAGCGCCGCGCTCATGTCCTGCGCGACTGCGGCTTCACCGAGCATGACGGGAACGATCGGATGGTTTCCTTCAAGGATCGTGAATCCGAGCCGTTTAATTTCCTTCCTGAAATACGCCGTGTTATCATGGAGACGCTTCACGATGGACTTGTTCCTGGTAAGCAAATCGAACGCCGCCATCGCGCCAAACACGATCGAAGGCGGAAGTGAATTTGAAAACGTGTAGGGACGGGATTTCTGACGGAGGTACGATATGAGTTTTTTCGAGCCGCTGACGTATCCTCCCGCCGCTCCGCCGATCGCTTTTCCAAGGGTCCCGGATATGACATCGATATTCCCTAACGTACGGGTCGCCTCAGGCGTTCCACGCCCGCTTTTTCCGCATACGCCGATGGCATGGGAGTCATCGACAAACACCATCGCGCCGTACGTTCGCGCAAGTTCTACGATTTTCGAGAGCGGGGCAAGATCTCCCTCCATGCTGAAGACCCCGTCTGTAACGATAATCCGGAAGCGGTAGTCTTTGCCTTTGTCTTCCTCCAACTGCCGGGCAAGGTCGGACATGTCGGCGTGGTTGTAGATCTTCTTGTCGACAAACTCCGGCCGGCAGAGGCGCTGTCCGTCGATGATGCTCGCGTGGTTGAGCTTATCGGAGTACAATACGTCCTTATAATTTTCAACACCCAGTTTTTCGTTGATAAGAGATGCGAAGAACCCTTCGTTGGCCGCAAAACATGAGGAGAAGAGGATCGTATCCTCACAACCGACGAACTTTGAAATTTTCTTCTCCAGCTCTAAATGGATATCCTGCGTGCCGCAGAGAAAACGCACGGAGGCAACCCCGTAGCCGTATTTCCGGATGCCGTCGATGGCCGCCTTTTTCACCGCCGGATGATTGGACAGCCCGAGGTAATTGTTCGAGGCAAGCATGACCACCTTCTTGCCGTTGACCTTCACGACGCCGCCCTGGGGACCCTGCAGGGGAGTTTCGTATTTGTATGTCTTCGTCTCTTCGAGACGCCGCAGTTCCTGCGATATCAACTCTTGTGGGTTCATAGTATTTTTCGGGGTTGAATTATGGCCGCAGCAATACTTTCAGCGCATCGCCGCTGGCGATTGCCTGAAAACCGTGTTCAAACTGATTTAAGGGAAATTCATGCGTAACAAATCCGGCTTTCATGAAACGCTTTGAAAGGCCTCCCTTGAGAAGGGCAGTCATCATATCCCAGGTAGACCAGACGCGCCGTCCGATGACGCCATGAATGGTGACACCCGGGAAGATCACGTGCTTTGCAAAATCCACCGGCATCGTTCCGCTCGTCAGGCCCAAGAGCGCGATTTCTCCCCCCATGCGGACGACGGAAAAGGCGTCCTCATAGGCGTAGTAACTGCCGGACATTTCAAGGACGGCGTCCACTCCCGCGCCGTGATTTTGAGACTTCGCAGCCTTATGAAATCTCTTTTTCTCTTCCGGAACCGAAACGTCGAAACACTCGTCGGCGCCCAGCATTTTCGCCATCGCGAAACGGCGCTGCTCCAGCTTCTGGTGCGTGTTGTCGCCGTGAGAAGCATCGGTGACGAGGATCTGTTTTGCCCCCGCTCCCTTGGCAATGGCGACGGCCATTAATCCGATCACGCCGACGCCGAGAATGACCACCGACTTTCCCTTGATACCGGAAAGAGACTGGACGGTATGCGTCGCGTTGCCGATCGCATCCATAAACGCCACGATTTCCTCCGGAATTTCTCCGTTCCGGAAGAGCAAAATGTTCCCTGCGGGAAGGACAACGTGCTCGGCGAACGCGCCGTCGTCGTGGAGGCCGCGAATGACGGTATTCGTACAAACGTGATACTCTCCAAGCCTGCACTGTGCGCACTTGCCGCACGTGATGTGCATTTCCGCGGTAGAGATAAAGTTCGCGTTAACGTACTCGATGAACGAAGAGTCTCCAGCAACCCCTTTCGCCGAGCGGTTCTTGGCGAACTTCCTGATCTCGGGAAAATCCTTCGATTTGTCAATGACGAGCTGCGCAAGCCGGAGACGTGCCGCAGGCCCGGCATCGGATATTCTCCCGCAGAACTCATGGCCGATCGTCACATTCGGCGCCTTGAGCGATGACATCGTGTTCTTCAGGGAATCTTTGGAATTGTAGATCCCGACATCCGTTCCGCAGATCCCGCCCGCAACGACCTTGATCTGGACGTCGCTGCTTTTCTTCACGACAGGGGTCGCCTTCTCAACTATGGCAAGGCCTTTGTGCCATGCCTTGTACATCTCGGGTTTTTGTTTAACGATTGCTTTCATATTAGGATGCTTTGACAAGTCGGACAGCGAATGAGCCGTCGATGTGATGCCGGTGCGGATACGTTTCCACCCAGCCTTCACGCGAAACGGCGGAATGACTAACGAAGCGGTGCGCGTCGTCAATTGTGAAATCAGGATGCTTCTGCAGGAACGCGGCGATCTGTAAACTGTTCTCTTCGGGTTCCGTCGTACACGTACTGTAGACGAGAACGCCGCCGGGTTTCACCATGCGGGCTCCGCTTTCCAGGAGATTTTTTTGCTGGAGAACAAGCCGGTGAATGTCATCCTGATCCCGTTTCCACTTAATATCAGGCTTTTTCCGTAACACGCCGAGGCCGGAACATGGAGCGTCGATGAGCACCTTGTCTGCGGGCTCAGTTTCCAGCTCGTTTGCATCGGCGACTACCGCCTGGACATTCGTAATTCCGAGGCGCTGGCAGCTTGTCGTGATCATATTCAGCTTGCTCTCATACTTATCGACGGCGAGTATCTGGCCGCTGTTCTCCATTCGCTCGGCAATGAACGTCGTCTTGCCCCCGGGGGCCGCGCACATATCGATGACGCGTTCGCCGGTCCGGGGATCGAGGAGAAGAACAGGAAGCGCCGCGCTTTCGTCCTGGATCGAAAAATACCCGCTCTGAAAAATGTTGAGCTGCGCGATGCCGGTAAGGCTTTTCACCCGGACAAAATGATCGATAAGGCTGGATCCCTGGTACGCAACGTGCTGTTTGTCGAGGAGTGAGAGAAATTCACTCGGATTGATCTTCAGCTTGTTGATGCGCAGGCTGAGGCCCGGGATCTCATTGTTGGCGACAAGGAGCTTCTCCAGCTCCTCCCGCTCGAACCGGGCTGCCCAGCGTTTGACCATCCATTGAGGATGCGCGTAGTAGACGGCAAGATATTGCACCGGGTCCTCTTCCTGCTTCGGATAATGGATGGCGTCCAGGCTGCGGATAATATTCCTGAGGACGGCGTTGACGAGGCTTGCGGCCTTTTCTCCGCGGATGCGTTTGATGAACTCCACCGCCTCGTTGACGGAGGCATAATGGGGCACTTGCGTGAGAAAGAGAATCTGGTAGAGTGCGACACGGAGCGCATTCCTGATATTAACTTCAGATTTTGAAAAGTTTCCGTGCGTGAAGCCGTTGAGGATCCAATCCAGCCTCCCCTGCCAGCGCATGACCCCGTGAACGATCTCGGCGAGAAGGCTCTTGTCGATATCCGCCACTTCCGTCGACCGGAGTTCCGCGTCGAGCATCTTGTCGAGGTAGGCATCCGTACGCTCGACACGGTTGAGGATCTTCACCGCAGTCCCGCGAGGCCCCGCATACAATGTCCGGAATTCAGTCTGTGCGGCGGCTGCCTGCTGATTCTCGCTCATTGGAAGTCGATTGATAGATGTTTCGGAAAACGTTCTCGTACGCCAGAGACATGAGGATCTCCCGGCGCGCCATCATCTTGCGGGCAGTCGAGAGGCTGCTTTCGAGGTCGTACGTCGTCTGAGAAGAGGGTTCGCCCCAGGAAAACGAAGGAACAACTTTCGGCTGAAATCCGGCGCCGTAGATATTGCACGACACGCCGACGACGGTCCCGGAATTCAGCATGGTGGCAATCCCGGCTTTCGAATGATCTCCCATCACGACGCCGACAAATTGTGATTGTGTATCGATGAGCGTACCGCCAATATTCACCTTGATCGTCCCGTACGTATTCTTCAGGTCGCTGTTGTTCGTCCCCGCCCCGATGTTGATCCAGCTCGAGAGGTACGAATGCCCGAGGAAACCGTCATGCTGCTTGTTGGAGTACGACTGGATGACCGAGGCTTCGACTTCCCCGCCCACCTTGCATGAGGGCCCGATCGACGTACCATGGTAAATTTTTGCACCGATCTTAATGAGAGAATTATCCCCGATGTACACGGGGCCCTGGATGACACTATTCGCCATGATCGTGACATTGTTCCCAAGGATGACCGGCCCATCGGTCGCATCGAGTACGACACCGGGCTTGAGGACGCAATTCTTGCCCATGACGATGTGTTGTTTCCCGAGAATGTGCACGCCGGGCGGCTTTCCGGGTATCTTTTTATGAGATTTCTTCAGCAGGCCGAAGTCCTGCTCAATGTTGCCCGCAGATGCATGGATCAGTTCCCATGGATACGAGGCAATGGAGCACTCCATCTGTTCAGAGGGTAACCCGTCGAATGACTGGGTTGAAATGAGTCCTGAGGAGAGCGCATTCTTGAATCTCGGGAGATCGCCGGCCTGAACGTAGGCGGCAATCAATGTCCTGTCCAGGTGGAAACTCCTCGACTCCTTGAATCGCTGACGAACCAGCTTCGCGATAGCGCTGATTGCGATTATCCGCCCATTGATGAACCAGCAATCCTCAGAGGGTACGGCGTTGACACGCATCCCTCTCTGCTCCTCGGCATAGAGCTCGGACAAGGGAGTACGGACGAAGAGCGATGTGCGGGAACCGGGCGCAAGCGCTTCAAGTCTCTCCCGATTGCTGAGCGCCCCGGAACGAAGCTCAAACACCGGCCGGAAATAGACGAGCGGCAAGAAATTCGAAAAATCCTGATCTTCAAATATGCAGATGTGCATAGGATGTCTTGGAGCAAAAAACGGAATCCCGCTTTCCGAGATTCCGTTTTATGATACCAAACGTGTTTCGATGGTTACGCTGCTGCAGTCTCTGCAGTTTTCTTTGCGTATTTCTTTTTGAAGCGTTCAACGCGTCCTGCAGTATCGAGAAGCTTTTGCTTTCCGGTGAAGAACGGATGACATTTGTTGCAGATTTCTATCTTCAGGTTACCGACGGTAGAACGGGTCTCAAACGCGTTGCCGCAAATGCACGAGACCGTAGATTTCTTATAGTTTGGATGAATATCTTTTCTCATGAAAAAACTCCGTTTCGGGGGAAAAATTGATGAAATAATATACGAATATTTCCGTTGATCTCCAAAACTTCGAATTATTCGTCAATTTTGCCGATTTTGTACCCAGCCTCGAGACCATCACGAAGCTTCTCAGCAGTTGCTTTGGCTTCATCCCAGGTCTTATACCTTCCGATGGCAAGCCGGTACCATCCGTCCGCTTCTGATACATTTGTCTCATAGCCTGCATCCCGCCACGTTCCGGCTTCGGAGTCGGCGACCTCCTTTGTCTTGTGGCGGGAGATGTAGATCGTATAGTTGCCGGTACCGAGCTCTGCCGGAGGACGTTTAAGTCCGGCCGCGCTGTGCGAAGCTGAATCAACGGCACCGCCTCCTTTTGCTGAATCGACCGGCGGCTTCATCGAAGTATCCGTGGGCGGCGCCTGGACGGCATGGCTCGCAGTATCCGGAACTGCCTCGACAGACTTCTCTGGCTGCGTTGCCGGCATCATTTGCGCGGATTTGTTTTGCTTCAAAAGATCATACTTGAATACAAAGAATACCGCCGCCGCGATTACTACCACGATAAGGAGAATAATCATCAGCTTTGAACTTTTCTTGTCGCTGTCTCCCGGTTGATGCAGAACAGGTCCGCGAGACTGCGGCTGCGGTTTCGTACCATGTTCTTTGTAATTCAGGGGCATGTTCGATTGTCCTTGTGTGATTGGGTTAGTCGGGTTTTCGTATTTTTTGTTGTTGTGTCTGAAGATATTTCTGTCTCTGAAGATATCTCTGTAATCGCCGCAATGAATCCAGCTTGACGCTGTCCTTGACCGCGAGTGAGTCGATCTGGTGGGTCACCAGTTCCAACTGCCGGTCAATACTGATCTGTTTTTCCGAGGCCGAAGTCTTGAGGGACATTGTCTCGCCAAGAGCAGACCAAGCCTTAATCTTCTCAGCCTCTTTCTTTGCAGCAGATTCGCTTTCCGCGACCAGATCGGCGCCTGTGCTCTCCGGAGCCGCCGCAGCAGACTGAACGGAGGAACGAGCCTTCGAATTGTACATCACACCGGGAGGAACCGCTCCCGCCGAATGTGCGACTGAAGGGGCTGTTGTGGCCGAGTCTGGAGCGGAAGCCGCGGATTCTACCGACAGTAAGGATAGAGGAGCTGCTTCTGCCGGCTTTTCTGTTGAAGGAGCGGCTGCTATATTTGCCGGTTTACCAATCTTGCTCCCTTCCTTTACAGGCGCGGGGACTTCGGCTATCCCCTCCTCCCGGCCGGCTATCTCCGCTTCATCCTTGATACGATCATTCTTTGCAGCCGCGGCCTTACCCCCGGATTCCTGTTGCTTGTCGATCCGGCCGGCCATCGGGCTTGTGCCACGAGGCTCGTTATTTTCAACCGGTTCTTTCTTCCCGCGAACATCTTTATCCTGAACGACATTCCGGTCCTCAAGCTTCGCCAACGAATGGAGCGGTTCAGTGTGATCCGGCGAGGCCGGAGCCGATGGCGTCGCATTATTCCTAAGCGTTTCTTCCGCAACGATCGGGCCCGACGCGGGCACAACACCCGAACGGAAGAATGCATAATACGAAATAATACTCAACACCACCACTGTTGCGGCGGAATACGCAAGTGCGGGAATCCATCTTGGCGAGCCGCTTCCCGTTCCGGCCTTCACCTCTTCGGCAATGCGCCGTTGAAGCCGGGCCTCAAAATCCGGCGAGGCCTGGATCTTCGGAAGGCCCTTCAGGTGTTTCGAGCCCTCACCCGTATGGCCGCTATGTTCTTCTGTGCTCATTCTTTCAAAAATCTTCTTTCAGGTCTTTTAAAAGTTCCTGCAATCTGGCGCGCCCTCGGTTGAGGCGCGATTTCACAGTTCCGATGTTCAGGCGGGTGATCTCGCAAATTTCTTCATAGGTTAATTCCTGCACGTCGCATAACACAACGACCTCACGATACTTTGCCGGAATGGCATTGAGCGCATCCTGGATAATTCCCTGTTTCAGGGCCGTCTCGGCCCGAGCGTCTGCGGCGTACGTCATATCGGGAATATCCACCGATGTTTCACCCTCATCGGTCTTCCTTGTCAGCGAAAAGAACATCGATCTCTTTCGCCGTCGCAGAGCCGTCTTCGAAAGGTTTGATGCGATGGTATACAACCAGGTCGAAAACTTCGCCACAGGCCTGTAGGCCAGCTTGTTTCTGTACACGCGCACAAAGGTCTCCTGCGCAACATCATCAGCCTCGTCGTAGTCTCCCAGGAACCGAAAGGCGAAATTCACAAGTGCGTCTTTATACCGTCCTACGAGGATCGAAAACGCCGCTTCATCGCCGTCCTGGAATAACGCAATCAATTCTTCGTCAGATTGCACAGCCGTGGGCCGATTCTCTGTCCCGCTATGCATTTAACGGTTGACGGGAGGCGAATGTTCCATGCCTGGAATGGTTGAATTTCATTCTTTACGCCGCAACTCCGGCGCTTGCACCCTTGATCAAATGGTAGAAGAGAAGGGTAATGACAAGTTTTGCGTCTCCGTTCGAGGTCTTCAGGCGCACATCCGCGTCCCGCAGCAGAAGAAAACCTTCCTCAAGTTCCCTGAGACTGAATTTCCGAGCCTTCTGCAAGTCGGCGTCGAGGAAATACATGGCCTTCGGGGAAATGTTGAGCATGGATGCAATATCCTGCTTTGGAGTCTGGCGCGAGAGAGCTTCCCGGATGATCCAGAGTTTCTGCAGATAACGGGCAAGCATCGCCACCATCCCGACCGGCTGCTCTCCTGCCTCGAGCATGTGCTCCGAGATTTCAAGCGCGCGGGAAAGATCTTTCATCCCGAACGCGTTCTGGAGTTCAAAGAAGTTGTACTGGCGCGACATCCCCACAACTTCGTTCACATCATTATCGTCAATCGTCTTCCGTTCGCCGACAAAAATAAAAAGCTTTTCGATCTCGTTGTGGATTTCGCGAAGCGATCTTCCCACGTAGTTCTGCACCAACTGACAGGCCCTGGGCGATATCTCCTTTCCGCGCTGATGGACCCGCTGTTCGATCCACTGCGGAATTTCGCTTTCATAAAGCGGCTTCGATTCCACGAGGACCGCCGACTCTTTCATTGTCTTATAGATTTTAAGCCGGAAATCCGGTTTCGAGGAGAGAATAACGAGAGAAGTTGTGGGCGACGGGTGGCTGATGTACGAGACGAGAGGCTCCTTGTTTGAGAGCTTGTCGAACTCCCTCACGACCACCACCCTCCGTTCGGCCAGCATCGGAAACGAAGAAGCGAGGGCGACGAGCTGCTTGACGTCGACCTCGCTTCCGTAGACGATATCGAGGTTAAAGCTTTTTTCGGATTCCTTCAGCGCGCCGTCGACGATCGAGGCAACCGACTCATCGAGGAGAAAATCCTCTTCCCCGTAGAAGAAGTAGACCGGAGAAAATTCCCGCCGCTTCAGCGCCTGAGCGAGCGCCGAGACTGAGGTGGATTCGGACTTTGACGATCTGGTGGCCATGCCGAAAACGAGAATGGCAGAGAGTACTCTGCCATTCTTGTTGTGAAGTTACTTCTTCATGTGGATCTTTTTGACCAGGACGTCCTGCTTCGGCCGTCCGTCCGTCGGACCCATGCGGCTCGCAATAATTTCCACTTTGCCGATCTTATCGACGACATCCATTCCGTCGATCACCTTGCCGAAGATCGTGTAGTTTTTCGGCAGGCTCACGTCGTTCAGGCAAATAAAGAACTGGCTTGAATTGGTGTTCGGGCCGCGGTTCGCCATGGCGACCACTCCCTTTTTGTAACCTTCTTTAAAACTGGGTGCGTTCGGGTTCAGTTCGTCCTCGAAATCCTTGCCCCAGAGGCTCGCTCCGCCGGTACCCCATTCGTTGACCTTTGCAGGATCCTTCGATTTGTCATCGCCGGTCTGAACGACAAACCCCTTCGCAACGCGGTGCACCCGCATCCCGTCGAAGTACTTCTTCTTCGTCAGCTCGACAAAGTTTTCGACCGTCTTCGGAGCGTCGGCCCGGTACAGTTCCATTTCAAATGTTCCCATCGACGTTTCGACAACGGCGACTTCCTTCCCAGCGGGCTTCGTCATTTTAATCTTATCCTTTTTCGGGGTTTCGGTGGTGGTGGGTTCCTGAGCAAACGCCAGCTGGGCACAACCGATCGCAGCAAGCGTTACCAGAGCAAACAAACTTCGTTTCATACGGTTCTCCATTAAGTTAAAAGAATATATAATTAAGATTCAAAAAATGCCGCAATAAAGCAAGCTCAGCGCGCCAGATCCGACGCCGGTTCCCGCTCGGCGTTCGGTTCTTCGTCGCGCTTCATAAATTCCGCCATGTGGAGCTTGTCGCGCATCATGTAATAGATTCCCAGAACCGTCGTGGTAAGATAGCCGAGGGCGTGCGTCACGACTGCATAGCTCCGCGCCAATTCGCCGTCCACGGCATAGAGTTTCGTCAGCGTCTGGATCGTAAAGTAGTGGTAGGGCCCGGTCGAACCCGGTGTCGGCGCCATATACCCGATACTCGAAATTCCCTGCAGGACCATCGCGGCCTTGAAGTCAAGCGTCTCGCCGAGCCCAAAGGCATAGAACGGCAACCACATCATGACAATATACAGTCCCCAGATCAGGACGCTGAGCATGCCGATCATGAAATAATGCCTCGGCTCCTTCAAAAAAAGAAATCCGTCAAGGAACGAGTGGGCAACCCGCTCGACAAATTGCGCCCGGCGTTCTGAAAGATGCCGCGTGAAGAAATTCAGCACCCGGACGACGACATCCCGCCGCATCATAAGAAATGTACAAACGGCGATGCACGTGAGAGTCGCGATGGTAATCCACATCCCCGTCTCCTCGAGCCATGGGAATGCCTGCGCGAGGGGCCCGGAGTAGATCAACGGTATGAGGGCGATCATAATGAGGAACGAAATGATGTCGAAAATGCGCTCCACCAGGAGAGTTCCGAGGGCGGCACTGCGGGACACGCGCTCGAGCTTGCCGATGGCGTAGGGGCGGACGATCTCGCCCACCTTCGGCAGAAGGTTATTGATAAAATAGCCTATTGAGAGGGCCGAGAATAAATTACGGAACTTCAGCTCCCGTTTGATCGGCCGGAGAAGATACTCCCACCGCCACGCACGGAAGAGGTGGCTCAGGACAAGAGGCGGCACCATCGCGAATGCCCACCAGTAGTTCGCACGGGATAGTACTTCAATGAGCGCGTGAAAGTCCGTCCCTTTGAATGCAAAGTACAAAAAGAAGAGCGTGAGGAGAATGCTCAGTCCGAACTTTATCGCGTTTTTCGCGTAGCGGCTCATGGAGGGTTGTCGGGGGGAGTGTTTAGCGAAGGTCGATAACTTCGACGCCCTGGGGGGGCGTAAACGTAAACTCCGCGTCGCTGAGTCCTGCGTTCGTCTTGATCGATTCGACAACGTACGTCGTCGTGTTGTCACTGATATCGAGCACCTGTATTTTTTTCATCATCCGGTCATCATCGACCCAGACTTTCATCCATTGCATATTCGACTTCGGATCGTTCGGCAGAAGTTTGAGAACGGTGGTTTCGTTCCCCTGAATCTTTTCTTTTCCGATCGTTGTCGCCGTATACCGCTCCGGTACGTTCACGAGAACTTTGTCCGGAGAGAATGACCTCGGATCCTCTTTGTATGCATCGATCACGACCTGGTGGTTGCTCTTCGTCCACGACCAGACCGACGTTCCGTCTGTCACGATCGTCTGATCCTCAAGCTCAACGCGGTACTTGTTCCCCTTCTTCATGTACAGCTTTCCCTTGAAGGATTGCTCGGATTTCGTTACCCCGTAGCTGACGTCTTGTTTAAACATCACCGTGGCGTCCTTGATCCCGTCGTACTTCTTCTCCATTTGTTTGAGAAGTGACATTGCATCGTCGTCGGCAAATGCCACAGCACATACCATTGCGACGCACGCTGCCACGGAGAGAACCAATCTCACAACACTCATCCTAACGTCTCCAAAATACGATCCAGTTGAACATCACTTTCCACCAATACGAGCCGCGCCTTGCTGCCGTCGAACGGCCCGACGATGCCTGCGGCTTCGAGTTCGTCTACTAGCCGTGCAGCCCTGGAATATCCTACTTTCAGCCGCCGTTGGAGCAGCGAAACGGATCCCTGTTGGTGGCGCACGATAATACGCGCTGCTTCTTCAAAAAACTCGTCTCTCGAATCGGAAGTTCCGCGCATTCCTCCCTTTTTCCGTTCTAAAATTGACGGAAGCTGGTGGGGCTGTTTATACCCCTGTTGTTTCGCGATATGCTCGGTGAGCCGCTCGACTTCTTCTGTGGAGATATAGGCGTTTTGGATACGGCTCGGTTTGGGGCTGCCGGCAGGAAGATAGAGCATATCGCCGCTGCCGAGGAGCTGCTCCGCCCCGTTCATGTCGAGAATTGTCCGCGAATCGATTTTCGACGCGACCTGGTAGGCGATACGCGCCGGGAAGTTTGCCTTGATGACGCCGGTGATGACATCCACCGATGGGCGCTGGGTTGCAAGGACGAGATGAATGCCGACCGCCCTCGCCAATTGCGCAAGCCGCGCGATCGGCTCTTCGACTTCACGCGCAGCCGTCATCATGAGATCGGCAAGCTCGTCCACGACGACGATAAGGTAGGGTATTTTGCGGTGCTTGATCGACTCTGTATCTTTCAATCTGCCGGCTTTGCACCGCTCATTGTAATCCTGAATGTTCCGCACGCCTGCCGCGGCGAGGCGTTCGTAACGTTTCTCCATTTCCAGCTCGACGCTCTTCAACACGCTCACCGCATTTTCCGGAGTCGTGATGATCTGCTCATCGATATCGGGAGAGACGGCGAGGAAGTGATTCTTCAGCCCGGCGTACTGCGCCAATTCGATCTTCTTCGGATCTATAATAATAAACTTTACATCCGAAGGATGAAGGCGGAAGAGCAGGCTGGCGAGAATAGTATTAATGCCCACGCTTTTTCCGGATCCTGTGGATCCTGCGATAAGGAGATGCGGCATCTTTGTAAGATCGTCCGCAAGGACATCGCCGGAAATACTTTTTCCAAGCGCGATGGGAAGATGGCCTTTCATCTCTCTGAACTTGGCAGAATTGACGACGCCCCTCAAATTGACAATTGACGGGTTCTTATTCGGAATTTCTACGCCGACGGCGCTCTTACCGGGAATCGGCGCCATGATACGTATCCCTTTTGCAGCCAGGGCAAGAGCAAGGTCGTCCGCAAGGGCGACGATGCGGCTAATCTTTACTCCGGAGGCAGGGACCAGTTCGTAGAGCGTAATGACCGGGCCGGGCGTAACGCTGACGCTTTCAATTTCGACTCCGAAATTCGCGAGTTTCGCGCGGACAAGTTCGGCGTTTGCTTTCAGCTCTTCGTCGGGGATCGTATCGACATGGCGCGGTGTGTCGAGGAGTTCGACCGAAGGGAACACGTAATCAATTTCTTCGACTTCGTTCTCCACGGGAGCGGGAGATTCGGAAACCGCTTCACGTACATCTGCCTCCGGCTCCGGCGCACGCTGGACTATGTGTGTCTTTGCCGGCTCCCGCATCGTGACGGGTTCTCCGAGAGGCTCGTATTCCTCGGGTCCATCTTCTTCCGGCCCTTCGTCGTCGGCGGCAACCATTGCCGGGACGGCGGCGCGTTCGTAAAGAGTCTCTGCTTTGTTTATTGTAACCTCATCGCGCTGTGGTTCTTCAGAAAGCGCCCGCATCCTCCTCTGGTGATACCACGTGAGAACAAGCTGCCACCAGGCTTTGAACCGGTCGATCGATTTGTGAATATCGAGATCGGCCGCAAGAATGAACGTGACGAACAACGCGGCCAGCATAAGGATGGATGCCCCGATCGTTCCGAGAAATCGCGTAAGAAAGTCCGCTGTAAACGCCCCCATGAGCCCGCTCCACTCCTTCCCTGCATCGAACAGGAGCGCGGCGAGCCCCATCGTCGTGGACAGAAGGAGTCCGCCGATGATCGCGTAGTTCGTAATCGTAATAAGAGAGTGTTTTTCTCTCTTTCGCAGGATCACCCATGACCACATCATGACAAGCGCGGGGAAAATCAGCGAAAAGTAGCCGATGGTGTTGTTCACGCAGACGTCAGCAATGAGCGCTCCCATCAATCCGAACCGGTTCTGGATCTGCGCAGCCTGCGCGCGTACCCCTTCGTCGAACAGGAGCCGGAAGACGTCTATAAAAGACAAATTTCCTGTCGCTGCTTCGTCGTACCGCGAATAACTGAAAATGGAGAGCATGGTCAGCAGGGCTGCGACCATGACAAGGATGAGGAAAATCTGTTTACGCCGCTCGGGAGAGTGCTTTGCCTTCGGCTTTTTATTTGTCGACTTTGGCTGGTCCGCCGGTGAAATAATTGATGAGTTTTTGCCTTCGGCCATCAGCGGAGGGGAGAAGGACGTTTAGCCATATTGTTCGACGCGCGGATAATATTATTCGAAAGAAGGGGAAGAATTGCCATCGTATCGGTCGCGGCGCAGGCTTTCAAATCGTCGGCGAACCCGATTTGAGAGAGGTATGTGCCGTGGCCGGAGCTCCTCAGCATTTTCAAGATGTTCCTGCCGACATTCTTGTCGAGCACCATCGCCGCCTCGGCGGTGTCGTCGGTCGCGAGGTCCGAATTATGTTTTTCCGTAAGGGCGTTGAGAATCCTTCCGGCGCAGACCGCGTCTTCAATACAAAACCTATTCTCCTTGCCGGAGCAGATAATGATAAAATCGCTGTTCATTTCATGAAGGAACGAGACAACTGTCGAGAGATTGGCAAACCCCGCCACCGCAAGATTCTTCGCGTATCGTCCCTTTACCATGGCGGAAGATCCGTTCGTCGTCAGCAATATGATAGACTTTCCCTTGACGACATCCTCGGTATATTCTAGCGGAGAATTCCCGAGATTGAACCCCTCGATCATCTTGCCGTTCCGCTCGCCCGCGCGAAGCGTCACGTCGCCGAAGAGGCTGCTGGAAATCTTCACGACGCTTTCGATCGTATTGACAGGAATAACTTCCTTGGCGCCGTGGTGAAGAGCCGTGATAACGGTCGTCGAGGCGCGGAGGACGTCGATGACGACGACGTTTTTATCCTTCAGCATCATCTCGTCGATCTGTGCCGGCGTAAAATAGACTTCTGCGTGGATTTTCTTGCGCTCTTCCATGCTTACTTTTTTATAAACGGCAGCTTCACAACATCGGCCTTCATTTCTTTGCCACGGATAATCACGTTCAGTGAATGGCCCGCTTCGGCGCTCCCTTTGCTCACATACCCCATACCGATTCCCTTTTCCAGGATCGGCGAAACAGTGCCGCTCGTGACAACACCGGCCGCTGAGCCGTTGGCGCGAATTTCGTAGCCATGGCGCGGGAATGCTTTCGCGTCGTCGAGTGTGAATCCAACGAGCTTTCGTTTGAGCCCCTCCTCTTTGGCCTTCACCAGTGCGTCGCGCCCGATAAAATTGCCTTTCTCCAGTTTGGTGATCCAACCGAGGCCCGCTTCAAGCGGGTTCGTCGTCTGATCAATGTCGTTTCCGTAAAGACAAAAGCCCATCTCTAATCGCAGCGTGTCGCGTGCGCCGAGTCCGACCGGCTTAATCCCCCATTCCTTCCCGGCATCCATGATCGCATTCCAAACAGTCTGCGCCGTTGCAACGGATGAATCAAAATAGAGCTCGAAGCCGAGTTCACCGGTGTATCCCGTCCGCGAAATGATCATCCCGACGCCGGCAAGGTTGCCTTTTGCAAACGCATAGTAGGGCATCGAGGCCAGATCGACCGAGGTGAGTTTCTTCAGCGTATCGAGAGATTTGGGGCCCTGCACGGCCAGAAGGGAAACGGAATCGCTCACATCGGCAATCTCAACATCAAGGCCGCCGGCGTTCGATTGAATCCAGGAGAGATCCTTCGCGCAGTTGGAGGCATTCACGACGAGCATAAACTTCTCGCCCATTTGATAGACCAGAAGATCGTCGACGATCCCGCCGTCCGAGTAACACATCGATGAATACTGAACTTTACCGTCGGTCAGCTTCGATGCATCGTTGGTCGTCACGCGCTGGACAAGGGCAAGCCTGTCCTTTCCGCGGATTTCGAACTCTCCCATGTGTGAGACATCGAACATCCCGACCGTCGTTCGTACGGTGCGGTGCTCTTCGATGATCCCTGAATACGAGACAGGCATCTCGTACCCGCCGAACTCGACGAGCTTCGCTCCCAGTTGCTGATGAATAGCGGTGAAGGCTGTTCGCTTCATTATTTCTGCGTCTTCTTCCAGTCCGCGAGAAAGCGATCCAGGCCGATATCGGTAAGGGGATGTTTGATGAGCTGTGTGATAACAGAAAAGGGCATTGTTCCGATATGGGCTCCCATCATCGCCGATTCCACGACGTGGAGGGGATGACGGATGCTCGCGACCAGCACCTGCGTGTCGAACTCGTAGTTCCGGTAAATCGTCAAAATCTGTTCGATGAGCTGCATGCCGCTCGTGCTGATGTCATCGAGCCTTCCGACGAACGGGCTGATGATGTACGCGCCTGCTTTCGCGGCGAGAAGCGCCTGGTTCGGAGAAAAGCAGAGGGTCACGTTTGTTTTGATCCCCTCGGCCTTGAAACATTTTACCGCTTTCAGTCCCTCTTTGATCAGAGGGACCTTTACGACGATATTGTCATGAATCTTGGCGAGCTCGCGCCCCTCGCGAAGCATACCGTCGAGCTCGGTGGAGACAACCTCGGCGCTGATGTCGCCGTTGACGACCGCGCAGATCTCTTTTAAGAGCGCTTTGAACTCCTTCCCCTCTTTCGCGACGAGGCTCGGATTGGTCGTAACGCCGTCAAGGACGCCCATGCTGGCAGCTTCCCGGATCTCATTGATATTCGCTGTATCGATAAAAATCTTCATCTGAAAATCTTTCGAGTTAGGAATTGAACTGGCTGGTAATATCCTTATCCTGCTTTACTGAAAAAAGATGAAAATCACCGATCGTAAGCCGCGAATCTTCTTCGAGCTTCACCATAACACGATGTTTGAATTTCATTTTCGTCAGCCTGCTGATGCCCCCTTCGCGGAGGTAAGCGGCGATCTTCGGATGCACCTGGAGGCGAAGCCTGAATTCTCGTGACTCGGTCTTAAACCTCCGGATCATCCGCTCAATCTGGTTGACGATGCTCGAAGTGGACTGGACCATGCCGCCGCCGCCGCACACAGGGCAGGGCTCGCTGAAGCTGTGGAGAATGCTCTGACGAATGCGCTGGCGCGTGATCTGCGCAAGGCCGATTTCGGTCATCGGGAGAACAGTCACTTTCGCCCGGTCTCGCCGGAATTCCTTTCGAAGCTCATCATAGACTTTCTTTTTGTTCCGTTCATCTTCGAGATCGATGAAGTCGATGACAATGATTCCGCCCATATCGCGGAGCCGGAGCTGACGGCAGATCTCACGGGATGCTTCGAGGTTCGTCCGGAGTGAATTCAGCTCCTGTTCACGCTTCGCGGCGTACCGTCCGCTGTTCACGTCGATGACCACCATCGCTTCCGTCTGGTCGATAATGATGTAACCGCCGCTCTTCAGCCATACTTTTCTGCTCAGGCATGTGGCGATTTCCTTCTCGATGCCGGAGGCGTCGAAGATCGGCTCCTTGTCCTTATAGAGCTCAATTTTGTCGACCATCTGGGGAGAGACCGTCTGGACATAGGCCCTGATCTCCTTATATAATCTTTTTGAATCTGTGACGACACGTTCCACCGAATCGGTGAACAGGTCACGGATGACGCTCGACGTTGTTGCCATGTCTTTATAGAGCAGCGAAGGGGGCCGTTGGCTCTTCACATTCTTCTCGACTTCGCGCCATGTTTCGAGCAACCCTTCGAGATCCGCCTTCAACGCAGATTCTTCCTTATCCATCGCGACCGTCCGGACGATTACTCCGAATCCCGGCGGCAGGATGCTTCGCATGATCCGGCGCAGACGGCGCTTCTCTTTGAAGTTTGACATTTTCTTTGAGATGCCGATCTTCCCGTCGAACGGGAGCAGCACGAGAAATCTTCCGGGGAGAGATACTTCTGAAGTGACGCGGACGCCTTTCTTTGCGACGGGCTCTTTCGTAACCTGGACGATGATGTCCTGACCTTTTTTCAGGTCCGGTATTGCAGGCTGGCGGCGGCCGTTATCACGGCCATCACGTCCACCATCGCGGCCATCGCGTCCACCATCGCGTCCACCATCGCGGCCATCGCGGCCTTCACGACCTTCGCGGCCTTCACGACCTTCGCGGCCATTCCGGCCATCTCTTCTGTCTCTTCCATCCCTTCCACCGTGCTGGTGGGGGCGTGAAGGAGGCGGAGCTACCGCAGTCTGAGGAGATTGGTCAGGGTTTGAGGAGTTACCTTGATTGGATGAGTCTCCATGGTTTGAGGCGTTACCAGAGGATGTTTCTTCTTCGTCATCGCCGTCGTCATCTGTATCGACGTCGCTATCTTCATCGCCGATGAGCGAGGAGTATTCGCTAAAGGCGCTTCCGATGTCAGAAAAGTGGAGAAATGCGTCCTGCTTGTGGCCTATATCGACGAACGCAGCCCGGATGCCCGGTTTAACATTGGCGACCCTTCCCAGGTAAATGTCGCCAACCATGCGTTCTTTTTCCGGCGTTTCAACATAAAGTTCGGCAAGCCGGTTGTCCTCCGTGATCGCGATACGGATCTCCGCATCGGTTTCGTTGATAATAATTTCTTTCTTCATAGAATAAACTTCGTCCCTCCGCTCTTGCAGGTAAGCAGTGTTGAGATGTCACGTACAAGGCAGGATGATTAATTGAATGGATGCTGCAACGGCGCCACCGGACCGAGGCCGTGGCGAAGTCTTGGAACGAAGTGAGCAAATTTCTATAAAGAGGACTAAAAACTCGTGCTAGGACTATACTCAACATCGTTAACCAATAACCTGTTGCGATATGAACTGTCATAAAATGTTGCAAAAAGCCTTAGATTTTCAACAAAAATCTTAAATGACAAAGATAAGGTAAGGAATTTAGGGCTAGATTGCAATAGGGGTGAAAAAATGAGGTCAAGCTACCCTATGTCACACGAGAGAGGCATCCTACCGTTGCTTCCTTCCGGACCTGGCGGGGTTCGGAGACTTCCCGTTGCACAGGACTTGACCTCAGCTCTATAAAAACATCTACTTAGCGACAACCCTCCGGATGCAGCTTGTCAGCGTCGTAATATCGTACGGCTTCGTAACATAATCATTGGCGCCATTCTTCACCGCTTCCAGCGCCACGGTCAGATCGTCGACTCCTGTCAACATGACAACGCGCGAATTCACTTTATTGTTCTTGACATGCTTCAGTACTTCGATGCCGTTCATCCGGGGCATACGGACATCCAGGAGTATCACATCATACGATTTCTTTGCCAGCATCTCGACGGCGGTGTCCCCGTCGTCCGCCGATTCGACCTCGAAACCTTCCATGTTCAGCTGGTTCGGAACCAGGATCCTGAGAGATTCTTCGTCGTCGACATAGAGTATTGATATTTTGGATGTCATGGCCTCGTAAAATTATCTGCAGTTAAAATATCATTAATTCCCTTAATGTGCAACCTGCGATCCCGGAAATTGATGCGCTGTTTTTTCCCACTTCAGCTCTTTCTTCTTGATGATCGATTTCATGAACATCCAGAGCGCCCTGCCGGTGGCGCTGAAATTTATGATATTCGAAACGGGGAGCCGTACCATGCTCAGCGTCCCGGCCCAAACGCCATAAATTCTCCGCACCGTGATAAACCGGTGCGCCATTCGCCAGATCATGAAAATACTGTCGATGACGACGAGATCCCACAAGAGCGTACCCTTCACGACGATCGGCGGCAGCTGCCGGTACGCCTCAAATCCAAACCGTATTGCTTCGTAACAAATCAAATAGAGGATGACGACGTAGGCGGCGAAATTGATTGCGTTGGCAATGACAGCCTTCCGGTCCCGGTACAGCACGAACTTAAACCGCGCGTCTCCCTTCCATCCCACATTCTTCCATGATTGAAGACAAATCCCGGTGATCCAGCGGCTCTTTTGCCGGATGGATGTCTTCATCGTATGGGGAAAATATCCGCGCGTGGCGACGTTGATGCCGAACGGCTTATAGGTGAAGAGTAAGTTCGCTTTTCCGAGTGCCAGGCGGAGTGCAAGATCATAATCCTCGGTGAGTGATTTCGATCGGAAGATATTCTTCGCGTACGACGTGCCGACAAATTCCACGAGCCACCTGTTGAACGCCGTCCCCACTCCCGCCGACGGAACAAATCCGCTGAAATGCTGCCGTACCATGAGATCTTTCGTATGATACTCGGCAAATTCATCGGCATAGGTCCAGTGCACGAGGTTCGCATGGCTCGAATGGAGCGGGAAGACCGGCATCTGCACCATGTCGTACTCGGGGATGAACACATTGTTAAGCTTTAATGAAAGCGGATGAATCACGTCCTCGGAATCATGCATGAGGATAATATCATACCGGACCCCCGACTTGTTCTCCCATTTCAGCATTCCATCATGAATCTGGTTAAGATTATCCGCTTTGGTCGTCGGCCCGGGGTTCTCTGAAACGACCGCATGGACGTTGGGAAACCGTTTCGTGACGGACTCTACTTTTTGGATCGTTTCGGGGTCGTTCGGATAGACACCGACGAAAATGTCGTAATTCTTGTACTGGATGGTTTGGCAGGCGTTGGAAAGCATTTTATCTATAACATCCTGCTCGTGCCACGCCGGAACGTAGATCGCTATCGATTTTTCGGGCACTTCATGAAGATTGTCTGCCGACGCGTACGTATACTTGTTGAACTTCTTCTTCGCAAAGAGGTGGTGGAACCAATAATACATGTCGATAAAGAGATCGTCCAATCCGCTCAGGAACAGGAATGCCGCAACCACGAAGGTCGCGATATACAACGCCGTGTAGGAGGATCTAAAAAAATCTATGAGCCACTCAACCATAGCAACTAAAAGGTCTTTTCAAAAATGAGATAAAATCTGAAACTGTTATACCATTGTTCGTAAGAAGCCGATCGCAGGGCCTCCGCCGTCGGTGAAACGTTGAGATACATGCCGCGGTGGTATTCCGCAATAAAATTCAAACCCCAATCCATATCCGGAGTGAGATTGATTCCTGCTCCCCCCTCGACGAGATTATTATAATACTCTTTTTCCGTATCGAAGACATAGTCGCCGCGAAGATACACATCCAGAGCGGTGCGAGATACTTCAACCGCTCGCAGGCCCGCTCTGCCTTGAAGGTAACCGATTCCGTTTTTGTATCGTGAGTAGTAACCGAACGAGGAGTACATATCCGCGAAGGGATACATCGGGCTCTTGAATTCCGGATGGACGTTGAACGGGGCGTAGATTCCATTTCCGTAAATCGCCACCGCCCGGAAATCGTTCCGGGGATCGCCATCAGCCCCGTGGCGAACGAGGTCGAATGCCACTCCATCCTGGATGAATGCCTGGAAGCCATAGAACGGGCGGATGAGAATTCCGCCGCCCAGAAGCAATGTGTTATCGGAAATGATCTGCGGGACTGTTCCCGAACTCGAGCGTGTATCTGCCGAGAGGGCGAGGACTCCGTAGAGCGTCACTTTCTGGTCTTCGGTCAGGTGATAACCTGATTGGAAGTTAAAATGCAGGAAAAAATCGTCCCACCGCGTATCATAGTAAGGGTCCGCATAGAACCGGAGATAGCGCCTTGACGCTGCCGGCCCGGTTGAGAGACTTGCAAGTTCCTCCGAAGCCTTCTGCTGAATCCCGGGGTTAGAACTTTGACTCAGCTCGGTCAGGACCTGTTTTTCATCATCCCTGCGATGGAGAGAGCCGAGGATATACGCGATCTGAAGTTTGATTGTATCTGAAGAGTGAATCTTCTCGGAAGCCTGGAATTGTTCCAGTGCACCGTCGTAATCCGACCGATTTAAATAGAGATAGCCGAGCTGGCGCCGGGCCGCAATGCTCGATGGGTCTTTTTCGATCGCTTGCTTGAGCAGTCGCGCGGCCTCATCGGGATTGCTGCTCTGAATCTGGTAAGCCCGGTTCATGAGATCGGCAGGCGTCTCTTGCGCAACAGCGATTTGAGTCAACGCCGCCGAAAGGAGACACAGAAAAAACAACAGTATGCGAGAAAATGGCTTCGAGAGACCGAACATCATTTCATTAATTGAAAACACTTTGCGGGAGGACTCAAAGCTCGATTTTGGGTCGATTTTTGAGCACACCCATAATACTAAAAATCCCTTCCTGAATCAAGTAAAGCGGACATCTCCGCTCGTCTCCAAAGGACTGAACCGGGTATCGTTGCCTCGTTTTTCAATTACAAACAGTAAGTCCGCCGGTTGTCCGTTAGGTATTAGATTTCAAATTAGGGTTCTTAGGATTGTGATGAGGTGATCTTGGTCATAGGTCAGAGATCATCTAATCGCACGTAACCTCCAAATGGCGACGTTTGGAAATTCTATCTCAAATGGAAATTCTGTCTCTAATTTGGAAGTTCAATCGAAAATTCCTACTATTTCAGCATCTCCTGCTGTTACTAACCTAAAGATTCCATCAAATCTTAGAAATCAGTCAAATGAATTTAACGCGGCGATACATCGTCTTCCTCGCACTCCTTTTCTCCGTCTATTATAGCTTCGCCCAGAGCGCGGGGCCGAAGAAAACAGTGGTCGAGCGTTTTCTAAAATACGTGAAGATCGATACGCAGTCGAAGGATGACATGGACAGCATCCCCAGCACCCGAAAACAGTTCGATCTGGCGAAAGTGCTTGTCGAAGAGCTGAAGGAATTAGGCCTTGGCGACGCTCGCGTCGACGACCATTGCTATGTGTATGCTACCCTCGCCACCAATTTGCCAGCCTCTGTTGCGGCAAAAGTACCCGTAATAGGCCTTATATCACACATGGACACCTCTCCTGAAGTATCGGGAGCTAACGTCAATGCGATCATCCATTATTCGTACGCCGGCGGCGACATCAGGCTGCCGAATGATACCACTCAGGTAATCACCGTTGCGAAGAACCCCCGTCTTAAGGACAATATCGGAAGCGACATCATCACAGCCGACGGCACTACGCTGCTTGGCGCGGACGATAAGGCAGGCTGCTCAGAGATTATGACCGTACTCCAGACTCTCATCAACGATCCCTCGATTAAGCACGGCACGATCAAGATCGCGTTCACACCGGATGAAGAGGTCGGAACCGGCGCCCACGGGTTCGACGTCAAGGGATTTGGGGCCCAGTACGCCTACACGATCGATGGCGGACAGACCGGCGAGATCAGCAACGAAACGTGGAATGCCGATGAAGCGAAAATTACCATCAAAGGAAAGAACACCCACCCCGGAACAGCGAAAGGGATCATGAACAACTCCCTCTACCCGATGGCATATTTTCTTTCCCTGTTTCCCCCGAACATGAAACCTGAAACCACAGAAAAACGGGTTGGCTTTTTGCATCCGTACAGCGGCACGGTAGAGGTTGAAGAATCCAAACTCAAGGTCTTACTGCGTGACTTCGATATACAAGGGCTTGAGAAGCAGCGGAAGATCCTCAGCGATATGAAGGCAAAGACGTTGAAGAAATTTCCAAAGGCTGTCATCGACATTGACATTAAAGAGACCTATCGCAACATGAAACTGGAACTGGACAAGGTTCCGTTTGTAACCGACTATGCTATCGAGGCATGCAAGCGGGCAGGCGTTAAAGTCGACTTTAAACCGGTACGCGGCGGCACCGACGGCTCGCAGCTCACATATAACGGGCTACCCTGCCCGAACATTTTTACCGGCGGCGAGAACTTCCACGGCAAGCTTGAGTGGATTCCCGTTCAGGGGATGGAAAAAGGGGTCAAAACGATTTTGAGTCTTATACAAATCTGGGTCGAGAAAAACTCGTAACCGGTTCCGCCTCCAGAGCGATCATACATATGAGGAGGTATTATGCGCGCTCTGCTTATGCTCACCGCATGCGCCTGTGTTATGGCGCATGCGCAACAATTTCCCTACCGTCAAAATTTTGATAATGTCACCCCACCGGCGCTTCCGCCCGGATGGACCACCACCTCGAACAGGTCGGCTTCGGGAGATTTCACGACCACCGCCTCTTCGTCGCTATCACCGCATAATGCCGCGCTGAGCACAAATGCAGCAATAGCTCAGAAGCTCACCACACCGAACCTCGATTTCACCGGCAAGACTGTCGACAGCCTCGTGTTTTATGAGCGACGATCCGGCACACACAACTCAGGAGTGATCGTCGAAGCCTCTACAGACGGAGGCTTGACCTTTTCGGTTCAGCTCGGAGATACTCTCTTAAATACAGGCACGACGGCCTATGTGAGAAGAGCAATCGCCCTCTCCCATGATCTCGATAATCAATCCTCGGTGAACATCCAATGGCGGACAGTTGGAAACGGTACCGGGACCGCCGGCACGATCCGGTTTGACGATATCACCATTTCGGTGAAGAGGGCATTCGACGCTTCAGTAACGACAATTTTCTTCCCTTCGCCGTTCGTCAATGCAGGTGATTCCGCTGATATTGTTGCGACAGTGAAAAATGTCGGCCTCCAACCCCTGAGCCACATCCCTGTTGAATTGTTTGAAGACAAGGATAACGATTCTCTCCCTGAGGCCGGGGAGTTATTCTTTCGCGCATTCATCGATGACATCCTTCAGCCGGCGGAAACTGTCCAGGTTTTCGCGAAAAGTACCTCCCTCAGCGGCGGAGTGCATCGCTTCATCGTGCGTACGGCGCTCCCCACCGATGAGGATTCGATGAACGACATCCACGAAGCCGTACTCACGGTAGGCTTTGCATCATCCGCAATTGTAATAAATGAAATCATGTACGAACCTGCGGCCGGGTATACGGAGTACGTTGAGCTCTATAATAGAAGCCCGTCACCAGTAGATATAATGAATTGGGGTATCTCAGATGCGCCGGAGACCAGCATAATCTCCAAGACACGTATCATGAGCAGCCGCACCGTGGAATCAGGTGCTTACGTTGTCATCGCCGCCGATTCGACCGTTTTTGCGCAGTTCCCATACCTGTATGATTCGCCCCACAACGTAATCGTCAAGCACAACCTCATCGGATTGAACAACAGCGGCGACGATATCATCCTTTACGACCCCTCGGGGAGAACCATCGACAGCCTCCACTATTTGCCGGCGTGGCACAATGCCGATGTTGATGACGTCACGGGAAGATCGCTTGAACGAATTAATCCCAATCTGTCCGGAACCGATCAGCGCAATTGGAGCACATGCGCAGACCTCGCCGGCGGGACTCCGGGAAAAGCGAACAGCCTTTACACCACGGCAAAGCCATCAAGCGCTTCGATCTCGTTTGCGCCCAATCCATTCTCCCCCGATGCTGACGGGTTCGAGGACGTGACAATCATGAGCTACAATCTCCCCTCGAGCACGGCAATTATCCGTGTTCGAATTTACGATAGTATCGGCCGCCTCGTGCGCATGCTCGCAGATGGCGAGCTTGCAGGCTCCCATGGTGAAATTGTCTGGGACGGATACGATGACCGCCGCCAGCGTGTACGGATGGGGATATACATCGTACTTCTGGAGGGTCTCGACCGGGATGGCGGAGATGTGCAATGGACAAAAGCTGTAGTCGTCGTGGCGGTAAGAATGTAAATAACGTAATACCAACAGAACAGAAAGCCGGGAGGAGGCCGAAAACATGATAGACTCAGTACAGAAAAAGCCGGGTTTTTTCGAAACTGTCCGCCGCGAAATGCGGCTCCGGAACTACAGTCACAGGACGATTAAGACATACCTCAGTTGCCTCAGATCGCTTGTCGGGTATTTTCATCCGCGACATCCGCGAGAGCTTCAAAGCGAGGAGCTCCGCAGTTTTCTCTCCTACCTCATGGAAGAAAAGAAATATACTGCGGGATCGATTAACCAGGTTATCAACGCGCTGCGGCTTTTGTATGTTGAGCTGTATCGCAGAGAATTCGTCCTCGGAACTATCCCCCGGCCGCGGAAGGAGCGCAAACTTCCGGATGTCCTCAGCTATGAAGAAGTACTGCGTTTGGTAAGCGCGGTTCAGAACCTCAAGCACCGAACCATGCTGATCATGGCATACGGAAGCGGCTTGCGCGTCAGCGAGCTTGTGAGTTTGGGGGTTGAAGATATTGACAGCGACAGGAATCTCATTCATATCCGGGGAGCAAAGGGAAAGAAGGATAGATACACCCTACTGGCGAACTCTATCAAGGGGCTACTCAATCGATACTGGCATGAGTACCGGCTCGGCGCGGAGGGTTGGCTTTTCCCCAGTTATACCCCTGACCGGCATCTCTCGGTACGAAGCATACAGGCAGTGTTTGAGCGTGCCGTCAAAAAAGTGGGGCTCAAAAAGGCCGTTTCCATGCATAGTTTGCGGCATTCCTTTGCTACGCATTTGCTTGAACATGGTACGGATATTCGGTACATTCAACAATTGCTGGGTCATGAGAGCATAAAGACAACGGAGGTCTACACGCACATTAGCAACGCTCATATCGCCAACATCAAAAGCCCGCTGGATATTTTAGTTAGAAACTCCCTGGACCTGCGCGGAGATACCACCCCGAAACTAACCGATGAAGTTCAATAATGACATATTACGTACTTGCAGGTGTTAGCTGCCATAGCCACGTGGATATTTATCCAAACGTATGAGAATCCATTCGTGAACTTTTCAAACAAAGGAGATACTCTTATGCAACCGAACCCGATCGTTTACAAAACTATGATACTGGGATTCCTATTCATTTTAGTTGGTGTCCTCGGTGGGTGTACGAGCGATTCACTCGCACCATTCCAACCAGAAATAGGCAATATTCAAGATTCTTTCAATTTTCAGGCAACCAATGTTTCGAATGTTTCAACAACACTTGTTTATGCTTGGAATAATTCAGGTACTCGGGCAACGATCAATCACTCAACCACCACCACTGCGGGCTCAACCTTACTGGTTATCAAGGATTCCATAGGTACAACAGTCTATTCAAAAGCCCTGAGCCCAAGTCTCAATGAACCGACATCGGTTGGAGTTGCTGGTTCATGGTCTATAACTCTCACGTTGACAAATTATTCCGGCACACTTAATTTCCGTGCGCAAAAACTTTGAGGTCATAATGACCAACAACCTATTTCGATAACCTACGGTTACTCATACGCTACCTGTGGCTACGGCAGCTAACACGGCAAACAACGAGGCACGGAGTCTAATCATGGTAGCTCAATACTTTTGTTCGCTCGAATAAGATTGATAGGCTCACAAAAGTATTGCGTTGTTTGCCTAAACGTTAGC
>DATJGD010000019.1:0-19459 GCA_035495255.1 Bacteroidota bacterium | reverse complement strand
GTGCGCGAACGTTTTCGTACACAAAAATCGAATACCCCTGCAACCCCAGCAGCCTGCGTTTAAAGGCGCGGACCGGCGCGATATCGCGGACTTCAGCTGCCACTATGCACGGCCCCGCAGGAGCGATTCGGCCGTCTGAATGTCCCCGACGTGGTCCACGTCGACAATCTTCGAAAACCGGTATGCCTCAAGGTGGTATTCATGTTCAACAAGATATCCAAGAAATTTTCTCAGGCGTTCGATTCCCTGCCCCAGCACCGCGTCAATTTCCCGAAAAATGGAAGGAGAAAACACATAGATCCCTCCTGTAATCCAGGGCGTCTTTCCCGATTTCGAAAAGCTCTGAATCCTGCCGGACGCATCCAGCTGAACATAGAGCGGGTTTTCGTCATCAATAAAATCTGTAATTCCGAGAATCCCGTCTGCCCCGGTGTTCTGTTCCGCCTCCCTGATAAACGCGGAAAACTCGCCTTCGTCGAATACCGAATCGACTGTCGAGAGAAGAAATTTTCCCCCCGCCAGAAAAGGCGAGAGCGCGAACAGGCTGTGCATCGAGCTTGGCGTTGTTTGAACGACAAATTGTACCGGGAAATCCAGCTCAAGCGTCTCCACATAGCGCCGGACTTCGAGCGATTGTTCGTTGATGATGCAGACGACGTCGGAAATTCCGCAGCGTTTGAACGAGCGGAGCAGCCGTTCAATGAGGGGCATTCCACCGACACGCACGAGAGGCTTGAGAACCGCGACCCCTTCTGATTTCAGGCGACTTCCATCCCCTGCAGCTATGATGCCGGCTTTCATCTCTCGCTGCGAACGGTCTGTTGTATCGGTATGGTTCCTGACTGCTGCAGAGGAGTACGCTCAGTTCAAAAAAATGTTTGAAAAGATACCAAAAATCCGGCTGATTTACAAACTTGGCGATTCTGATTCAAAAATAAACTTTTTTTAACGTGCTATTTTCACTGAATCTTCGTAGTTTGAGACGCGAATTTGGGAGCGCAAGATCTAATCCAAGCCAATCGCTGTACTACTCACAACTAACAAGTGATGCCATGAAGATACTGTACGTTCTCGCCCTACTTCTCACTACTCTCTTTGTCGGATGCAACAACAGAAGCGAAGAACTTGAGAAGCAGAATGCCGACCTTCAATCGAAAAACAGCCAGATGACCCAGGAAATCACGGCCCGCGATCAGTATATCGACAGCGTGACGCAGTCGATTAACGACGTCTATACGAGCCTTGAAACCGTCCGTTCGCGCGAAGGGATGATCCTGAAGGAAACGAATGAAATGGAATCGAAAAAGAAGCTCTCAAGCCAGGAGGTGCGTCAACGGCTGTTGAGCCAGGTAAGCCTTATCGACTCCAGCCTGAAAGAAAATCGCGCGCGCATCGCGAAACTTCAGTCTACTGTCAGCTCATCAAAGAAACAGTACGCGGGCCTCAGAACGATGGTCGCGAACCTGAAGCAGACCGTGGCAGAACGTGAATCGACGATCGCCTTCCTCGGCCAGAAGATCCAGGGCCTTGAAGCGGAAGTGAATACGAAAACCCAGATGGTCGCCCAGCGGGATTCCGTCATCCAGCAGCAGCACGGCGTCATCGGCACGCAGCACGCGGAGATCAACCGGGCATTTTACATCGTCGGAAAGCGGCACGACCTTGAGGAGAAAGGGATCATCACAAGCCAGGGAGGGTTCCTCTGGGGATTGCTCGGCTCCTCGACGGTTCTCGCGAGCGGATTCGATCCGAAATTATTCACCGCCATCGACAAGTATGACAATACTTCGATCGATGTCAACGGAGGGATTGACGAGATCGTTCCTAAACGAAGCCAGCAATTTTACAACGCGAAAGAGGTGAGCCGAAACCAATCGACGCTGACGATCGCCGAGCCCGATCGGTTTTGGCAGGACAAGTACCTCGTCATCATCACGAACTAGCTGTAGACCAAGTGCGAGGGTTCTAGAGACCCGCGCAGTAACAAAAACGCCTTGCTCGCGTACATCCCGGAGCAAGGCGTTAATTTTTTCCAGAGGAAGGTACTTACTCTTTCTTCATTCCTTCGCTTTCCGATTCCACCTTTGTGATCATGATGCCGTTCACTCCTCCTTTCGAGCGGACGATCCCGGTCGCTTTGACACTCTGCGCTACGTGATCCAGCAGTTTCGCGTTGGGCCCGGTGCTGTGATCGTCGGGCAGCACTGACACATACAGCTTTCCGTCTTTTGTAACGATGCCGAGCGGGCTCCCGTTCTTCGCGCAGGCTTCGCCGCAGGCCTTGTGATCGGCGCCCATCCCCTTCATGCCGTGAGCGAGATAGCAGGAAACATCGACAACTTCTCCGTTAATCGTTGTCTCTGTTCCTTTGGATTCCTTCTTGGATTCAGTTTTAGCTTTTCCGGCTTGTTCCGTTGCCGGCTTATCCTGAGCGTAAAGCACGCCAATCGCGAGACCCCAGGAGAAAAGAACATACAGCATGCGCTTCATATAACGTCCTTTCAGAAATGGTTGAGGAATGATTTGTTGCCCGGGCAACTTTCCGGGTAAATTGCGCTGATTACTTACGGATGTAAACGTAGAGCTCTTGTCCCGGTTTAACAGAAATGGACTTCAAAAGATTCCATTTTAAAATTTGCTCGACCGTCACCCCATAGAATCTGGCTATGGACTGCATCGTTTCCCCTTTTTTCACCGTGTGGACGGTCAGGTCACCCTCGTCATCCGAAGATGAAGAATTCGACTTCGGAGCCGGTTTTGCGGCGGGCTGCCGGGCCGGTTGCTGCGGAGGTTGCTGGGTTGGCTGGTGAGTTTGTTGCTGAACCTGCTGCTGAGATTGTTGCTGCTGAGCCTGTTGTTGGTTGGTCCGGTCTGCCTGGGTCTCCGTTTTCGGTTTATTGAACGAAGGCGACGCCTGCTTCCCCGTTTTCTTTGCCGGAGCGGTCTCTACGACCGGAGGAGGGGCGACTTCTTTTTTCGGGATAATCAGCGATTGAGAAGGCTGCGTCTTCTTGCCGCCGAACGGCGAAGGAACAACTTTCGGCTCTTCTTTCGGTGGTTCTGTTTTCTCCGCAGTTTTCTCCGGAGCTTTCTCTGCCGTTTTTTCCGGCTTCTTCTCTTCCTTCATTTCCTCCTTCGCGGCAACCGGTTTCTTTTCCGGAGGCCGGGAGGCCTGGGTTATGGAAGGAGCCGGTGCGGGTCTTCCCGCGGCGTGCTCGACCGGATTCAACAGCTGCTGAGCGGTGAACTTTCCGATGGAATATAATTGCGCCGAGGTTGAAGTCTGGACGATATACTTCGAAGAGTCGGGAAGTACCGGGTAGAGCGTGAGAGAAATATTTTCTGCTCCCTGGACGCCGATCGTCGCCGGCTGGGCCTGAAACTTCATTGCCGTGTCGACGAAATCATCGGCACGCAGGTTCGCGAGCGTCGTCAGCAAGGGATTGATTTCACTCGTCTCGACTGTTCTGTCGCCGGATTTCCATGACGTGCTGTCTTTATGGAAATCATATTCTTTTCCCTTCACGTTAAGGGTAAGGCTCCGTATGGCTTCGGCAGGCTGTGCGAAAATCGTCTTGTCCCGCCATTCCTTCAGGTCCTTGTTCACGGACCAGGAGTCAACGCCCTCGCCGAGATATACGTCTTTGGATGTCGGTACGCGGAAGTAGACTTCAGAAAAAGAAGGTCCCATCTTCCCGATGACGAGGCTTGTCGATTTGCCCGATCGTTCTGTCACAATAATGTGCGTTCCGCCGGTATCAACCTGGAAGAGATGCTGCTTTTCGGGATTGGAAGAAATCAGCGAGCCGATTTTGAATCTTGAGAGCCCTCCGATAAGCCGCGTCACGGAGACGGGGTCCGCCTGGTAGCGCGCCGGAGCGGTAATCGTCCACTTGCCGCCGATGTTTTCCAACAAAATAAGTTTCGGGGCGTGCTGAATTTCCAGCTTGACGACCGACGCCGAGTCGATATGAATCGCAACATCGGGGGAGCTGTCGCTGATCTCGCGCTCCTTATCCGAAGGAATAAGGAACCAGACGATCGCTCCTATCACCAGGAGGAGAACAATAAGAAGTACGGTTGAACGGTTCATAAGACACGCGTCTCAAGTTGCTTGCGCTGGGTCGCCCGCCATCGCCACCGGACCATTCCGACGAGGAGCACCAGGAGCGGGGGCGCCGCGAGGTTGATTCCCTTCACCCACGCGCGCGTATTTTCACTCACCTCATCGAGAGGCTTGACGTCGCTGTCGCGCGACCGGATCGAGGCGAGCCCGATGTCGTCGGCAAGATAGTCGACGATGTTGCTTGCAAGGAGGAAATTATCCCGGTTGCCGCCTGAAAGCTGATCTTGCGGAAAATCTCCGTCACCGATGACGGCAATCTTCGAAACTTTGCCCGACACCTGCTTATTCGTCGTGTCGATCGCGGCGCGAACGGAAGAATCGACGCCCACAGGCTTGTTGGCGAACGCGCTGACAAAAACTCCTTCGACCGTGGCAGCGAGAGGTATTCCGGACTCTTTAAACTGTTCCGGGGTCGCCTGCATGCGGGGGTCGAAATAGAAATAATTTTCCTGGCGTCCGCTGTGCTTCGTGCTTTGTACGAGCACCTGCGTCGTGAGCCCTTTGGAACGGGAGAGCGAGGTATCGATCGAGCTCGCGAAATAGAACACGACGCCGCTGAGGTCTTTCACGACAGGGCTTGATTTGTCGAAATCGATCGCCTTCGGCAGATAGTAAAAAGGCACTGCCGTTTGAATCATCATGGAACCGAACGGCTGCTGCATCGTTACCATCGCGCAACTCGCGTCCCGCACGAGATCGGCGTTCACCCGGACGCCGTACGCTTCCAGCATGTCGTCGAGGTCGAGCGTCAGCGGCCGCCCCATCTGGTTCTGGAGGCTCGCGGCTACCTTGTTTAATAAAAAGGCGACGCGTCCGCCTTTCATGATATACTGGTCGATGAGGAATTTCTCCCAGCTCCTGAACGGCTTGTCCGGAGCGACGATCATGAGAACGGCGATATCCTGGGGCACCGGTTTGCCGCCGGTGAGATCGACGGTCGTCACCTGGTACTGCTTCGTGAGAATTTCCTGAACTTTGCCGAACTGTGTCAGCGCCGGTTCACCCTGTCCTGTGAGAAACCCGATCTTCTTCAGCTCTTTCGCGGTCATCTTTTTGACAGCCGAGCTGATTTCATATTCCAGGTTCGATTCAGGGCGGACGACCGGGAGACGCTCCTGCTTGTCGCCGTAGAGCATCACCAGTCCCATGTACGCTTCCTGGATCTGCAGCTTGTCCTCTTTGACAACCTGGACCTGGACCGGAGGGATGCCGTACTTCTGGGCCTCCTGCTTCAGGTCTTCCTTCTTGGAAGGATCGACGAACTCATAGCGGAAATTTCCGTGAGAGTACGCCCGGTAATCGTCGAGCTGATCCTGAAGGTATCTGCGGTTGTTGTTGTACGGCGCGGGAAGATCTGACGTGAAGTACGCCTTGACGGTGAACTTATCGTCAAGATTTTCCATGAGGCCCTTGCTCACCGGCGAAAGGGTATACATTTTGCCGTGCGTTAGATCGAGACGGCTGAAGAACCTGACCGCGAGGAGGTTCAGAAGAACGATCGCCGCGACGACAAGAAGAAGACGAAGTAACATCGTGCGCTGGTTCATGTTATGACCACCTTCGCTTGCCGAGGACGACGCTCCCCATGTAGAGGGAGAATCCGATCGCGCAGGCATAATAGATGACGTCGCGGGAGTCTATGACGCCGCGCGCGATATTGGAAAAATGGTAATCGACGCTGATATACTCCAGGACGGTGGCCACCGGTCCGGGGAAAAAGATGAGAATTTTGTTCAGGATCCAGAGCAGTCCGACGATCGCAAAGCTTACGATGACGGCGATGATCTGGTTTTCCGTGAGCGACGAACAGAATAAACTCACCGCGAGGAACACCGCGCCGATAAGAAGCAGCCCCAAATATCCTCCGATGACCACGCCGATGTCCACCGTTCCGATCGCGACGACGGTGAACAAGTAGCAAAGGGTGGGAAGGAGCGTAAAAAAGAACAACATCCAGGCGGCGAGAAACTTGCCGACGATAATTTCAATTTCCCTCACAGGTTTCGTGACCAGAAGCTCGAGCGTCCCCGATTTTTTCTCTTCCGAGATCAGGCGCATCGTTATCGCGGGAGCAAAGAACAGGAGCAGGATCTCTGAAACGTCGAAGACCGGCCTGAGCGAAGACTGGCCGGAGAGGAACAGATCGTTCGTGAACAGATAGCCGAGGAAAATGAGGTACACGATGATGACGACGTACGCCACCGGCGAGTTGAAGAACGAGCGAAGTTCCTTCAGAAAAATATTTTTTACGGTGGTCCAGTTCATTTTACGGAATCGGATGTCAGTTGTCTGAAGATGTCCTCGAGGCTCGTCTGTTCACGGTGGAGTTCCAGCAATCCCCAGCCTTTCTGAATGCAAAGCTGATAGAGGTCTTTCCGGATGTCGGTGGAACCCAGCGATTCGACGCTGAATCTCTTCGTTCCGTTCTGTTCTGCAATGAGCGACACCTGTTCGATGGCGGGAATATTCTTTACCTGGACCGAAATCATGTCGAACGACTCGCCGTCCGGCACATCGACTTCCATGACGATCCTCTCGCCGCCGTGCAGGCTGCGCTGGAGGTCCTGGATCGGGCCGTCGGCGACGATCTTTCCGCGGTTGATGATGACGACGCGATTACATGTCGCCTGAACTTCCGGCAAAATGTGCGTGGAGAGAACGACAGTCTTCTGCTTTCCGAGGTTCTTAATGAGGCTTCTGATTTCGACGATCTGATTCGGATCGAGCCCGCTCGTCGGTTCGTCAAGAATAAGAACGCGCGGATCGTGGATCATCGCCGCCGCGAGCCCAACGCGCTGGCGGTAGCCTTTCGACAGCTGGCCGATCCCCTTGTGCTTCATCTCTCCGAGCCCGCAGACGTCCACCATGTCTTTCACGCGGCGGCTCATCATGGACTTCGTCACACCCTGCAGCACCGCGGAGTACTCGAGATACTCCACGACGTTCATGTCGAGATACAGGGGGTTCTGTTCGGGGAGATAGCCGACAAGTTTTCTCACTTCGAGGGAGTCGGTCTGAATGTCGCGCCCTTCGACCTTCACGGAGCCTGAGCTCGGCGTAAGATAGCAGGTAATCATGCGCATCGACGTCGTCTTGCCGGCACCGTTCGGGCCCAAAAAGCCGAGGATTTCCCCCGAGTGGACCTCGAAACTTATGTCATCTACTGCCTTGGAAGAACCGTAGTACTTCGAGAGATTACTGACAAGGATGGACATCGTTACAGCGTGATGTATCTGGGCGAAAAGTGGATAGATTCCTCATTTGAGTGAGAAAAATATCTCAAACTTTCAGCAAAAATGCAAATTGCAGGCATCCGGCTAACTGCCGGAAGGCAGTTCGGTTCGGCTATCTGCCGAACTGGTAGTATAGCCCCCAGCGGTGGGGCCGGGAGTACTCGGAATTCGTCGCCATCGCCACCATCGCCTGCTGGTAGGCAGTCGACGCGGAGACGTTGGACATGACGTTTGTATAGAACACCTCGCCGAAATATTTTTTTGCCTTGCGTTCTCCCTGCCACATCGTCGCGATAACGGTGTGCGATCCTCCCGCGAGGAAGAGCATCGGCGCGTACCGCGACAATGCCCCGGGGACAGGCGAGATATTGCTGAAGACGAGAACCGGCGGATACGGGACAGTCAGGAGCGAACCGAACTGAACCGGCCGGAGGCCGTACGGCGTCGCGCCGTCCGAAAGAACGACCGCCGAATTTTCCGGAACGGACAAATCAAGATCAAACTCTGCATCGACATGGAGAATATCGCACGGAAGATATTTCAAGTGCTCGATCGTCGCGGCCGTATCGAACAGCATTTTCGTTTTATCAAAGAAACTACGGATATCTTTCAATTCATACTCCACGTCCCATCCGGTCTTGCCGGCATGGCCCAATCCAATGACGTCGGAGACAGGTTTTTCCTTCCTGGATTGAAAGAATAACGCGGCTGCAGAGGGCAGATAGTTCACCGCGAATTTCGTTACGACGGCTCCGCCCCCCGATCGAAGGGTGTGGAACGGGAACCACCCGAAACTTTGCGGCGGCACAATGTAGACTTTCCCGGCGCCGCCGACATACGGCATGGCCGGCTCAATGAGAATATTATAGAGCACCGAGGAAAGTTCCTGTATACGCTCCAGCACAGAGGCTTCGTTGAAGTTCAGCGTCTTGGTATTCAATCTCGGATCCCCGATGAGGCGTTGATACTCATCGACAAGGCCGAGCAGCCGGTCCCGGGTTATCGATACCGATCGAACGTAGGAAGAATCTTTGGTTACGACGATAATGCGAAGCTCATTGGGAAGAGGAACGAATTCCATAAGCGCCGAATTCGGAGGCATGGTATCGCGCACCGTTTCGAGCGCGATCGTCCTCGGAAACAGGAGCCACTGCAGGTTTGTGCCGTCAAGCGCTTTCGCGGCGACGGAGATCTCCTGTAGCCGTTCCGGGTAGAGCTTGTTCAAAAGATTGATGCGCTCCAGGTTGCGCCCTTTGCCGGAGGAAAGTTCCTCGTAAATATCCTGCTCCAAAAGTTTCAGCGCGTTCCTCTCGAGGTGCAGTTGGACCGAGGCGTGATCGATTTTCAGGTCATCGGTTTTCAGGGCGCTCCTGCTGAACAAATCCTGGATATCGCGCAAGTTATCCTGCTCGGTAAGCTTGAAGAGCTCGCCGGTGTTGGACTGCGCCGCGTAAAGCTGAAGCAGCGGATCGCTCCACGAGGAGCGCTCGGTTGCTAAAAACGCATCGATAACGGTGAACACGGGATATTGATCGACGTCAGGGCTGATATTCTGGTCATCGAGCCGCAAAGCTTCGGTAAACGACACTCTCGCGCCGGCGGTGTCACCGCCGCGGTACTGGATGCTCCCTTTCACGAACTGGGCAAACATATCTCCCATCCGTAATCCGCACTGACGGCAGGTCGCGCTTACATCCGAGCATCGCTTCACGAGCTCCGGAGCTCCCGATTGCGATGTCCTCCCGTTTTTCCAATCGCAGGCGACCATGATGAGGCCGATCAACTGCTCACCCACGATGTCGTTCGTCTGCCGCGCAAGAGATTGAGCCTCCTGAAAATAGAGTTTCGCATTGTCGTACCGTCCGGACCGGTAGGCGATCGTCCCGAGCGCCGTCAAGACCTGAGTCTGGAGGCCGCGGCTGGCAATGCCGCCGATCATCGATAATGATTCTGAGTATGCTTTGAGCGCACTGTCGGGATGATTCAACGAAAGCTGGTAGGATCCCCACGCCGCATACGTTTCCGCAAGCCCGGAACTGTCCCCGCTGCCGCCGACGGCCGACTTCCAGCGTTCGAACGCGTCGCGCGTCCGTTCGGGGTCTCTGGCAGCAACCGCCGACCGGAATTTCAGCTTCATGAGATCGGGATTGGAAATTTCACGCCCCTCTGTATGAGAGAGCTCTTCGAGCGCGGCGGCATCGCGCGGATAATCCTGAAGCTTACGGCTTGTTTTGGCGACGAGGAGAAGCGCGTGCGTCAGGTTCGCGGCATCCGAAAACACTTTTGCCTCGCCTGCCGCATCCGACGCAAGCGAATACGCGTCTCTGAACCTTCCAAGCTCGTAGTAGAGGTCCGCAAGAGCGATCCGCCCCCTTCTCTCGAGCCTCTGGTCCCCGACGAGATGAAAATACTGAAGCGATGTATTGAAGGCCGATAACGAACTGTCGTACTGTCCGACTTTCCGATGGCAGAGGGCGAGAAGAAGATAACTTTCGCCGAGCGCTGAGTCGCGCTTGAGTTCGCTGTTGAGCGATATCGACCGGCTGATGGCGGCGAGTGATTTGACATACTCCTGCTGATTGAAGAGGATGGCGGCCTGGCGGCCCTGCTCGACCGCTTCGTCCATCTTGTCCCTGTTGCTCTTTCCGCATCCGAAGATGCAGGCTGAGAGTACTGCCAGGAGCAGTATTGTGAATCCGTTGAATCGGATTGTAACTGAGCTATGTTCCTTCAAATCGTTTTGAAATTATTGCAAAACGTCGACAAATCGCTTTGAATATAGAAAAGTCCCTCTTGATATACAATCTCCCGTTTGATTTAGGACGAAGTTTTGATACATTCCCGTGAGGTGAATTCCAAACTTTGGGGGATTTACGGTGATTAATGTCACCGGCGAAGATTTAGCGCTTGATTCGACTTCATTCTTTTTATACTTTTAACGATGATTACATCCATGGGAAAGTACCTACATAGACTGGTCTTTGCAGGGATCGGAACGGTCCTCCTGGGCTCATTCTCCCTCGCTCAGGACGATAACAGTTCCAAAAGCGAAATTGAGGATGCTATCCGCCAGCTTTCGGCCGATAACGTGCGGGGATACGTCCAGCCCTTTGTCAACGGATTGGGAGCAAATCTGAATTCCGGCTGGTACAACACCGCGGCGATCGCGGATCAGGGATTTCATTTCCGGCTGCAGGTTATCGGAATGGGAACAGTCATCAGCGACGGAGACAAAACATATAGCGCCATCCCGCCGGAACCGTTCGGGCAGACGCCGGTAACGACCGCGACCCTCTTCGGCGGCAGAGGAGCAACGGTCAACGGCCCGGGGGGCACAGTCTACCAGTTCCAGAACGGGCAGGTGAACACGAGCATGATGCCGACGGCCACGCTTCAGCTCACGGTAGGAAATATCTTCGGGTCACAGGCCATCGTACGATATGTGCCGATCCCCAAGATCGATAAGTTTCCCAAAACGACTTTTTTCGGCATTGGCGGACGCCACAGCATCAGCCGGTACCTTCCCGATTCACCGGTCGATCTCGCCGCAGGGTTGTTCTGGCAGAAACTCACGTTCGGCGACATCATGGAAGCCAAAGCATTTACATTCGGCGGACAGATCAGCAAGTCCTGGTCGTTGGTGACGCTCTACGGCGGCGTGCAGTATGAGACTTCGACCATGACGCTCACCTATACAAACAATTCTACGAACGAGGTGGTCAATACCGACATCGACGGCGAGAATCACGCGCGCGGGACTGTGGGATTGACACTGAATCTCTTTATCCTGAATATCAACGCCGATGTCAACGTCGGAAAAGTGACAGTCGTGAGCGGAGGCCTGAACTTCGGACTATGAGGAATATGACTATGAGCTTTGGAAATACTGGAAACTCTCGCTTCTCCTTTCGCCGTATGCTTTGCGTCGCGACAGTCGTAAGCCTTGTCCTCCTGATGGCGGGCTGCGATGTCGGGACAAACCCGCTGATCTTCGACGGCACTCCGGCTGAAGCCACGTTCGAAATCACGAGCGTCGGATCGGTGTTTCCTCCGATTACCTATATCGTCGATTTGCAGAGTGTCCTGTCGGATATCAACGACTATGTCGACTCGATTAAGGTATATAATATTTCCATGAAGATAGAAAATCTGGGCGGGACGAACTCCACAATCTCGGGGAATCTTACGATCAATAAAGTCGGAGACCCGACAATACATCAATTTGTGAGCCTGAACGGCACTCCTATTTCCGCGTTCGCGACCGAAAAATCGATTTTCGATCCGAGCCTGGCGGCATCGGGGTTCACGTACTCACCGACGGTCGTGCCGCTCCTCAATGGGTTTCTCAAAGATAATCCAAAACCAACTGTGGACGTTGTCGCAAGCGGAACTTCCACCGCCGGCCACTATATCATTCACGTGAAAGTGTACTCGCAGGTGTTCACGACGCCGTAGCATCGTGGCGATCCCACTGCATACTTCTCAATTGAAAGCCTCCGGTGACGGGGGCTTTTCTATTTGAAGCGGGCAGGCTCGTTCGTAATGATCGCATCGACGCCAAACCGGACGGCGCGGTCAAATCGCCGTTTCGTATCCAGCGTAAACTCGCCAACGAAAAGCTGATCCTGGTGCGCTTTGCGGACGATGGATTTCCGGAGAGAGGATCCGCTGAAAATAAGATATTCCGCGTCTGTCCGCCCCGCTAATTTCACAGAAGAGCGGGGCCGCTTCAGCGGATGAAACAATAAGCCGGTAGTAACAGACGGGAGACGGCGCTTGACTTCTGTTACCAGGGAGTGATGGAAGGATGAAACGAGGACATACTGTTCGGCGCCATGGCGGCGGATAACCTCGCAGCACCGGTCGACAAGACCGGAGTTTTTTCTAAGACGGCGACCTGCTTTGAGCTCAATGTTTATCCCCATCCTGCCGCGTACAAGCCGGAGTACTTCGTCGAGTGTGGGTATTTTCTCGGGTGAGAACGACCGGTGGAACCACGCGCCCGCGCTCAGGCGCTTCAGCTCCTCGATCGAATGGCGTTCGACAATACCGCGGCCGTTTGTCGTCCGCTGGAGCCGGGCATCATGGATGACGACGAGCTCTCCGTCGTTTGAGAGCCGGACATCGAGTTCGATCGCGTCGGCCCCGTCGTAGAGCGCGCGCCGGAATGCCGCGAGGGTATTCTCAGGAGCGCGTGAAGACGAACCGCGGTGGGCAACAATGATGGGGCGGTTTTGGGGATGTTTCCAGGAAAACATTGATTTTATGATGTTTCTTTCGAAACATCAATCATGCCATCAATCTTGATTGAGTGCTGCGAGGATCGCAGCACTCACTTCCCCGACCGATCCCATGCCGTTGACGTTCCTGAGCAGGCCGGACCTTTGGTAAAATTCCTTGACCGGAGCGGTCGATTCGGCGTAGACGCGAAGGCGCTTTCTCACGGTTTCCGGTTTGTCGTCGTCGCGCTGATACAGCTCGCCTCCGCAGTTGGGGCATCGCGCCGGGTCCGCGAGGCTGTCGATGTCGAGATTATAGATCTTCCCGCACTGGCGGCAGGTGAGCCGGTTGCTCAGCCGGCGCACAACCTCGGCTTCGTCCGCCTCCATGTTGATCACGCACGTAAGATCAATCTTGAGATCCGAGAGCAAACCGTCCAGCGCTTTCGCCTGTGGGACAGTTCTTGGAAATCCGTCGAGGATGAATCCGTTGGCGGTTCGCGGAAAGCCGAGCACGTCTTTTACGATGCCGATCATGATGTCGTCCGAGACGAGCTGTCCGGCGTCCATCACCGCTTTTGCCCGTTTCCCCATCTCTGTGCCGGAGGAAGCGGCTTCCCGCAGCATATCGCCGGTCGAGATTTGCGGAATGTGATATTTCTCCGAGAGGAGCTTCGCCTGCGTTCCTTTACCGACCCCCGGAGGGCCAAAAAGTATTAATCGTAATTTTTTCAATGAGTATCCTTTTCTGCCGATTGTGCCTTTTGTGATTGTTGAATTTTGAGAACGGCGTCCCGCGCCGCTTTGACAAGTTTCGACTCCTTCTCCCCCTCCGCGGCTTTTTCGAGCGGCGCGATCGCCTGCGCGCTCCCCAGCTCGCCGAGGGTGCCGATGACGTAACGGCGGACGGGCACACTCGCATCGTGGAGCAGAGAGATGAAGTACGGAACCACGTCCTCACGCTGCTTCCACTTGCGGCTCAATTGCCCCAGCGCTTCAAGCCGGACGTTCCGCGGGCTCCCGTACGATGAAGCCGTCTTCACCATCGTAAAGGCCTCCTCATCCCCGACATCGGCCAATGATCTCACAGCGGCCACCCGTAACCCTTCGCGGTAGGAATCGCGCTGCAGGGCGGCGGCGCAATATTTTTTCGCATTGAGAGAATCGATCTTCACGAGCGACATGAGCGCGGCAGTCGCGACCGCGTAGCTTGAGTCCTTCTCGAACGCGTATTTCAGGGTCGCAAACACGGTGTCCTTCTTCGCGTTTTTCATTGCTGTCACGCTTGCGGCGCGCACCTTCGCCTCGCGATCGCCGTACGCGGTGAGCAGCGTGCGGGAGACATCGGTCCGCTTCGCGTCTCCGAGCGCCCAAACTGCCTCGCGGCGCACTTCCGGGAACGCGTCATTGACGGCGGCTTTGCTCAACGCCTGGGTTGCGACGGATGAATCCGCGAACCACCGGAGCTCATCGACCGCGATGATTCTGTCGACGCCGTCCTTCGCGTTCTGCAGCTGGAAGACCCATTCGTCGATCGGCTTATCGAACTTTACTTTTTTCAGGATCGTGCTCCCTTTATCGAAGAGCACCAATTGGGGTTGCTGGTACGCGGGGAAAGAAAATTCTTCCTCCTCGCGCGAGATTGTCACGCGGTAGGTAACCGGCTCGTTGTGCACCCATACCTCGATGTCCATCGGCGTGGTGAATATTCCGGTAAGAGAATCGACGGGCTGAACCTGGCGAACCTTGAGATTCACCGTGTGCGACTCCTGGTCCCACACCGACGTGACATTGAACTCAGGATATCCCGGTTTGTACGCCCATTCATCAAAAAACCAGTACAGGTTATACCCTGTGGCTTCCTCGATCGCGACTTTGAAATCGTTGGTCTCCACCGGTTGGTGCGCAAACTTGTGAACGTAATGATTGATTGCCTTCCAGTACAGATCATCCCCGAGGATGTACCGCAGCATGTGGAGGATGCATGCCCCCTTGCCGTAAATGCGGTTGTTAAACAGCTCCTGCGGGCTCACAAAGTTGGGGTTTACCGTCGGCCTGCGTCTATCGCCGAAGTCGGTATTAACGAGATCGCGTTGAGAATCATAGATGCTCTTCAGGGCAACATCTCTTCCCTTGTCGTATTCCTGGAACAGCACGTCGAAGTACGACGCGAATCCTTCGTTGAGCCACGTGTGCGACCAGTCTTTCGTCGTGAGGAGATCTCCCCACCACTGATGCGCGAGCTCGTGCGCGACCAGGCCGTCGCTCGAATAATCGAGATGCGCCCGCGCGTCGTGAATCGTATTGTCGGTCAACGTCGTCGCGCTCACGTTTTCTTCGCCGCCCCAGATGTAATCCTGCACGACGGTCTGCGAGTACTTTTCCCAGGGATAATCATAGCCGATTTTTTTGGAAAAAAAGTCCATCGCCTTTGAGGTTTTTTCGAACGAGCGCATGGCGTCGTTCTTTTGGAATTTGTAGACGAAGTAGCTCAGCGGGACCTTCTTCCAGGAATCCTTGACCTCGACGTACTCGCCCGCGACAAGGGAGGTGAGATACGAGACATGCGGCAATCCTTCGTACCAGTGAAATGTTTTCGTGCGGTTCTTCGCGTCGTGTTTCACATCGAGAAGCTTGCCGTTGCTGATCGCGGTCCAGTTTTCGTTCACGGTGACGACCATTTCGCTCGTCGCCATGTCGTTCGGATAGTCGTAGCACGGGAACCACGTATGGTTCTCTTCCGCTTCGCCGTTGGACCAGAGAAGCCGCTGCTGTTTAGGATAGCCGCTGTCGGGCTCGATGAAGTACAAACCTTTTTGCGGATTGGAGAGACTGTAACGAACGGTGACGCTGAGGGTGTCTTGCAATCCATAGGGTTTTCCCAGGTTCACCGCCAGCGTTTCCCCGGAATAATGGTATTCAAGCCGCTGATTGTTCATCCGGACATCGTTGATCGTCATCTGCGTGGCATCAAGATTCAGCACGTCAAACTGCGGCCGCATCGGAACGAACGTGACGGTGACTTCGCCGTCGCACGAGTGCTTTGTTTCGTCTACCGTGAGGTTGATCTTATAGTGGGCGACATCGTAGGTTCGCTCGTGCGCAAAATGTTTGGTCGGCGCGGGGGCGTCAGGAGCGTGGAGCAGCGACATCAGCGAAAACAGGCCTGTAACAAAAAATTTCATGAGGGGATGGCTTCTCCTTTGCGGCGCTTCGCAACGCCCGATGGCGTTCGGTTATTGATTGAACCCGATTTTTGCCCGGTGGTAACGGCCAGCTGGCCGCACGCGGCATCGATGTCTTCTCCGGCGCTGCTGCGGATGAACACGGTCACGTGCGCTTGTCGAAGCCTGCCGACAAATTCCTCGGTGCGGTCCTTCGGTGTCGGATGCAGCTTTGCGGCAAGGCCGGTGGGCTCTACAAATTCAATGCTGTGGAATGGTATGATGTTCAGCTTGCTGGGGATGGATTTCGATAATTTTACAAGCTTCGCGATATCCTCGTCCCGGTCATTCCACCCTTCGAACAGGATATATTCGAACGTAACGCGCTCTTTCGTCTTTCTATAATAGTATTGAACCGCATCCAGCAATTCTTTAAGTGGAAACTTCTCATTTATTGGCATCAACTCCGAACGGGCCCGGTCGTCGAGCGAATGGAGCGACACCGCCAGTTTCATTTTCCGGTTTTCGTCTGCCATCTGCCGGATCTTGGGCACCCATCCCGCAGTTGAGATCGTAATCCTTTTCGCCGCGATCTTGATGCCCGTAGAGATAATGTCCACGGAGTTCATCACGTGATCGTAATTCATCAGCGGCTCGCCCATCCCCATGTACACGACGTTCGTGATGGTTTTGCCCGAGATTGCCTTCGCCCGGAGCACCTGGTCGACAATCTCTCCTGCCGTAAGATTACGAAGGATTCCCATGGAGGCGGTCGCGCAGAATTTGCAGTCCAGCGCGCAGCCCGCCTGCGTGGAGACGCAAAGCGTCAGTCTGCTCTGTTCGTCCTCCTCTTTCGCCAGCCGGTCGCTGAACGCCGTGCGGGGCGGGATGAGGACGCTTTCGATGCGCTTCCCGTCGTGCAGTTCGAACAGAAACTTTGTGGTCCCGTCCCCGGCCGAGGTTTGCGAGTCGATGAGTTTAAGAGATTCAATCGTCGCTGACGTGTCAAGCTTTGCGCGGAGTTCTTTGGAGAGTGAAGACATTGTATCAAACGAAACCGCCTCTTTCATATAGAGCCAGTCGAAGAGTTGTTTGCCGCGGTATTTCTTTTCGCCGATAGAGAGAGCAAATTCCTCAAGTTCGGGGAGCGTCAGGCCTTTAAGATTCGGTTTGGGCATAATAGTTCCCCCGATTTCAAATCGGGGGACAGTATGAATGTACTAAATGACGGGAAGGGAAGCAAAGAAGTTTCGTTTAGATTCTTATATGAGGCAACGGGAGAAGATTCTCGTTCCCGCTGACTATGGAAGCGTGAGCCGGTGACGGCGGCCATCCTCAACGAGTGAAATTGCGCACGTCTGCAGTTGCAAGGAATCCCCCTAATCCGTAATTTATCCGGACCTTATTGAAAGGGGTGCTATGACATTTGTGCGGGGACTGTTTGTCGCTGTTCTTTTTTTTGTGTTTGGGATAACCTGCGTTGCCGGTGCATCGGGCACCGCAACGCTTCCGAATCCTATTCTCTTTGTCACCCAGGTTCCGATACCGAATGATACGACGACGATCTGCTCGGTGTTCGGCAATCATCGCGCGACCACCGCGGCGTGCGGAAGGGGCGGCGATCTGTGTATTCTCTATCCGGACGGCACGCTGAAAAATCTTACCGCAGCTGCCGGTTACGGAAACAGCGGATTACAGGACGCGAATTCGATTGAGGTCCGTGATCCCTCGATGCACTGGAACGGCACTAAGGCGTTGTTTAGCATGGTTGTCGGATCTCCCGCTTCACAGAACGACAACACGCAATTTTTCTGGCAGATCTACGAGATCACAGGCCTCGGAGAATTTGAAACGCCGGTCATTACGCTCGTAACGAACCAGCCCTCGAACTACAATAACATCTATCCGGTCTACGGAACGGACGGCCGCATCATTTTTATCTCCGACAGGCCGCGCAATAACCAGACGCATCTCTATCCCCTGTTTGACGAATACCGCGGACAGATCTCCAATGCCGGGTTATACAGCCTCGATCCGCAGACGGGCAATCTTCTCATGCTCGATCATGCCCCCTCGGGAGATTTCCGCCCGTCAGTCGACAGCTACGGACGCGTCATCTTCACGCGCTGGGACCATCTGCAGCGCGACTCGCAGGCGGACAAAGACATTCTGCAGGGAAACACCTTCGGCACATTTAATTTTTCCGACGAATCTGCAAGCGCCACCCCGCTCGTGGGCGACCGGACGGAAGTGTTCCCCGAACCTCAATCCGCGCGCACCGACCTGTTGGCAGGCACAAATATCAACGGCATGGAATTCAACCGATTCTTTCCGTGGCAGATCAATGAAGACGGGACAGAGATGGAAACGATCAACCACGTCGGAAGGCACGACCTGAATTTCATCGTCGGGCCGCCGAACTTCAACGACGATCCGAACCTTACCCTGTTTCAGGCGGGGCCTACCCGAACGAACCAGAACAGCATACTTAATATTATGCAGCTTGCTGAAGATCCCACGCAGCAAGGCCGCTACTATGCAGTCGATGCGAGCGAATTTGGTGTGCACGCCGCGGGGCAGATCATTACGCTCACTGGTCCCCCGAGTATCGACGCGGAAGATATGTTCGTTACATTCATCACCGACCGCTCGACGGCCAACCCGCTGCCGCCCAACGGGACGCCGAACGCGACCTACACCGGCCATTACCGGGATCCTCTTCCCCTTTCGAACGGCACGCTCATCGCTTCTCATACTTGGGAGAATAAGGCGGATACGAACATCGGCACGTATTCAAATCCCGTCTCACGGGACACATTCAGGCTGAAGACGATGAAGATCCGGACAGGATCGACCTGGATGGCCGATCAGCCCTTGATCCCGTTAGGTATTACAAAATCTGTAAGTTATTGGACCGACAACGGACTGGTGTCGTTTTCGGGACGGTTGTGGGAGCTGAATGCCGTCGAAGTCAAGAGCAGAACGATTCCAGTGAAGCGTGTTCCGCATCTCAGCGCGCCAGAACGTAATGTCATGCTCGAAGAGGGAGTCGATACGACTGCCTTTGTCAATTACCTGAAACAGAACAAGCTTGCGCTGATCATCAGCCGGAACATCACGAACCGAAATACCTTCGATCATCAGCAGCCGTATTATTTGAAAGTGCACAACTCGAACACGCAGTCGCCGAACCCGACCGGGAAAGTGTACGATGTCGCATACCTCCAGGTCTACGAAGCGAATCATCTCCGCGGATACGGATTGGTGAACGGAAACAATACACCGACTCCCGGACGACGCGTGTTGCCGCGGCCTATGAGCGATACATCGGTGCATAACCCGCCAACTTCAGGTCCCCAGGGAAGCGTTGCGCTCGGGAGCGACGGCTCGCAGGCGATGTTCGTGCCGGCGCACCGCGCTCTTTCGTGGCAGCTCTCCGATTCGAACGGTGTCAATGTTGTGCGAGAACGGTTCTGGGTAACATTTGCGGCCGGAGAAATCCGCACGTGCGCGTCATGTCACGGGTCAAACGGCGAAGCGACTGTTGCGAAACAGATCATTCCGCAGAACGAACCGGAAGCTTTGCATACGTTATTGCAATATTGGAAGAACAATCTTGCGGGCTCCGCCCCGTTGACGCCCGGACTGCTGCAGCCGGCAAACGGAGCGAACGGACAGGCGTTTTCGCTGGCGATGCTCTGGAATTCAAGCGCGGGG
>DATJGD010000018.1:0-25284 GCA_035495255.1 Bacteroidota bacterium | reverse complement strand
GAAATAATACTGATCGCCGGCAACTGAATCAAGCGGAACACGCGTAAAGTGGTTCACCTCAGAATTTACGACACGCCAATTGATCCAACAATAGACATACTGCTGAGAAGAAAATGCCGTCGAAAAAACAACCGCGGAATCTGATAGTCGTTCTACGTGCTCAAACGTGAGAACCTGGCCGTAGGCACTTACAGCCCAGAGAAGAATTCCAATAGCTCCCTTGCCCACCCTTGATATCATTGTGACCTCTGAAGAAGTTCAAAAAATATCATCGACAAAAAGGAAAGAGTTTCTACTTCTTGATTGATGCCTCATCCATCCCACTAAAAATAGCTAATTTCAAGTACTAGTACAAGCAGTCTCTACCGCCAGTCTCAACCTCACACTTCCAAAAAGGTAGCACTTAAGGCCTTTCTGGCTGCCCCCGGGCCCTTTATTTTGTCAGGCAATAGGGTACCGGGCGCCCGAATTCGACCTGAGATATTGCCGAAATCACATATCTGTTGACATTCGGACATCGATTCTCTATATTTTGCCAATTCGAAAAACACCAAATTTTGAAGGAAAAACGGGGTGCAGGAGACAGAACAGGTAAATCGTGCAGAGGCCTTTCATCGCAAGCTGGATGAAACAAAGCGAAGGGCTTTCGAAGAGGAGGTCGCCCGTCTCGAAAAGGAGACCGAGGCTCGCGGGACCGCGCTGGCCAAGATGCTGCAGCTCAAGGACAATCATCTCTTTGAAGAGCTGACAAAGGAGGCGGAGACTAGCCGCCACCGCGAGAAAGAGCTGCTGAAGAAACGCGAGTCGGATATCCGCACCCGGCTCAAGGACGAGCATGCCCGCAAGAGAATGCGCCGCGCCGAAGAGGACCGCCTGCGCCGTGAAGCAGCCGAGGAACAAAAGACTCGTGATCTCCGGCAGAAGGAAGAGTCCGCGCGAAAAGCCGAGGAAGAGCGCCGCCGCTGGGAGGAACAATTACGGAGACAGGAAGAAGAACAGCTTCGCATGATCGAGGCGGAACGCCGTCAGCGCGAAGATGAGAACAGTAAGACAGCGGACGAAGCCCGCAGCAAGGCTGAAGCGGCCCGGAGAAAGTCCGAAGAAGAACATCAGATAGTACAGATGCAGCAGCAACGCGAGCAGGAGGAACAGGCGAACGCGGAGGCTGCACGCTGGCAGCGTGAACAGGAAGAAGAGCGTCTTCGCGAGGAAGAAGCGATGCGCCTCCAGAGAGAAGAGTTCAGGCGGAAAGAAGAAGAGCGCGTGAAGCGCGAGGCCGAGGAAAAGGTTCTTCAGGCAGAACTGCGCCGGCAGGAAGAAGAAAACTTCCGCCGCCAGGAGGAAGAGAACCGGAAACGCGAAGAAGAAGATCGCGTACGCAGAGAAGCCGAAGAGAAGGTCCGTCTCGAAGAAGAGCTTCGCCGCCAGGTAGAGGAACGCCACCGCGAGGCAGAAGAACACAAGCGCCAGCAGGCGGAAGAATCTCTTCGCATTGAAAAAGAGCGCCAGGCGAAGGAATCCGGTTCCCGCGAGGGACGCATTCGCGAGCTCGTCACCAACGCCGAGGCGTATTTTACCAAAGGAGACCTTGAACACGCTCTCGTCGAGGTTGCGAAAGCCCTCGTCAACGATCCGTCGAACGAAGCCGCGATCCAGCTCGAAAAGAAGATCAAGGAAGCCCAGGGCATCCAGGAACCGCAGGAGCAGGAAGAGGCCGCTCCCGCACGCAAGCGCAAACGCCGCGAGCTCAAGCCCCAGTTTGAAACACGGGAAAAGAAAAAGAGCATCTTTTCACAGCCGCTCGTGGTAGCGGGCGCCGTTGTCGTCGTCGCGATTCTGGTCTTCGCGGGACTCCAGCTCAAGAAGAAAATTTTCCCCGCGACAACCACCGTTGCGATCCAGCCGTGGACCGGTACCTCGAACAATCCCGAGGACCTGGTGATCGGCTCTTCACTGGCGGAAGAAGTCGCGAAGCAGTTCCAGCAGTACAAGAAAACGAGCGTGATGGGTTACGCTTCGGCATTCGGCATTTCAAAAGCCGACAGCCGGCCGCAGGCGGGCCTGTTCAGCATGGGCGCCTCTCACATCCTTCAGGGGACAGTGACAAAATCCGCGCTCGGCGTTTCAGTAAACGTGAAACTCGTTGATTCCCTAGGCAACTCGAAGTGGTCGGAACATTACGACCGCACGCTCGCGACGCTCCCGACGCTTCCCGCAGAAATAGCTACGAAGCTTGCGGAAGTATTGGATTTGCCCCGCGACCGCGCGTACGCGCCGATGACGACAACGTCGAACGGCGACGCGTACGGGAATTACCTGCGCGGCATCGAGCTTCTCCACCACCGCAGCGCGGCGAATCTCCGGAGCGCGTCAGATCTATTGCGCCAGTCCGCCGAAGCCGATCCCTCGTTCGTCCAGGCCCTCTCCGCCGCGTCGATCTGTCTTTCGACGATGGCTGAAGAGAACTGGGTACCGTTTGATTCCGGCGTCGGCGCCGCACGCGATTACGCCGAGAAGGCCATCAAGGCAAACTCCGCGATGGGTGACGGATATGTCGCGCTGGGAAGGGTCATGACCCTGTTCCGCGACTATCCTGCTGCGGCCGAGCAATATACGCTCGCCCTGAAATACTCTCCCGCCAACAGCGCCGCCTATGTCGGACGGGGAAAAAATTATCTTCGCCTCGCGAAGTTCAAAGACGCCATCGACGCGTTCACGAAGGCGTATGAGCTCGATCCCCGCGATCCCGACGTCCTGTCGTCGCTTGGATTCGCCTACCAGTTGAGCGGCAATCCCGAGCAGGGAGCGCAATATCATTCAACGGCGCTTTCGTTCGTGTCGGATTCCACGGACTATCTTATCGGGCCTGTGTGCGACGCGATCCTCCTGGATCCGGATCTTTCGATGTCGCAGAGCGCGCGCGTCATCAGCGCGTGCGAGCACCGCATCGTCCAGAATCCCGACGACTACGCGACGATCTACCGCCTCAGCCGCACGCTCCAGGTGACCGGCAAGCGCATCGAGGGAACGACCCTGCTGGACAAACTTGAAACAGCCCTTCGCGCGAAGCTGAAGATGAATCCTTCGAACGCCAACGCGATGATCTACCTCGCCCTGACACTCACGCGCATGGGAAGGTTCCCTGAGGCGACGATGTGGGGCCAGAAGGCGTACGAGCTGAACAGCAGCGATCCCGTGACCTGCTTCCGGCTGGCGCAGATGTACTCATTGCAAATGTATTCTTCACAGCGGAAGAAGACCGACGACAAGAAAAAAGAAGAAGCCACGAAGGCGCTGAAGCAGGCGCTAAGGCTCAGCTATCGCGTCGATGAGCTCGCAAATGCCGATTTCTATAACATGTACGAGCACGGGGATTTTCTGTCAGTCATATCAGCGAATCCAAAATAATTTCTTTACATTCACCATACTGATCACACCAATTTGCACATGGCTTTGATAAAGAAAAGCTCGCTTACTGAGGAGAACAACCGGAAGAAACAGGCAAGCGAGCTTTTAAAGAGCGCCGACCGGCTCCTGAAAGAGGGCTCCTACGACGATGCCATGAAGGAAGTCGAGAAGACCCTCCAGCTCGATCCCAAGAATTTCTACGCGAAGGCGTACAAGGAACGCATCGCGGCGGCGAAGACCGCGGCTGCAAACGTCATAGAAGAAGAGGTCCCGGAAACAACCGCCTCTACCCTGGCTGCTATTACGCCGACGGAGTTGAAGCAAGACAAGCAGCAGGAAGCGGAGAGCCTTCGCAAGATCCTCGAGCAAAAGCGCCGCGAGGAGGAGACAAAACTTCGCGCTGACGAACAGCACAGTCAACCGCAGCTTTCGCAGGACGAACTGCGCCGGAAATTCCTGGCCGAACACAAAAAGGCCGAAGAAGCGGAAAAGAAGCAGGCTGAAGAAGCCCGCAAACGCACCGAAGGCGAGCTTCAGCGACGCGCTCTCGAGCTTGAGACGCTGAGGAAGCGCGAAGAGGACGAGCGTATCAAAGTCGAGGCCGCCAAAAAGAAGCTCGAAGAAGACCTGGTCCAGAAACAACAGGAGACGCAGCGTAAGCTCGACGAAGAACGCAAGAAGAACGAAGAAGAGAAGCAGCGCATCCACCAGGAAAACCAGCGCAAGCTGGAAGAACAGCGCGCCAAGTTGTTGGAAGAGACCCGCAAACGCGAGGAGATCGCGCGCGCGAAGGCCGAGGAAGAGACTCGCCGCAAGATCGAGGAAGAACAGCGGCGGGCCGCCGAAGCGGCCCGAAGAAAAGCCGAGGAGGACGACAAACGCCGGCGTATAGCGGACGAAGACCGCAAACGCGCCGAAGCCGAAGCGCGGAAGAAGGCCGAGGAAGAAGCGGCGAAGCGCATCGAAGCCGAGATCCAGCGAAGGTTCGAGGATGAACGCCGCCGCCGGGACGAAGACGAGGCGATCAAAGCGACCGAAGAAGAGGGAGTCCGCCAGGCGCGCGTGAAGAAGATCCAGGAGTTTCTCGCCCAGGCAAAGCAATTCGTCGTCCAGCACGCGTTCGACAAGGCAATGGCCGAACTTATGAAGGTCTACGTCATCAATCCCGAGCACGCGGAAGCCCGCCAGCTCGAGCAGATTATCCGTAAAGAACAAAAGGAGATGTGGAAGCAGGAGCTCGAAGAGAAGAAGCGGGTTCCGAGACAGGAAGTGCTGGACCTCTATAAACGCGCCCTTGCCGACGCGTGGGCTGAAGGCGCGCTCACCGACAGCGAGCGGTCGCTGATCGAGAATCTCAAAGGCTCATTGCAGATCACCGATGAGGAGCACCGCCAGCTGGAGCCGCAGTCAAAACTCGATGCGTATACCGAGGCGATGCGATCGACATTCTCCAACGGCTCCGTCGCGCCGGAACGCCTGAGCGAACTGACGCGCCTGCGGACAGAGCTCGAGATCAGCCAGGAGCAGCACTCCGCTCTTGAAGCGAAGATCAAGAGCGAAAAAGGGCACTAACCGGTCAACTCCCGTTCGTGGATTGCAGAGGGATAGTGGCGACGAGCAGGAGTTTCTTCTCTATCGCCATCGCCTCACCATTCATTTTCCGATGCCGGTCCACCACGCGTTCGATCTCCAGATTCAGGCAGGCGACATCCACGCCGCAGTTGAGATGCTGAAACTGCCGGAATTTCTCCAGCGCTTTTTCAAATAAATAGACCGCGCTCGCAAGCTTGGAAAGCTTCACGAAGCTGTTCGCGGCCGCCAGCTGTACGAACGCCTGCGCGAGAGTTTTCGCGTCCCCTTCCTCGTCCCGCCAGACATCTTCCCAAACTTCGTGCGCCTCCCAGTAATAGCCCTGCGAAAACAGTTTCGATCCCTCCAGAAACCGGTCCGATTTCACCATGAACCTGCCTTCGACGAGAAGATCCGGACTCAACGGCTTTTGAAACTGCAGCTTGGGGATAAGATTGGTGTTGAATTCTTCGAGACCTGCGGCGCCAAGCCGTTCTGCCTCTTTTTTCCCTTCTTCGATGCATTTTACCAGCGGCGTAACGTTGACGCCGAGATACTTCGGCTGGAAGACGACGAGCTTCGCGTAGGCTTTGTCAAAATTGTTCACCAGGCCCTTGAGATTCTTCTTCACGAACAGCTGGTGGTAGGCAGCGGCAAGCTGGATGATGCCCTGGAAAAAGAGGCGTTCGTCCTCATCGTGCCGCAGCCAGACCTGCTCCCAGGCTTCATGGCTGTTCCAGAATTTGCCGGAGTTGAATAATTGTACGCCGTGGCCGAATTCTTCCCAGTCTTCCGGCGACATATTGATTTCATTCGACCGGTCTATTTCTTCAGGTTTTTTCTTTGGTGGATGCGACGCCATTCGGGTTCGGAATGTAAAAATGAAAAGAAATTACGATTTGGGGAGTTTCCAAAAACCAGGGATAGCGGTAGTGCAGGCCGGACAATGCCCGTCGCGGAGATTGTTATGAAGCACCCTGAATCCCCGGCGCTCGATAACTGCTGCGCGGCAATTCGGACAATACGTGTGCTCAAATTTTCCGGCGTGTCCGGGGGCGTTCCCTGCGTAGACGTACTTCAGGCCCGCTTCGTACCCGATCTCGGCGGCGCGAAGAAGAGAATGCAGCGAAGTGTTACCGGTGTCCATCATCTTGTAGTCGGAATGAAACGCCGTGACGTGCCACGGGATGTCGGCGGAAACTGATTTGACAAAATCCGCGATGTCCCGGATCTCTTCTTCCGAATCGTTGAATCCCGGGATGACGAGCGTGACAATCTCGACCCAGAACTTTAGCTCGTGCAGCCGTTTAATCGTGTCAAGGACGTTCCGGAGAACGCCTCCAAGCTTCCTGTACTGCCGGTCATTAAATCCCTTGAGGTCGACTTTGTAAAGATCGACCCACGGGCGAAGATACTCCAAAACTTCGGGTGTCCCGTTGCCGTTCGAGACGTAGGACGTTACAAGCCCGTAACGCTTTGCAACTTTGAACACTTCCACAGACCACTCACTGGTGATCAGCGGCTCGTTATAGGTGCTTGTCACGATCGTGGCGCCGCGATCCATTGCCAGGGCGACAAAATCTTCAGGGGTCATATATTCCGGGGGCGAGATCGCGTCCGGATCGCGGAGCGCCTGGGAAGTCACCCAGTTCTGGCAATACGAGCAGTGGTAATCGCAACCGAGCATTCCGAAACTCATCGCGAGATTGCCGGGGAGAGCGTGGAAGAACGGTTTCTTTTCGACGGGATCAAGTTGAAGGGCGCCAAAATAGCCGGAAGGGACAAAGAGTTCTCCTCCCTGGTTGAATCGAACCTTACAAATTCCATCCTTGCCGTCCCCGAGGATGCATCGATGGCCGCACGCGAAGCATTCCAGCTTCCCGCCGCCAAGATCGCGATACAGCTCACCAATTTTGGTGTGCTGCTTCAGCAATCCTTTAAGAGTCAATTCCTGTGTTTCTGCAGCCATTGGGCCTTCTTTCTATCAAATATACGTCATTTATCGAGGATGTCAATTTTTCGTGACCCCCGATACACCATCCATTGTGGACAGCGCAACTTTTGGGTATCATACTCGGTCAAATTTATGATGCAATATCATATTAAATATGGAGTTGCAAGCTGGGGTTTCAGAAGCCGTTTTCGGCTCCTGTTTGCCGTTATGATTCTCCTGCTGACCTTTGCGATCGCCTCTTCGGCGGTCGGCGGACAAAAGGAGAACGCCAAAAAATCGGCCTCGGTTCAGCACAAGAAATCGAAACGAAAAGCCCGCTCGTACAAAGCGATTGTCTATCGTCCTCCCGTGCTTGACCCGACATGCATCGATACGATGGATGAGGTGCGGAGAACGATGATCGAAGAGATCAACAAATGGTCGAGCGTGAAGTACAAACATGGTGGGATGTCGCTCAAAGGAATTGATTGCTCAGGCTTTACATGCAGGGTGTTTAAAAACGCCTTGAATTACTCGCTGCCGAGAACGTCGAACATGCAGGCACAGATCGGCGAAAATGTTCCGAAAGACGACCTGGAGTTCGGAGACCTTCTCTTCTTTTACTCCAAGGTGAAAGGCAGACACAAGAGAATCAGCCACGTGGCAATCTATGTGTCGGACGGAATTTTCGTACACTCGTACAAGCGACATGGCGTGGGCGTGAGCTCTTTGGATCAGTCGTACTTTGCCAAACATTTTGCGTTCGCGCGGCGGCCCGATCCGCTGCTTGCTTCGGAAGCGTCCCAGGACGAATAAATCAGACTCGGCCTGCCCGGCAGAGACTTTTCCCTCTCACAGAGTCTCTCTCCCCTTGTAGATTATCTTCCCTAACGCAGTTTAATCCAGCTTCGCCAGCCTTCTCAGCGTCGCCAGATTCACCCTGTCTTCCTCAAGGTCTTCCTCTTTCGGCGTTTCAAGAATCTTAGGAATATTCTGTAACCGTTCGTCCCGCATCAGCAATCTAAAGCTGCTCTCCCCCATCGCCCCCTTGCCGATGTGCTCATGGCGGTCAACGCGCGAGCCGAGCTCCCGCTTGGAATCGTTCACATGGATTGCGAAAAGCCTGTCCAGCCCGACAATCTCATCGAACTCACGCATCGTTTTCTCGTACTCTTTTTCAGTCCGCAGGTCATAACCCGCGGCAAACACATGGCATGTGTCGATACACACGCCCATGCGTTCCGGATGTTGCACGCCCTCGATCATCGTCCGCAGCTGCTCAAACTTATAACCCAGCGCGCTGCCCTGCCCGGCAGTGGTTTCAAGCACGCTCAGCGTCTTGTAGCCTTTTGTCTGGTCGTGAATCACATCGAGCGATTCGATAATTTTCTTCATACCCTCCTCCTCGCCGGCGCCGAGGTGAGCGCCCGGATGAAAGTTGAAGTAGGGAATGCCGAGAGCTTCGCACCGCTTGAGCTCATCCAGATATGCTTCGCGGGATTTTTCCAGGACGCCGGTATTGGTCGAACAGAGATTGATGAGATAACAGCTGTGCGCGACGACAGGCGTGATGGTTGATTTCGAGGCGGTAGTTTTGTAGTTTGCGATGTCTTCGTCCGTCAACGGTTTTCCTTTCCATTGATTGTTGTTCTTGACGAAGACCTGGAGCGTCGCGCATCCGGACCGCTCGCCGCGCTCAAACGCAGTGTGGATGCCGCCGGCGATGGATTGATGGGCGCCGATGAGCGGCTGCGATTGTTCTGATTTCTTTTTCATGGACGGAAATTGGCAAAAACCTTAGATCAAATATCGAGAAAAAAAACCAAACTTGTCGTGGGGTTGATGTCAGGAACGTCCGCCGACGGAATCGACGCGGTTGTATTGAGGATCAGCGGATCCGGAGCGAAAACCCAAATCCGGCAGCTCGCGTTTTCCACGTATCCCTATCCGCGCGGATTCAAAGGGTTTCTCCTGAAAAATTCTTCGGCATCGACGGCCCGGCTTGATGAACTCACCCGCCTGAATTTACTCATCGCGGATCTTTTCGCCGACGCGGCGTTAAAAATCGTTCGCAAGGCGCGCAAGAAGCCGGGAGACATTGATATCATCGGATCCCACGGCCAGACCGTCCACCACCTCCCTGCGCTCCAACGGCTTTTTGGGAAAAACGTCAGGGGGACGCTTCAGCTTGGCAACCCGTCGTTCATGGCCAAGCGGACCGGAATCATGACGGTAGGCGATTTCAGGACCGGCGACATCGCGAAAGGGGGAACCGGCGCTCCCCTTGTTCCCTATTTCGATTATCTCATGTTCAGATCCCGCTCCGTCAGCAGAGCTGTTCTGAACATCGGCGGAATCGCCAACATAACTATCCTCCCAAAATCAGGTTCGCTCAAAAATGTGAGCGCGTCGGATACCGGCCCCGGAAACATGCTGATTGACGCGCTTATGCTGAAGTACTACGGACGCCAGGCCGACAACGGCGGCACCGTTGCTTCAACCGGGAAGATCATTCCCGGCCTTCTGAGCAAACTCATGCAGGACGGATATTTGAAAATACCGCCTCCGAAATCGACTGGGCGCGAGCGGTATGGGCAGCAATTTGTAGGAGAGATAATTCGCTCCGCGCGCGGCGCCCGACCGGCGGACATTATCGCCACGGTGACCGAATACACCGCCCTGACGATCTACTGGCATTACAAGAAGTATTGCAAAACGAACATCGGGGAGTTGTTTGTCGGCGGGGGCGGGATTCACAACGAGTATCTCATGGACGCGCTCCGGCGTTATTTCTCCGGTGTAAAGATTCTACCGGCTTCGATATCCAACATTTCGCCGGACGCGAAAGAGGCTGCCTGCTTCGCGGTGCTGGCGAATGAAACTGTGTCGGGAAATCCGGCAAACGTCCCCGGCGCTACCGGCGCTGATGAGCCGACGACACTCGGAACAATAAGTCTCCCCTAGTGCTCACGAGCCGGATTCGGCACCAATTGGCCGGCGAATCTGCCTGCCTTAGTAGTCGTTCGTGAAGAAATAATAGAGAAACATCCCGGCAGCCGCGAGTTGAAAAACCCGATAGAGAGTTAGTTGTTTCCGCTTCAGGTAGTTCCATACGAGCGTAATCACAAACATCCCCGCGATCATGAGCACCGCGATGAGGATCGCCTGGCCGGGCTGGAGGTAACCTCCCGCGATGGTTTGAATATTCAGGCGGGGATTCATCGCGGTCCCGTACAAAAAAACGAGATGAAGGACGTACACGAATAGCGACTCCCGCCCCAGCACCGTCATCCACGGCTTCCAATTCCTGATTTTCTGCGAAACGTACCAGCATCCGGCAACTCCCGCCATGAGAGATCCGGCCCTGATGAGGAAGTAATTCGGGCTCGTATACCAAAAATCGTAATGCGGATAAATTCCGAATGGAAGAGCATCAATAAGAATTCCCCCCGCGATCAGTGACACACCCGCCACGGCCAGTCGCAGCATAAACACCTGCTGGCGGTTTTGCTCCACAGCCACAAGAAATTCCCACGCGACAAGCACACCCGCGAACAGAAATCCCACATACGGAAAGAGCGGGAACGGCGATCCCTGCCGGCTGTTCATGAGCTGCGCGATCGGGACAGGAAACTTTCGCAACGCGTCGAGATCCCACGCCGGAGGAGTGGCAAAACACACCAGGAGCGTCAAGGCGAGAGCGATAGCGTAGAAGCGCTTTTCATTCCTGAACAGCACGATAATCAAATGGAGCGCGAGCAGGCCGAGGCCGATACAGGCAAGGACGTCACTCTGAAACAGGTTGAGATAATCTTCCCGGGTGCCGTCCATAAGGATCTTCCGGAATGAAAAGAACGGAAGATGGATGGCAAGCCCGAGCGTGAGGATGAGCAAAAACCTGCCGACACGGCGCGCGAGCGGTTCTCCCCATCGCTCGTAGTCGTGCCAGCGCTTTCTTGTCGAAATGACGAACGTCATGCCGGCGCCGAAAAGGAATGCCGGCGCGGACAGTCCGTGAATGAATTCGTGGTTCTGGAACGTTGAAAGCTGGCGAAGATAGGGAGCGAGAAGGGCGCGGATGACATGCCCTTCCAGCATTAGCAGGATAACAAGTGTCCTGTAAAGATCAATGAAATGATGGCGGTGCGATGTGACTGGTGAATCCGCCATGAAAAATTACAGATTTCCACCCAGGAAACTTCTCGATTCATCGAGGAGATGATTGGGTTTGCTTTTGACTGTTGATAATGACTTATTGAGCATATTCATAGTTCGAGTATACTGATTCGGACGCGAGCGGAGCAACTATAGAACGATGCACCGGGGAGCTAAGCTAGATTTGAAAAGAACATTTCAATATCGTGCCTATTGTCACCACGTAACCGAAGCTAATGCGCTTCGTTGGCTGGAACTTTGCCGCACTCTCTACAATCTTGGGCTAGAGCAACGAATAATGTTGTGGGGTCAATTCCGTAAATCTGTTTCTCTTTATTCCCAGCAGTACCAACTGCCAGAATTGAAACAAACATTTCCGGAATTTGCCCAGGTTGGTTCCCAAGTTCTTCAAAATGTTCTTGAGCGTCTTGACTGCACATTCCAGGCATTCTTTCAACGCCGCAAGCGAGGCAAATGTGGTTTCCCTCGTTTCAAATCCAAAGACCGATACGACTCCTTCACGTTGAAACAAACTGGTTGGAAACTCGTCGAAAACAAATACCTCGCCATTGCCAATGTCGGTACGTTTGCGCTCAAACTCTCCCGACCGATTGAAGGAAGAATCAAGACTGTAACGGTTCGCAGAGCAAGAACAGGGAAGTGGCTTGTCTCCTTTTCCTGTGATAATGTCCCCGCTCGACAATTTCCAGAAACCCAGGAACTTATCGGCATAGATGTCGGAGTTAAACATTTTCTTGTTGATTCCGATGGAAATGTCGTTGAGAATCCAAAATTCCTGAAACAATCGTTAGATACTCTCGCTCGGCGACAGCAATCACTTTCCCGAAAGGTCAAGGGTTCTCATCGTAGACAGAAAGCAAAACAGCTCGTGTCGAAGTTGCATGAGAAGATCGCAAACCAACGAAAGGATTTTCTTCACAAGGTTGCCAATCGCTACATCCGAGGCTACAAAACAATTTTCATCGAGGATTTGAACATCGACGGCATGATTCGGAACAATTATCTCTCACGCAGTATTGCTGATACGTCGTGGGGTATGTTCTTTGGAATGCTTCGCACCAAAGCGGAAGAAGCTGGGCGTGAAGTCACCAAAGTCAGGCCCAATGGCACATCGCAACTATGTTCTGCGTGCGGTGAAAAGGTTCCAAAATCCTTGGCTGATCGCGTTCATGCTTGTTCCTGCGGCTGCATTCTCGATAGAGACTACAATGCCGCTCTTAATGTTCTACGGGTTGGGCAGACCCGTCAAGCGTCGTTTGCTTGAGGATCCCCCGAATTTATTCGGGCGAGTGTCAAGCGGCGAGAATGCAGTTAATGGCGACAGTGTTGACGATGTCGTTCACACTGCATCCGCGCGAAAGATCGAATGCCGGTTTTTTCAATCCCTGCACGATGGGACCGATCGCCTGCGCCCCGCCCAGCCGCTCCGCCATTTTGTAACCGATGTTTCCCGCGTTGAGATCCGGAAAGATCAGCACGTTGGCATTCCCTTCCACAGGGCTGCCGGGCGCTTTCGAGCGTCCGACGTTCGGAACGATCGCCGCGTCGAGCTGGAGCTCTCCGTCGACGACAAGATCAGGCTTCTTGCTTTTTACAAGGGCGGTCGCCTGCTTCACCTTATCGATGAGCGGATGGCTCGCGCTTCCTTTGGTCGAAAACGAAAGCATCGCGACTCTCGGCTCCTCGCCTGTCAGCTTAAAATGATTCTCAGCCGTAGTGATTGCGATATCGGCGAGCTGGTCTACCGTGGGATCGGGTACCACCGCGCTGTCTGCGAAGGAGAACACGCGCTGGGGAAATACCATGAGGAAAAAACTGGAGACGACGGAAATTCCTTCACGCAGTCCGACGACCTGGATCCCCGCGCGGAGAACGTCACCCGTCGTCGAGAGAGAACCTGCGACGCTACCGTCGGCATGCCCTTCGCGGACCATCATCGCCCCGAAAAATAACGGATTCGACATCGCCTTCTGGGCCCCCTCGAAATCGAGTCCCTTCGCCTTCCGGAGATTAAAGAAAATATGGGAGAAGTCGCTCAGCTTTTCGGATCTTTTCGGATCGACAACGCGCACTCCTTCCATCGATACCGATAAGGAAGCTGCTTTTGCGCGCACCTGCTCCTCGTCTCCGATGAGGACCGGACGGGCAATTCCCTCGTCAACGATAATTCTCGCCGCTTTCACCGTCCGATCATCGAGAGCGTCCGGCAAAACGACAGTCTTTTTCAGCTTCTGCGCTTGCTGCTTGAGAGTAGCTAAAACCTCAGAAGGAACCATTGCTATGTGTTAGGGCCTATGATCGTGATCGAGGCGTTCGATTTCCACCTGCATGGCGACGATGCGCCTGCGAAGATACTCAGTGTATTCCTCTTTCGGCTTATTCGCGAACTCCGGCCAGTACTGCTGCATGTCGACGTTGTTCTTCATGATCGTCTCAAGGACGTACGAATGAGACTTCGCAAGCTCCATATAGGCCTTTTCAAGGTCCTCATATCTTTCCTTGTAGTAAATCAGCGGCTGGTCGGCCGTGCGCATGTCCTGGTAGGCCACCACAACGACGGCAATAACCAGGAGCGAAAAGAAGAGAAACATCCAAACGGGTGACTGCATAGCATTATTCTCCGAGGTAATCTTCAAAATCTTGTCATCTTTAATGTCTGTCTGAAACGGCGGCACTTCCCATCCCTCCAATGTTAAATTTTTGTTTACAAGTTCGCCCTTTTTGAACGAAAATGCAAGTATCTGCGTCACAATGGGAATGGTTTATCCATTCTCTGCTTTCGACATTGAAAGCTCGCGATGGACGTTCTTTCCAATACGGGTTACGATCCCCGGCAGCGCGCGGATTTCATTCAGCGACGTCCGGAAGTTCACGATGCAGGCGCGCAGGACAAACGTGCCGCGGATGACATGGTTCGAGACATATGCCTCGCCGCTGTTCTGCACTGCCGAAAGAATTTTCTCGTTGAGATTATTCAAATACTTCTCCCGATCAGGCCCCGTGAGAGCGAGGTCCCGGGGAACATATCGGAATGTCGTGATGCTCAGGCCGTTCGTGAACGCTTCGAGCTCCGGCGTTTCCCTGACGACCCGGTAAAGCTCTTTCGCCAACAGAATGTCGTCGGCGATCATTTGCCGGTAGCCATTTACTCCTGCTTGCTGCAATGCCAGCCAAACCTTCAGAGCGCGGAAGCTCCTCGAGTTCTGCGGCCCGTATTCAAAATAGTTTGTCGGCGGATTTTCCCCGCTTTGGCCGAAACGGTAATACGCCACTTCGAAGCTGAAGGCGTCGCGCAGTTTTTCCCTGTCGCGTACCAGGACGCAGCCCGCTTCAATGGGAGCGTAGAGCCACTTGTGAGGATCCACCGCGACGGAATCGGCGAGGCCGAGCGCGCGAAGATCATCAGGGGCATCCGGCAGCATCGCCGCAAGCCCGCCGTAGGCGCCGTCGACGTGAAACCACATACTGTTCGCCTTGCAAACTTCCGAGATCTCGCGAAGTGGATCGATCGCTCCTGTTCCTACCGAGCCGGCGGTTCCTATGACCATGAGCGGCAGATCGCCTTTCTTCAGGTCTTCCTCGATTTGTTTTCGCAGGAAACGTACATCCATCCGAAGATCATCGCCCGTGGGCACCCACCGCACTGCGTCTGTTCCGAAGCCGAACAGGTCGCCGGCTTTCTTGATCCAGGTGTGCGTTTCAGCCGAGCAATATATTCTGATTTGTTGATGGCCCGCCAATCCCTCTTTGCGGACGTCCCATGGGATTTTTGCTTTCCTGCCGGCAAGGAAGCAGACCATGTTCGCCATGTTCCCACCGCTCATCAGGATCCCTCCACAATCCGTCGGATAGCCGATCATCTCGGCGATCCAACGAATCGTTTGCGACTCGATTTCCGTGGCGGCGGGCGCGAGCTGGAACCCTCCCACGTTCGAATTTACCGCGGCGGCAAGAAGATCGCCAAGAGCGCCGATCGGCGCGGCAGAAGAAGTGATGTATCCATAAAAAGCGGGATGGCCGTTAAAGAGAGAATGATCGAAAAGTAATTTCGATGCTCTATCAAGCAGTTCCTGAGGGTTTCTTCCTTCGGACGGCGCCGGCCGCGTCCCGATAAGCGATCTTACCGTATCGGGCGACTCGGCAGGATTGACCCGTTTCTGCGGGAGCGCATCGAGAAACCGGGCAATGTCATCTATAAGCTTATGGCCCAGCGTACTAAAATCGCCGGGAGACATATTCAATGGGGAAATGCGTTTTTCAGTCATGGGTTATCAAAAGATGAGACTTCCCAATATAAAGAATACTCCTGAATTCATAAACCGGTCCACCCATTAGAAGGCCAGAGAACCGGTATGGATGATTCACCGTTAATCATAGAGACTCTCTGTCTCTTTGGCAAAGTTGGATTTCCAAAAAAACCTTGAAAAACAGTCTCTTTGAGATTAATTTTATTTAACCGAAAATGGCATCTTTGACTTTCTGTCAGCTTTTTCTTATCTTTACCCTCGCATTTTCCCACACTTTTCCATTTTACGGCAACCGTACGCCGGTTCCGTACATTTTTTATGATCGAGCAAAAGAAACAAGTCTATATTGAAACCTACGGCTGCCAGATGAATGTCGCCGATTCCGAGGTAGTTCTAAGCGTTTTACACGATAAGAACTACGCCATTACGAACGACATCAAAAGCGCAGATGTTGTATTGGTTAACACCTGCAGCGTCCGGGAGAATGCCGAGCAGCGCGTGTACGGCAGGCTTGGCAAATTCAAAGAATTAAAGAAGCAAAAACCCGGCATGATCATCGGCGTCCTGGGATGCATGGCGGAGCGTTTGCGTACAAAATTGACTGGGGAGAAGGCAAAAGGGGTGGGACAGATCGTTGACATCATTGTCGGGCCCGATGAATATCGGAAGATGCCGCAGCTTCTCGAACAGGCCGGCGGAAAAGCAAAGGGCATTGCCGTTCAGCTCTCCCGTGTCGAGACCTACGATGACATCACTCCTTTGCGGACCGACGGGATCAGCGCCTGGATCACCGTCATGCGCGGCTGCGACAAGTTCTGCACCTTCTGCGTCGTGCCGTTTACGAGAGGCCGCGAACGAAGCCGGACACTCGGCAGCGTGGTCAAAGAGGTTGAAATACTTTCGGCGCGCGGCTTCAAAGAAGTCACCCTCCTCGGACAGAACGTAAATTCCTATCGCGACAATGAATTTGATTTTGCCGATCTCCTGAGATCGGTAGCGGAAGTCGACCGCAATATCCGCGTGCGGTTTACCACCTCTCATCCCCAGGACATGTCGGATAAGCTCATCGCGACGATTGCCGGCAACAGCAACATCTGTAATTTTGTCCACCTCCCCGTCCAGTCCGGCTCTGACCGGGTGCTCCAGGCAATGAACCGCACGTACGACAGCGCGCATTACCGGAGGCTCGTGAACGCGATCAGAACTAACATTCCGGATGTAAGTCTTTCCACGGATATTATCGCGGGATTTCCGGCGGAAACCGAGGAAGATCACCGGCGCACGCTCGATCTCATCGAAGAAATTCGTTACGATGGCGCCTACATGTTCAAATACTCCCCCCGCGAGCACACACCCGCGTTCTCGATGACGGACGACGTTGCCGAAGAAATCAAGACCAGGCGCATCGGCGAGATCATGGACCTCCAGCGCCGGATTTCAGAAGAGAAGAACTCTACGTACGTCGGCCGGAGCCTTGAGGTTTTGGCGGAAGGCGAGAGCAAGAAATCGCCGGATGAATGGCAGGGGCGTACGGACGGGAACAAGATGGTCATTTTCCCGAAGGGCGACCTCGTCGTCGGAGATTATGCCAGTGTCAAGGTAGATCGGGCCAATTCGGCAACGCTGTTCGGCCAGCTCATACCCGGTTCCGTCAAACGAACGACCACAGAGGCGGCATGACGCTTCGAAAATCCGCGACAATCTTTATCATTCTTATCCTTTCCTGCTGCGGCATACTTTCGGCTCAAAGCATCGACGCAGACGTCAAGACGTATCTTGCCCAGATCGACAACGGTCAATCGGACAACGTGAAAAAAGCGCTCCCCGAGTTGATGGCGAAGTACCCGAATAATCCCGCTGTCATGTATCTTCAGGGAAAGACTACTCCCAACGGCATCGAAGCCGCGAAACTCTATCAGGGAATTGTCGACAACTTTCCGAAGAGCGAATGGGCTGACGACGCTCTCTTTGCATTGTATCAGTATTATTATGCTTTGGGCTTATACAAAACTGCCGACGTGAAGCTCCAGCAGCTCAAGCATGAATATCCTTCATCCCCCCTCGCTTCGGGATCCCAGGCAAAAGACGTACCGTACCGCGAAGACGAGCAGGTGAAACTGCCATCGAAGGAGGTCCCTCCCGACAGTGTGAGGCCCGTCCCCGACGTCCCCGTGCAGCCTGTTGCCGGCGCGCCGGTTCAGCCTGTCAAGGAACCTTATACGCTCCAGGTCGGCGCGTATTCCACGATGAAGAACGCCGAAAAGCAAAAGAGCTTCTTTGAAAACCTCGGCATCAATGTCGAGGTTACGAACAAAGTCCGCGGCGGGCGAAGCCTCTATCTCGTATGGGCGGGAAGCTTTACGACCGCGGAAGAGGCAAAAACGTTCGGACTTGATATCAAGAAGAAGTATAACATCGATTCGATCGTGGTAGAGAAGTACTGATGAACAGGAACGAGTTCCAGCAAAAACATTGCATCATCGGCGAGTCGGTGGAGATCGCCGAGATCATCGACGTGATCCAGCAGGTCGCGCCGACCGATCTGACCGTTCTCGTCACCGGCGAGAGCGGCACAGGCAAAGAGGTTGTCGCGAAAGCGATCCACGGCGCGAGCCAGAGGGCGAACAAGCCGATGATTTCCGTGAATGCCGGAGCAATTCCGGAAGGCATTATGGAAAGCGAGCTCTTCGGCCATGAAAAAGGCGCATTTACCGGAGCGGGAGAAACACGCAAAGGATATTTCGAGCTTGCCGACGGCGGGACCATATTCCTCGATGAAATCGGCGAGCTGCCTCTCGCGACGCAGGTAAAGTTCTTGCGCGTTCTGGAGAATGGCGAATACATGCGCGTCGGATCGGCGACCCCCAGGAAGGTCAATGTCCGCGTCATTGCCGCTACCAACAAAGACCTTGAATCCGAGGTAAGAAGCCAGGACTTCCGCGGCGACCTGTTCTTCCGGTTGCGGTCGATCAATATTCGGATTCCGGCGCTCCGGGAGCGCAAAGAGGACATACCGCTTTTTGTGAACGAGTTCGGCAAACAGATCAGCGAAAAGAACAGCATTCCTTTCGCCGGGGTGACGAGCGAAGCGATGGAGCTCTTGAAAAATTACCGCTGGCCCGGCAATATCCGGGAACTGCACAACATCATCGAGAGCATGATCGTCATCGAACGGGGAAAACTCATCGACGGACTCGACGTGCGGCGCTATCTCAAAACGACTGAGGAAGGGGCGCGGCATCTTCCCGTCCAGACGCACCGGACGCCCGAACAGGCGGAACGCGAGCTTATCTACCGTGCGCTCCTCGAGATGAAGAACGACATCATGGATATCAAGAATCACCTCGCCCGCACGAACGGCGGAGGACGCGCGGTCCCCGTCGGCTCGAATTACGTCGAAGCGGCGGTCGATCCCGAGGTGCATCACGATAACGCCCGGGTCGTTCCTATTGATGAAATGGAAAAACGCATGGTCATCGCGGCGCTCGAACGCTACAACGATAACCGGCGCCTCGCCGCGAAAGCGCTTAATATCAGCGAGCGGACATTGTACCGGAAGATCAAGGAGTACGGCCTTGAGTAGCATGCGAGCAGCGGTTCTTGGGATATTGCTCGTTTCGATATTGGCGGGTGGGTGCTATTCATTCAGAGGCGGATCGGTTCCTCCGCATCTGAAATCGGTAGCGATACCGTTGTTCGACGACCAGAGCGGCTCGGCCGAGCCCGGCCTGCGCGAGAAGTTTACGAACAAGCTCATTGACCGGTTCCGGCAGGACAACAGCCTGCAGGTGACAGACAAGACACGCTCGGACTCCGCCGTCGAAGGAACTATTGTCTCGCTCATCGACGAACCGTACGTGGTCGTCCAGGGCGAATCGGTCACGAAGCGGAAGATCACGCTATCGGTGAAAGCTTCGTACCACGACGCGAAGCTGAATAAAGAAGTCTGGAACAAACAGCTCTCGAACTGGGGCACGTATGACATCAGCGGCGGGATTGTGCAGCGTCAAACCGCCATCGACGCCGCCATCGACAAGCTGACGGAAGATATTCTGAACGAAACGGTTTCATCATGGTAACCACAAACAATATAAGGTTCTAAAAACACCTACATGCAAGATTGGATAATAGGTACCTATTTCATCTCGCTGACGATCCTGTTTTTGTTCGGATCGAGCGGATTTGTGATGATCTATTATTACATGAAACACCGGCGGACGAAACTCAAGGCCGCCGACGACCTCGCGGAGTTTCCGCTCGTCACGATACAACTCCCGCTGTATAACGAGTATTACGTGATCGAACGGCTCATCGACGCCGTTTGCCTCATGGACTATCCGCGCGAAAAAATGGAAATCCAGGTGCTCGACGATTCCACGGACGAAACGATCGAGCTCGTCGCGGGAAGCGTGGCGGCATACCGCGAAAAAGGCTTCGACATCAAGCATGTGCGCCGCAGCTCGCGCGCGGGCTACAAGGCGGGTGCTCTCAAGGAAGGGCTCGTGACGGCGACCGGAGAGTTCATCGCCGTGTTCGACGCGGACTTCGTGCCGAAACCGGACTTTCTCCAGAAGACACTCCCCTACTTCCTGCAGGACAAGAACATCGGGCTCGTGCAGACGCGGTGGGAGCATTTGAACAGCGACTATTCGTTCCTCACGCGCGTTCAGGCGATGGCCCTCGACGGACATTTTGTGATTGAACAGAACGTGCGGAACAAAGCCGGGTTCTTTATTAATTTCAACGGCACCGGCGGCATCTGGCGCAAAGCCTGCATATTCGACGCCGGCAACTGGGAATCGGATACACTCACCGAGGACCTCGACCTCAGCTACCGCGCTCAGCTGAAGGGCTGGAAGTTTAAGTTTTTGAACGACGTCACTTCACCGGCCGAACTCCCGTCGGAAATCAACGCGCTCAAGTCGCAGCAGTTCCGCTGGACAAAAGGCGCAATTGAGACCGCACGGAAGATTTTGCCGAAGGTCTGGAAATCCAAGCTTCCGCTCGAGAAGAAGATCCACGCGACATTCCACCTGACGAACAACATCGTGTTTCCATTTATCTTGGTGGCCGGCATCCTCAACGTGCCCCTTATCTTTATCAAGCATCAGGGGGGCTACGAGACCTACTTTACGATCATGGCGGTCTTTGTGTTCGCGTTCATCGGTTCGTTTTTGTTCTACCTGTATTCCCAGAAGGACGTCTACCAGGACTGGCAGCGGCGCATGCTGCTGTTCCCGCTGTTTATGGCGGGAAGCATGGGCTTCGCGGTGAATAACACGAAAGCAGTCCTTGAGGGGCTTATCAGGAAGAAATCCGAATTCGTCCGCACCCCGAAATATTCGGTTATCGACAAAAAAGATAACTGGATCGACAAGAAGTACGCGCTGATGAAGTTCGACTTTACTGTGATCATTGAATTTTTGCTCGCGCTCTATTGCACGTTCGGCGTGGTGGCGTCGATCTACTATCTTGAGCTGGCCGCCGTCCCCTTCCAGCTGCTCTTCTCCATGGGGTTCGGCCTGGTCGCATGGCTTTCGATCAAGCATGCATGGTCGGCGAGGAAGATCGCGGCTGCCAAGAAGAGCGCCGCGTAAGAACGTTGTCACGATGTTTGGGATTTGTGCTTTCTGATTCGTAGCTTGCAGTATGGATCTGGTTTCACTGGAACAAAAGTTATCCCAAATGCCTGCTTCACCCCTGTTTGCGCGGCTCGCGCAGGAATACCTCACCGCCGGCCGCACCGAGGATGCGAAGCAACTTTGCATCACCGGGCTTCAGGTTTATCCTTCGTACGCGACGGCACACCTCGTACTCGCCAAATGTTACCACGCGGACAGCAACGTCGAAAAGGCCCTTGAATCTTTACAGGACGCCAGGTCGCTCCTCCCTGATTCTTCGTACCTGAGTACACTCCATGAACAATGGTCAGGCGTGACCGCAACCGCGCTTCCTGAGCCCGAGTCAAAGGCCGCGGAGCCGGCGCCGCCGCCTCCTGAACCGGAAACAATGACAGCAGTCGGAGAAACGGTTATTCAGACTCTGGTTGAATCGCCGCCAACTGTTCAAACAATAGAAGAGGTTGTACCGCAGTTTACGGAGGAAGTGAAAACTGTCGAACCGGTCCTCACGGCGCCGGTTGTCGAGGAGCCGCCCGCACCTTCCGAAGAGATCGTCCCCCAATTTGCCGAAGAGCTCAAGACGTTCGAACCGATCGTAACCGTTCCAGTCGTCGAAGAACCCCCAGCGCCTATCCAGGAAGATTCATTGCCGGAGCTTCACGAAGAGCAACCGTTTCCGACTTCCGTAGTCGACGAGCTCGAGTTGCGGGAGATCATTTCGAGGGAAGACACGCCCGCAGCTGACGGTCCTCCGGAAGAAGCACCATTGCCCGAACCGTCGTTTCCTTCGGTGATCGACGAGCTTCAACTGGATGAGATTATTTCAAAAGGGGATATTCCCCTGGAAGAAAGCCCCGCGCTTGAAGAACCGGGCGCATCTCCTTCACCCGAACCCGAAGTGTTTTCACCTCCGGTTGTCGTAACAACTGTTCTACCTCCTCCCTCCGTAGAAGAGCCAGTCGAAGAAAAACCTTCAGAGCCGTTTGACGACGAGGGAAGAATCGTTACGAAAACGCTTGCCGAAATCTACGCTTCACAGGGCGCATACTCGGAAGCGATCCTCACCTATCAATTGCTCAAGACGCTGCGCCCCTCCCAAAGCGCGGAATACGACCGGCGCATCAAAGAGCTTGAACCGAAAGTGCAGGACAAGTCCGGGTCGACCCAGGCCTCACATTCCTGAAATCCTGGGCCAATCGGCCCGCCGTTGCATCCAAAAGTAGTTGAGATACATCATGGTGAGGAATCCCGACACGCTTTGATTATCCGGTAAGATCAGACTCTGGCTTTGTCGGGTTGGATGAGGCAATCTATTTTCGCGGGGACACACTTTACTTCAGCATGATCTTCGAGTCGGAGGGAATGTATTCCTGCTACAAACGAATCCGGTAGCCCAATCACGTAATTGCCTTTTGATATTTGCTGAAATCCGTCCGGCCGAGGACTACCTGTTGACTATCAACCAAATGGCTGGTATATTCATTGCATCACGAGGGGGAGCATTTCAAAGCTATGTCATTCGGAAGACGCGACAATGACGGACGATCGACCCGCTGAATTTTCCTGTTCCCATTGTAATTCTGCTGCCCTGGAATCAGACACCTTCTGCAAGAACTGCGGCAGCGTCTTCGGTGATTCTCTCGTTTGCTATCAGCATACCACTGCGGCCGCTGTCGGCGTATGTCTCATCTGCCTGAAGCCCTGCTGCAACAAGTGCGGCGGGGATTCCAAGTTCGTATTCCTCTGTGATCCCCATTGGGGTAAATATGAGATCTTCGAAGGCATGGCAAGAGTGTTCGTGAGTTCCAGTCCTACGCAGGCGCAATATATTACTGTTTGCCTCAAGGAGGCCGGGTTACATCCGACTGAGGGGTTGGAAATACTCGTTCCCTGCTCCGAAGTCCTCGAAGCCGAACAAGTACTCGGTACACTTCAGACTGAATGGGATCAAACGAACGGAATAGAAATCAGGAAAGTAACGCTCGGGGACCTTAGGCAATTGCAAGATATATGCAGAACAACATTTTTTGAAACATTCGCATCGAAGAATACCGAAGACAATATGCGGCGATATTCGGATGAGAATTTTTCAGACGAGAAATTGACAGCCGAATTAACCAATCCCGATTCTGAATTTTATTTCGCGACCGTTGGCGGCAGTGTGGTTGGCTATCTAAAATTGAATTTTCGGCAAGCGCAGACGGAACTACGAGACGACAGGGCGGCAGAGATCGAACGCATCTACGTGCTGAGAGCATTTCACGGAAAACACGTGGGTCAGGAATTATGCGACAAAGCATTAGGCATTGCCAAAGAGGCAAAATCCAACTATGTTTGGTTGGGTGTTTGGGAAGCCAATCCACGGGCAATACGCTTCTATAAAAAAAACGGTTTTGCGGAGTTCGATACGCACATGTTCACGCTGGGAAGCGATGAGCAGACAGACATTATGATGAAATTAGAACTGTGATACCAACAAACATTTAACTAACTACCAGGAGCTATCATGAACAAAATCATTACGATTCTGGCAGCGGCTCTCATCATGGCAGCCGCCCTGCTTACTTCCAGCAGTTGCAACAATGCAGGCAACGCAAGCATGCAGGCAAGGATCGATTCATTGCAAAACGCGTTGAAACAATTTACCGATGAACAGGCGGCGACCGCACTGCGGCTCGCAAAATTTGATACGCTGGATTTTGATTTTTACAGCAATCAGAAGTGGGACATGTTTACTCATAACCATGCCGACAATATCAAAGTGTATTATCCGGACGGCAATGTAACCACCGGCTTGTTCCCGCAGCACATCGATATGCTCAAACCCATGTTCGTCTTCGCGCCGGACACAAAGATCAAGGTTCATCCGGTGAAATTCGGAAGCGGAGATTACACCGCGGTCATCGGCGAGATGGAAGGTACATTCTCAAAACCAATGCCGATTGGCGGGGGCAAGTCCATTCCCCCGACGGGAAAAACATTTAAGCTGTCGATGTGCACCATCGGGCATTGGGGCGCAGACGGTAAAATGAGCGAAGAGTTTTTGTTCTGGGACAACCAGGCATTTATGAAGCAGATCGGCCTTGCGAAGTAGAGGCCGCAATGAATCTATCTCAGAGGTTTGCATGCACTTCATTTGCCCGCTTTATCAATAGTGTGGCAGGGCGAATTACACGAATCATCGCAGGATCAGCCTTCATCGTATGGGGCTGTACCCACCTTGAGCAGACCAGCGCATCTGTGTTTATCATCCTGGGGATCGTACCCCTTGCGGCAGGATCTCTTGACTGGTGCCTGATCAGCCCGCTTCTCGGCGGACCGATGGCGGGGAGAAAAGTTCGAGCGATCCCGGAATGACCAGCTTTTGAAAATATTTTTGGCCTCTTCTCTTCCCGGCATGAAAATCGGAATCATAGTCTTTCTGTTTATTTCCTTTATTTCGGGATGCAGCCAAACCCGGACTGTGACCTATACTGAAACAAAGAAGGAGTATGACTTGAGCATTCCGAAAGCCGGCGATGAACTCAAGGGAAAGAACTGCGAGATAGATCTTACAGACGGGAACTCAATTCCTGGGCAGATAATCGACATTCGTCCGGATACGGTCTTTTTTGTGCATCTCGTGACGCACGATCGCTCCGCTGTACGTACCGAACAGATTCAAAGTATCACGTCATATAACCATTTTGCCGGGGCACTCCAGGGACTATTTCTTGGAACTTTATCCGGTGCTATAGGCACGGGCGGTACGTTTTACCTTCTTTCGAAATCCTCCGGAAATGCCGACGAGTCGGCTTGGTGGGGAGTGTGGTTAGGCGGAATGGCAGGAGGGCTTGTAGGATTCGTGTACGGGACTCTCCACGGCTCGGGCGACGTTTACGAATTTCAAAAATGACTGAGCCTGGGTGGGAAACGTGGGGAATCTTGTTCCTCGCATCATTGATCTTCACCGGCTGCATTTCGAGTCGAAGCAGCCGGACAGTGAAACCACAAGAAACTCGTTCGTCGGTCGATGCCGGACTGCCGTTGCGGGTACGCATGGAAGATCATTGCATGGTCGATACAACCCGGCAGATGCCTGAGAATGCCGAATGGCCAGTAATTGGCGATAAGATTTATGACCGGCGTCCGGTCCCGGTTCAGCAGATAATGCCGCCCGGATCAGCCGAATCGAATGGATCAGGAAGAAGCGCAGTGATGGTGAAAGCATTCATCGATTCAACCGGGAAGGTCATACGCGCCTGCATCATCAGCAGCACTGCCACGCCGGGCTTCGAAACGGCTTCCCTGAGAGCCGCGATGCAGTGGACCTTTACCCCCGCAGAAGGTA
>DATJGD010000017.1:0-58793 GCA_035495255.1 Bacteroidota bacterium | reverse complement strand
GCCCAGCGGCTGAGACGACGTAGAGTTCCCGTATGTCGTGTCGGGTCCCCACTCAAAATGACCGGAGGTCGAACTGTTGTTCGGATTCGCGGATCCATGGAACGTGACAGCGGAGATTGTTACCCCGGTGACGCTCAGTGTCGTGACCGTCGGCGGTATCGCGAGCGTCGTTACGGTCAGATCCGAACCGAACCCACTTCCGCCGCTATTGTCCGCGGTGCCGCGGAAATGATATAAGGTATTTGGCGTAAGGCCGCCGACCGTCTGCGACACGGGGACATTGACCGCGCCGTTGCCGACGGACTGCTGTGGGGTTGAATTACTATAAAATGTCGTCGTATCCCAGTCGAACCATGCGTTCGTCGGATCGCCGTTGGGATTTACAGTTGAATTGAATTGCACTGATGTGCTTGTAATGCTGGAAGCAGCCCCGGTAACAACGGAGGGGGGATTCGTGGCGACGGTGATCGTGAGATCACCGGCAGAAAAATACAGGGAATGCGGGCCGGTGCCTGCCGATAGAGACGAATTGAGGATGAAGATGCAAACGCAGAACAGAATACCAGAAATCTTCTTCATGGGAGACTCCTTGAAGAGAAGAGGTTATTGCCGCTTATCGGTTAACTAGAACAATGCCATCAGAGCGGTTGAAGGTTTCAGTGATATTCTGACTCAATATCAAATTTTCCCGCTAAAAAGTCAAGACTAAAATAACGATCACAGGCGCGTGTTTTAAATAGTAATTTAGTATCTTGGGATTCTCAAATATGACGAGAATGCTCTTGAATAAAGTTTTTACAGTGCTGGCAGGTCTGATGTTTAGCATTTTATGCTTCTCCGCTGACATTTTCGGGCAGGGGACGGGGCCGAGAACGACGATCACGGTCACCGATAGCTCGAATCATTCTACCGCAATCGCCTTTGGCGTGGACCCGGCGGCAACCGATTGCATCGATCCGTCTCTCGGAGAATTTGAGCTTCCTCCCGGAGGCTGCAGCGGGTCGGGCCTTTGCATCGCCTTCAAGGATCTTCACAATGACAGTACGGCGTGCCTGGGGGAAGGGCTGCTTCTGAATTTGCGGCAATATCTTTCCTCGAGCCAGGTGGACACCTACCGTGTCGTCCACAACTTTCAGGATTATCCCGTCATCCTCCGTTGGGCCGGATCGATCACGTCGTATGACAGCGCCAAAATTGTCGATGAACTCGGCGGCGTGCTCTTCAATGTCGACATGCTGGCGTCGGATTCGATGATCATACAGAGCCCTCTCGTTTCAACGCTGCTCATCGTCGCGTGGGGCCCTAAACTCACTCCGTTGTCGGCCGACGAATCGCCGGCGCTGTCTCTCACAACTGCGCTTGGCCAGAATTACCCGAACCCGTTCAACCCCGCGACGAGTATCCGGTATTCAGTGGGGAGATGTTCCGGCAATCGTGCCGGTGAGTCCGGCGGCCAGACGGGGGCGCAGTTCGTCAGCCTCGACATCTATGATGCGATGGGAAGGATGGTTGCCTCGCTTGTGCATGAGACAACATCGCCCGGGGAATACACCGCCCGGTGGGATGCTGCGAGCCTCCCCAGCGGGACGTATTACAGCAGATTGCGGGTGGGAGCGACAACTGAATCCCGCAAGTTGCTCCTCATCAAGTGACATTTGTTTTTTTCATATTTCTCGCCTATCTTGACCCGATTCGATGACAGATTACTGCTTCGCATACCGTCTCAGCTGCATGTTCGTACGTCATGTTGAAGATTGTATTTTTCTTCGATGACGGAACCCAAACCTGACGTGACGGTTCCTCCGGCTCGCCCCATTACCGGGCCGCGCTTTCCCCTCTTTGGCAAGATAGTTCTGGGCTTCGCGATCATCATTTTTTTTACGATCCTCTCGAGCATTTTCCTCCTCTATCAGATGAACGATGTTTTTTCGGAAGGAGAAACGGAATCTCAAAATCTTCAGTTGGGCCAATATCTGCAGAAACTGTTTACGCTGGAAAACGAGTCGGCGAGCAAGTTCTTCGAAACGCGCGACTCCAACGCTACGCGAAATTTCTTCCGCATCAGCGGCCATTTTAAGACCTCGTGCGACTCTCTGCTTCGCGGAAATAACCGTGAAGAGAATCGCGGTATGATCGAATCTGTCCAGGTCTTCCATCACGAGTACACGGAATATTTTGGGAGGGCATACTACAAACTCGGGAAGGTGCCTCCCTCGGAATCGATCTCCATTGTGCAGGAGTACCGTCGATATTCAGGGAGGGTCGCGGAACAGCTCGCGCGGGTCAACGATTCATTCCAAACGTCGACGCTGAAATCGGTAAAGTCATTCTTTCAGAAGGCGCCCATCGCGATCAAAGGGGGCTATATCGTTCTTCTGCTCGCGTTCGTCGTGGCATTCGCAAGCGCGATCATCGTCGCGAAGACCATCACCAAGCCTATCAAGGCACTGAAAGCGGGAACCGAGAAAGTCGGAGAGGGGAAGTATGAGACGGTCGCGGTGACGAGTACCGACGAGGTCGCCGATCTTACGCGGGCGTTCAACATGATGAGCGACAAGCTCCGGCAACTCGACGAAATGCGCATGCAAATGATGTCGGAAATCTCCCACGAGATGCGGACGCCGCTCCAGGTCATCAAGGCGGGATGCTATTCCATTATTCATACGAAAGACGGCCCCGTCCTGACGCAGCGGCAGCGCGACTCGGTGGCGATGATTCACCAAGCGTCGAACAGGATCAACGCGTTCGTGAATTCATTCCTCGACGTCGCGAAAATGGAAGCGGGCCTCATGAAGTTTAATTTCGAGCCGGTCAATCTTACCGAGCTCCTGACTCCGCTGGTCCAGGAAGCGCAGCTCATCGCGGGTACCCGCCAGATCGACCTGGAATTTATCGCGGGAGAGGTGCCGGTGCTCTCGATTGATAAGGAGCGCATGAGCCAGGTGTTCAGCAATCTCATGAGTAACGCCCTGAAGTATACGCCTGACAGCGGGAAGATCACTGTCCGCATGACGAGCCTCGACCACTGCGAAAATGTGGGAACGAACGGGAAAGGGTGCGTTCGCGTGGAAGTGTCTGATACGGGAGTCGGGATACCGGATTCAGACCTCGCCCGGCTCTTCGACAAATTTTATCAGGCGAAGAACGTTCCTCTCGTCAATGAAAAGGGATCCGGGCTGGGCCTGGCGCTTGTGAAGCATGTCTCGGAGGCGCACGGGGGACGGGTCAGTGTCAGGAGCAAGGTGGGAGAGGGTTCGACGTTCATCGTTGAACTTCCGATGTCCTGATGCCATCCGATGCAACCGTATCCATGAGCCTCATCGATTCTGTCGAGCAAGCCTCCGGCAAGAAATTCACCTTCCGCAGTGAGATCGGGCTTTTGCATGACGTCGCGCAGAAGGAGGGGCGTGCCCGCGATTTCGAAGACATCACCTTTTATGCAAAGTTCATCCACCACGCTTCGGGCATCCTTCAGCGATTCGGCGCCTCGGGTGAAGAGACGGTAAAATTGTCCGCGGAGTTTAAGGAAAAGCTGCAAACAGTGACCGGATTGCTGCTCTCCCTTGTCAAGCAAGCCCCGGAGCCGGATCAATCGGAATTTGTGAAGCGTTTTTTTTCGCCGACTCCCGACTCGATGAATAATCTCCTCTCGCTCCTCCGCGAGCTGAGCTGGATCAAGAACTACTCCCTCGACCAACGGCAGTCACCATGAGAGACACCCTTGCCGCGCGAACGGCACTTGCGATTCTTACCATTGCGGCGATCTGCTGGCTGGGGGGAATCAACGTCAGGGCGATGATCGGCTTCAATCTCCTCGAGACGGGGACGCTGGATTTCAAACCGAACATTCATCCGTACGTTGAGCGTACCGTGTTCGGCCTCATTGCGCAGAGCTCGATGATCGCGAATACGTCGTACGTCATCGTGTGGCTCATGGGCATACTGTTTCTCAGGTCGACGGTCCTGCGCTTGAAAGAGCACGGCTGGCTCATGTTGAGCGCGATACTTTTTTACATGTTTACGCCGGTTGAAGTCTACGCGATCGTTCTTGATGCGAGGATGTGGTGGCTGGATCATATCGGCTCGAACGACCTCGTAGAGTTTCGAAAATTATTCATTCACAGGCTGACCATGCTCGCAGGCGTGCCGATGATCGCGCTTCTCAGTTATTACACGATCATCGTCATTTCCTTCCTGCAGCCCATGCGAAAGAAGACGGCTGAATAACGTCGCAATGTCCTCCTTCCGGACACACGCGGGGCTTATTATTCTATGCGCGCTGTTCTTCGTTTCGGGCCTGCTCCGGCTTAACGATCTTTCCCTCTACACACCCGATTCCAGCAGGTACGTCATTTGGGGAACCGCGCTGGCGGAGGGCAAGGGTTATGTCGACGCGACACAGCCGGAACCCGACCGTTACGTTGTTCACGCTCCTCTCTACCCGCTCATCCTCGCACCGGTGGAGTTTTTCTACCCTCTTTCAGTAGAAGCGGCAAAAACCTGGACGCTGCTTCTTGGAGTTCTGGCGTTGATACTGTTGTATCGGCTCACCAGCAGCCTTATTTCCAAAACGGCCGCTCTGGTTGCGGTACTACTCCTTGGATTCAACCCGTTATTTTTGCTCTACGGATCGGAAGCCCTTTCGGAGGTCCCGTTTGTTGCGGCCGTGCTTGCCGCGTGCCTGTTGCTTGAACAGACTGTGAAGGAGCGCCCTTCCCGCACCGCGGCTGCCGGGCTGGCGATCCTTCTGCCCGCAACAGCATTGCTCCGCGAGCCGGGAATCGCGCTCGTGCTCGCGGCCGTCTTCTTCCTTGTGCTCAACCGAAAGTTCGCCCTCGCGGGAGCTATCGTTGCGATGACAGCTCTGATGATCGGAGGATGGTATTGGAGAAACCAGGTTCACGTGGGTATGTCCGCGGGTTCGGCAGGAAGCAATCTCAGTATTAGCGGCCGCCATTTTGTGACGCCCCCGGACGCTTCGTTCGCAAGCGAGATGGCCTCGAGGATGTGGCTGCAGCTGAAGGCATATTCTTCCGCTCTCAGCGGAATGATATTCTTTCCGTACTTCAACCGGGAGACTCCCGGGCTTATCGTGGGATCCTCAGTTCTCTTCGATATCTTCCGGGCGTTGTTTGTGGGCGTCAGATATCTCGTGATGATCCTTGTTCCGATGCTCGCGGCGGCAGGAATATTCGACGATTTCAAATGGTCATCGACCTCCAAATTCCGGCTCATGTTTACCGCGGGCTACATCGCAGTCATCTTGCTGTACCCGGTTCACGATGTCCGTTTCTTCTTTCCGCTTCTCCCCCTGGTGATCTATTATATGCTGCGGGGAGCCCGGCACATTGCCAACTGGATTTCCGTTCTGCCGCGTCTTCGGCGGCCATCACTGCTCATTGCCTGCGCGCTGATCGTCATGATCCCGAACCTCGAGTCGGACAGATTGCTCATTCAATCGAACAGCGAATACCGGGAGGGGCCGATCCCGATGTACCGCAAGCTCTCCGTGCTGAAAGAGCATCCGGCCATCTACACGTATCCCTGGTCGATCATTGGACGCTGGGTTGCCGACAGCCTTCCGCAACATGAGGTCATCGCGAGCCCGGCGAAAGAGCTCGCTGTTGTCATAGGAGACAGGAAAATGCTCGAGCTGGACCCGGGGGTGAGCACTCCCGCATTTGAAGAAGCGCTCCGCAACGAACATGTCGGGTATCTGCTTGCGCCGGTCCGCTGGGGAAATCTCAGGTCGTACGAATTTCAAATGCGCGAGTCACGCAGGCTTCAATTTGATGTAGTCTGTAACATTGCCGGTCTCCGCCTGATGCGCGTGCACTCACGGTACGCAGCTCCCTCGGCCGGCGACACATCGTTGACCGGCCTTGCCGACTCCGTTACTCCCGCGGGGCTTCTGAGAATTGGCCGGAATCTCATACAGGAACAATCTTACACGCTCGCTATTCAGGTACTGGAGCATGCCGCAGAAATGTTTCCGCGGCGGCCTGAGATCACCCTTAACCTCCTGACGGCTTACGCGCTGAGCGGAGATTCAGCCAATGCGGCCGCGCGTTTCGCCGAGCTGCTCGCGCTGCCTCAAGCCGGTTCATCGTTATTTGCGGCGAACGCGCAGATGCAGCTTCTGCGAGACGTTTCCGCAGCCCGGAGGATGGAGGAGGGGCCGACGCGCGAGCTGACGTTCTCCAGAGCGGCAGGCGGATACTGGAGCCTCGGATATCCCCGCGCCGCGTCGACGCTCGCTTCCGAGTTGACGCGCTGCAAGTCACGTTATTTTTTGGGATTGTTATGGGGATATCATTACGCTTATTTGCTGGGAGATTCAATCCTGCAGAATGAATATCTGCGGCAGCTTCAGGGTCTGGATCCGTCAAACCCTGTGCTTATCGCGTTCGGGCGTCTCCGGTCGTTGGATGATTCTTTACGATGTACCTCGTCGGCCCGGGAGCGCAGCCGGCTTCATCTCAGAAAAGCCTGGCTGTTCAAAGAGATCGAGCTGAATGAGGATGCGCTGGACGAAGCAGAACGTTCGATTCATGATGATCCCTCTAATGGGTCCGCGTTCATGTTTCAGGGAGAGCTGTATGAACGCAGGAATCAGCTGAGGAGCGCCCTGTCGATGTACAAAAGCGCAGCATCGGCGGGGGGTGAAAACTCCGTCCCCAAGGAGAAGATCGCCGAGCTCGAAAGAAAACTCGCGTCGATGTAGGTTGTTTTTTTTCTGAAGATTGACTATTCTTCCTGAAGTACTACATCAACTGAAATGAATTATACTCAAATCTTGAACGAACTCGAGGAGCTGGCGAAGCAGCTTGGCATCCAGCTGAGATACGAAAAAGGAGATTTTGAAGGGGGCTACTGTATTCTGAAGACCCAGAGCATACTTGTCGTTAATAAACGGCTCCACGATGCCCGGAAAGCCTCTTCGCTCGCGCAAGCCCTTGGAGAATATGGAATCGACACGACCTTTGTGAAGCCGAGCCTTCGTGAATACATCGAAGATGAAATTGCGAAGCTCGCAAAACAGAAATAGCGCCCAGCTGAATAGTTGAACCAGCCCCGCAATATTTTTCTCCTCGCGGCCTGCCTTTGCGTCGCCATCATCGGGGTCATGATGGTCAACAATTCCTGCATTTACACTCCCGACAGTGCCCGATATCTCATTTGGGCGAAGTCCATTGCCGGGTTCGACGGGTACAAAGATCTCACTCACCCTGAGCAATCACGGTACGTCGTTCACGCACCGCTCTATGCCGTTCTCATCGCTCCCGTCGTCGGGCTGTTTTCGTACAATATTATCGCGGTTAAGATTGCGACGCTTTGCTTCGGAATTCTTGCCCTTATCCTGCTCTACCTCTGGATAGCCCAGCGTGTCGGACATACCGAGGCGTGCATCGCATGCCTGCTCGCGGCCCTCAACCCGCTGCTTATCGTCTATTCGACGGAGGTGCTCTCCGACATTCCGTTCGCAGCCGCTCTGCTGCTGACGATGATACTCTTTGAACGGATGGAAACGAAGGATCCCCGGCCGTGGCTTGTGTTCGGCGCCTCGGTTTCGATTACCGCGGCAATACTCCTGCGGGAACTTGGATTCGCGCTGTTGTTTATGGCAATCGGCGCCTTCATCATCAGGAAGCAGTGGAAACAAGCAGCAATGATTTCCATTTTTCCTGCGGCAATGTACGGCATTTGGTACATACGAAACGAGTTCATGATCGCGCCGCTCGAATCGCCCGACATTACCAACGCCAGGTTATTCGCCCATCATTTTTATACCCTCCCGGGAGCGTCGATGGCTTCGGAAATCATCGCGAGGATTACGAACAACGTATCAGTCTATGCCGGCGGAGTCGGCAAACTCCTGTTTGCCCCCTTTTACAAGTTCATGCAGTACGACATCGTGTTCCTTACCCACGCGCCGCTTTCGACCGTGTATACTGTACTCGACGGAGCGGTCTATCCGGTGATGATCATAACCGTCGTATCATGCATCGCAGGTTTCATCCTCGACGTGCGCGGCTCGCGAACCGCGCTTCATCGCATTCTCTTTCTGATGTTTTATCTGGGAATTGTCCTCATCTACCCGGTCAACGACATCCGGTTCATGATTCCTCTGCTCCTCTTGATGATCTACTATGTTGCCCTGTGTTTGGCATACATATTCCGGGAAATCCCGCGGCGGGATAATCCTTCATTGTTGCTGCGCTGGTCTCCAGCCGCGTTGCTCTCTCTGTTGTTAATTCCGAATGCGGTTTGGGACGTACAGTTTGTGTCGAACAGCGCATCATACCGCGCCTCGCCTCTTGGGTTTTATCAGTCGACGATCGGATTGCAGCGGTACCCGTCGCATTTCACGATGCCGTTCGATCTCGCGGGCCGGTGGCTGGCCGAACATTCCGACTCCTCGTCGGTGATCCTCTCGCAATGGAAGGATCTCGCGTGCTGGACCGGCGGCCGCAAAGTCTACACCGCTGATAATACGCTCCCGCTGGAAGAAATGGAAAATATTATCAGGGACTACGGCGTCCGGTACGCGGTCGTGGTCGTTCAAAAAAACGGCGTGCGTGAGTTTGAAGTTCAGATGCTCCTTTCGAGGAAGTATGCCTTCACGCAGGTGGAGCGGTTCGCGAACGTTGAAATCATGAGAATCGAGCGCAAGGAACTGCCGGCTCCGAACGTCGACGTCTCAACGTTGTTCACGCGGGGAATCACGATGCTTGACAGGGGGCAATACCCCGACGCTGCCTCGCTTCTCGATTCCGCCTATCGCATCGATGAGCAGAACATGCCGGCACTGTTCTATTCTGCCGTCGCCCATGAGTTTAACGGAGATCTTGCGCATGCGCGGGACCTTTTCTCCAGCATCGGGCTTCGCCCGCAGTCACTGGTGTTCCTCAACGAAGCCGCCGTCCACCAGCAGCTCATCGCGGAGCTCGGTTCGATCGGCCCACCGGCGGAAGACAGGGGGGAACGGTACGTGAGGGCGGGAGCGCGGTACTGGAACCTTGGATATCACACGCGCGCTCGCGGCGTCAACCGCATGGCGCTCCAAGGCGATTCGGCATTCTTCCCGGCATTGATTTTCGGAATTCATTTCGCGGTGACGGACGGGGATACAGCCGAAGCAAAAGAGTATCTCGCCCGGGCGGCGAGAACACGCGTTGATACGACGCTGACGGAAAATTGGAAGAATATCCTTTCGACGATGGACGCGGTAAAAAAGGCAAAGGCAACTGCGGCGCGTTCGCAATATTGCACCGGCATCGGGAACGCTTTCTTTGCCATGGGCCTGATCGAACCTGCCATCGACAACGCGATGCTCGCGCTGGCGTACGACCCTCAGAACGTCGAGGCGCTAAAGCTCCTCGCGCATTTGTATCAGAAGAAACGCCGGTTCTCGCCTGCGCGCACGGTCCTGGAGCGCGCCGCAGTTCTTGAGCCGCAGAACGCGGCAATCGCCAAAGAGCTTTCGGCCGTGCTGGCACATTTTTAGCCTTGATTCTGAAACGTGAATTTTGTACTCTTAACGCACTATGATTAAGGCGATAGTCTTCGATTTAGATAACACGCTCGTGGATTTCATGGCGATGAAGCGCCAGGCGATCGACGCGGCGGTTCGCGCGATGATCGACGCGGGTTTGAATTTGACCGCGGAAGAGGTCAAATCCCGCATCGACGTCATCTATAAAGAGCACGGTATGGAGTTTCAGAACGTGTTCGATCAATTGTTATACGACGTTTTTAACAAAGTCGATTACAAAATCCTATCTTCGGGGATCATCGCCTACCGCCGCGCCAGGGAAGCCGCCCTTGTCCCGTATCCGCATGTCTATATTACGCTCATGGAGCTCCTGAAGAGGGGGATGAGACTCGGTGTGGTGTCGGACGCGCCCGCGCGCGAGGCGTGGCTGCGGCTGTGCTATCTGAACTTTCATTACATTTTTCATTCCGTTGTCACATTCGAGGATACCGGCGTTCGAAAGCCGGGGGAAGCGCCGTTCCGGAAAGCTTTGCAGCTGCTGGAAGTCAAGCCGCAGGAAGCCCTGATGATCGGAGACTGGGCAGAGCGTGATATGATCGGCGCCGCGAATATCGGGATGAAGACCGTCTTCGCGCGGTACGGCGACACGTTTGGAACGGTTGAAACCCACGCAGATTATGAAATTAGTGACATAAAAGACCTTATACAGATTATCGAACAAGAAAATAAGAAGGGTTGAGGGATGATTGTCGGGATAGGCGTCGATGTCGTCGAAATCAGCAGGATGGAGCGGGCCGTGGAGCGGTGGGGACAGGTATTCTTGGATAAGATTTTCACCCGGGAAGAGCTAACGTACTCGCAGTCGAAGAAGAATCCAATCCCCCATATCGCGGCACGCTTTGCGGTAAAAGAGGCGGTCGCCAAGGCGCTTGCCACGGGTTGGAGCGGCGGGTTCCGGTGGAAGGACGTTGAGGTGGAAAACGACAAATCAGGCAAACCGGCTGTAACGCTGTACGGCCACGTCAAAGAATTGCTCCAGGGAAGCAGCATTATGGTTTCAATATCGCATTCGGAGACGGTGGTTGTGGCGTTTGCGGTCATAGAACGCCAGGGCTGATGGATTTCTTATTGTTTTTCGGCCCAAAATTCACTATGTTCATACTGAACATCATGGGGTTATTATGAAACAGCTCGGTATTAAGAAGCTCTACTATTCTATCAGTGAAGTCAGCAAGATTACCGACCTTGAGCAATACGTGTTGCGCTACTGGGAGACGGAATTCGAACAGCTCAAGCCTGCCAAGAATAGAGCCGGGAACCGTATCTATACGAATCGTGACATTAAGCTCATCCTCTATATTAAGCGCCTGTTGCGAGAGGAACGCTACACGATCGAGGGAGCGAAGCAGGTGCTCATGACCTACTTCCCCGAAGGTGATACCGGCGAACAGCTCGAGCTTCTTTCGGAGCACCCCCAGGGTGTGGCCGTGGACGCGACGATGCCCGCGCCTCCGCCCCCGCCACGCGGAACTTCTGATACCCGCCTCCGGAACGACATGGTGGAGATGAAGAAGTTTCTCGAAGAGTTGATGATGAAGCTATCGTAGTTCGCGCCTCACGAACTATCCTGTTGACGCCGTAACTCGTCATCCATTTTTGGTTCTTTTTTTAGATTGTTTTTGTTTCCTTCGGAACGTAGCGCAGCCCGGCTAGCGCACTTGCTTGGGGTGCAAGGGGTCGCGGGTTCAAATCCCGCCGTTCCGACAAGTTGTTGAATCTCACTCCCGTCCCCCGATGAACATGGTCACAATTTTCTACTGGTTCATCATCGCCGTCGCGATCCTTCTGGGAATCGCCCTCGTCTACAAGATCCTTTATAAGCTCTGGAACTGGTTGAAAGAAGTCCGCACCAAATCAAGGATGAGAATCTAATTAAAAGCTCTTCACATTTTCTTTCTTCAGCTATTCCCACACGGCTTCTGCTTTTTCGGTGGATCTTTTCGCACCCCCTGTGAACCAAATCCCGCCTCACCGTGTTGTGACAATTACGAGGCAAGAAAGGAGACAACTATGCAGAAACGGCATTTGGCACTCGGATTTATCTCAGGGGCGGCGCTCGGTTCGGTCATCGCGCTTTTGTACGCGCCTCAAAAGGGCAAGCATCTTCGCGCGCAGATAAGGCGCAAGTCCTCTGAGGTTGCGGATGGCGTGAACGAATATGTCCGCGACACTTCCAACGCCATGTGGAAGGTTTTGAAGAAGGCCAAACATACGGCATAGCCCTGATCGTCATCTTAAAAGGGCCTGGACCGCCAAACGGTTCCGGCCCTTTTTTATTGGCAAAAAAAACGGGTAATTCGTTTCCCGCCAAACCCCCGCCGCTTCGCCCGCGTTTTCCCCCACGGCAGTTACCAGCCGCGAAATCCCCCCCCGGACGTTCCCCGCGGTTTATTAGAATACCATTAGAAATTCAACCCGGCTATTGATATTTATCACACATTTATCTACTTTTTTTCCGTTATTTTTCGGAATATTTCTCCTCGTACACTCTAGGGTTTATTTACGGGTACACAACAGCTTCTTCTCCTCATTATTGGAATTATTGTCATCGCCAGCGCGATCGCGTTCGGCATCTTCATGTTCATGGAATACCGTATTTCAACGAACAAGGATGCCATCGTGAGCGATTTGAACGCCATCGCCGCAGATGCATTTCAGTATTCTCAACGGCCGCACGGCATGGGAGGAGGCGACGGTTCATTCGCTGGGTATGCAATCCCGGGCGTCCTCGCTTCGAATGACAACGCAACATACTCGCTGTCCGCATCTCCCGGGTTTACGCAAAACACTGGCCCCGGTCATACGCATGGCGCCGGTCTCGGCCGCTGGAACGGGCGCGGCCGCGGGCATAACTCCGGCTCCAATCCGGGTCAGGATCCCGTCAGCACGACGGGAGTTCTGAGGCTCGTCGGTGTCTCGTCTCAGGGCTACGGAACAGTTACCATGGTTATCAACGACAGTTCCAAAGTCACTGAAATTTCCTTTTCCGGAAAGTTCGAGTAGCTCTTTCCGAACATTTTCAGCCTCTTACGCTGCCGGCCGAACGTCAGGTTATGACGTTCGCATCCCGCCGGAGGTGCAGCTCACGCTGCTTTGATCCGCATCACCTTTCCTGATTCTTCTTTGCATTCTTCCCGATTTACCCTCCGGCAAGGTTGATACTCAACCCGTTTCTTCTTACATTTTCACCGAGATGAGATACATTTTCAGAACGATCCGCAGATTCTTCGCGTCGATGGGCCTTGTCGAGCAATCGCAGGTGGTCGCCTCGACCGCGGTGATAGTCGCGATGGTCACCATCGTAACAACGCATTTCGTGTCCGGATACTCCCTCCGTTGGATCGATTTCATCAGTGTTGTTACTGTCGGCGTCATCGGGTTCTTCAGCGTGTATTTTTCTCTGAAGTACGGGAGAATGCTGGAAGACCAGCGCCGGGAACTTCTTGAGCTCAATACGATCGCGGAGGCGGTCAACCATTCCGTGGAGCAGAACTACGTGCTCCAGAGCGCCCTTGCCAAAGTCATGGAGCTCATGCATGCGGATTGCGGGTGGATTTATCTTAATGAAGACCACTCGCTGACGCTCAAACTTTCCAATGGCACATCGGCGCCGTTCTTTCTCCCCGATCAATCGGTGACGAATGATTCTCTGGTGTGGGTGCGCCGTCCTTCGCTGTTGAATGCCAATGATCCTGTTATCCAATCCTGTTCTTCAGAAGAATTCCGCCTGGAACGGCTCGAGGCCGTGATGTCGATCCCTCTCGTCGGAGGCGCGACGTTCGCGGGCGCCCTGATTATCGGAAGCAGAATTGCCGCACGGTTTGAGACCAAGAAGATCGCGATGATCCAGGCGTTCGGCAATCAGATCAGCGTCGCAATCAACAATGCCTCGCTGTACGAAAAGGTGAAGCAATCCGAACGCCAGTACGCCGATCTCTATGAGCATTCGCCGGATATGTATCACAGCGTGAACCGGGGCGGGCTTGTGGTGGGCTGCAACCAGACGGAAAGCCATCTCCTCGGAATTTCCAAGGAAGATATTATCGGCAAGCCGCTTATCAGCTTGTACCCGCCTGCGTTCCATGAGCAGGTGCGGAGCAATCTGAAGAAGATTTTTGATCGCGGAGTAGAGTTAAAGGGCCTCGAGGAGCAGATCCGGCGGAGCGACGGCACGCTCATCGACGTGAGTGTCAATACGTCACTCGTCTATGACACGAATGGCCATCCGACCATCGCCCGCATGGTGCTCCGGGACATTACCGAAAAGAAGAAAATGGAGGCGAAACTCCTTCAGGCGCAGAAAATTGACAGCATCGGAAATCTTGCCGGGGGAATCGCCCACGATTTTAATAATATCCTTACGGCAATCCTCGGCTCGGCTTCGATCATGCGCAGGAAGGTGAAAGACGACGACCGCTGGACAAAGTATATCGATCTCATCGAGACGACCTCCCGCCGGGGGGCTTCGGTCGCGCGTCAGCTCCTGACGTTTGCCCGAAAAGGCACTCCCCATGTCGAGGCGGTCGACGTGAATACGGTTCTCGACCAGACAATGCGGCTCTTTGAAGCGACCGCTCCGAAATCGATCCACGTGAAGTGCGTGCTTTCGCCTGAACCTGTGATCGTGAACGGCGATGACGGACAGCTCCAGCAGGCGTTTCTTAATCTCTGCCTGAACGCGCGTGACGCGATGCCCGATGGCGGCGTTCTCGTGGTGAACTGCCGGCATATGTATCTTGACGAAGAGCATGCACAACAATTTGCGGAAGGAAAGCCCGGCAACTACGTCATGGTGAGCGTCGCGGATTCCGGGATGGGCATCCCGCCAAATCTCGTGAATCAGATCTTTGAACCGTTTTTCACCACGAAAGAACCGGGGAAGGGAACGGGCCTCGGCTTGTCGGTTGTCTACGGCGTCGTGCGCAGCCACAGCGGATATGTCACGGTGAATAGCGAGGTCAACAGCGGGACGATCTTTACGCTCTACCTGCCGCAATCGTCGAACGGACAGATTTCAGAGTCGACGCGAAAACAGAATGCCGATCTCCGCGGCGGAAAAGAGAAGATTCTTCTCATTGAAGACGAAATTTCCGTCGGCGAGGTGGGCGGGGATATCCTCAAAGAGCTTGGATACGCGATCGAGGTCGTCCACAACGGGCGGGAGGCACTGCAAAAAATCGCGTTGTCCAACCTGGCGTTCGATCTCGTCATTCTCGATATGAACATGCCGCGGATGGGTGGCCAGGCGACCTTCAAGCGCATCAAGGAGCTCCACCCGGGCCTTCGCGTGCTCGTCTGCAGCGGATACAGCGCCGCGATGTTCGACGACGGTGAATTCCACAAGTCCATCGACGGGTTTATTCAGAAGCCGTACGAGCTCGAAGAATTTGCGCAGAAGATCCGCGCCACCCTTGATATATCCCATTCCTCCTGAAGTAGTTGCAAATCAAAGGGGTTCTTAGTACCTTTTTGAAATTAAGCCCAAGCCCCGGGACATTCTTCACTGTAATAATCTCTTCCAAACGCTGTACTTATGACCGCAATGCGTGACATTGGCGAGCGACTTCATGCTGCGCGTGTCCAACAAAAGATCTCCTTAGAAGATATTGCCGCCGCCACCCGCATCAGCATAAAGTTTCTGGAGGAACTCGAGCGCGGTGCCGAACCGGCGGTTCCACCGACATACGTCAAAGCGTTCATCAAAGCATTTGCCGAGCGTGTCGGCGTCGACGCGAACGAATTGCTGAGACAATATGCGAGCGCCAAATTGCCCGCGGATCCGGCTAAACCCTTCCCGGACGAACCGTATGCCGCATCCAGGCCGGAAGGACCCGTTGCCATTCCACGGGTGAAGGCGAGCAAGAACTCCAATCCCAAACAGCTGAAGCCTCTCTTGACGCTCATCGCTATTCTGCTGGCGGGGTTACTTATCTTCGTTCTCTGGCTGCGCAACGAGAGGAAAGAGCGCTCCGTCCAGGAAATATCCTTCAACGATGTCGTGAAAGAACAGGAATCAAAAAAGGAAATGCCCGTGAAGCGCGACACTATTCCGGCCGGCCCGCTCATGAAGCCGGCGCCTGAGCCGGCCGACAGCCTCGATCTCGAAGCAGTCGCCGCATCGAACGTATGGGTGCATCTCACGATCGACGGCAAAGGATCGCAGCAGTATATGATGACGAAGTTCTCGCATCTGCACTGGAAGGCAAAAACGGCCTTCCTGATTTCGGTCGGCAACGCGTCCGCGGTTTCGCTCTCACTGAACGGACAAAAGGTCGCCATCGCCGCGAACGACACTCTCCCCGCGAAGAACATTTCTCTCTCCCGCGAAACGCTGAAGAAACCCCAGCCTGTGCCCGTTCCGAAAAAGGAAAATCCATGAGCGCGGCCGCGCCGTCCAAGGTTCTCCGCCGCGCGGAGCAGCTCCGGAAGGAACTTCACGGGCATGATTACAAGTATTACGTGCTCGCCCGGCCGACGATCAGCGATGAGGGGTACGACAAGCTCATGCGCGAATTGCAGGACCTGGAATCTCAACACCCCGAGCTGGTTACGGCAGACTCGCCGACGCAACGCGTCGGCGGCCAGTCGACAAAAAACTTCCCCACGGTGACACATGCTGTGCAGATGCTCAGCCTTGCGAACACCTACGCCGAGGACGAGATTCGGGATTTCGACAGAAGGGTGTCGTCATTGCTCGGCAAGGAAAAATATCAGTACGTCTGCGAGCTGAAGTTCGACGGCGTATCCCTGAGCCTCCGGTATGAGAACGGAATCCTCTCGCGGGGCGTTACCCGCGGTGACGGCACGCAGGGGGATGAAATCACGCCGAATGTGAAAACGATCCGGTCGGTACCGCTGCGGTTATCGACGAACGACAAGAAACTCTTGAATTGCGAGATTCGCGGCGAGGTCGTGATGTTCAGGGAAGATTTCGCCAAAATGAACAAGGCGCGGGAGCTCGAAGGGGAGAAGACCTTTATCAATCCCCGGAATTCGACCGCCGGGACATTGAAACTTCAGGACTCCAGGATCGTCGCTTCTCGCCCGCTGAAATTCTATGGCTATTATCTGCGCTCGGAATCCGGGACGCTGAAGAGCCATTACGAAAATCTTCAGACCCTCAAGAAAATAGGCTTCAGAATCGACGACAGCGCTTCCCGTGTCGATACGATCGATGAGGTGATCGATCACTGGAAGAAATGGGAGGAAAAGAGAGAGACGCTTCCGTTCGATATCGACGGCATCGTTGTAAAGGTTGACTCACTCCGGCAGCAGGAGCAGCTTGGAGCGATCGCGAAAAGCCCCCGCTGGGCGATCGCCGCGAAATTCGCCTCCCGGAAAGCCGAGACGAAACTGCAGGATATTGTTCTGCAGGTCGGCAGAATCGGCACGATCACTCCCGTGGCGCATCTCGAACCGGTCTTCATCGGCGGGACGACGGTCAGCCGGGCCTCGCTCTACAACGAAGACTATATCCGTGAGCTCGGCATCCGCATCGGAGATCATGTCGTCGTGGAAAAAGGGGGGGATGTCATCCCAAAGATCACGGGGGTCGTCGAATCGAAACCGAGGGGCTCGAGGCGCTTCAAGTTTCCCTCAACGTGTCCCGAGTGCGGATCCCCTCTCGTTCGCCCGGAAACTGAAGCGAATTATTTTTGCGAGAACGACGAATGCCCCAAACAGATCCGCTCCCGGATCGAACACTGGGCGATGCGGGGAGCGATGGACATCTCCGGGCTGGGAGAAGCGATCGTCGACCAGCTGGTGAACCAGCATTTTATTACGAACGTGGCAGATCTGTATGATCTCCACAAACAGAAAGAGAAGCTCGAGAGCCTGGAACGCTGGGGAGAAAAAAGCGTTCAAAATCTTCTCGACGGAATCGAGGCCAGCAAGGAGAAGCCGTATAGCCGCGTCCTCTTCGCCCTGGGCATCCGCCATGTGGGTGCCGGCGTCGTCAATCTCCTCTGCGATGAGTTTACGTCGATCGACGCGCTTCGTGCCGCGGGGGTGGAAGAGCTGCAGGAGGTGCACGAAATTGGTCCCCAGATCGCGGAAAGTGTCGTGCGGTACTTTTCGGATAAACGGCATACCCACATCATCGATCGGTTGAAGCGGGCTGGCCTGCAGATGGAGACATCCAAAAAGCGCGTCCAGGGAAAACTCGCGGGAAAAACGTTTGTCCTGACCGGCACCCTCGAAAGCATGTCGAGGGATGAAGCAAAGGACGCGATCGAGTTGCTGGGAGGGAGGGTGGCCGGTTCGATATCGAAGAACATCGATGCGCTGATCGTGGGCGAAGACGCGGGATCCAAGCTGGAGAAGGCGAAAAAGCTCGGGCTTGACCTTTGGGACGAGAAGAAATTTTTAGCTATACTTCAGAAAAAGTAGATCATGTTCGAACGCGGAATGCTGCGGCTGGGATATCTCATGGCGAAATTTCAATTTCGCAGCGATATCGATCATGTCCAGCCCATGGGTGAGTTTATCAGCCGGGCAAACAACGTGCTCATCTGCCTGCCGATCGGGTACGATGAAGCGGCGCTCGCTGGCGACGCGCTCTACGCGAGCGTGCAGCAGCTGAGCGGAGTCCACATCACCGTCGTTCATACGAGCACGCGGGCGACACAGCTGACGGTGTTTCCCAGGTGCGAAGTCATCCGCCTCGATCCCGCCGATATCAACAGGTTCTCCCTTCCGACAAAAGCGCTTCTCCAGAGAATTTATGCCAAAGAATACGACGTCGCGATGGATTTGAACCTTGACTTCGTCTTGCATACTGCGTATATTTGCAAAGCGTCGCGCGCGAAGGTGCGAGTCGGCTACGCGCATTCCGCCGCGGATCTTTTTTATAACGTGCAATTGAATTTTAGCAGGGACAGTTCGCCGCAGGTGATGTACAAGAAGTTTGCGTCAACCCTGGCGATGTTCTAACGGAGTCTCCGGAGCATTCATGAAATTTGATGTTACGAAAAACGGCAAGGCTACTGTTCTCAAGCTCACCGGGCGAAAGCTTGACGCCTCGAACTGCTCTGAGCTGAAAGCGGAATTCCTTGTGTTGTGCAAACCGAAAGTGACCAGCAAGCTCGTCGTCGACATGGAAGAGGTGCAGTTCTGCGACAGCAGCGGCCTGAGCGCTCTTCTCATCGCGGACCGCGCGATGCGCGAGCACGGCGGGAAGGTTCATCTCGTTCATGTCCATAAAAAAGTCATGGACCTCATGAAGATCTCGCAGCTTGATCGTGTTTTCACAATCGACGGCACGGTTGACGACGCGATCAAGAACTGACGCGCCGCACGGCGGCAATTCTCACCCCCTCACGGACCGGGCGCGGTAGATGGCTTTTGCGCCGGTCGATTACCTCATTGTCTGTACCTATCTTGTCGGCGTAGTCTACTTCGGGCTTCGGTCCGGAAAGCATCAATCTTCGGCGACCGATTACTTCCTTGGCGGCAAAGAAATGGCATGGTGGGCGGTCGGCTTCTCGATCGTCGCAAGCGAGACGAGCACGCTGACATTTATCAGCATCCCCGGCCTTGCCTACAAAAGCGACATGCACTTTTTGCAGCTCGCGTTCGGCTATTTTATCGGCCGCCTGCTTGTCAGCGTCGTCTTCATCCCTGCCTACTACAAAGGAAACCTCGAAACGGCGTACGATTTTCTCGGCAAGCGCTTCGGCCAGTCCCTGAGAAAATTCACTTCATCGGTATTTATCGCCACGCGCGTCCTCGCCTCCGGCGTCCGTCTGTTCGCTACCGCAATCCCGATACACATTATTACAGGCCTGGATTACCCGGCGAGCATCGCGATCATCGGCATCTTCACGATGATCTATACGTACATCGGGGGACTTAAGGCAGTCGTCGCGATGGATGTCGTCCAGTTATTCATCTACCTCGGAGGGGCGGCGACGGCGATGGTTATTATTCTTAACGGGCTGCCGAACGGGTGGGGAGACGTCGTCCGTTTCGCCACGCAGAACGGCACGAACAAATTTGAAATCGTCAACCCCAACTGGGGAAAAAGCATCGGGGAGTTCTTCTCGTCCCCGTACACCCTTGTCGGCGGATTGCTCGGGGGGACATTTCTGACGATGGCCTCTCACGGCACAGACCAATTGCTCGTTCAGCGTCTGCTCGGATGCAGGACAGCATGGGACAGCCAGCGCGCTCTCATGCTTGACGCGGGCTTCATCGTGATCCAGTTTGCGTTTTTCCTTATTCTCGGGCTTTGCCTGTTCGCGTTTTATAACGGTGTTCCATTCGCGCAGCTCGGCCTGAAATCCTCAGACGAAATTTTCCCGAAATTTATCGTCGAGCAGCTGCCGCGGGGCGTCGCGGGGCTCGTTATCGCGAGCGTTCTGGCCTCAGCGATGGGGACGCTCTCATCGGCGATCAGCTCGCTCGCCTCTTCGACGTACCTTGATCTATTTAAGCTCACATCCAAAGGGAAGTCTCTCGATCACGCCCAGGAGATGAAATGGTCCAAGAATTTCACGCTGATCTGGGGGGTCGTTCTCATCGGCGGAGCGATGATCTTTACCGACACGAAGAACCCCGTGGTCGAGATCGGCCTGAAGATCGCGTCGGTGACATACGGTGGACTTTTGGGGACGTTCTTTTTGGGCTTGCTCTTCCCGCGCGTGACGCAGCGGGAGGCCTATGCCGGATTTATGGCGGGACTGCTTGCCATGGTGGCGGTGTTGCTCTGGACAAGCATCGATTATACCTGGCATACGGTCATCGGTTGCGTTGCGACGCTGACGTTCGGCAATCTTGCCGCGCTGGTACGAACAAAAACATAACGGAAAGGGTACTATGCAGCTTTCATTGATAGACTGGATCGTCATTGCTCTCTACTTTGTGTTCAACATCGCCATCGGATTGTATTTCCGAAAGCGGGCGACGCAGAGCGTGAGCGACTTCTTTATTTCCGGCAGAAATGTCAGCTGGTGGCTCGCGGGCACGTCGATGGTGGCAACGACATTTGCGGCCGATACTCCGCTGGCGGTGACAGGTCTTGTGGCCCGTTACGGAATCGCCGGGAACTGGCTCTGGTGGAGCATGCTCTTCAGCGGCATGCTGACGGTATTCTTTTATGCTCGCTTGTGGCGCCGGGCGGGCGTCCTCACCGATGTGGAATTCGCCGAGATGCGGTACAGCGGAAAACCCGCAACGTTTCTGCGAGGATTCCGGGCTCTATATCTAGGGCTGCCTGTGAACCTCATCATTATGGGCTGGGTGAATCTCGCGATCGTTAAGATCATGATGCTCGTGCTCGGCGTGAATAAATTTGAAGCGCTTCTCATCGCTCTTGCCATGATGGTGATTACCGCTTCAATCTCTACTATTTCCGGACTCTGGGGCGTGCTGTGGACCGATCTTTTCCAGTTCGTGCTCAAGATGGGGATGGTCATCATGCTTGCGGTGGTCGCAGTGAGCGCGACAGGCGGCCTCGGTCCGCTGAAAGACCAGTTGCTCGCCCTCGAAGCGAAACGGGGAGCTTCAGGATCGGTTCTTTCATTTTTGCCGGACCTGAACTCTACCTGGATGCCGTTCATTACATTCTTCGTCTACATCGCCGTGAACTGGTGGGCGTCGTGGTATCCCGGCGCGGAACCGGGGGGAGGGGGGTACGTGGCGCAGCGCATCTTCTCCGCGAAGAACGAGAAGCATTCGCTTCTCGCGACGCTATGGTTTAATATCGCGCACTACGCGCTCCGTCCCTGGCCCTGGATACTCGTCGCGCTTGTCGCGATGGTTCGCTATCAGAACGATCCGGCATTCGCCGCCGATCCTGAATCGGGATACGTACGCGTCCTTATTTCAGATCTTCCGGTCTACATGCGCGGACTTATGATCGCCGCGTTCGCGGCCGCCTATATGTCGACGATCGGGACCCAGCTGAACTGGGGCGCAAGCTACCTGGTCAATGACGTCTACAAACGGTTTCTCGCAAAGACCAAGAGCGATAAGCACTATGTCGCGATCGCGCAGGTGATGACGATCGCCTTGATGATCTGCTCGGCGATCGTGACATATTTCATGGGTTCGATTGAAAGCGCCTGGAAATTTCTCATTGCGTTGGGCGCGGGAACCGGTCTGGTGTACATTTTGAGGTGGTTCTGGTGGCGGATTAACGCGTGGAGCGAGGTGTCGGCAATGGCGGGTGCGTTTATTACATCGCTTTCGCTGCAGTACATCTTCCACTTCGATGAAGGCAAACCGGAAGAGTTCGCGTACATCCTGTTAATTACTGTGGCGGTCACTTCGGCGATCTGGCTGACGGTAACGATGATGACTTCACCCGAACCGAGAGAAACGCTTCTCGCGTTCTATCGACGAGTCCGCCCGAGCGCGGCAATGTGGGGGCCGATCGCCCGCGAAGCGACCGATGTCGTGCCTCAGCGCGACGGGATGTTTAACCTCGTTGACTGGCTCTGCGGCGTCGCGATGATCTATTGCTTCCTGTTCGGGACAGGCAAACTGATTCTCGGCGAGCCCACCTCGGGAGTACTCTTCCTGGCAGCGGGATTAATTTTTGGGGCGATAATCTATCGCGATCTGAACAAGAGAGGGTGGGAGACACTGGCGGGATAGAGACATAGCTGTTGACTTTGAGCTATAGCCAGAGCAAAACAAAAATCATTTCTGGCATTCAGATAAGCCATTCTTAATGGCTTTATCCCTGAATTTGTCGATGATCTGAACTTTGACAATCCCGGGAATAACGGGTTCCGACTTATAACCTCGCACATTAATGCCAATGTTTTCCAGAGAGTCAGCGGCTTCCTCGCAATCCAGTTGGCTATGAAGGCAATACCAGGTTCCTTCTGCTCTTTCGATTTCGAAATCATCCAGGATGCCCCCTCCGCTGTAAGTAGCTATGTTATTGCGTTCTTCCAGAATTATCTTGAATTCGGAATGCTTAAGTTTGCCTTTATATTCATCGATTAATCTTTTTATCTCTTCCAACCCGCGGTCCTTTCCTTCTGTCACCGTAATAAGTCTTGCAATCATCATACGTGACGACCAGTATCTAGTATCGAAATAACCAGATTCAAGCAACTTTCGATAACTGCTTTTTGCGCTGTCCAGTTTTCCAAGTTTTTCGAAAGCTTTTCCTTCGGGGAAAGAGAAGTGGGCGGTCCATTGAAACCGTCTCGCTGCCAATTGTGCAGTTGCCAGCGCTTCTTTGTACCGCTTAAGCGAATAAAGAAACTCATACTTATTCTCGTAAGCTGTGAGGTACGTGCTGTCCGCTGCGATTGCACGATTGACATATATCAGCGCACTGTCGGTTTTAGATTTCATGGCTAGCCGCGCGGCCTGATCATTGTACTGCTCTGCGAGTTTGTTCGGTATTCCGCTTTCACATCCGGCCATGATTTCCAATGCGAATGCAAGCAGAATGAACGGCCTAACCATGCCCCAACACCTTGTGCGGAACGTACAATTGCTCCAAAAACTTCATTTCCTCATCACTGAGCGTTACCTCCAGGGCAGCCACCGCATCTTCCAAATGTGGCATCTTCGTCGCTCCGATGATCGGAGCGGTCACACCGGGCTTATGTAATAGCCACGCGAGCGCAACCAGGGCTGGTTTCACGTATTTGCGTTTGGCGAGCTCGACGACCCTGTCGGCAATCTGGTAATCTTCCTCCTGATAGTAAAGGTCTTTGGCGTACTGGTCGAATTGTTCACGCTGAGTGCTGTCCTGCTGTCCCCGTTTGCGGCTTCCGGTGAGAAAACCTCTCGCCAGCGGGCTCCAGGGGATAATCGCGATCCCTTCTTCTCTGCAGTATGGAATCATCTCCCGTTCTTCTTCTCTGTAGACAAGATTGTAATGATTCTGCATAGAAATGAAACGAGTCCAATGGTTCATATCTGCCGCGTGCTGCATCTTCGCGAACTGATACGTGAACATGCTCGAGGCGCCGATATACCGCGCCTTGCCCGATTTCACCACGTCATGTAATGCTTGCATGGTTTCTTCAATCGGTGTGTGCGTATCGAAACGATGAATTTGGTAGAGGTCGACGAAGTCTGTGCCAAGCCGTTTCAGCGACTTATCGATCGCATCCATAATGTGGTAGCGGGATAGGCCCCGGTCGCGGGGATCGTCGGTCGTCGGGAAGAAGACCTTCGTGGCAAGAATGATTTTTGATCGGTCTGCAAAATCGCGGATGGCTCTCCCGAGAATTTCTTCGCTGACGCCGCGGGAGTACATGTCGGCCGTATCAAAAAAATTTATTCCGAGCTCAAGGGCGCGTTGGATGAATGGCCGGCTTTCGTCTTCCTCCAGCACCCACGGCCTCCAGCTTTTCGATCCGTACGTCATCACGCCCAGACAAAGTCTCGACACGTTGAGGTCGCTTTTTCCCAGTTGCGTATAAATCATTTGTTCCCTCCGCAATTTGATGCAATATAGAACTCGAACGTTTGATTAACAACTGTTAATGCCTTGCTTCTCTCTCCGCTTCTTCTGATATTTATAATAGAAATGACTCAATTGAAAGAGCACATCGGGAAGCAAATGAAGATGTTCGAGGAGGTGGGCGAGCTGCTCATCAAGATCGCCATCGGACTTCTTCTCATACTCCTCATCGCGGTGATGTTTCCCCACGGCGAAGCAATTGAATACTCCTACTCCGTCGGCGCAGTGTGGACCGATAACGATCTCGTCGCCCCGTTCCCATTTCCCATTTATAAGGAATTCCGCGCGTACGAAAAAGAGCGCCAGGACGCTTCAAGAGCGGTCATTCCTGTCTTCGAGCGGAACGATAGCCTGGAACGACAGCAACCGCAATTCCTTCGTTCATTGTGGCGGCAGCTTCGCGCCGCTTCCGAGGCTCACCGGCGAATGCTGAAATCGTCCTCACGCAACGATTCGCTTGCCTTCCAGCAGGTCTCGGTCGATCTTCCGATGAAGGTTTCAGACGAACAATGGCAGGCGATCTCGGGGGTAGCTCAGCGCGGCTCAACCTTTGAGGAGACAGTCGCTTCCGTGGTCGGCGACATGCTGCACGACGGGATTCTCGACCAGCCCCGCCTCCGGCAAACCGATACGATGATTGCGGTTCGCAAAGGCCATTCGGAGGCCCTTGCATACAGGGAACAGGTCCCCTCAATCGACGAGGCGCTGGTCATCTTCGATCAGCGGATGAAGCAGACGTTTGCCGACGGGAATGCCGTTGTCGCCGGTATGATACTCGGCCATGCGGTGCTCAAGCCGAATCTCCTTCTCAACGAACAGGCGACGAATGACGCGATGAGGATTGCGGTGGATAACGTTCCCCGCACTGTGGGATATGTGCTTGAGCGGGAGACCATCATACATAAAAACGACCGCGTCACTGAGGACATAAAACTTAAGCTCGATTCGTACGAGAAGGCGAAGGTCGACCGGAGCGCGCAGACAAGCGACTGGCAGCACTGGTTTGGAATTTGCCTTCATATCATGCTGCTCGTTGGAATCTTCGGTGTGTATCTCTTTCTGTTTCGGCCGCGCATATTCCGGGATAATTCAAAACTCATGGTAATCGCGCTGATACTTCTGATGGAATCGTTCTTTGCTTTTCTTTCCGTCCAGATCAGCCTACCCCAGCCTGTGCAGTACCTGATCTTCGTTCCCGCGGCGGCCATGCTTCTGACGATCATCTTCGATTCACGCGTTGGATTTTACGGGACGGTGACCATCGCCTTTCTTGTCGCCGCAATCCGCAGCAACGATTACAACATTGCTTTGATTTCGCTCATTGCCGGATCGCTCGGCGCCTATACCGTTCGCGATATTCGTCTGCGCACGCAGATTTTCCGGTCGCTCGTGTTTATCTTTTTGGGGTATTCGCTCTCGATCCTCGCCTTATCGATCGAGCATTTCGAAGCGGTGAACTCGATCCTCATGGCGTTGACGTTTGCCGGGGTCAATGCGATCATTTCTCCGGTGCTCGTGTACGGGCTGCTCTTTCTCTTCGAACATTTCTTCGGGATTACCACCGATCTCACTCTGCAAGAACTCGCGAACGTCCATCATCCGCTCCTGCAGGAGCTCTCCGAGAAGGCCCCCGGCACCTTTCATCACAGCATTACCCTCGGAAGCCTTGCCGAATCGGCGGCGGAAGCGATCGGCGCGAATGCGATCCTTGCCAGGGTCGGCGCCTATTATCACGACATAGGAAAAATTCTCAAGCCCGAATATTTTGTGGAAAACCAGGCGGGCATGGCGAACAAGCACAACAGACTGAAGCCCCGGATGAGCGCGCTCATTATCGGGTCACATGTCAAGGAAGGGATGGAACTCGCGAGGGAGCGGGGATTGCCGGAGGTTGTCATCAACTTTATTCCGCAGCATCACGGAACGACGCGCATGTCCTTCTTTTATGATAAGGCATTGAAACAGGCTGTCAAGAAACCGCCAAAGGACATCATCAACGAATCTGATTTTCGGTACCCCGGCCCGAAGCCGCAGACAAAGGAGGCGGGGATCGTCATGCTTGCCGATTCCGTAGAGGCGACGACCCGTTCTGTTGATGATCTGACGCCGCAAAAGCTTGAGCTTACGATCGACAGCATTATCAAGAAACGTTTTTTGGAAGGCCAGCTGGACGAATGTTCTCTCACTATGCGCGATCTCGCCCGCATCAAGGAGTCATTTCTGAAGCTCCTTATTGGCGTCCATCACCAGCGCATTAAGTATCCGGAGCAACGGGAGGAACAGTCGCCTGCAGCGGAAGGACAACATGCACCTCACGAGCCGGCTCCGCACCGCGCGACGAGCGAAATGGCAGGGCGAACTTCAAGACACGACAGGGACGAACATGGCCGCAGGCACGAGAAGGCCGAGCAAAGCCCCCGGCACGACAAGCCGGAACATCGGCCGAGACATGAAAGGGCCGAACATGGCTCCGGGCTTGAGGGGGCAGAGCGCACGTCCGCGCATGGCATGGCAGAACAGGGTTCCTCGCATGAGAATGCAGAGCAAGCCAGCGGGCACGACACTTTCGAACAGAACGCGTCGCTCGATAATGACGCGCAAGGCATCCGGCATGACACTGCCGAACTCCCTCCGGGACAGCCCGGCGATGATCCGGAATCGCCGAATCCGTCGAGCCAGCATGACGATTCACGGGAAAATGAAACTCCGGCTTCAGACGCATGAAGGAGCATCTTCGCGCATATATTCATTTCCTCCGGCTGGAAAAGAACGCTTCTCCGAACACAATATCTTCCTACAATCTTGATCTGACGCGGTACCTCGGGTATCTGGAAGCACAGGGCGTGCGCTCCCTCGAGAAGATCTCCGACCGAAACCTGTCATCCTATCTCGCGTCGCTGTACGATGTCGGCCTCTCGCGTCGCAGCGTAGCCCGCAATCTTTCAGCAATTAAAATGTTTCACAAATTTCTCGGAGGGGAAGGGCTCACCACGAACGATCCCACGCAGAATATCGAGACTCCCAAATTATCGAAAGAGCTCCCCGACGTTTTGACGCAGGACGAGATGGAAGCCATTCTTCAACAGCCCAACACGGCAGAAAAGCTCGGGATGCGCGACAAAGCAATTCTCGAGACAATGTACGCCACGGGTATGAGGGTATCGGAGATTATAACGTTAAAGCAGTCGAACGTCCACAGCGCGGAAGGGATCGTGCGCGTCTTTGGCAAGGGGTCCAAGGAACGTCTGGTGCCGATCGGGCGCTCGGCGCTCGACTGGATATCGCGGTACACGACGCAGGTACGTACCGCGCTCTCCAAAGGCAGAGGACAGGACACAGTATTCCTCAACGCCCGCGGAACGCCGATGTCGCGCATGACCGTCTGGAACATTGTGAGGGCGAACGCGAAAAAATCCGGAATCAAAAAAGACGTCCATCCGCACACCATACGGCATTCCTTTGCCACCCACTTGCTGGAGGGGGGAGCCGACCTCCGCTCAGTCCAGGAAATGCTCGGCCATGCCGATATTTCAACAACCCAGATCTACACGCACATCGACAGGGAGTATCTCAAAGAGGTTCATCGCACCTTTCATCCACGGGGATGATCTATTTTAAAAACCGCCTGCTAGGAACTCAATAGAATGGGAACTAACATAGATAAGGATTCACTAAATTGGTTATTTAGGCTGTTGGCCATTGGAACCGCCCTCATTGCCCTTTTTTCTTTGTTCGACAACGCTCTCTTTATTTTCCGCGCTCTTGGCAACCTATTTGTTTTCGGCGCGCTATTCTTTCTCATCGATATGGAGGCGGGGTCCAGCTTTAAACGGTTCTATTTGTTGGTCCTCATAATTTGGGGCGTTGTTTTATGTCACAGTGTGCTGGGTTTCGTTGAAGCGAGCGAGCAGGCTAATTATACTTTTCTAACCATCACGTTTTTCATTTACGCAATCACCTTGCTTTCGCTGCCACTGTTCAGTGTCGCCATGGGAGCACTTTGTGGTGCTGCAAACGCATCAGAGTTCGAGGAGAAGTGGAAGAAACTGACAAAATTTTCCGCGTTCTATTATGCCTTACCGTTTTTGGCATTCTTAATTGTATCTATTGGCAGGGCACTTGGCGCAGAGGTGAATTTGACGTATGGCGTTACAGACACCAGTCCAATTTCTGCAGAGGTCCTAAAATATGGTTTACGGTTATTGTTTTTTGTCCCACCGGTTTGGATTCTCATTAACTTGGCGAAAGTGAGAAGTCTGCAATTTCCGACGTCAATCGATTCTAAAGATGCAGTAGTCGGCGATACAACTATGGCAAATGCGCACGACAGATCTGCGGCTAACACAGAAAACAACGATCTTGAGATCAAATCCCAATAAATAAGAGTCCCACCTCAGAGTTTCAAGCTGTCTCTATTACCTCCGGTATTAGGCCCATTTCCTCTTTTCCCAAATCTTTCCTATATTATTTTGTGATTAGTTCTCTGTCAAATTTACGAAGCGACGTTGTAGGCCTCGAGACTGAAATCCAGCTTCTGGATGGCCGGCCTCAGCGCTATGTGTTCCTCGATAACGCCGCAAGCACGCCCACGTTCAGAACCGTGCTCCGCAGTGTCGAGGATTTCATGCCCTGGTACTCGGGCGTTCACCGCGGAAACGGCCTCAAAGCCATAGTCGCGACGGATGTCTTCGACGAGACTCACAGAATCGCCGGAAGATTTGTCGGCGCCGACCTTTCGGCGAACGTCGTCCTTTTCAGCAAGAATACCACCGAATCGATCAATCAGCTGGCGAACCATTTTCATTTTGGCCCGGACGATATCGTCATTTCGACAGTCATGGAGCATCATTCAAACGATCTCCCCTGGCGAAAGCACGCCCGCGTCATTCACGTTGGAATTTTACCCGATGGGTCTGTGGATCTGGCGGCCCTGAAGAACGAACTCACCCGAAATAGAGGCAAGGTACGGCTCGTCGCGGTCAGCGGCGCTTCGAACGTCACCGGCATTTGTAATCCCATTCATGAGATCGCGGAATGGGCGCACGCGGCAGGCGCCATGATCTTCGTGGACGCTGCGCAGCTTGTCGCGCACAGGCCGGTCAACATCCTTCCGAACGACGATCCCGGGCATATAGATTTTCTCGCGTACTCTGCTCACAAAATGTACGCGCCGTTTGGCGTCGGCGTACTCATCGGGCCGATGGACTTTTTTGCAAAAGGCGATCCCGATTTTGTGGGCGGGGGAACCGTATCCTACGTAGGTCTTGAGGAAGTAGAGTGGGGCACGCTGCCGCATAAGGAGGAAGCCGGCAGTCCGAACGTCACCGGAGCGGTTGCGCTGGCACAAGCCATCTCATTGCTCACCTCAATCGGCATGCAGACGATTGCCGGCCACGAACGTGATCTGCTCGAATACGCGATCGGCAAAATGAAGAAGCTCAACGGCATCAAAATTTACGGGCCTACGGCGGATTTGGAGCACAAGGTAGGCGTCATTCCGTTTATTGTCGATGGGATGGATCACGCGCTCGTCGCGACGATTCTCAGCCTGGAAGGGGGAATTGGCGTGCGCAACGGAAATTTCTGCGCGCAGCCCTATATGCGAAAGCTCCTGAATGTCTCCCCTGAAGAGGAAAAGCTGAAACGCGCGGCCCGCTGTGACAACCCGATCTTGCCGGGGATGGTTCGCGCCAGCCTTGGATGCTACAACAACGAGGAGGATGTCGATATCTTTGTCGAAATGCTCGACCGTATCGTGCGCAAAGCGTACATAGGGGAGTATTCCATTCATCCCGTGACCGGATTGTACATCGCCAAAGGATATTCATTCGACATCAAGAAGTATTTCCAGCCCTTTCACTCATCCGTCCGGGATGAGGCTCTCGCGTCCTGACCGAACAACGCACGCCGTTTCTTGCTAGACGAACTGTACATTCTTCCGATTCTTCTATTCTCCGTCGTCATTCATGAGACCGCTCATGGATGGATGGCGCTGAAACTCGGCGACACGACCGCCCGGGATATGGGGCGGCTTACCCTGAATCCGATCCCGCACATCGACCTGGTCGGATCCATCATTGTCCCGCTGATGTCTATTGTGGCGGCCGGACGGGTGTTCATCGCCTGGGCTAAACCTGTTCCCGTCAATCCTGCCAACTTTTCCAATGTGCGAAGGGACGACATCCTCGTCTCCGTCGTCGGCCCGATTTCTAATTTTGTGCTCGCGTTTTTGTGCACGATCGTGGTTATCGTGCTTCTCAAGATCGACTCCTCCGTGGAGATTTCCAACGAGATTGTCCACGACGGCCTTACCTATCTCCTGAAAATGTTCGCAGGCGGCATCACGATGAACATCGTGCTGGCGGTGTTCAACATGCTCCCGGTTCCGCCCCTTGACGGCTCTCATGTCGTCGCGTCGCTCTTGCCCGCCGATCTGAGTATGAAATATCGCAAGATCGGCTTCGCGGGCATCTTCGTCATTATCCTGCTGATGCGATGGGATCCGTTTTCGAACGCGTTCTCTGAGGTCATTCGTACCCTCAGCTCTCCTTTTCAATTACTCATCGACCTCTTTGCGCACTGATATGAGCCGGCGCCTTGTCATCCTCGCTGAGGGAAAATTCAGCCCCCTCGAATCGAAGACCGCGAACCAGGCGATCAGGTATATCCCCGAGCAGGTGACAGGGGTGATCGACAGCCGGACGAGCGGGAAAAAAGTTCAGGATATTCTCGGTTTCGGCGGCTCGATACCGATCTACCCGGATCTCCGGACGTCGCTGCAATCCAAACCGGACGCGCTGCTTATAGGGATCGCGCCGACGGGAGGCAGGCTCCCGGACGAATGGCGGAAAATTCTCATCGAAGCTATCGAGAACAAGCTGCATATTTTAAGCGGCCTGCATACGCTCCTCTCCGACGACCGCGAGCTCGCCGCGAAAGCGAAGGCTTCGGGCGTCACGATTACCGATTTTCGCAAGGTTCCCGACGAATATGAGGTTGTCGCGAAAGGGTATTGGAAACGGCGCGACGCGAAGACCATTCTGACTGTGGGAACGGACTGCAATGTCGGCAAGATGACCGCCTCGCTCGAACTCCACCGGGAGTTCACGCGGCGGGGGCTCAAATCAGATTTTGTGGCGACCGGCCAGACCGGCATCCTCCTCGCGGGAAAGGGAATCTGCGTCGATTCGATCATCAGCGACTATGTCGCGGGATCCATCGAACGCGAGGTAGAAAAGTCGGCGCGCACGGATGTTAATTTCATCCACGTCGAAGGACAGGGCTCCCTCACGCATCAAGGGTACTCAGCGGTTACGCTCGGGCTGATGCACGGCGTGATGCCGGACGCGATGATCATGGTGCATCATGCCGCACGGCGTACTGACGACTACGGATTTCCGCTCGACCAGATAAAAGAAAAGATCAGGCTTCACGAGGCAGTCATCCGGCCTTTTAAAAATTCGAAAGTGGTGGGAGTCGCGGTAAATACCGTGATGATGACCTCGCAGCAGGGGACTGCCATCAAACAGGAACTTGAACAACAGACCGGCCTGCCGGTTGCCGACGTGCTCCTGCCGGAACGCAGCAGGCTTGCCGACGCGCTGATGAATTATTTCCGAAAATAATCGACGAAAGTAATGGAAGAGTTTCGATATACAGGAGACGAGCTTCGCTGCGAAGAAACCAGCCTTGACTCCATTGCGGAGAAGTACGGGACCCCCCTGTATGTCTATAGCAAGCGCTCTATTCTCGACCACTGCCGGCACATTGAGAAGGCGTTCGGCAATATCGACCATCTTTCCTGTTATGCCATAAAGGCAAATGCCAACAGAGAGATATTGCGCCTCTTAGCTGCCGAAGGAATCGGAGCGGACGCCGGCTCTGTCGGCGAACTGGAGCTGGCGCTCCAGGCAGGGTTTCCGGCCGATAACATAACGTTCAGCGGCGTTGGGAAACGGGACGATGAGCTTGAGTTCGCCCTGCGCAAAGGCATACTATCGCTGAATGTGGAGTCAGAGGAGGAGATCGACATCATCAACAGCGTCGCTTCGAAATCCGGATCCAGAGCGCGCATACTCCTAAGAATAAACTTCGACCTCTCTGCGGGAACGCACCCGTACATTACGACCGGCCAGCGGCACAATAAATTTGGCATACATAAAGACAGGGCGCTTGAAATTCTACTGCGCGCTGTCTCACTGCCTGGCATAGAGGTACTTGGCATTCACAGCCATCTCGGTTCTCAGATTACAAAAGGGGATGTCTTCGTTTCTGCCGCGCATGAAATGGTAGCATACATCAGCGAGATGCGAAACCATGGAATACCCGTACAGCATCTGAATTTCGGCGGAGGATTTGGAGTGCAGTACCGAGACTTCGTTTCTCATCCGGCGCTTCCCCACGAACCCGATCATTCCGAAAAAGGGCTCACGACAGTCGACATGCTGAAGATGGCTCTTCCGGTACTGAGCGAGGCAAAGTGCAAAATCCTTATCCAACCCGGGCGCTCGATCATCGCCCATGCTGGTATCTTGCTCACAAAAGTGTTATATAATAAGAAGACGAACGACAAGAAATTCGTCATCATCGACGCCGGAATGAACGATTTGATCAGGCCGAGCCTGTATCAATCGTACCACCAGATCGTCCCGACGGAGATGCGCCGGCGTTCCTATGAGGCTGTCGACATTGTCGGCCCCTTATGCGAATCCGGAGATTTTTTCGCCCTCGATCGCAGAATGCCCGAGGTACAACGGGGCGAATATCTCGCGGTGATGTGCGCCGGGGCGTATGGATATGTGCTGTCGTCGAACTATAATGGCAGGCCGAGGCCGGCTGAGGTGCTCGTCGATGGCGACCGAACGACGGTTATACGAAAGAGAGAAGAAGTGTCCGATTTATGAAATCATTCAGCGTAGCCGTGGTCGGAGCGACGGGCCTCGTCGGAAGGAAGATGGTAGAGGTCCTGGAGGAACGAAGGTTTCCCGTTGGTTCTCTTCGTCTTCTCGCTTCCGCGAAATCTGCCGGGAAAAAGATCAGGTTCCAGGGAAAAGACGTTGAAGTCCGGGAGTTGCGTCCCACGAGCTTCGAGGGAATAGAGCTTGCCTTCTTCTCTGCCGGCGCGTCGGTAAGCAAAGAGTTCGCGCCGCACATCGTTGCCGCCGGCGGACTGATGATCGATAACAGCAGCTCGTTCAGGATGGACGATGCGGTTCCTCTGGTTGTCCCCGAAGTTAATCCACATGACATCGGAAAACACCGAGGCATCATTGCGAACCCGAATTGCTCGACGATTCAAATGGTCGTCGCGTTAAAACCGCTGCATGACAAGTGGAAGATCAAACGGATTGTCGTCGCGACGTACCAGTCGGTCACCGGCGCCGGTAGACCTGCCGTCGCGCAGCTGGAATCGGAGATCGCAAAGGAGAAAGATCCTCCCCGCAAGTTTCTCCATCCCATCGCGTATAATGTTCTGCCGCATATCGACGTGTTCTTTGACGGCGGCTATACCCGTGAAGAGACAAAAATGGTGAACGAGACGAAAAAAATCATGGGGGATGATTCTATCCGCGTGACGGCAACCTGTGTCAGGGTCCCTGTCGTCGGAGGACACAGTGAGGCTGTAAATGTTGAATTTGAGAGGCCTTTTGAGGAAAAAGAGGTCGTTGAAACTTTGCGAAGGGCACCCGGTGTTTGCATACAGGATGATCCGAAACAGGGAATCTACCCGATGCCGATCTGGTCGCATGAAAAAGATGAAGTCTTTGTCGGCCGCATCCGCCGCGATTCGACAATCGCGAACGGCCTGAATCTCTGGATCGTCTCCGATAATCTCCGGAAAGGCGCGGCAACGAACGCCGTGCAGATCGCGGAAGAATGGGTAAAACAAAACACATAAGAAATCGTCGCACCCAACCAATTCCGATACCTTTTATTCGCCATCATCAGTTGTTGTCTCTGATTCCCGAACTTAAACGCTGACACTGTCAATTTATCAATCACGTTATCTCATCACATCAAAGGAGACGCCATGAAGTACATTATAACCCTGCTCCTCATATGCTCTTTCGGCCTCTATGCCGGAGAACCGAAGTCTCTCACTATCGGAGATCAGGCGCCGTCATTTTCGTTAAAAAACTATGACGGTAAAGAATTTGAGCTGAAGAAGCTCGAGAAGGAGAACAAGTTCACTGTCCTCATGTTCATTTCGACGGAATGCCCGGTATCGAACGGATACAATGAGCGCATGGTAAAGCTCAATGAAACCTACGCGTCGAAAGGCGTCGCGTTCGTTGGCATTAACGCGAACAAAGAAGAGGATGTCAAGCGCATCGCGGAACATTCAAAAGACAAAGGGTTCAAATTTCCGGTCCTGAAAGACAAGCAGAACAAAGTGGCCGATATGTACGGCGCGATGGTCACGCCTGAAGTTTATGTTATCAATCCCGAAGGCAAGATTATGTATCATGGCAGGATCGATGACAACCGGAAGCTCGACAAGGTTACCTCGAACGATCTGTCGGATTCGCTCGATAAGCTGCTTGCCGGGAAAGCCGTCACTGCGGTCGACGCGAAAGCGTTTGGATGCAGCATCAAGCGCATCGGATCATGATAACCCGGTTCTTGGCTTTCCTCCTGCTCGGTGCCACGCTCGGTATCGGCCAGGCGAAGAAATCTCCTGTGCCGGATGTTCAGGAGATTACCTTCCCGGAGCTTCAGGTGATGATGCATAACGATTCGGGTAAAGTGATCCTCGTGAATTTTTGGGCAAGCTGGTGCAAGCCGTGCAAGGAAGAAATGCCTGCTCTCGTGAAGCTGAGAAAGTCGATGAAAAAAGAGGTCTCCGTATTTATTGTCTCAGCCGACGACGCCGACGATCTTGACAAGGACGTTCGTTCGGTCCTCAACAAATCCGGCGTAAATTTCAGATCGTTCATTGTGAAAGGTACAGTCCAGCCGTTTATCATGGCCATGAATCCGGAGTGGAACGGCGCGCTTGCCCTCCCCATGACCTACGTGTACCGCAAATCCGGCGGTCTTTCGGACTGGATTGTGGGAAGCAGAGATTACGAAGGATTCAAAGACCTGGTCACGAAAGCGATGACCGACTAATTCCGGCTATTGTCTCATGAATCCTGCTATCTTTGAAAAGATGGCAGGATTTTTTATTTTATAGACTTATGAAGAAATCATTCCGCGAACGCCTGAAAGAAGGGCTCATTGTCGGTGACGGAGCGATGGGAACGCTCCTCGACATGTATGAATACAACGAGCTCCCGCATGAAATTCAGAACATCAAAAACCCCGATATCGTCGAACGCTGCCACAGGGAGTACGTAGCCGCCGGCTCTGAGATTATCGAGTCCAATACGTTTTCGGCGAACCGGCTGCGCCTTGCCCAATTCCATTTGCAGGATCAGCTCCGCGACATTAACTTACGAGGTGTCGAGATCGCACGCCGCGCCGCCGAAGACAAAGCCTATGTCGCCGGAGCCATCGGCCCCATCGGCATGCTGATGGAGCCGATCGGAAAAGTGAAACGCCAGGCGGCGAGAGACGCATTCAAAGAGCAAGCGGAAGTCCTCCTCTCGGCGGGCGTGGATCTTATCATGCTCGAAACGTTTGTCAGCGTGCAGGAACTGGACGAAGCTCTCTCGGCAGTGAAAGAACTAACCGACCTTCCCGTGGTTGCGCAGAAGGCCTTTGCCGAGGACGGTGCGATCCTGAGCGGAGATTTTCCGATCGAAGTGATTACGCACCTGATCGAACAGGGGGCTGATGTCGTCGGCGCAAATTGCACAGTCGGCCCGCAGCGCATGTTCAGCATAATCCGCAACCTCCATAAAGACGGCGTCATTCTTGCGGCTCAGCCTGCCGCAGGGATTCCGACCCTCATGAACGGGAGATCGATCTATCATACGACGCCGGAATACCTGGCAGCCTACGCAAAAGAGCTCGTCGAATCGGGCGTAACGCTCATCGGGGCTTGCTGCGGTTCTACTCCCGCGCATATCCGCGCCATCGCCGAAGCCGTACGGGGCATGAAAGTCGGCAAGCCGGCGCCAAGAATTGAAGTGAAGAAAGACCGGTCGTTAGTGCAGCCGGAGCCGCAGTACTATGTCGATACTTCCCGCTGGTCGCGATTCGCCCGCAACGTCGGTAAAAAGTTCATGACCACCGTGGAACTCGACATTCCCCGCGGCTTAGACATGACGAGCGTGCTGGAAGGCGCCCAGTTCTGCTACGAGCGCAAGATCGACGCAGTGAATATTACCGAAGGCGCGCGAGCCCGTCTCAGAATGAGCTCGATCGCGATATCGGCGATGATCCAGCAGCGCGTCGGGATCGAGACGATCTGTCACCGGGCGACACGGGACCACAATCTTATCGGGCTCCAGGCCGAACTGCTTGGAGGATACGCCCTCGGCCTGCGGAACGTTCTTTGCATCACGGGTGACCCCGCGGGCATCGGCGACTATCCGCACGCGAATTCTGTTCACGATGTGGACGCGATCGGTTTAATTCGCGCGGTAAACGCCATGAACCACAGCACCGACGTCATGGGAAATTCGATCGGCACCCCGACATCTTTTTACATTGCCTGTGCAGCCAATCCGAGCGCGGATAATCTCGATATCGAAGTCGAAAAGCTGGAACGGAAGGTGGAGGCAGGCGCGAATATCGCGTTTACCCAGCCGTTATTTGAGATGAAGACCCTCGGAACATTCCTCAAGCGCATCGAGCACCTCAAGCTTCCGCTTATGCTTGGCATTATTCCGTTGCGAAGCTATAAGCATGCTGATTTTCTTCATAATGAAGTTCCAGGCATGCGGATTCCGGAGAAGTTCCGCGAGATGATGCGGAAAGCGGACAAGGATGCCGCCAAGATCGGTGTCAAGCTTTCGATGGACTTTATAAAAGAGGCTCGTACCTTTGTTGCCGGCGTGTATATGATGCCTCCGTTCCAGAAGTATCACGTGGTCGATGAATTGATGAGTGTAATTTGACGACTAAACTCGCCTGACCCCAATGGCTGAAAGCCGTGACCAACTGGTGAAGTACCTTGTGGATGCCTGCCATCGACTCTACGCGAAGGGCTTCGTTGCCGCGACTGACGGAAACGTAAGCGCCCGGCTTCAGAACGGGAATTATCTCACAACGCGGTCGGCGATTAACAAAGGAAACGTCACGCCCGACGACCTGTTGGAGGTCGATCAACAGGGCAACGTAATCCCGTCACATCCCGCATTCAAGCCCTCCACCGAACTTGGGATGCATCTCTTCATCTACGCACAGCGTCCTGATGTCCAGGCAATTGTCCATGCGCACCCGCCCTTCGCTACCGGATTCGCTGCCGCCCGGCAGCCGCTCGATTCCTGCGTTTTTCCTGAAGTCATTGCCGGTCTCGGTGCAATTCCACTTGCCGATTACGCGACGCCTTCGACAGTGGAAGTTGCGAACTCGCTTGCGCCCTTCGTGAAATCTGCCGACGCCATTCTGTTGGCAAACCACGGCGTCGTTACGTACGGCGTTGACGTCATGGACGCATATTACAAGATGGAAAAAGTAGAACATGCCGCTCATATTACATTCGTGGCTCGAATGCTGGGCGGGGAGAAACCTCTTTCATCCGAACAGATCGAGAAGCTTCGCGGCATCAGCGTAAGCGCCTATGGAAAGGATTTTTCGGGAAAACCTGCCTGCGAACCGGAGAGCGTTTCCGGAGCGCCGTCGGATGAAGAGATCCGCTCGCTTGTCCGCCAGATGATCCAGAAAGACCAATAATCGATTGAACACCAACTACCTCAAATCGCATATATGGCGTCTAAACTTCGCGTCGGCGTGATCTTCGGCGGCCGCTCAGCCGAACACCAGGTCTCGCTCGTCTCCGCTGCTTCAGTTATCAACGCGCTGGATAAAAAGAAATACGAAGTTATCCCGATCGGTATTTCGCCCTCCGGGAAATGGCTGAGCTCTCCCGATGCGGTGGAGCGCCTCAAGAGCGGGAAGAACCTTGCTACGATGCCGGTCCATACTCTGCTTCCCGACCCCGAAGTTCGGGGACTCTTCAAGCTTGGTTCGCGGTCGCGTCCTCAACGGCCTGCGTCGTCCGGCCGCGCAGGACTCGACGTGATTTTTCCCGTTCTCCACGGCACATTCGGCGAAGACGGAACGATGCAGGGATTATTCGAGCTTGCAGGAATCCCGTACGTTGGGGCAGGAGTGCTAGGATCCTCCGTCGGAATGGACAAAATCATTACCAAGCAGCTTTGTGAGCGTGCCGGCATCCCGGTCGCCCCGTATATCTGGTTCCTCACGAAGGAATTTCGAATGTGGCAGAAGGAAATTATCTCCCGGATTGAGCAGCAGCTCGGTTATCCCTGCTTTGTCAAGCCCGCGAACACGGGCTCGAGTGTTGGAATTTCAAAGGCACATAACAGAAAAGAGCTTCTTTCGGCGGTCCGGCTTGCCTCGGAGTACGATAGGAAGATTCTGGTAGAAAAAAGCGTCGAACAGGCAAGGGAGATTGAAGTAAGTGTCCTCGGAAACGACGATCCTGAAGCCTCCCTGCCGGGAGAAATCATTTCGTCGAATGAATTCTATGATTACGATGCGAAGTATGTCGACGGCAAGTCGAAGGCCGTCATCCCGGCGAAGTTGCCGAAATCTGTCGTTTCAAAGATCCGGAAACTCGCCGTGAGGACGTTTAAGACCGTTGAATGCTCAGGGATGGGGAGGGTGGATTTTCTCGTGACAAAGCGGTCGAACAAGATCACCATGAACGAGATCAACACAATCCCCGGGTTCACTTCGATCAGCATGTATCCAAAAATGTGGGAAGCATCCGGATTGTCGTATCCGAGATTGCTGGATAGGTTGATTGAACTGGCGCTGGAAAGGTTTAAGCAGAGGCAAAAGCTGCGCACCGTTTATACGCCAAAATCAAAGTGGTACAATAGATAGATGGACTCGCGCCTGCCGGTACTTCTGATGGTGATGATCGTCATTCAAGGAAGTAAGGTGTGCGCACAGCAATCAGAGACGGCCGCTCGTGCCCCAATGACCGCACTTGACAGCGTCATGGCGGAATACCGCCGGCATCCACCGAAGGCTTTCCAAATAATTCTTATGGAGCGAAAATCCGCCCGTCTGCGGCTTCAGCGGACGTCGTACGCCCAGGTCCTGACCGATGCATTGCACCACGACGGGATAAGCGCCATGTTTTCGTATCTGAAAATGAACATCCAGCTTGAATTTTCCCTTGATCATGGCTTTCTGTTCTGGATAGTTCCGCCGGACCCGGTCATGGGTGTGCCCGGAATTCCTTTTGAGGAAGACCTGTCATTTCCGACCGATCCGTGGGAGGCCAAATGAACTCGGCCTGCGGCATCTTCCTCATATTCTTGCTTCCCCATCCGTCCTGGTCTCAGGCACAGACAACTCCGGTGGATACCACGCTGTCGCCCGGAGAGTACTTCGAGGCTCATCTTGAAAAGTATGCCTGTGCTGAATATTTTCAACGGAGAGATGAGTTGAAGTCGTATCAGCAAAGGGAGTATGTCAGCATATTGGCGAACATATGTTCCCGCGATCCTTTTTCCGCGATCATTGATTACCTGCGCATGGAACTTCAGGTCGAGTACTCCCTGAATCATAATCCTATCTATTGTAAAGATCCCGGGGGGTATGTGCTCATTTTCTCGCTCGACTGGGTTTATCCGAGAGATCCGTGGAAACGCAAAGGCAGGAAAAACTGATCATGCCGGTATTCCCCCTAAAGATGACGTATCTCCTGGCACTTGACAATCGAAAAGGGACTTCCGATGAGAAGCGAATCCGTCTCTTTGCCGGCTTCCTGGGGCTTGTGAATCTGATTTTTTGCAGCTACATGGATCATCTTTTACGGCGGGAGAATGACGGACGGATGCTTGGCATGCTTCTTTTTGTGGAGCTTGCCGCCATCGCTATTCTCACGATCGGAGCCTTTAACAAATCGGGGCCGGAAATTCTCTGGAAGTCATCGCTTTACCCGGTCTCTTCATTCACCCGGCTCTCATTCGTAATTATAAGCTCGATGCGGCGCCCTTCGTGCAGGGCGTTGTGGCTGACGACCGCGATCTTTTTCCTCGTGTACTATCATACTGTTCCTGTGGTCGCGGTGATGTCTGTTATTCTTTACTCGCTTGCGGTTGTTACAATAATAATTCTCGTCTCGGCCCTCTGCGCGATGTTTGCGAAAAGATCCCAGCCGGTTCTGGGGTTAACGGCGATTTCCGCTGTTGTCATCATAGGCGTTCTGTTCGCTTCCTTCGTCTTGCGGGCGCATCTCGTGATATCCTCAATGCCGCTCGTTGCGTGGACGGCGAACGGCATCCTGGATGCCCAGCGCGGGCAGTGGGGCGCTGCGCTACTCCATACTCTCTGCACGCTTGCGACAGCGGGAGTGATTCTGTTCTTTGGAAAGCGATTTGCCTGAATGAATCCGTTGAATTCCAAGGAAACGTTGTTCGTGAGGCTGGAATTCATGCAGTATTTCCGGCATCGTCGAAGCCTCCACGTGGTTTCCTTGCTTCCCCTTGGCGTCTTTCTCATGTCGTGGGTCTATCCTGTTGCCTCCCCGTACGCCCCGGTCCTCATTGTGCTCATCATCGGGCTGGAGCTGCAATTCAATAATATTTTCTATAGAACAGAAAACGAACTTGAGGCGCTAAGCCAGTTTCCGATTTCATGGGAGCGGCTCATTCTGGCAAAAAATATTGCCGCAATATTGCTTGCCCTGTTGCTGTTCACCCTCCTGTCGATGTTTCTCTTCTTCTTTTCGCCGGATGCAATTTCACCGGGGCACATCGGTGACGCATTGTTGTATCTGTCTACGATCATCTTCCCGATCATTCACTTTGGCAATGAACAATCGATTCAGCGCCCCCGGAGGCAGTCAGGTTTGCTCCTCGATGATCTTATCGCGGCGCTGTGGATGATTGTGAGTTTGTTTCTCGTGTCAATTCCGGCATTTATCTTTATGGGAGTCGTACATCTTCCGATTCTCTGCCTCGCGTATTCAGCGGCTACTGTTACGTACTGGTTGAAAGTATCGCTTCCGAAAACCGCGCAGCGCATCGAAAACGAATACACACTGATATGCAGCAGCCTCTGAACATCCTGGAATTTCGCGGCATTCATAAGCAGTACGATTCGGGGACCAAAGCTCTCGACGGGCTGGATTTGAGCGTGCCAGGCGGATCAATTTTCGGATTTATAGGACTGAACGGGGCGGGCAAGACGACAACGATACGCATCCTCGCCGGGCTTTGCAGCAAAGATGAGGGTGAGGTGCTGCTCTTCGGAAAACTGCTTGACCACCACGAAACAGGCCACAAAAGAGATTTGGGATTTGTCCTTGATGAGCCTCTCTATTTTGGATGGATGGCAGCCAGAGAGTATCTTCACTTCGTCGGCAGGATGTACGACCTCAGCGACGCGCAATGCGAGATCCGGGTGGGCGAGCTGCTCGAATTCTTCGAACTCACCATAAAAGGTGATGCCCCGATCGATACGTTCTCGACCGGCATGAAGAAAAAGGTCTCACTCGCTGCGGCAATTATTCATAATCCGAAGCTTGTCGTCCTGGATGAACCGCTGGAAGGGATCGACGCGGTCGCCGCGAGCTCGATCAAAGAGACGCTTGTACTCATGGCGAACAAAGGGACAACGATTCTCATTACCTCGCACGTCCTCGACACGGTGGAGAAGCTTTGCAGCGACGTGGCGATCATTCATTCCGGAAAAATACTATTGCAATCCAAAACATCCGAGATTCGCACGAAACTGAAGAGTACCCTAACAAACCAGGCCTTTACGTCGCTGGAAGAACTTTTTGTGGAAATGGTTTCCGACAAGGACCGGAAAAAAAGCCTTTCATGGCTCTGAGATGAAACTCCTGCTTGAAATACTCATCCGTCCGCGGAGCGCAGCCGAAATGATCAAACAACGGCCGCAGTGGGTTTGGCAGTTCGTCATATTGGCGTTGGTGAGCGTTAGTCTGGCGATATTGCTGCACCCGCACGTCGTCAACATGACGCTGGACCGCCTGCCCGCGTCTGCCACCGTGCAAGATAGGATGGAAGTAGGGCGGATGATGAATCAGGATCTTGCCACAAAGAGCGCATTCCTCCCAATGCGGATGCTGATCGGATGGTCCGCTTTTGCTCTCATGTTGTTGTTTGCGTGCAAAACATGGAGGACATTTGAACCGGTTCGATGGTATCAGGTGTTTTCTCTCGAAATCGCCGCCGAGACTACGCTTGTTCTCGGGCAAGTTGCCGCGCTCGTCTACGCCTCGTTGAACCAGGCCTTGGCGTTTGTGAGGATACCCTTCGGGGTGGATCAAATCATGCCGCCTTCGGCAGATACGCTCGTCCTGATGGCATTGAACTCGGTCAACGTCTTCAGCCTGTGGTATATTGTGATGTTGGCGATTGGTGTCCGGACCCTCTATGGGATTTCGATGATGAAGAGTTTGATTACCGTAGTGGCCGTTTGGTCGATAAGCCAGATAGTGAATGTCTCGATTCTCTGGTTTCTCAGAGATGCATTTCATTTTCAACTATAAATTTGAAATTCCCCCAAATTCTTGTACATTGACGCTATGGATGACCAATTCTACCGTAAGTCCAGGCCGGGTTTCGACCTCTCAGGTTGGCTGAAGAAGCAGCTGAGAAAACGAAACGTCTTCATCTCTCTCCTTGTTATTATTCCCGCCATATTGTTCGTAACATTCAGCAACCGGGGAATCCTTAAACGCGTCAGCCTCGAGTCCGATAAAGCTGCGGCACAGAAAAATCTGGAGCAGGCAAACGAGGAACAGCGCCAGCTGCAGGAGCTTTCAAAGGCTCTCGACAAGGATCCCAAGGCGATCGAGAAAGTCGCCCGCGAAAAATACGGGATGGTCAGGGAAGGGGAGACGGTGTACAAAGTGAAGAAGGCAAGCGAAAAGTGACAGGGTCCGATCCCTGACCTTTTCGCTTTCAGCAAGATACTACGATGGACCTCTTCGAACCAAATTCCGCATCTAAGACCAAATCCTCCTACGCCCCGCTCGCAGAACGTTTGCGCCCCTCAACCTTAGACCAGTTCGCCGGACAGCAGCATCTTCTTGGCGAAGGAAAGGCGCTCAGGCTGATGCTGGAGAGCGGCCAGGTACCATCGATGATTTTCTGGGGCCCTCCCGGCTGCGGCAAAACGACGCTCGCCCGCATCATCGCGCAACATTCCAAGGCGGAATTTTTCCAGCTCAACGCCGTGTCGTCGGGCGTCCAGGAGGTGCGAAAGGTCATCGAGCGCGCCGAGCTCAACCGGTCAAAGCTTCAGAAGCGCACAATTTTATTTATCGACGAGATTCATCGCTTCAACAAGGCTCAGCAGGACGCGCTCCTTCACAGCGTCGAGGACGGGGTCATCACGCTCATTGGCGCTACAACCGAGAACCCCTCATTCGAAGTAATCTCCCCCTTGCTTTCGCGGTGCCTCGTATATGTCCTGGAACCTCTGAGCGCCGCCGATCTCAACAACATTCTCGACCATGCTTTGAAGCAGGACAAGGAGATGCAATCGATGCACGTCGCCATCGGAGAAGACGAACGGGCTGCGTTGATGCTCCTTTCCGGCGGAGACGCGCGAATGATGCTGAATGGACTGGAAGCGGCCGTCCGGATAACAAAACCCGCTCCCGGAGGGGAACGCAAGCTCACCGTCGACAGGATCAAGGAGGCATTCCAGCGTAGATTTGTCAAGTACGACAAAGGGGGCGAGGAGCATTACAATATTATCTCCGCGTTTATCAAAAGCGTTCGGGGAAGCGATCCCGATGCCGCGGTCTACTGGCTCGCAAGAATGCTCGAAGGGGGAGAAGACCCGAAGTTTATCGCGCGGCGGATGATCGTTCTCGCCTCCGAGGACATCGGCAATGCCGACCCGTCGGCGCTGACGCTCGCAACAAGCTGCTTCACCGCGGTGGACTACATCGGGATGCCCGAAGCGCGGATCGTGCTCGCACAGGCAGCGACCTATCTCGCATCGGCTGAAAAGAGCAACGCGTCATATCTCGCTATCGAGAAGGCGTTCGAGGATGTGAAGCAGGACGAGAATGCAGCCGTACCTCTCCACCTGCGGAACGCCCCGACGAAGCTCATGAAGGATCTCCGGTATGGCGACGAGTATAAATACAGCCACGACTTTAGCGGGCATTTTGTCGAGCAGCAGTACCTTCCCGACAATCTCAAGAAGAAAATCTATTACAAGCCGACCGACAACGGCGAGGAGGAAAACATTCGTCAACGGCTGAACGAGCTCTGGAAAGGAAAACCGAGATAATGCCCAAGAAAACTTTTGCCATCGGCATTGATCTCGGAGGGACGTCGATCAAAACCGGCGTCGTGGATAAAAAAGGAAAAATTCTCGACCAGATTAGCGTCGACTCCAAGGCGAGCAAAGGCCCGCCGTCGGTCATCCAGCAGATGATCTTCACGATCCAGCACATGTTCGGAAAATACAAAGAGACCGAATGCATGGGCATCGGCATCGGCTCTCCGGGAGTGATCTCGGTGAATGAGGGTCTCGTCAAGAACCCTCCGAATTTCGCCAACTGGGATGAGGTCTCGCTTTCAAAGGCGATCCGGAAGGCGACGGACCTTCCGATTTTCGTGGAGAACGACGCGAACGTCGCGGCGATCGCAGAAGCCAACTTCGGCGCGGGCGCCGAGTACAAGCACTTTCTCTATGTTATCTGGGGAACCGGCGTGGGGGGCGGAATCATCGTCGACAAGAAGATTTATCGCGGGCCGTACGGCGGCGCCGGCGAAATCGGTCATGTGTCGATCGACTATAACGGGCCCGTCTGCAACTGCGGAAACCACGGCTGCATCGAAGCGTATATCGGGCAGCGGTATCTTTCCCAGAGAACAAAAGAAATTCTTAAATCGCAGCCGAAGGACATGCCCCCCTCGAAGATCATCGATTTTGTCGACGGCAACCTGGACAAGATCGATCCGTATATCATATCCATGGCGGCCGAGCAGGACGACAGGATCGCGCGGGAAATTCTTGAAGAAGCGGGCAAATTGCTCGGCTATGCGCTGGTCTCCGTGCTCAACGTCATCGACGTGCGTGTCGTCGTCATCGGCGGCGGGATTTCCGCCGCGCCGCACTATGTCTACAAGGCCATGGAAAGCGCTCTCCGGTCGAGGATTCTTAAACCGAACAAAGCCGCCGTCCGCATCCTTCGCGCGCAGCTTGGCAACTCGGCGGGAATGATCGGCGCTGCCAGCCTGGTTATGTAATATTTCTCCGACTGAATGAAATACCGGCTGTATAGCGTTCTCATATTCACCTGTTCGATGGCCTTCAGCCAGGTGAAAGTCGATTCTACCTTTTCCCCTCAGGTTACTCCGAGATTTAGCCCCCTCCGCCTGGATTCTCTCCGCGTTGATTCTGTTCGCGTCGATTCTCTAAAATCGCTGGGGGACACTTCGAAGGCGAGCGGTGTCGATACCGTCGTGACGTATTCATCGGCGGATTCGATCGTCTATTCCATGTCCACGCGAACGATGACGCTTTTTAACAAGGCGCAGATCAAGTACCGCCAGTTGCAGCTCAACTCCGAGCAAATTCATATAAACTGGAATACGTCGACGATGACCGCGAACGGTATACCCGACACGGCGGATACGACGAAGCGCAAATTCAAAAACCTGCCGGTCATGAAAGACGGCGGAGAAGAGTATCACGGCCACGAGCTTTCCTATAACTTTAAGTCGAAAAAGGGGAAGATCGACGTGGGGGATACGCATATGGATGAAGGCTTCTACCATGGAGATGAGATCAAAAAAGCCGCGCCGGATGTGCTGTTCGTCGCCGACGGGAGATACACGACCTGCGACGCGCCCGAACCCCATTATTACTTCGCGAGCCCAAAAATGAAAGTGATACCGGGGGACAAAGTTGTTGCCGAGCCGGTCTATCTCTATATCGCGGACGTTCCGCTCTTCGCCCTGCCGCTTGGAGTCTTCCCCAACCACGGAGGGAGGCGCTCAGGGATCATCGCGCCGGCGATTGTGGAGGACGCGGCGCATGGAAGGCTTCTGCACCATCTCGGATATTATTTTGCGATCAGCGACTATATGGACTTCAACCTCCGCACGGATCTTTACACAAAAGGAAGCTGGGGTTTGTATTCCGATTACCGCTATAACCTCCGGTATTATTTTAGCGGATCGATCTCCGGCCAGTACAAAAAACTTATCACGGGAGAGACCGTCGATCCAAGCCGGAGGACCGAGGAATCTTATCAGCTGAACTTCACGCATAATCAGGATATCGATCCGACGACAAGGATGAACGTCAATTTCACGTTCGCGAGCAACAATTCGTACCTCAACACGATCGATATTCAGCAGGGGCTTAACCAGCTTATTACCTCAAATGCCACGCTCTCGAAATCGTGGGAGGGGACTCCCAACAGCATGACAGTCAACGTATCCCGGCAGCAGAACCTGCAGAACGGAAATATCACAGAGGTCCTGCCTTCGATAAGTTTCAATCACAGCCAGAGCTACCCGTTCAGGTTTGGGAAATCTGTCAGCGAAGAAGAGGGCGCATGGTACGAACAGATTGGCTTCACCTATAATGTTACCGCTTCCAACAACCGGGCGAAACTCAGCACGACGGTCGACAGCATCAAGAGCAACGCCGGCGGCGTTGATACGCTGACGCGCGTGACCGATTTCCGGCGCGACAGGAACCAGACCATTTCACAAAATGCAGGGCTCGGGATTTCCCCGAAGCTGGGCTTTATCACGATCTCCCCGTCTTTGACGTACAGCGATCAGCGCGTGTTCTCGCAAAGCGATGTTCCGCAGCGGCAGCCCTCCGATAGCACGCTCATTTTCACGACAGTTAACGGCGTGCAGCGGGCTGGATATGTCGCAGCGGGGGTGAGCGCTAGTACGAAGCTCTACGGCATCATCCAGCCGGGGTTCCTCGGCATCGCTGCAATCCGCCACACGCTCACGCCGAATCTCTCGTTTACGTACCGGAAACAGGTCGTCGGCGATGTTCTCGCGCCGAAGGATATGCTCCTCGGGCTGAGCGTCGGCAATATCTTCGAAATGAAGACCCAATCGGGAGAGGAGGGGAAGGACGGAACCAAAATACAACTGCTCAACGCCGGCGCCAACATTTCGTACAATTTCTCATTGGACAGCCTGAACTTCTCGCCGCTGAATCTGGACTATCGGACCGATATCGGCAGCTACCTCAGCGTCGCAGGGAACGCGACGTTCGACCTCTACAAGCTCCAACAGATCGGCCCGTTCGCGTACAACAGGGTCAATAAGTTTCTCATCAGCGAGGAGGGAAGGCTCGCCCGCATGACGCAGTTCAGCATCAATCTCTCGACGTCCCTCTCCGGCGAGCGGTCGTCATCGAAATCTTCCCCGTCCGGGGCGGACACCACGCAGCGGCAGCCGACGAGCGGCTATTACGGACTCTACCGGGATGAAGAGCCCGATTTCAGCATCCCGTGGAAGCTTTCGCTCCAGTTCAGCTACGCCGAAAATAAGGTCCCTCCCGTCCGTAGCCGTTCTGCAAGCGTGCGGGGCGGACTGGACTTTAATCTTACGGAGAACTGGAAATTTTCGATGAACGGCGGCTACGATATCACAAATAAAGAAATCGTCGTGCCGAACATTAACATTTCAAGAGATCTCCACTGCTGGCTGATGAACTTTACGTGGGTGCCTGTGGGAAATTACCGGAGCTACCAGTTTGAAATCCGGATAAAAGCCCCTCAGCTGCATGACGTGAAGGTGACGAAGCAGGGGAGCGACAGAGGGATCTACTAACGGTGAGCTCCTCCCGCCGCGTCGCATATTTTGACATGCATGGAAAGCTGGACAGGGGATTTCTTCATCCCGGCGGCCGGCACGCGACCGAACGCATGCTTTCTCTTCTCCCCCCGTTGTCGGGCACGTCAGTGGTTGTAGAACTCGGATGCGGCGTGGGCGAAACCGCAAATCTCATATTGAGCCAATTTCCCTGTTCCTATGTCGGTATTGATTCCTCGCTGGTGATGCTGAACCGGACAAGATCGCGGGTCCGGCGCTTTCAGGAAAGGGCGAGGTTGCTGCAAGTTGATTTATGGACGGAATCGATTCCGCTCCCCGATGGACATGCTGATATCCTGATCGCGGAATCGGTGATCGCGATTCTCGAACCTGAAAAGATCTTTCGCGAGGCCCATAGGATACTCAAAAAGGGAGGGTGGATCGCCTGGAACGACAGGATATGGGGAAACGAGATCGAAGTTCACAATCGTAGAACGATGAACGAAGAGGCTCTGCGGCTGTTCGGATCCGGTGCCGCGGCGGAGACTCACCCGACGTCTGCCGATTGGAAGAATGCCGCTGAACGAGCCGGCTTCAGAATGACCGTTTGTGAGAGAGTGGACGGAACTTCCGTAGATGCCTCAACGCCCATGTCGAAATTAACAACATTGATGCGGCTCGCGACCCGTCCACGCTACCTGCTGTTGCGGTACTATGACCGCTTCATCGAGCAGAAATACGGGCCGATGTGGAAACAGATGGAGAATTGGTTGTTCGTAGGGGTGAAAGAGTAAGTGCGCACCGACCGATTAACACAATGGTGGATAGGGGCCCTTGTCATCGCAGGATTAGGGCTTTACTACCCGGGGCTGCACATTGGATACTACGGAGATGATTTTAAACTCGTATTCGTCAACCCCGTAACCAGGATTTTTTACTATTGGAGTCATCAAAACCCAAGCCTTTCCTTTTATCGCCCGATTGATTCGTCTCTCCTGGCTTTGGTTCAAGCCTTTTTCGGGTTGAACACAATGCCTGTTCATCTCCTCGTGCTGGCGATGCATCTCACATTAGCCTGGCTAATCTTTGCGGCGATGAAAGAGTTGAGATTGACGACACTCGAGGCTGCAATCGGTTCCTGCTATATGCTCATCTGCGAGATCAACGTAATGGCAGTTTCGAGCAACGACACGATGTCGCAGGTATTGAGTGGGCTCGCCGGATGCTGTTCTTTGTGGTCTTACTACCGCGCTTCAGATGACTCGAGAACGTCTCGCGCAAGAACAATGTGGTATTGCACAAGCATCGTTGCCTTTTCAATTGCGGTTCTTGCAAAGGAAAGCGGGATGAGTTTCCTGGCGGCAATAATCGTCTTGGCCTCGTGCCTCAGACCATCACGACGGCTGACGGGAATCTGGAAACGAGCCTTATCGATGGTGCCATACCTGATCATCGCGATTGCATATTATGTCGTCCACGTAACTCTCATAACGAGAGGGCTCGCGGAGAGATACGATATTGTCATAGGATTGAATATCCTCAAGAACATGGTATTCGTTCTCACCGGAGCATTGCTTTCAGCTTCCACGGTCGATGTACTCCAATCATATCTTCGCGCAGAGTACGTTTTCCCCGCCATAGTGTTCGCAAGCACTCTCACCTTCACAGTAATAATACTGAAAGGTCTTCGTAAGGCCGGACGCACAGGCCTATCAATAATGATATTCATCCTCGCGCTCGCCTCCGTGTCTCCTTTTCTGATCACGATGCATGTGAGCGAATTATACGTGTATGCTGCAATGCCGTTTGTCAGCATCCTCGTTGGCATCGGTGTCGGATCCTTTATCGAGACTTTTCAAAATAACAAGTTGTCTCTCGGAGCAGTGATCGTATTCCTTGCTGCTACCGCTGCGAGTCATACTATTGCCGTCATAGAAAAAGATAATCGGATGGACCGGAACGGGCGGGAAGCTGAACTTCTGTTGAATCAAATTGTTCCGCTCGTTTCAAAAGTGCCGCCAAACGGATTCCTCTATTTGGTGAATACCTCAGACAATAGATCGAATTATTCTGTATTCGTGATGGGAGAGTTCAACGTATTGAGCTACGGTTTGAATAGGATTCAGGAACTATCCGGCAGGGAGGATATTCAGCCAAGGATACTCCAGCAAATCGACCTTCCGGAATTTACGGCATGCAATAATTGTGCTGTTCTAACGATCCGAGATGGGAAAGTTTCCCTCGTTAGGGCGCCTTGACCATGTTCTCCGGGAGTGAAAAATCCATACTCCCGTGTACGAAGAATGGCAACTAATTTCCTATGAAATCCGATAGCCTCAGAGAAACTATCCCGTCGCTCTGCGCTCTTTTTCCTTGAGGATGTAGGTAGGATCTTTCTTCTTCGTGATCGTATCTTTCGTGATCACGCACTTTGCGATGTTTTGCTTGCCGGGGAGATGGAACATCACGTCGAGCATCGACTCTTCCATGATCGAGCGCAACGCGCGGGCACCCGTGCCGCGTTCCATCGCTCTCGACACGATCGCCTTCAACGCGTTCGCTTCAAACTCCAGCTCGACGCCTTCAAGACGGAACAGCTTCTGATACTGCTTGACGAGGGCATTCTTCGGCTCGACGAGGATATTCAGGAGCGCCTTTTCGCTCAGCGCGTGAAGCGGCGCCACGATCGGCAGCCTTCCGATAAATTCCGGGATTAATCCAAATTTTAGTAAGTCTTCCGGCTCGACGAGCGGCAAATATTCGGCCGGAGTGTGATCTTTTTTCCCCTTGATCTGCGCGCCGAACCCGATGGGGTTCTGATTGACACGCGTCGCGATAATTTTTTCAAGCCCTTCAAATGCCCCGCCGCAGATAAACAGAATGTTCTTCGTATTGATATTGATGAGGCTCTGCTCAGGGTGCTTCCTGCCTCCTTTGGGAGGGACGCCCGCGACTGTTCCTTCGAGGATCTTCAGAAGCGCCTGCTGCACTCCTTCGCCGGAGACGTCTCGTGTTATCGAGGCGCTGTCGCTCTTCCGGGCGATCTTATCCACTTCGTCGATGTAGACAATGCCGCGCTCGGCACGCTCGACATTGTAATCGGCATTCTGCAATAAATGTACGAGGACGGTTTCCACGTCGTCGCCGACATAGCCCGCTTCCGTCAACGTCGTTGCATCCGCAATCGCGAACGGCACCGCAAGAATCCGCGCCAGCGTCTGCGCGAGCAGCGTCTTTCCGGTGCCCGTCGGCCCAAGCAAGAGAATGTTGCTCTTTTCAATTTCCACGTCGTCGGCGGCCTTGAGTTGCTCCTTCGCGTCGATCCGCTTGTAGTGATTGTACACCGCCACCGCGAGGGTTTTTTTGGCTTCTTCCTGCCCGATGACATATTCGTCGAGCGCTCTCTTCAACTCCATCGGTGTGAGCGTGGTCTTGGAAGGGGCGCGCTTTGACGCCACTGCCGCCAGATTGTTCCGCAGGATGTCGACCGAGCTTGCGACGCAGTTGTCGCAGATGTAGGCCTCGGGGCCGGCGATGATGCTGAGGACCTGATCAGCGGACTTGCCGCAGAACGAGCATTTGATCAGGTCTTCAGGCTTTTGACGGTGACTCATTATTTGTCCTTCTTCGGCTCAGTTCGGACTTTCTTGGCCAGGATAGAATCGATAAGGCCGTAGCTTGTTGCCTCTTCGGGGTTCATGTAGCGGTCGCGATCAGTATCCTTCTCGACCTGATCAATCGACTTGCCGCAGTGGCCTGAGAGAATTTCGTTGATGCGCTTTTTTATCTTTAAGATCTCTTCCGCCTGAATGCTGATGTCGCTGGCGGTACCCTGAACGCCGCCCCAGGGCTGGTGAATCATGATTCGTGAATTCGGCAGTGAGTATCTCTTTCCTTTTGCTCCGCCTGCAAGGAGGATTGCGGCGATGCTCGCGGACATTCCGACGCAAATCGTCGAAACGTCGGGCCGTATGTGCTGCATTGTGTCGTAGATCGCCAGGCCCGCATAGACTCCGCCGCCCGGGCTGTTGATATAGAGATGAATGTCCTTATCCGGGTCTTCCGATTCCAAAAATAACAGCTGCGCGATGATGAGGCTTGCCATCCCGTCGTCGACCTGGGTTCCAAGAAATATGATCCGTTCCTTCAGAAGACGGGAGAAAATATCATACGCTCGCTCGCCTCTGCCGGTTTGCTCAATAACCATCGGTATCAACTGATTGTACACTGTATTGCTCATATCGTAGTATGCCTTTCTGTTAGGTAGCGTTGTCTTCGGGTTCGGGTGACTCGACGATCTTCTCGGTAATGATCGCATGCTTCTTGAGAAGGTCGAGGAGTTTGTCGCTTAAGATCTTGTCTTGCGCGGCTCCTGACGTTTTGTAAAATGCAACGAGCCGCTCTTTTTCGATGCCGATCTTGGAGGCCTCGGCAGCCGCGTATCGTTCGATGTCCTCATCGGAAACCTCGAGATGTTCGGCTTCGAGGAGCCGCTCGCGGATCAGATACCACTTGGCCTGAAATACCGCGTAGCCGCGGTTCTGTTCCCTGAACTCCTGCTCGTTGAAATCGGCAGGCAGCTTTTTGTTCGGGTATCGGTTTTTGAAGTCTTCCATGAGCGAATCCGTCACCCCTTTAATAAGGGATTCGGGGACGACAAAATCATGACGGCGGACAATCTCGCCTACAAGTGAATCGATGAGCTTGCGTTCGCTCTGCTCTTCCCAGTACTTTTCGAGCTCTTCGCGCAGCTGCTTTCGGAACTCGTCGACGGTTGAGACTTTATCGTTCGTCACTTTCTTCACCAGGGCCTCGTCGAGCTCCGGGATATTGATCTTTTCAACTTTCTTGATCGTCAGCTCAAGGTGGTTTGTCTGCTTCTTGCCTTCACGCTCGGCCTCAAACTTCGCCCGCTTGGTTTCGCCGGGGGCGGCGTTGCGGAGGACGTCTTTAATTTCCTGATACATCGTGCCGCCGGCAAGGTAGAGCCGCGTGTCGGCATTTTTCTTGCCGATCAAAGGAGTGCCGGCCTCGTCAAGCTGCTGGATGTCGGCGATAACGACGTGCTCGTCGTCAGCCGCCGAGGCAGCCTCGGATGTCGTGCTGTTTGACTTGCGGAGGCGGAGGATTTCATCGTCCATTTCAGCGTCGGTAACCGGGTGAATCGGCTTTTCCAGCGAGATGTTCTTATAGTCGCCAAGCTGAAAGTTGGGTTTGAGTTCGTATTTAATCTTGAATGAAAGCGCTTCGCCCCGTTTGTAATCGATGTCGGTAAGGACCGGATCCCCGATAGGGTGGATGTCCCGTTCCTGGACTACGTTGCGGTAAATTTCGCTCGCGATGGTGTCGAGGGCGTTATACTCGATCGATTCACCGTGGATTTTCTTGACGAGATCGATCGGGGCTTTCCCTTTGCGGAACCCCTTGATCTCGATCGTCGGCGCGTAGCGCTTATAGGCCTTTTCTAAATGCGGTTCGAGCTCGCTCGCGGAGGCGTGAATGGAAATTTCTTTTTCTACGTCTGTTATGTCGGTAATTGATATATCCATCGATGCAAAATCGTTTGAGATAACTTACAGAGGAATAGCTTCCTGCCAAGAGAGTTGTGGGTAAGGGGGGACTTGAACCCCCATCCCGGTTAGGGACTAGATCCTAAGTCTAGCGCGTATGCCAAATTCCGCCACTTACCCGGGTACGATAATTTTACCAAAAATAATATAGCAAATTTTCGGTGGATCTACAATCGGAATTGAGGGGTGGGATGGTCCGGAAAACTAGGCTTCCTTCATCACCCGCTTGATGCAGGCGAATAGATTCTGAAACTGAAAAGGCTTCGTCATAAAATCGTTCGCGCCAAGATCAAGGCTTTCGCGGGCGATTTTCAGTTCATCGACGCCGGTCAGCATGATGACCTTGCCTGCCAGATTATCTTTGCGGATGTGCTTGAGAACTTCAAGGCCGTCCATCCCGTCCATGCGGATGTCCAGGATGACGATGTCCCGGTACCCGTCTTTCAGGGCGTCGAGAGCAGCCTGTCCGCTATCGGCATCGATCACGTCGTAGCCCTGGACGATCAGCTCGTCCTTCATGATCTTGCGCAACGTATCTTCATCATCGACGAGCAGGAGCTTCAATTTATCGGCCATTCACGTTTTCCTTTTAAATTTCGAGGATAATATAATGGGTATATGAGGCAAAAGCAAGCTTCCATGTGAAGTGGCTCAACTGGTTTGCAAAAGGTGTTGCGGGGGAATAATTGGTAAAAAGAGAAGAAAATCTGTATATTTTTCCAATTCGACATGACTTATCAAGCGGGGCAAAGATTAGCCATGAATCGTATTTGGAATCCCCCCGAAGGCGAGATCGGTCATAGTCCAGCATGAGAATCCCGCGTACGTTCAGCAATTGCAATATAAGGAGAATATGTATGGCAAAAAGATCCATTCTTTTCCTGGTTTTCGTCCTGCTTTTTTCTTCCATCACGCTTGCTGGTGAAATATTCGGGACGCTTCGTGAAGGCGGCAAAGCTGTTGCCAAGGGAATAAAGGTTGAAATTATCACACCCAAAAAAACGTACAGCACCGTAACGGACGCATACGGATCGTATCGTTTGTTTGTAGTTGAAAAGGGAAAATGTACGCTCAGTGTGTCATACAAGAATCAGAACGCTTCCTTTGAACTCTACTCCTACGATAAGTCCACGCGCCTCGACATGAGCCTTGAAGCCAAGGATGGCAAATATTCATTGAAGAGGAAGTAACCATGGAAACCGCCGAAGGCTCAAAACCGAAAAAGAAAGATAAATGGGAGATCGCCCAGGTTCTCCTTGAGCCTGTCGGCGGATTGCTTACTGCTCTGGCTGTTGCGGCTCTCGGTTTTTTCGGTTCACGTATTATTGAGCGACAGCAACGGTTCGATTCCAACTTCCGGCTGTACTCCGAGCTTATGAGCAAGCGAGAAGAGTCGGAAAGTTCACTCCGGAAGGATATGTTCAAGTCGATCATCGATTCATTCCTGAAGCCGGGAATGCAAAATTCATCGCTCGACGCTCAACTCCTGAATATCGAACTCCTGGCGTACAACTTTCACGAGTCGCTCAACCTTAAACCGCTTTTTCTCCAGCTCGAGAAGTCGATTCTTGCGCTGAAGAATGGTCCTGAGAAGAGTGCCCAGTTCGACCGGCTGGAACGGCTCGCCCGTGAAGTTACCCGGAAACAGATGCTCAGTCTGGAAGAAGCCGGAGACAAATTCGACCGGCAGATTGACCTCGACAGTCTCAAAAATAGTCCAGGCGGATTAGTGCTGGATGAAGACAGCCTCACCGTCGATAACATTACACGGCTCTTCAGGATAGTCGTGCTTGAAGCGGACCGCGTCACGAAGAACATCAAGGTTCGCCTCGAGGTACGGACACTCAGCGATCCCCTTGCCGGAGACAGCACTCCAAACATCATCGAGTTCTGGATCAGTTTTTTCGATTTCCCCCAAATCGACAATACCCGGCTATCTCACGACCAGCGGTGCGCGATTGTTATGACCAATTTCGATGAGCAAAGCGTCGACCTCAGCGTTCTTGCGTTCCCCGGCTCGCACGCAAGTTTGCGGGAAAAGCCCTACTTCGATGAGATCATCAACAATCTCAGGGAGAAAAATCAGTAAGCCTCTCTGGCATTGAACACTCAATGGTTTTTTGTTAAATTAGGAACACGGCCCCGTAGCTCAACTGGATAGAGCATCAGCCTTCTAAGCTGAGGGTTGCGCGTTCGATTCGCGCCGGGGTCACTCGTATTTTTAGCTTTTGCCTGCCTTTTGAAAGATTCTTCCTGCAAGTTCTCGTGGCATTTTGCGCTCCTTCCGGCTACCTGGGTTGATCAGGTTTCAGTAAATTATTTTCGCTATTTAGTAATTCAGCTCTTGACATTACAAAAGATTATAATTATATACTACGAGCCAACCTAAGAAGCATATAAGCGTTGTTTGTTGATAAGTAAATGATTGGATATCTACCGCACGGGTATGTTGTCCAATCGTGCAGCTCTCCTTCTGAGTATTAATGTGTAAACGGTATTGATAACAGTCCTCATGCTGAGGACTGGGCACTTTGTGCGTGACGCCCTTTGTCTGATTTCATCTCTAATTCGACGGCGATCATAACTAATGTCACTCCAGAACCTGCTGGCTGACGCCAGTACAGTGCAACCGAAAAACAAAATTCTGATCTTGATTCAGGGAGACAGTCAGGAATTCTCCGACATTCTTCTGTCCCTTCAGGGATCTTTTGATTGCATTCTGGAGGGGCGAGACCGTATCGGAAATGATTTTCAGTCCTGCGAGTGCGCACTCATTTTCCCCCTCTCAAAACAAAACGATCTGCAGTTTATCAGAACTGCTAAGCAAAAGTACGATTCTAAGCCATGCTACCTCTATCTCCCGCGCAAAACAACGATAAGTATTGATGACTTGCTGGCGGTGGGAATGAGAGATATAACTGTCCTTTCCTGTGACAGAAGCGATATATCATCCAATCTGAATAAACTCTTATCAGCCAGGAAAAATGCCGAGTTCGCCAGAAATTTGCTGTTGAGTTTCAGCAGACAGTTCCTCGTCGGCAAATCGCGGGCATTCGTCGCTGCATTAGATAATATTCTTAAAGTCAGCAATGTTCATTCGCCTGTGCTTATAACCGGCGAAACCGGTACGGGAAAGGAATTGTTCGCGCGAGCAGTTCATTATCTGAGTCGGAGATCTGGCAACGCGTTCATTCCGCTGAATTGCGGCGCTTTGCATGAACATCTTTTCGAAAATGAACTCTTCGGTCACGTCAAAGGTGCCTATACCGGCGCCGGAGACTCCCGGGAGGGCGTTGTCAATGATGCGCGAGGGGGGACTCTGTTTCTTGACGAGATCAATACGCTGAGCACGTTGTCCCAGGTGAAGTTATTGAGGTTCCTCGAAGATAAAACATACAGGAAGCTGGGGTCATCAAACGTTGTGGAGGCGGACATACGAATTGTCTCCGCGACCAATGCAAATCTTGATGATGCAGTCAAGGCGGACAAATTTAGGGAAGACCTTCTTTATAGGATCAACGCGCTCACGATAGAACTTCCTCCGCTCAGAGATCGCAACGGCGATATACCACTGTTAGCCGATCATTTCTTGCGGCAGTTTTGCCTGGAAAATGAACGGCCGAGCATATATGTATCCGATGCTGCATTGAAAAAACTTTCCTCCTGGAGATGGCCCGGCAATGTTCGAGAACTCAAGAATGTCGTTAACAAAGCAGCTGTTATGTGCAACTCAAACATTATCCGGGATGCCGACATCTGCGTGGGGTCAATAAGAGAGGACAATGCGTCCGGGTTTACCTACAAGCAGGCCAAAGATCGCACGTTAGAGCGATTTGAAAAAGAATATGTCGCGAAATTATTGAACATGTCGGCATGGAATATTTCCCAAGCCTCCAAATCCGCGCAAATGAGCAGGCAATCGTTTTACCGCCTCATCAAAAAGCATAACATTCCCATTCAGGAGGAAGGCAGTGTCACATCTGTAATACGCTGAGTTCTCCTTAGATCACATCTGTTCGTGCTATCTCCCCGATACGTTATACGTTTGTTACAGTAGAGGTCGAGTTTTTGCAAGATCTCTAACTCCTTGCAATCAATTGTCACATCAAGTTGACAATCGGTTCGCCTCGCGATTACTCTCTCTTCGAAAATCCCTCAATCCGGTACTTCAGTAGATGCTATGATTCTGGTACTAATCTTGTAGCGCACGAACCATTACCTTCACAAAAATTCTTTAGTGCAGACCCAAACTCTATCTCATCTCATTCTTCAACATCTTCTGAAAAATCCTGATGCAGGAGATACGCTCGAAGGGATAACGTGTTGGTGGGTTGCTCATGAAGTTATTGAAATCAGGATCAAAGAAGTCTCAGAAGCAGTCGATGTGCTTGTGCAGGACGGAATGCTGGTAGAAAAAACCATCGCAAACTCGGAAAAGCTTTATTTCGTCAACAAGACTAAGCTGGATAAAATTCGCGAGGTAATCGAGAGAGTCAACTAGCTCTGCAAGATTGTGCAATATGCTGAAAATGAATTATGAAAAATATCTATTCCAGATCAATTGAAACTCTAAACCGAAAGGGGAATACTATGACATCACAGCAGAGGGTCATTTGTGCGTTTGCTTTCTTCCTCAGCATGACAGTGTGTGCATCGCTCCAACTTGCTACAGCACAGGTTACAGGCTCAGGCACGCTTAATTACATCACGAAATGGACAGGAACATCTGCCGTTGGCAATTCTTCTTTGTTCGACAACGGATTAATTGGCCTTGGAACGACTGCTCCTAATTTTGCGGGGTACGGAGGGAATTCAAAAGTATTTACCATCAATGCAACGGGTGGGACGATCGGATTAGGGGTGGTTGAGCTTGCGACCGATAGGGTGCCGACGGATCTGATGGAAATCGGAGATGTTGCCACCAGCCTCATGGATAATGCCTCCGGATCGAAACGCATCACCCGCTTGCTGACTCTCGCTGCAGGCAGCTCACCCAATAATCGAGGCGGGCACCTCAGCTTTCGAACAAAACAAGATGGCGTATCTTTTTCCCCGGTCGAGCGAATGCGAATTACCGACGCCGGAAATGTCGGAATCGGCACGTCATCGCCGGCCTCGTTGCTGACCGTCGCAGGGACTATTCAGTCTACCACCGGAGGCATAAAATTCCCCGATGGCACGGTTCAGACAACGGCATCAACGGGCGGGGGAGGGATCTGGCTCACCTCGGGCGCGAATATCTATAATTCTAATACAGGCGGGGTCGGGATTGGTACCTCTACAGTGGACACATTCAAACTCAAAGTGAACGGCACAATAAAAGCAAAAGAGGTTATCGTTGACATCAACGG